>CAKQEP010000026.1 GCA_934230325.1 uncultured Clostridia bacterium | reverse complement strand
GCTTGCTTGCTTGCTTGCTTGCTAATGATTGTCGCAGACTTGTCATACCTTGTCAACTCCTTTTGCCTGTTTTTGTGCAATTTTTCCGCAGGTATTGCGGGGTTGATAGTTTACGCATTTACCTTGAACATGCGTTTCGTCTTTTACATTTTAGCATAGCTCTCTCAAAAAATCAAGTACGTATGCAAAATTTTTACGCAATATTTTAAAAATAAAAATCGTTATACTCTTTGCCTTTATGCATATTTCAAAGTCCGTTTTTGTGCAAAAAACCGCAAAAAAAGGCGAGATTGCTTTAATCTCGCCGTGTCGTTTGCACAAAACGTCGTTACTCTTCCTTTGTTTGCAAATAACGTTCTCTGCGAAGAATCTTGGCTTGCTCCTTTTTGCGTTCTTTTTCTTCCGCGATGCCCTTTACCGCTATGTCCACAGCGTTTTTGACGATTTTAACTTTTTCCTCGTCGGTCACTTTAACGACGGTTGCGGCGGGTTTGAGCGCAAGTTTGTTGTCTTCGATATAATTTTTGAAGTCGGTATTAGGCAAAATCAGTTCGCAAACGACGATTCCGCGTTTGATAAGAATACGTACAAGACGGTTTTTGCCTACCTTATATTCTTCGTGCCGCGCGTTTTTGATGCACTTGCTCTTGTCTACGGCGGCGGCGTACTGCGCTATTTCGTCATAATAGTTTTTGCTCTGCTCGTCAAGCGCGGCGTACCTTTCTTCCAGCGTTTCGCTCTTGGCGGAAGAAAAAACAACTTCGCTTTCTTCGTGCTTTGCGGGTTCTTCGCAGGCGCAGGCGTCTTGGGCGTCGAGTTCGTCCGCCGGCAACGGCTGTTTAAGGCTCGTTTTTTCCTCTACCACTGCGGCAGCAGCGGCTTGTTTGGCAAGCGGGCAAGATTCGCAATTTTGCTCGTCGGTCCGCTTGGCGGGCGCAACCTTGTCGCAAGAACCGCAATCATTTGTTTTGCAGCGTTTTTGGCGAATTATATCGTATATGAAAACCGCAATGGAAAACAGTCCCAAACATACGACGACCACCATAAAAACCATCGTTAATTTATCCATAAAAAAACCTCCGTATGAGTTTATTTTTCTTTTTATCCCAAAAAACCACAAATCGTCGCTCGTTTTTGCCCGCCTTGTAAAGATTTTTGATATACGTAACCGCAAAAACAAAACATACAAACCTATTTTGTTTGTTTATTACATAAATTATACTATCAAAAATTGTTTAAATCAAGCAAAAAAGGGTATGGTTTTGCTACAGTTTTTTGATTTTTGTGTGTTAACCGACAAAATTGCCTTCTTTGTTCTGCCAAAATCGGCTTTGGCGGCAACTTTTTTTGATTTTTGGTTTAAAGGGACAAATCGCAGCGAATCGTAAGAATTTTTAAGCACCGTTTAGAATATATCGATACGCAAGGTCATAGCGCTGTCGGAAAAAAGCAACAACCTTGTTATATGTTGCCGCAAAACGCTTGTATTTTGTCAAAAAGTTTGCTAAAATATACCCTGTTAAAATCAAATACGCTTCCGTAGTTAAATGGATATAACAAACCCCTCCTAAGGGTTAGTTATGGGTTCGATTCCCGTCGGGAGTACCAAAAAACCGACCGAAAAGCGCAGTTCCCATAGGGAATTATTAAAATTAAATTTTAGAATTGCGCTTTCAAACGATAAAAAAGGCTCGCAGGAATTTCTCCATGAGCCTTTTTATAAATTCATATAATAAAAATTAGCCTATTTCCACGCATCCAATCATTAGTACCCACCGATGATCCAAGTAGACTTCGCCGCCGTGTCAGTAAGTTTAAAATCCCGTTTTATTGCCACCCGAAATTTTCATAATTAAATTCTTTTCAAAGTGCCGTGCCTTTTTTCGGAACGAACAAGCGGCTCATATCGGCTTTTTCAAGTTCAAGCAGTTTTATTTTCTTTTCTATACCACCTGCATATCCTGTCAGACTGCCGTTTGTTCCCACAACACGATGACAAGGGATGATAATCGAAATTTCGTTATGTCCGACAGCGCCGCC
>CAKQEP010000025.1 GCA_934230325.1 uncultured Clostridia bacterium | reverse complement strand
TTTTGACCGCTTCCAAACATTTCCGCAAGGTTTAGTACGACGGTTGCCGACGGGCAACACGCAAGAATAAAAAACGCGCTCGTTACGTCGTCGGTCAGACCTATCAGTTTGGATATTCCCAGCGTCACAAAGGGCAAAACCACGAGTTTGACGGCGGAAGAAAGGTAAGTGTGCCAGTCCCCAAAAAGTTGTTTAAAGGACACTGTAGCGAGCCGCATACCCAAAATAAGCATACACATAGGCGTAGTCATTTTGCCCAAGACGGTTACTATGCCGCCTATTTCCGTCGGAAGTTTGGTATTTGTCAAAAACAGCGGCAACGCAATCAACAAAGTGAGTACGGGCGGGTTTAAAAACAGTTTTTTCACCTTCAAAAAGTTTTTGTCTTTGGTCAAAACAAAGCAACCCAGCGTCCACGCCATAAGATTTAAACTCACGATAAAGGTTGCGGAATACGCCAACGCGTCGGGATTTTCCGGCAGCAACCTTTCCAACAGCGGAACGCCGAAAAAGCCGACGTTGCCGAATGCGGCGGCTACCGACGCGACGCGCACGTTTACGTCGTCAAACTTGTTTTTAAAGCACAGCCACAGCACGGTTATTATCAACGCCTGAACGCCTATCGCCACGCCAAACACCACGCCCATATTTGCGAGCAATTGCGGCGTATAGTCGGCTTTGTTAAAGCTATAAAGCGACAAGCACGGCTGAAACACAAACAACAGAACTTTGGCAAAATAACTTATTCCGTCGGGGTTTATCGCTTTGGTTTTTATCAAAATAAATCCGGGTAAGGCGTACACCATCATTATCAAAACGGAAACGGCGGTAGTTTTAAAGTCCATAGTTTTCTATCTCCGTTTTGACGAGTTTTCCGTCTTTTTTGGTCAGTTTGTAAGCCTTTCCGCCTGCGGAAATCGCTCCGACAAGCGTTTCATCGCAAAAAACGAGCGCGGAATTGTTTTGCAACGCGTACGCTTCGTCAAAATCGCTCTGCATAAATTTGTCGTCAAACTCGGGACGGTCGTCGTAATGCGGACAGGCAAGCCCTTTCAACCAGCCCAGCCCTTTGAGAAACTTGTATTCTCCGCTTTTCCCCGCAATAATGTCATAATCGCTGTATACGTCGTCAAACCAGCAAATCGCGCCCGCAGACAACCCCGCTACGATGACGTCGCGTTGGTAAGCGTCTTTGACGAGATTAGTTACGCCGCTGTCGCTCCACTTTTGCAACATATATTTTGTGTCGCCGCCGCCGACGTAAATAAAATCGGCTTTGTCAAATTTTTCTTTTATGTGTTCAAAATTCATTTCGCCGTATACCGTCAACGCAACGTCGGCTTTGACGTCAAATACGGAAGTATACGTTTTGCGAAAACTGTTGAAGTAGGGCATACTGTCGTGACTTGCCGTACCCAAAAACAATCCGTAAGCGCGCCGCTCCCCCGCGCGTTTTTTTGCAAGGTCGGCAACAAATCTGTCTATATCGAGAGTTTCTTTTTGGCGAATTTCTCCGCCGCCGATGGCGATAATGGTTTTCATACCCGTTTATTTTAACAAATATTGATTTATTTTGCAATCGAATAAAACTAATCGGCCAAAATGATTGCCCGCTTTGACAACTTTCCTGTCCCAACACCGCCCTTTATACACGAGCGGAAGTGCTTTAAAGCGGCTGTTTTTTAGAGTGTCATTGCGAGAAGCGATTTTTTAAAAATGGCAAAAATAATAAACCCAACAAAATGCTTGCATTTTGTTGGAGAGGAGCAGCCCGCTATAGGGCGTAGGCGGTATATGAATATATGCCGACAAGCCTTTGGGCGGTGCTGCGACGTCGTGGCAATCTCGCGGAAGCGGTCCATATGCAGACAAAGGATAAACACGCAAGGCGCTTAATGCGAATAGGCAAACAATCTCTGTTTTCCTTTTGTTTTTGTACCTGTTCAACATTTTACCAAAATGCGGTTCACTTCCGTGCGATTATCACGTCAAAAATTTGCCGTCACAAGGATAAATTATGCTATTTGCAAATTTTTTCCTCATAATGACAAGTAAGGCACTTTCGCTCGCGTATAAAGGTATTACTTTATTCTTTGCAATTAGTAAGTACTTTAAAGTGTCATTGCGAAGCGTAAATTTTTGACTTTTTTAAATCTAACCTTATAAATAAAAATTTACGCTGTGGCAATCTCGCGGAAGCGGTCCATATGCAAGCGAAAGTAAAACACGCTCATTGCTAAATGCGTAAAGGTAAATACTACAACGGCTATCATTTTTCTTGACGCTATACCTATAAATATTTGCAAGCATAAAAAAACAAACCGCAACGGCGTTTTGTCGTTATCATATAGATTGTCGTTGTAGTTTGTTGTAAAAAAGTTAAAACGGTAGTACAAAAAGCGTGCTACCGTTTGTCTTTAAGGTATTAAACCAACAAAAAAAACCTTGCGGTTTACAAGGTCGTGGTCAAGTTTGCTTGAGTGGAATAGGTAAATAGTTCAAGCACAAGGTTTGGTTATGCTTTTTTTGTTGGAACTCCATAACCTAAAGTCCCTTATAACGCATCTCTGCGTATCGACTTAAAGCAGATTTTATCTGCTCCC
>CAKQEP010000024.1 GCA_934230325.1 uncultured Clostridia bacterium | reverse complement strand
GTATACTATTACGAAATCGTCAAAAAAGACGATCCGACAAACGGCTACAAGCAAGGCGACGTTCTTATTTATCGTCCGGCAAGAGAAGGCGAAACGGGCAACAAATACGGCTTTGTAGTAGAAAACTTCGGCGCTTTGACAAAAACCAAAGAGTACAACTACGACGGAACGGGAATGAAGACTTATTACAAAAACTCCGGTTTCTCGATTGCGTTCTCTCGTCAAGCGGATACGGCAAACAAATATCCGTTGCCGTTAAACGAAGCAAAATCAAAAATCTTTACGTTGTACTTCGCTCCCGACGGCAAAAAAGAATACACCGTCAAAGGCAGACTGGAAATTGAAGGCGTCGACCAACCTCAAGCGTGCTACGTCATTCGCAAAGACGGCAAATTCTACATCAGCGTAGGCGGATTTAGTATCGGTATAGAAATTGACTTTAAGGGCGAAGAAGAAGACGGTTCAAGCAACAGTTCTTACTTCGTGACGAGTCTTGAGTATCAATACATCGCTTACAACCCCACGTACATTAACTATGCTCAACTTTACGCTTTGTTCGGTATGATTTTGAAAGACGACTGGGGCACGATGACCATCTCCAAGACTTTTGACGAAAACGGCGATCCGATAGGCAGAGACAAGATAAGCAGCAATTTTGGCAAATTCAGCAATCTTTTCTACGCAAAGGACGATGACGGCAACTACAAACTTATTTCCTTTGACAAAGTAGACTTTGAATACGATGAGGAAACAAATCTGTATACCGTTACGGTTCTTGCAGACGACGAATACACCTACAAGTTGACCTTCAACCTCAGAGCGTACTCTGGCAACGTATTCTTGTACGGAAATTTGGTCTTTACGAGAGTTCAGGAGTTGACGTTTGGCGATTACAAACTGTCCTTTGAAAAAATTCTCATGTCCTCTGCGGGTAGGGGCTTCCAAAACATCGTCTTTACCTACAAAGGCGAAGAAATCAAAATTGACACCGGTCGTATCGAAGAAAACACGCTCATTCTCATTCAAAGAGCCAAAAACGACGAAGGCAAGATTATAAGCACAAAATACTACTATATTGCGTTTACGTCGGTTGGCGCGGGCGAAGTCGGATTTGACGATATAAACCCGTACGCAAGCATGAAAGTCACCGTAGAAGACGTAGAAACGATTTATTCGGCTGACGGCAAATCTTACGTCGATATCGGCGCAAAAGGCGTACTGTTTATTGCGTTATCCGACGAAGATAAGTACTTTGCGGAATTTTGCGAGTTTGATGCGGAAACAAACACCTACACAGTTTCCTACACTGCGTTAAAGTTTACTTTCACGGTAGTGGTTAAGGAAGAAAACGGCGTCAAAACCGTAGAAATTACCAAAAACGAGCCGGAAGAACAATAAAAACTTAAGGCTTTGACGGTACAAAAAACAAACACTATACACGGCGCAACTATTTTAGTTGCGCCGTTGCCTTTTTGCTTATATACGCATTTACCCTTATCGCCACAAAAACAAAAAACCGCGCCGCCGCACCGTCCCGTTTGACATAAAACCGGCGGCGCTGTATAATTGATTTATGAAACAAATTACTACGGAAGTCTTTTGGTGTTCCGTGCAAAAAGCAAACGAACTTTTTCCTTTCGTGTTGCCGCAACCGCGTCGAGAACGCATACAACAAGCCCAAAACCCCAAAGTCCGCGACGAGCGTCAAGCGGTTTGGCGGCTGGCTTGTTTTGCGCTTTCAAAAGTTTTTGGCAAACTAAAAGAGGAGTCGTTTGTTTTTGACGGCTTTAAAATCAAGTACAACGACGTCTTTGTGTGCCTATCTCACTCAAACGGGGCTGTGGCGGTCGCAGTATCGTCAAACGACGTCGGCGTCGACATTCAAATCGTGCCGCAAAAAGCAAGCGCGAGAGTGGCAAACAGAGCCTTAAACGACGAGGAAAAGCAAGCCTTTGCCCTATCCCGCGACAAAGAGGCGTTTTTGACCGAGCGTTGGGCAGCAAAAGAAAGCGCATTTAAAAAAAGCGGCAAACCGATTTTTTGCCCGTCAAAAACCGATACTGCGGGCGTCGTTACCAAAACCGTAACGATACAAAACAAAAAATATTGCCTTGCCCTTTGCGCGCAAGACGCCGCCGCCGCAATTTTTAACGCCGTCCACTGACGGCTCTTTTTTTAGACGCAAAAAAACTGCGCAAATTTTTTTCAACGGTGGATTTTTGCAAGTATCAAAACAAACCCGCCGCCAACCAAATTGAGGATATTTCTTTCGCTTTAAAACAAACCCGCCGCTATTTTTTGGTAACTTCGGCAAATACCTCAAAAGAGTAGCCTTCCTTACCGTTGACGGACAATCTATGTTCGGATATTAAAGACGCCGACTGACAAACGTTGCCGTGCCGTGCGGCACGTTTTAACAAGGTGAAAATGTCGCGGGGGGGGGGTAATATTTTTCTAACTATTTAGTTAAATTTTATTGACAATGATAAATTCTTGTGTTATAATCGGTTACAAGGATAGTGTTTCTATCTTTAATTGCAGTATTTACTACGGTTTGAGCAGGCATGTGGAAAAACAACCTACCCTAAACGCAGCAGTACAGACATCATAGTTAACAAAAAGGTTAAGGATAATATCCGCAAGCAAAGCCGTACTTATGGTATGTGAGTATATCGGTGTTTTGCTTGCGGATTTTTGTATTTTGTTGCGGGTATCGTCGCGCCTTGCCCTACAAAAAGCAATACAAATACAACAAAAGCGAAAAAAACCAAAGACGAGGTATCGTCGGCGCGCTGAAAGGCGCGGCGTGATATAAATATTATTTATCGGAGGTAAAAACTTATGAAAAAACTCACAAAACTCTTGATTGTCGTTTTGACGGCGGTAGCGTTGATATGTTGTTTGGTCGGTTGCGAAAAAATGCCGGAAAAAACATACCGTACCGTTACCTTTAAAAACGGCGAGGAAACAGTGGCGACGGTCACCGTAGAAGACGGCAAAACGGCGTATGCCGCAGACGTAGCGACAAGCGAAGGTATACGTTTTGACGGTTGGTACGACGGAGAAACAAA
>CAKQEP010000023.1 GCA_934230325.1 uncultured Clostridia bacterium | reverse complement strand
TCGTCGCAGCACCGCCCAAAGGCTTGTCGGCATATATTCATATACCGCCTACGCCCTACAGCGGGCTGCTCCTCTCCGTCAAAATGCTTTCATTAGACGGGTTAATTAGGAATACATAAAATTATAGTACAAGTCGACAAGCAAAAGGGGAGAAATAAAAAAAGGGTTTGCAAACCGAGCAAACCTTTTTTTGTTGCGACTACTTAGCGCAAAAAACGGGAACCCAAAAAGTTGTAAAACTTTTTGGGAGAGGAGCAGCAAGCGCAAAAAGCAAAAAAGACTGCCACAAAGTGACAGTCTTTTGCATACACCGCTTCGCTGCGACGTTGGTACACCATCAGGGACTCGTAAGGAGCGATAGCGACGGAATAGCGAAGAGAAACGAAGCGTCACAAAAGCGTTTAGAGTACATCAGCGTGAAAAAAACACCGACAAGCAAAAGGGGAGAAATAAAAAAAGGGTTTGCTAACCGAGCAAACCTTTTTTTGTTGCGACTACTTAGCGCAGTCGGTGTTGGTACACCATCAGGGACTCGAACCCTGGACACCCTGATTAAGAGTCAGGTGCTCTACCAACTGAGCTAATGATGCATATTTTGGTGATCCATCCGGGATTCGAACCCGGGACACCTTGATTAAAAGTCAAGTGCTCTACCGGCTGAGCTAATGAATCAAAATTTTTGTTTTGGCAGGGGTGGCAGGATTCGAACCTACGAATACTAGAGTCAAAGTCTAGTGCCTTACCGCTTGGCGACACCCCTATATGTTGTGTAATGGGGTGAGTGATGGGACTCGAACCCACGACCTCCAGAGCCACAATCTGGCATTCTAACCAACTGAACTACACCCACCGCATCGATGGCGTGCCTGAAGGGATTCGAACCCCCGACACACGGCTTAGAAGGCCGTTGCTCTATCCGACTGAGCTACAGGCACAAACTAAAATAGCAATATCGGTGTAGACTGGAGCGGGTGATGGGAATCGGACCCACGCAGCCAGCTTGGAAGGCTGGTATTCTACCATTGAACTACACCCGCACAACAACGCTAAAAGATAATAGCACAACTGAATTTTGTTGTCAAGTTTTTTTGCCGAGTTTAGGAAAAATATTTTTAATTTTTTATTTATTCAAACCGAGCGGCGTTATTTATTGTTTAATAGGGGACTTTTTAAGCGTTTGCGTCTTTTTTATTTTTATTCGATTTATCAAAAAACCCGTTTTTTAAAAGAATTCGGTACAAATTGTTTAAGGCGCGCCCGCGATGACTGACAGAATTTTTTTGTTCCTTAGACGCCGCTCCAAAACTCGTTTTAAGGTCGTCGCTAAAAAACACGCAGTCATAACCAAACCCGCCGCTACCTTGTTCTTGCCGCAGTATTTCGCCGCTTGTTTCGCCCTGTGCGGAATAAACCTTGCCGTCCTCGTCAATCAATACGACGCAACACACAAAGCGCGCAGAGCGGTCTGTGACGCCTTGCAAAACGGCAAGAAGTTTGTCGCGGTTTGCTTTGTCGTTTCCTTCGACGGCAAAACGGTTGCTGTTTATGCTCGGCGCGCCGCCCAACGCGTCTACGCACAACCCGCTGTCGTCGCTCAAAACGCAAGCGGAAGGAAAAAGTTTTTTGAGCGCCTGCGCCTTTTTTAGCGCATTGTCAAAAAAAGTTGCGCCGTCCTCGTCAACTTGTTCAAACACGCCCACGTCTTTAGCGGAGGATATTTTATCAAAATACCCCCCTAAAATGTCCTTGATTTCTTTGACCTTGTTGTCGTTGTGCGTCGCGATAATGAGTTCCATATAATTTTTCCTTTGATAACAAGTTTTGTCGCGCGTAAAAATTTACAACCGCAACCCCGCCGCATTTTTTGATTTTTGGTTTGCAAAAAACGCGTTGCTTCACGCTATCAAAAATTATTATATCACAACCCCGCCGCAAAATCAAATCCCTGCAGAAACAAAAAAACAATTAGCGATGTCTAAAACAACTTTTAATTAAAACAACATTCGGTAGTTTTATATGTTTGTATAAGGTTATAACTTGAAAAATAAGAAACCGAGCCTCCGGTAACATATATAGAAGCATACGTAGCATTCAAACTTGTTGACAAGCCTAATTCAAAAATCGATATAGTATAATTTATTTGAACCCCTTTTTTTACGTTGCCTAACGTTTTTACAAAAGAAGTTAAAATTTTATTTTTGTCGTCAGTTATATCAATAGTTATTTGAAGATCGTTTATATCTACTTGCGGGGCAATGATAAATTTACAACCGAAACTGCTAAAATCAGCGTTTATATCGACTAAAATATCGTTGGTCCTTGCGGGACGGCGAAACAAATTGGTTAGTTTGAATTGTTCGTTGTGTTTTTTAACGCCAAAAAAGATAATTGCGATAAAAAAAATAACGATAAACAATACTATAAAACAAAACAATTTTTTATCGTTGGTATTATTATCCATATGTTTTTCTCCTAATAAAAATGCTAAAAAGATTTATTACTGTACGGCAAGGATACGCACACAAGAAAAACTATTTTAGGTATTTTTGGCGGGCTTGAAACTTTAACCAAAAACATCATATCGAGTCGAGCAAGATATAGCAAAAAAACATTAAAAGAACAATATGAAGTTGGTGATTGATATTCGTATGGTCATTATTGTGTAGAAGTTTGTCCGCACAAATTCTTTGGTTGATTTATTGATATACTTTCTGCCAAAGAAAAACACCGTGTTTTATTAGTTCGTATCATACAGGTATCTTATACAACTTACCAGTTTAATAATATCACTAAGATTTCTTAGTGTCAAGCATTTTGTTAAGTTTTCTTAGTAGAATTATATTATGAAAATATTTGCACAAAGACTAAGAGAGTTGCGGCAAGACAACCATTTATCCATGAAACAACTTGCAAAAGAATTGAATACGACTGATGCTGCAATATCAAATTGGGAAAACGAGATTAACGAACCAAAAATATCTTATTTGGTGTCTATTGCTAACTATTTTAGTGTTTCAACCGATTATTTGCTTGGTTTAGAAGATTAAGGCGTAAAAAACGCATATTATTACAAAAATCACCCGATAAAAACAGCCTCATTTACAACTGATATTATCAAATTAAGTTATGGTCCATATTCTCCTTTTAATTGGAAAGGAGGTGGAAATATGGGATATCTGTATAATATCAACAGAGATTTGGCGAAGATATTTATTAAAGCGGCTGTACAACAAAACGGATATCTTGCTAACGTAAACTATATAACCGAATTATTATCTGAATAATTATAGTTTTGACTGTAAAATTGAATAATGCATAAATAAATTTATTTATGCAATGTAACCAAAAGCAAGTTTTGATAAAAACTGATACAAAAAAAGGATTTGCTAACGAGCAAACCTTTTTTTATTGTGACTATAAAGCGTAAAAAAAGGGGGAACCCAAAAAGTTGTAAAACTTTTTGGGGAGAGGAGCGGCAAGCGTAAAAGCAAAAAGACCGTCCAAAGGACAGTCTTTTGCAAAAATCGCTTTGCCGCGACGTTGGTACCTCCAAGGGGACTCGTAAGGAGCGATAGCGACGGAATAGCGAGCAAAGCGAGCGTCACAAATAAGTTTAGAGTACACAAGTAGGAGAAAAGGTCGACAAGCCAAAAGGAGCAATAAAAAAGGATTTGCCAACGAGCAAACCTTTTTTATTGTGACTATAT
>CAKQEP010000022.1 GCA_934230325.1 uncultured Clostridia bacterium | reverse complement strand
TTTTTCTTGCTTTTTTACCTATTCTCTTTTCAAGCTTCTCGCTGCCTCTCGCGACAGCCTACTTATATTACCACCTGTATCCGCTTTTGTCAAGAACTTTTATTATTTTTCTAATTGAAAATAATTAGAAATAAAAGTGAACAGTGGCTAATATTGTCGGTTTTTGAGCGGTTTTTGATATTATTTGCCCTTATTTTATTACTTCGTCTATTACGCCGCCGCCGATGCACTTGTTTCCGTCGTAAAAAACTACGTATTGACCTTCCGTAACCGCCCGCTGCGGTTTGTCAAAATCTACTTTGACTTTGCCGCCGGTTTCCTTTGTCACCGTCACCCCTTGCTCCGGTTGGCGATAACGAAATTTTGCCGTGCATTTAAAGGTTGTTTGCGGCGGTTCAAACGGTATCCAGTTTACGGCGTTGCTGACGAGAGCGCGGCTGTTTAATACCGATTCGTCGCCGTGACTGACGATAAGGCGGTTGTTTTGCAAATCTTTGCTTACGACAAACCAGCGCTCCTGACTGTCTTGCGTGCCGCCTAAACCCAAACCGCGACGCTGCCCCAACGTGTAATACATCAGTCCGTCGTGTCTGCCTACCTTTTTGCCGTGCACGTCAACGACGTCGCCTTGTTTTGCGGGGAGATACTGCATCAAAAAGTTTTTAAAGTTGCGTTCCCCGATAAAACATATCCCCGTACTGTCCTTTTTTTCCGCCGTCGCAAGAGAATATTTTTCGGCAATGTCGCGAACTTGGCTTTTTTGCATATTTTGCAACGGAAACAGTACGTCTTTGAGTTGAACTTGGCTCAACTGATTTAAAAAGTACGTTTGGTCTTTGTTTTGGTCGGCGGCTTTTAATAAATAATGGACGTCGCCGTCATGCAGTATCCCGCAATAATGCCCCGTCGCTATGTAGTCCGCCCCCAACAATTTTGCCTGACGCAAAAAAGGTCCGAATTTTATCTCGCGATTGCACAAAACGTCGGGGTTTGGCGTGCGACCTGCGGCATATTCCGCCAAAAAATACTTAAAAACTCTGTCCACATACTCTTTTGCAAAGTTAACGGAAAAATAAGGTATGCCGATTTTGTCGCATACCGTTCTTACGTCGGCGTAATCTTCGTCGGAAGTGCAACGACCGCAATCGTCGCTTTCTTCCCAGTTTTTCATGTATAAGCCAACGACGTCAAAACCTTGATTTTTTAAAATAAGCGCGGCTACGCTGCTGTCAACGCCGCCGCTCATGCCTACTACTACCCTTTTCATACGTCGTCCCCCGCCAACTCAAGCATGTACGAAATCGCTTCTTCGTGACCTTGACGAGCCGCTCGCGCACACCAAAACATCGATTGCTGATAATTTGTAACGCAATAAACTCCGTCGCTGTACCACAACGCAAGACAATACTGCGCTTCTGCATTGCCGGCGTTTGCGGCGCGCAAAAGCCAAAAAAACGCCTTGTCTACGTCTTTTTTTACGCCTAACCCGCCGCAAAAACACTGCGATAAAAAAATCATTGCGTCGGTATCGCCGCCTTCCGCCGCCGACGAAAAATATTCGACTGCCGCAGAAAAATCTTTGCCGTCAAAACTTTCTTTGCCCTTTATAAATAATAGGTTGCCGTTTTTGTTGTCCATATAAAAAATTTTAACACACGCCGACCAAACCGTCAAGCGTATGTAGCCTCGACAAAATATTGCGCGGTAAATTTGCCGCAATCGCTTTTAAAGTTTGACAACGTGTGCTATAATGTTGTGGTGAATAACTACCTGTAGTCTAATTGGATAAAATTTCGCCCTCCGACGGCGACGTTTCGGGTTCGAGTCCCGACAGGTAGACCAGCGTCGGCTTCGCTTTGTTGTCGCCACAAAAACGGTTTGCTGTCTGCAAACCTTTTTTTGTTGCTCCCCTTTTGCTCGCCGACTTTAATACTACGCTACAGTACTCTAAACTCTTTTGTGACGCTTCGTTTCTCTTCGCTATTCCGTCGCTTACGCTCCTTACGAGTCCCGACAGGTAGACCAAAACGCCCGAAAGCAATCGCTTTCGGGCGTTTCATTTGCGACGAAAGGCGCAAACGAATATTGTCGCTACTCGTATATATCAAAACCGGTTGTTTAATTTTTTGGGGTTTGGTCGGGGGTTTTTGTAACGCTTTTTTGCAATTCGTCAATACGTTTGATAATCGCTTTTTGCGTTTCTGAAACCGATTGCAGTTTTTTGTAAAGTTCATCGATAAGAAATTCGCTTTTTAAATTTATGCGATAATCGCTTTCGGCGCGCTTTCTGTCTTTTGCCTCTTGCCTGTTTTGACTCATCATAATGAGCGGCGCTTGAATCGCCGCAATGCAAGACAATACGAGATTGAGCAAAATAAACGGATAAGCGTCAAACGCCTTTGTGGATAAAAGAATATTCAACACCATCCATATTATCATTCCCGCTACAAAACTGAAAATAAAAGCCCAACTTCCAGCAAAGCGCGCAACGGCGTCGGCGGCTTTTTGTCCGAAAGAAATTTTTTCTTTTTTTTCTATATTTTCCGTCACTTCCGTGCTTAACAACTCACCTATGAGTTGTTCGTCGGTCAACTCTTTGTCGGAATCGTGCAGTAATTCTTTAATAATCTTCTTTTTGTTCTTTTGATTGTTCATAAACTGTTTACCCCTTTAAAAATCGTTGTTTAGTATACTCTTCGTTTTGATTTTTTGTCAATATCTGCAAAACTTTTTTGGCTGATTTTTATACCGTTTTTAGTCGACGGAAAAACAGCGGATGAGAAAATCTACTCGCTCCGCTACGGCTTTTTGGGTTGTTTCTGCGCCAAAATTGACGTCAAAACCGTGAAACGTATGCTTGTTTTGGCGTAATTGCGCGTATTCCGCATGCGGCGATAAAAGGTCAAACAACGCCGCGCCTTCGTCGCGCAGGCAATCGTATTCTTCCGTTTCTACAAACAAATATTTTGTCCTCAATTCTTCAGGTCGCGAAAGCGGGCTTTGATACGGTTTGCCTTTTAAGTACCACTTCCACATTTTTGCGTTGCAACGAGAGTTCCATAGCGGCGTGTCGTAAAACTTGCGCATAGACTCCGTATTTTGAGCGGCGTCCACTACGGGGTATATCGCCATAAGTCCGTTTGGAGCAGACAACTCGTATTTTGAAATCATTGCAATCAAGTCGAGAGCGAGAGAACCGCCCGCGCTGTCGCCCGCCACGACGATTTTGGTTGCGTCGACGCCTAATTTTTCGGCGTAATTTAACATATAAAGGTATGCGTCAAACAAGACGTCAACCGCTTTGGGGTAGGTCGCTTTTGGCGACAAAGGGTAATCGACGGAAAAAATCATACACTTTGCGCCCGTACAATAGGCTTGCTCCAACCGATACTGGTGCGGGCTTTGACAATAAGCAAACCCGCCGCCGTGAATATAAAAAACACAAGGCAATGGCTTTTTTGTCGCCTCTTTGGGCGTGAGAATATGAAATCTCGAGCCCGCCGCTCTGCCTTTTTGGTAGGTCACCTTGCGTTTATCTAATCCTTTTGGCAAAATTCTTATCAATGCGTTTGCAAAAGGAAAAAGCCATTTGCAAAAAATCGGCTTTATTCTTATTTTTAATTGTTTGTCAAAAACGTACTTTTTCATATCTTTTTTCCTTGCCTTTTTCCAAAAAATGTCGTAAAAACTCGTATACGTATTGCTTTTCCGTGCGGTTGCAGCGTCACATTAAAAGTTGCCGTGTTTTGTCGCTTATCGTGCGGTTGCTATGCAAAATGCTCCCGTCGTACGGGAGCATTTTGCTCGTAATTACAATTTTAATCGCCTCCGACGGAATTACAAAAATTGTCGCAACCGTTTAATCTGTTTGCGTCTGCAAAGATTGCATTTCTTTACGGCGTTTGTTTGCGTACATGTTTTTGTCCATAATTTCCAAAAATTCCGTTGCGCTACCGATTTCGTCGGGAATACAGCAGAAAGAGCCGAAACTAAACTTCATATTTTGCGTTTGCTCGTCGTTTTCTTCTTGGCCGATGGGAGATTGATTAAGGTATTCGGTTATTTTTTGCAGTTGTTCGTCGTTGCGAGAACGCCACAAAAGCAAAAACTCGTCCCCGCCGTACCTTATCGTATAAACGTTTTTGTACTTGATTTCCAAAAGAATTTTTGCGACGCTCAAAATTGCGTTGTCGCCCGCGACGTGTCCGTATTTGTCGTTGATTTTTTTAAGGTCGTCGATGTCGAGCATTATTCCGTAAATTTTAAGGTTGCTTTTGTTGCCGGAAAACCATTTGTTTAGGGTGTCGTGCAGAGCGTATCTGTTTGCCAAACCCGTCAACTCGTCCTGATACAAAGCGTCGCGTTGGTAGGATATGTACACAAGCAGCGCAGACAAACAATACAGACAACGCCAATCGAGGTTTTTGTTGAGCAAATAAATCACTTCTGCGATGATGGGCGGCAACGGGTACATAAGCATTGCAAACAGCGTGCGTTTGCTCACTTTTGTATAGTTTATCATTGCCAAAATTGCGTTTGCGATAAGAATAACGTAGTTTATTGCCGTATAAATCGTCATTCCGACGAGAGAAACTTCAAACTGACCTGCCGCGTTGATTTTAAACAGAACCGGAACAAAAAAGTTGGCGACGGCAAGTAGTCCGTTAAGGCAAAACGCACTGAACGATATCACTAAAAAAGGCTTTTTGGTAAAGTTTGCGCCGTACAGCACGTTGTGAATGTATGCGGCATAAATAAAAACTATTGCGGTGTTGAATATAAAGTAAAGATTTTTGTAAATAAGAGCGGCAAATCGGCTCAAATCATCCGTTCTGCCCAAAAACAGCCGATAAAAAACTTCTGACAACAAAAAGGCAATCAACACAAAAACCGTGTATGCGATAAGTCTTTTTGTTGCGACGTTTCGGTTGTCGACG
>CAKQEP010000021.1 GCA_934230325.1 uncultured Clostridia bacterium | reverse complement strand
CCGACAAATGCCATTACCGACGCTAATACTATAAGTACTAACAATACTACCGTCATAAGCCTTTTTTGTTTCATCCGTTTTTACCTCCGTTCCGGTTTTTTTATTACTTTTGCACAAGCAAAATACGCTTTAATATCTACCAACATATTTACACGTATTCGCTTTCGCTTGTAACCGTTGTTTTGCGTTGTTTTTTTGTTCTAATTGTCTATTTTTGTGTTAATAATTCTTTTTTTGTATTATTTGCGGGTTTATACAATATAGTTTACCCGTTTGAACCCGTCACAAACAAAATTCTAACACTTTAATATTAACATGTTGCACTATGTGTGTCAAGTGTTTTTTAAGTTTTTGTTTGCTTACTCAACGTATTTCACTTTGCGTAATAACCGACATATTTTTATATTGTTTTTGATACTTTAATTACACGCACTATTGTTTTTTGACGATGCCGCTTCCGCGAGATTTCGTCGCAGCGCCGCCCAAAGGCTTGTCGGTATATTCATATACCGCCTACGCCCTACAGCGGGCTGCTCCTCTCCAACAAAATGCAAGCATTTTGTTGGGTTTTTATTTTGCTGTTTTTAAAAAATTTTTGCTCGCAATGACAATTTGGGATTGTTTTTTTGGATGAAAAATGCCTCCGCTGTTGCGGGGGCATTTTGATTTGTAATGCACAATAAAAACTATTGCTTTTTGTGGCTATGTTACCTTTTTAGGGCATTGTGTAGTTCCACTCTATCTTGGCTTTGCAGCCATAACTCCAGTCGTCGCCGTACACTATATCGTCGGTGAACGTGCCGTACCAGTCGTCCATAATGTCGGCTTCCGTTCTGCCTATGACGTAAATAGTTTGTTCTGCCGTCCAACCGTCAAAGGTATTAGAATGCGGTAAGGTGACGAGTTTGGGGATATAGATAGTTGCCGCAGTACAATTTCTGAATGCGCCGCTATACAATCTCAACACTTCCGTGCGCTCGGCAATTTCTATCAAACGCAGTTGCGGGCAATTTGAGAAAGCGGTATAACCTACAAGAGTCAGGCTTGCGGGTAATTTTATGCTTGTCAAACCGCTAAAGTCAAATGCGTTGTTGTTTATCGTGTGCAACTTGGCGTCTTGCGGGATAGTGAAAGTTGCAAGATTCTCGCAGTACTGGAATGCGTAATTCTGTATAATCTCGACGGATTTAGGCAATGCAAACTCCGTCAAACCGCTACTGTTAAACGCGCTGTTGCCTATGGTTTTTAAACCTTCCCCTACCGTCACCGATTTGAGAGAAACGCAATCTTTAAACGCATAGTCCGCAATCGTTTCTATCGGCTGCTCAAACACGACGGTTTCCAAAGCCTCGCAGGAATCGAACAAATACGTTCCAATCGTCACTGCGCCTTTTATCGTTGCAGAAGTCAACGACTTGCACTGTCTAAAGGCGTATTGTCCGAGTTGAGTGATAGTGGCGGGTATTACTATGGATTTGATACCCGAACCAAAGAACGTGTACGCCGATATACTTTGGAGTTTAGTCGCATTTGCAAAGTCAACCGTATCGAGCGCAGAAGTTTCGGTAAAGGCGTATTGTCCTATATTAGTCAACTGACTATCTGCTTCAAAGGATACTTTTTGCAAATGTTGACTGTACGCAAAGGCAAAGTCGCCTATCGTTTTTACCGTTTTGGGCACTTCTATTTCCGTCAAGGAAGTCCCTGCAAACAGTCCGCTGCCTATCTTTTCCACGCCTTCCAAATCGAGAGTGGTTTTACCTGCGGGGTACGCAATCAGATTGCCGGCGGCGTCTGCAAGCAAACCGCCCGGAGTCGCGCTAAACAATATGTTGTCGGGAGAAACTTCAAACGCAGTGATTTCCGTACATCCGCCAAACGCGCCCAAACCTATTTTGCTGACGTTTGCTGGGATATACGCCGTTTTGATTTTGGTATTGACAAAAGCGTAATTTTCTATTTCTCTGACGCTTTCCGGCAAAACAAATTCTTCCAAATTAGTGCAGTTTGCAAAGGTATACGCCTCAACTTTGGCGAGATAACTACCTTCAAAGGTAACGCTCGTGAGCGACGCGCAGTTTTCAAAGGCGTTTTTGCCTATCGCATTGACTTTTTCCGGCACTACAAACCTTTCGAGTCCCGAGCCTTTAAACGCGTTGCCGCCTATCGCGGTGACGGTAGAAGGCAATTCGATTTCTTTTAAAGAAACGCAATCCTTAAACATACTGTCACCTACGTTTGGCAATGTGGGATTTAAAACCACTCCCGTCAATTGTTCGCAACCTTCAAACAAATAAGTGCCGACCGAAAGTACGGTGGACAAATCCACAAAGGTGAGTTTTGTGCCGGCAAACGCCGCAGGTCCTATGCTTGTAAGTGTGGACGGAATAGTGATTCTCTTTAATGCGGAATACGCAAAACCTTCTTTTTCTACGTGAGTGATGCCTTCGGGCAAAATCATATTTTCTATGCCCGTACCGTTAAACGAGCCCGGTCGTATGCTGGTAATCAAAGGATACTTACTCAAATCAAACTCTTTGAGCGACGCGCATTTGAAAAACATTAGCGAAGGAATAAAACTAATACCTTCGTTTAGTTTTACCGTTGCAAGTTTGTCGCAGAACTGGAATACGCCGTAATCGGCGTCCATCGCGTCGACGGCAATCTGCGACAAGTCCGCTTCCTCTATGCCGGATTTATAAAATGCCGCGCCCAACACCCTAACCGTATTTGGCAATATGACTTTAGCAGGTCCGTCATACCCCCTATACGTCACGTATTTGAGGTTTGGCGTATCGTTAAACATATTTCCGCCTATGGTTTGAACGCCGCTCGGCAACAATACGCTTTCCAAATTAGGACAATTGTTGAATATGAAGTTTTGCTCTTTGTGCGTTGCGGGCATTCCCACGCTTATACCAAAGTGAACGACTTTGTCCGGTATCGCAACGCTCTTTATGCCAGAATCGGTAAAGGTATGCGTTCCCATAAAGGTCAACTCCGTCAAACCTTCCATATTTTCTATGGTCTTGAGAGAAAGAGTGCGCGTAAACGCGTCTGACTCAAAAGAACTCATTGCGGTATTGTCTTCAAATATTATCCTTTCAAGATTTTCCGAAGCGGTGAATGCGCTGGATATGCTTACCATAGTAGACGGTATCGTAATTTCTTTAATGTAGGCGTTAGTAAAGGCATATCTGCCTAAAAATTTTATACCCGTCAAATCTATCTCTCTAATACCGCTGGTATGGAACATACTGTCGTATACCCTTTCTATTTTTGTTTCCGCTATGTTAAAGTCTACCTTTTTGATATTAGGCGTATTAGCAAAGAAGTACTCGCCAACGCTTGTATCGATGTAATCACCCGTAAACTTGACGTAAGTGAGTCCCGTGTACGCAAACGCATAATTTCCGTAATTTTTGACCGTTGACGGCAAGATAAAGGGTTTTTCTTGCGTTGCCGTCGAGCCTAAACTCGCGCACTTGTAGAAAGCGTGGTCATTTATATTTGTGACGGAACTCGGAATAACAAAGGTCTTTAACGATTTACAGTTTGCAAATGCGGCTTTGTCTATGGTGAGCAGTGACGGAATGGGATTTGTCTGATAGTTTCCGTTGCTGTCTAAATCCGCCTCTATATTGCCCGCTCCGTCGTCTTTTGTCTTGTAGAAGAACACTTCTTCCAAAGCGGAATTGCCAAAGAAAGCATATTCACCTATGTATTGTACCGTATCGGGAATATACGCTTTTGCTATTTCCGTTTGACCTTTAAAGGCGTAGCTGCCTATTGCCGTCACTCCTGCGGGAACAACCAAAATATTATCGGCGGGTTTTGTATAGGTGTATATTATCGTGTCGCCTGCTGCGTTGTACAACATATCGCCTTTACGCACAAAGGAAAGTCCTTCGGGTATGACTATTTCTTTTACGTTGCGCGCGCCGTTTATCAACTCGTTGGGAGTGAGTTTTACGGATTTGCTGTACGTGACTTTGTTCAACAAGTAAGAACCCTTAAATATCGCCGTGCCTATCGTTATGCCGCTTGTGTTTGTACTCTCGGGGAATACGAAAGAAGTCAGTTTGGTATCGGCAAACGCGCTAAACCCTATGGTTGCCAAACTGCTTTTGCCTGCGTTTGCGCCGTCGGCGTAGGTTTTAAACTCTATGCTCTTAATACCGGTAGCGTTGAAAGCGTAGTACCCGATATACTCTACCGTAGCGGGTATTACTATAGTTTCCAACGCAGAACATTTGTTGAATACCTGATCTCTTATCATAGTCAGTCCGTCGGGCAGTACGTTTTTGGGATTTTCGCCCGTTGCGTGCGTCTTTAAGCCAAAGGTTTTGAGATAAGGTAAGCCGCTGGAAATAGGCCACAACGTTTTAAGGTCGCTCTTACCTCTCTTTGTCGCTTCCGCATAATCGTCGGGGTATACGTCAAACAATACTTCCTCCAACGAGTTGCAACTATTAAACACGCCTGTTTTTATCTCTACTATACTTGGGGGCAACGTAATAGTCTTTAAGGAAACGCATCCGTAGAAAGAGTTGTTGTTTAACGTCGTAAAATTGTATCCCTTAAAGTCTACCGAAATCAAATTCTTCATGTTAGCAAAAGAATTCACGTAATTGCTCGCCAAGCCGGCAGGTATGGTCAAATGTTTTACCGCAGTTTCGGCAAAAACGCTGGCGCCCATAAAGGAAATGCTGTCGGGCAGGTTTATCGTGGTGAGTTTTATCGAGCGATAGAAAGCGCTGTTGTCAAGCCTTGTCAACTGGCTCGGTTTGCCGTTTGTTTCACCTTCGTAAATAGGCATATTTACGTCTTCTATGTTGACGGTGGTAAGATTGCTCCAGTTGTTTAATCCTGCCGTACCTTCCTTTTGGTAGTAAGCGTAAAAAGCCTGACCGTATATTCTCGTCACCGACGCGGGTATGTTGACCGTTTGTAAATTGTCGCACGCATAAGCAAAGTATTGCGGTATGCTTGCCATTCTGTCCGACAACGTGAGTGTGGTCAATGAGCCGCAATTGTAAAGCATTCTTTGTCCTGCGTTTAAGGGCTCTTTGTTGTCTGCGTCCGCGCGCTCAAACTCAAGATTTGTCAAGCCGTTAAGGTTGAAGAAAGCATAACGCTCTATGTTAACTACCGTGTTGGGTACGGTAATAGTAACAAGGTTGTGACTCTCGCTAAACGTATACGTAGGTATGTTTTTAAGCCCTTTGGGCAATACGACTTCTTCCAACGCGTAACAGCTGTAAAACATATTGCTTGTAAATACGACTTGCGAGCCGTCAACAAACACTACTTTTTTGAGTTGCATCGTACCGGAAAACGCTCCCGACCATACGCTCTTGACTGTGGAGGGTACTGTAAGTACGCCGTCGTTTGCATTGTAGTTTTTGGGTACAAAGCAAAGTTCCGTTATCACGCCCGTTTCGTTCAAGCCGTACAAAATACCGTCGATTGCCTTAAATCTCGTGCTACCTTCTTCTACGTTGATTGCCCTAAGAGCGGTGCAACCGTCAAAGACGAGTACTTGACCGTTTTGGTCTTTGAGCGTGTTAAGACTTGCGGGAAGAGTGATGTCGGCAAGCGCTTTGCACTGCGCAAAGGCTTCGTTGCCTATCGTTTCTACTTTGCTGGTAGCTTTAAAGGTGACCGTAGTCAAACTTACGCAACCGTAAAAGGCTCTTTCCCCTATCTCCGTTACGTTGTTGCCGATGACAATTTCCGTCAATCCGCTATGGTTTAACGCCGCCGAAGAACCTATCAACGTTACGCTGTCGGGTACGATGTACTTGCCCGTCACGCCTTTGGGTATGTAGATAAGCGTCTTTACTTCTTTGTCGCAAAGCGCGCCGTCGTGGACCGTAAAGTATGCGCTACCGTCTTCCAACGTAATCGTCCTTATGTTAAAACCAAATACGCCCGCAATGCTAAAAGTCGGTACGTCTTTGCCGATAAAGAGTTCCGTGACAAAAAACTCATAGTTGCCGTTGGCGTCTTGCGTCTTTGCAAAAGCGTAGTTTGCAAAATCAAGCGCGGGAACGGCTTCGCCTTCCGCCACAAAACCCGTGCTCTTTACCGTGACTTTGGTAAGGTTTGCCGTGTTACCGAATGCGTACGCCTCTATCTTTTGTACGTTGGGAGCAAGTTCTAATTCTCTCAAACCGTAACAGCTGTAAAAAGCGTAATTCTCTATCGACAGTTTAGAATCGTCTGCGTCACCCGCAAAGTTAACCGTCGCCAAACCGTAACAACGATGAAACGCATATTCTTCGATTGTTTCTACCCACGCAGGTATCGTCACGGCAGTAATAGATAAGCCTTCAAAGGCTCTCGTGCCTATCTTGGTGATGCCGCTCGGTATGGTCACGGCTTCGGTGATGCCGAGAGGTACCCAAACGAGCGTCGCGCCGTTGTCGGTGCAAATCATGTTCTCTTTGGCTACGTAATCGCCGCCTTTACCTACAAACTCAATTTCCGTTAACGCATTGCAACTTACTATTTTGTTGGTGTTAAAGTTCTTGAGTCGCGCGGGCAATATTATTTTTTTGAGATAGTACGTATAAGAAATCGCATTATCGTCAAGCGTAAGAGGTTCTGCCGTTTCGCCTTCTGCGACGTCAAGAAATTCTATCGTCGTGATATGCGTGTTAGAAACGCTCCTTGCCTTCAACGTCGTCACGCTTGACGGTATACGTAAGGTTTGAAGTATGCTCATACTGTAAAACGCTCTCACGCCGATGCTCGTAACACTCCACGTTTCGTTTTGCGTAGTACTTGACGCTTCCCCTATCTTGACTTCAAAGGTCGCGGGTACGGTGTAAGTCGCCGCAGTACGGTAAGACATATATCCCGTAAATTCTGCGTAAACGATCCTGTCGTCACTGTCGGAAGATTGTCCTTTTTTGCAGAACAATATGCCGTCGTACGACGCGTACAACCTTTCGTGATTGCCTATTACGTAGTAGACGTTTATGTTTTTCAAGTTGTAACAATACATAAACGCGCTACCATAGTGAAGTATGCCGTTTATGCCCGTTTCTACGTACTGTACCGTATCGGGTATGTTGATGGTAATGAGAGTGCCAACGTTGTTGAATGCTTGACCTTCTATTATCTCAACCAGTTTGCCGTTGTACATCGACGGAACAGTGACTACAGGCAGATATTTTATCCCGTCGTGATAACCCGATATAGAGTAATTTCCGTTGGCAAGTTGGTAAAATACGAATACGTCTACCCATTTTGCGTACAAAGTGGTCTCTTTGGGCGTCGTCCAGTTGGTTTTTCCGTTGCCCGTGTAATCGGTCAAAAGTCTGCCGTCCGCGTCCGTCCAACCCGCAAAGGCTTTGACGTTGTTTTTGTCTTTGGGTACGGGCAACTTAAAGTTGCTGTCGTAGGTGACTTTAACTATATCGTCACCTTCCATTATTCCGCCTTCATAACTCAATGTAACGTCGTATCTGTTTGCCGTCCATTGAGCGTAAAGTTTGAGGTCGGCAGGATTGTTTAAGGTAACGGTATCATATTTTACGCCGCCTGCGCTGTCCGACCAGTGACGGAACGTATAACCTAATCTGTTTACGCCCGTTGCAAACTCTATCTTGTCACCTACCGCCGCATACGCTTTAGCGTATTCTGCGTTAGGCTCAAAGTTGGTGTACATTACTACTTCGTATGCGGTGACCTCTATGGATTTCCATTCGGAAGGCGTGCCGCCTTTGTAGAAACGTACGGATATTTCGTTTTTGCCCTTTTTGGTAAGACTTGCGT
>CAKQEP010000020.1 GCA_934230325.1 uncultured Clostridia bacterium | reverse complement strand
TATACCGTAACACTTAAAAACAACAAGGAAGTCGGCGAAAACACCGCTTCTATAACGATAAGCAACAAAGAGGGCGGTAACTATAACATTACGAATACCGTAACGGCATATTTCAGCATCGTAAAATCCGTCAGAAATGCGCCCGAGGGACTGAAAGGCGTTGCCCCGACTACCGATGGCGGAAGCGACGGTAAAATTACGGGAACAACTGCCGATATGGAATATTCCACCGATACGGCGTTTACATCGCCGATCACTTGTGCCAATACGGAAACAACGGGACTTGTCGAGGGCATCTATTACGTTCGCTATAAAGCAACCGCAACGGCAGAGCCGAGCCATTACGCAACCGTAAAAGTTATGGATAACACCGTTACCGTTACGGACGGCGAGGGTGAAAAAGTCAAAAAATGTAAGAGCAGCGAAACCGTTACGATAAAAGTTACCGTTCCTACGGGCAAAGAGTTTGTCAAGTGGTCGTGTACCGGAATATCCCTTCCTGCCGCCGAGCTTGAAAAGGAAGAAATCACCTTCACTATGCCCGACAACGACGTTACGCTTACGGCGGAGTTTAAAGATATTATTTACAACATAACGGTAACAAACGGAACGTCGAGCGCGCCTACGGCAACCTATCAGACGGAAGTTACCATAACGGCAAACCCTGCTAAGCCGGGCAAAGTATTTGACAAATGGACTTGCGAAACGGCGGGCGTAACTATTGAGTTTGAAAGTGCGACAAGTTCTCCGACAACCTTTGTAATGCCTGCATGCGAAATCACAATCCAAGCGCATTTTAGGGATAAAGAGGCCGTTTCGTCGGTAGAAGTCAAAGTTGAAGGTGGGACAGGCGGCGGAACGTATAAGCAAGGCGAAAGCGTAACCGTGACCGCAGACGAACCTGCGGAAGGCAAAGTTTTTGCGGGTTGGAAAGACGCAAGCGGAAAAATCGTCAGCACAAAAAAGGTTTATACCTTTACCGTCACGGGCGAAACGAATCTCACCGCCGTGTACGAAGATAAACCCGTCAAAAAGGGTTTAAACGGCGGCGCAATTGCAGGAATCGTAATAGGTTCGGTCGTAGTGGCAGGACTCGGCGGATTTGCGATAGTTTGGTTTGTCGTTAAGAAAAAGACCTTTGCAGATTTGAGCGTCGCAATCAAAGGCATATTCCGCAAAAAGAACTAAACCAAACGTTGACCAAACAAAAACGGTGTAAAACAAAAACGACTATGCAAAAAGAGAGTTTGACAATAATCAGGCTCTCTTTTTTTGGTATTTGTTGCAAAAAAATAATTGTTTAAAAAACCTCAGCAAAACGGTTGACAACCCAAAAATAAAGTAGTATATTGTGCCTGTCAAACTTTGGGCAAGGTGAAACCCCTGACCGATGGTAATGCGATTTTGACAAAGTTCAAGGTCGTTAGTCCAACAGCCCCAACAGCCGATACGGTGAGATTCCGTGACCGCCGGTGATACGCTACCGCGTTAAGTCCGAATGGGAATAGTTTGAGCGGCTTTTTTGCGTTGCTTTTTTTGTTGCGCAGATTTGTCGCAAAAGACTTTTCCTCCGTGCCCAAAAACGGAGGTTTTTTTTATGAAGACGACAAAACTTGTCATCACGGCTCTTTTTAGCGCGCTCGTATTTGTGGTCACCGCATATTTGCATATCCCTGCAGGTCCGGGATACGTGAACTTCGGCGATGCGTTTCTGCTCGTCGCGGCAGTGTTGTGCGGCGGATTGTCGGGAGGGTTCTGCGGTGCGTTGGGCGGCGCGTTGGCGGATATTGCAAGCGGCGGATACGCCTTTTATGCGCCTTTCACCGCCATTATCAAGTTTGCAGAAGGTCTTGTCTGCGGCTTAATCGTTCGCGCAATGCGCAAAAAGGAAAAATTTAACTTTCACGTCGCCGTCCTTCTGGCATTTGTCGTCAGCGCAATTTTGATGGCTTTGGGATACTTTGTCGTCAACGGCTGTATGTACGGCTGGGGCGTCGCGCTTACGTCGCTCGTCAGCGACTTTATTCAGGCGGGAGTAAGCGTGGTTATGGCTTACGCTTTGTCTGTCGCGCTCGCTCATATTCCGTATACAAGACAAACTTTCGGATTGCAAAGACTCGTTTTCGGCAAAAAATCTAAAGAAAAAGAAGAAGTAAATGGATAGTTTCAAAAACGTTCCGCTCGTAGCAGTCATAAACGATTTGAGTAGTTTCGGCAAGTGTAGCCTTGCGGCGGCTTTGCCGCTGTTTGCGGCGCTCAACGTTCAGGCTTGCCCGCTTCCTACGGCGGTTTTGTCCTGTCAGACGGGCTTTGACGGATACTATATTAAGGATTTGTCGGAGTGTTGGGCGGGTTATGCCTGTTGTTGGCAAAAAATGGGCGTTGAGTTTGACGCCATAGTCAGCGGTTTTTTTGCCGATGCAGAACAAGTCAAAAAGGCGCGCGAATTTATCAAAAACTTCAAAAAAGAAAAAACGACGATAGTCGTCGATCCCGTTTTGGGAGACGGCGGCAAAACGTACGACACGGTTGACCAAGCCTTAAAAAACGAAATGTCGCTGCTCGTCGATACGTGCGACGTCGCAACGCCAAACTTGACGGAACTGTGCCTGCTGTGCCAAAAAAATTACGACCAAGTCGTCGCAAAACACGCCGACGCCGATTATTTTGATTTTTTGTACGGGTTGTGCCGTGCGGTTATCGACAAAGGTTGCAAAAATCTCGTCGTAACAGGCGTCAAATACGGCAAAAATATATGCAATATCATTGCCGACAAAAACGGCTACAAAATCACAAAATCACCTTATTACGGCGTTAATTTGAGCGGCGCGGGCGATATTCTCACGACGATAGTCACGGCAAAAGTGCTAAACGGCAAATCGGTTTTTGCGGCGGCAAAGTACGCCGACTCGTTTTTGACCAAATGCATAAAAGATACCGTTAAACACGATATAGACCGCAATCACGGCATAAATTTTGAAAAATATTTAAAAACGCTTAAATGACCAAAGCCGTTGCTCTTGACCTATCAAAACCGCTTATATCCGGCAAAAAGGCGATTTTTTAGCGGTTTAAACGCAAAAAAGCAAACACGAAAGGCTTTTGAAGTAAAAAAGCAAGCAAAGGACAAAAGAATCAAAAGGAGATATATTATGGCAAATTCACTCAAAGAAGGTCTTGTCAATACCGAGCAAGTTGTCGTTACGGAAGAATTGACGGCTCAAAAAATCGGTAGCGGTTTGTTGCCCGTTTACGCTACGCCTATGATGATTGCGCTTATGGAAAACACGTGCGCAAAATGCGCCCAACCTTTTTTAAACAAAGACGAAGGCACGGTCGGCATATCGGTAGAAATCAAGCATACCCGCGCAACGCCCGTCGGACAAACGGTTGTTTGTCACTGTCGTTTGGTGCAGATAGACCGCCGTCGCCTCGTATTCGAAGTCAAATGCGAAGACGATTTAGGAGAAATCGGTAGCGGCAAACACGAGAGATTTGTAATAGACAATCAAAAGTTTATGCAAAAAATCGAAGAAAGCAGAAAATCCGTTTAATTTTTCGATGATTTTTGCGGCAACGAGTCGTTGCGTTTTGCCGCAATGTTGATTAGTTGTTTTGTCAACGATTTTAATATATTGACGGTTTTAGAAATATTACTATCTTTTATATTTGTAGTTTGCAATTGACGGCTTAAATTTATTGACGGTTTTAAAGAAACGAAAGTTTTAATATATTGTCGATTTTTGTATATCGTCGATTTAACGCACCGCCGCAAAGCAAAATTGCTTTGCGGTATTTTTGTATACGCCCAAAACTTACCGACACAACCAAACCGAAACAACCCCGTTAACTCAAAAGAGTTAACCCAAAAGAGTTAACCCTAACCCATTAACAAAATCGCTAAGCAACTCGGTTGAAAAAGCAATAAAAATCGACAGACATACAAAACGCCCAAAAAGCAAGTTTAAATACATTGCCTAAAAATAAACAAAAAGCAATTACAAGCAGGTTGTTTAAAAACGTTTGCAAAAATATTTACGGTCAAACAAGCCGCAAAAAAGCCAAAAAGCCAAATGCCGCCACAAAAACTCGGGCGGCATTTGAAAAATGATTATATGGGGGTAATACGGACTTGCTATATTGATACAAAAACGGGAATATATCAAAATGGGTATATCCCGATACTGATAAATCAGCCGGCGTCAAAGTCGCTGAATATATCGATGAGTTGAGTCAAAAGATACTTTAATTTTTCTGCCTTTTGCACGTCGTTTGCAAAGCCTTCCTTAATATTATCGTGCAGCAATTTGCTGTTGTTTTCTATAGCGTCGTAGCCTTCTGCCGTAGTACGCAAAAATACGCTGCGCCTGTTGTTTGGTTTTTGGTAACGGACAACCAAACCCTTGTTGACGAGAGAATCTACCACTCTCGTGGCGGTGGTGTGAGGAAGATTGTGTATGTTGTCGTTGATATAAGCCATAACGTCTTTCATACAAACTTCCGTTTTTACGTCGGACAAAAGATTTTTTTCGTCGGCTTTTTTGATAAAGGCGAGTATGTACTGCTCGTTGTGGTCAAGGTTGTATTTGTCAAAAGACAGTTTACCTTGCAAGCGCGGGGCGTACATGAGCATTGCGTTGTTTAAATTTATCCACTTGCTGTTTAGTAGCAACACTTCGTCAAAAATATCGGGTTGTCTGTTTTGCATGATTTACCTCTTTTGTCTTTTTAGTTCAAAAAACATTTTAAATCAAGCCTGCAAAAAAGTCAAGCAATTACGCCAAAAAAGTTTTAGTTTAGGGATATTACCGTTTAGCAAAATTCCCGCAACAATTTTAAACCGCTTCGGATTTTGTTTTTGCCTATCTTTTAGGGCTAAATCAGGCTTTTTTAAATTTTTTTGCGCATACAAAAACCCCTTTGCGACGATTGCCGCAAAGGGGTAGCAAAAACAAACGCAAAATATCAGTCTTTGTCTTTGTTTAGCAGTTGATGAAGTTGATTAGACAAAAGGGCAAGCGACGCCGCCATATCTTCGTACTTTATCACTATGTTGTCGGGGATATTTAGGTGAATATGGCTAAAAGTCCAAATCGCGACGATACCGCTGCTTATCATAAGGTTGCACACTTTTTGCGCGCATTCTTTCGGCACGGTGATTATTCCCATTTTGATATTTTGTTCTTTGACCACGCGGGGGAGTTCTGATATATCGTAAACGGGCTTGTTTGCGACGGTTTTGCCGACAATATCGGGGTTTGTGTCAAATCCAGCAACGATATTCAAGCCATAACTATTAAAACCGGTGTAGTTTAACAGCGTGTTGCCCAACCTTCCGACTCCGACAAGCACGGCGTCGTTGTTGTTGTCGTATCCCAAAAACTCGCTGATGTCGTTTATCAAATCGTTGACCTTAAACCCGATTTTAGGTTTTCCCGCGCCGCTGCTTATTGCCGCGAGGTCTTTGCGAACCTGAACGGGATTGAGCGAGAGGTCGGTAGCGATTTTTGTACTGCTGATGACGTTTACGCCTTCTTTTTTTATGCGTTTGAGGTAGCGCAGGTAGGACGGCAACCTCAAAACCGTCGCTTTACTGACGGAAAAATCTGTTTTGCTTATCATATTTCCTCTTAATACTGACGTCGTATTTATTAAACTTTTATCGATAAAAAAGCCGTTGATTTTTATCTAATTAAAATATATATCGTTTTTTGATTTTTGTCAATAACTTACGAATATTTTTATCGGCGTTAGCGGACAAAAAAATACCGCCGTAAACTTACGGCGGCAAAATTATTGATTTTTGTCGAGAGAGTCAAGCAAAATCTGAGCGGTGCTTATGTTTGTCGCAAGGGGAATGTTGTGTACGTCGCACAAACGAAGTAGTGCGGATACGTCGGGTTCGTGCGGTTGCGCCGTGAGCGGATCTCTCAAAAATATCAGCATATCTATCTTGTTGTCGGCAACCATACTGCCTATTTGTTGGTCGCCGCCAAGCGGACCGCTTTTCATACGGTTGATGGACAAGCCTGTTTCCCCCATAATTAACGTTCCCGTAGTTCCCGTAGCGTACAACGTATGTTTTGCCAAAACGTCCTTGTATTGTTTTGCGAGATTTATGATGTCGTTTTTCTTTTTGTCGTGCGCGATAAGTCCTATTACCATATTTTTATTCTCCGTTTTTTGTCGTTGCGTTTACTTTTTGGTTGAATTATTCCCAAAAGAAGCCGTCGATACTGCCTCCAAAAGCAAATTTTTGACGTCGTTGATTTTCAATAGATATTATAGGTTTGTCGGCGGTATTTTGTCAAACGTAGCGCGGCAAAAAAATAAATATTTACAACAAATTTACGTTAATGCACATATAATTTAATATGAGTTTTAGTTTGATTGACGCCGTTGCTCTCAAAAACAATTTTGATACCATAAAAAAAAGATGCGCGCCCGCAGCGACTTACTGCGTAGTAAAATCCGACGCGTACGGTTGCGGCGCAGTAGAAACGAGCAAGCGTCTGCAACGGTTTGGCGCGGACGGATTTGTCGTAACCAAAGCCGACGAAGGCGTTTTGTTGCGCAAAAACGGCATAAGCAAGCCGATTGTCGTTTTGGGGCGAACTCCGTTAAACAAGGCGGGTTTACTGACAAAGTATTCCTTGACGCAGAGCGTGTTTTGCGAAGAATATTTTAATACTTTGGCGGCAACGTCCGCACGCCCGCCCGTTTGGTTAAAAATAAACTGCGGATTTAATCGGTTGGGGTTTGGTTTGGACAAAGTTTTGGGCGCATTAAAAAAAATCAAAAACGAAGGTTTTGACGTTAAAGGCGTTTTTGCGCATTTAAGCGCGTCTGCGCCACGCACTAAACTTCAAAAAGAAATAAACAAAACTCAAATTGCCGCTTTCGACGCCGCCGTAGCCGAAATTAAGGCGGCAGGCTTTAAAAATTTGTCTTTTTGCTTATGCAACAGCGGCGGCGCTGCGACGATGCAAAACAAATACGACGCAGTACGCATTGGCGCGGGCTTGTACGGGATAGGGGATACAAACGCGCTTGCGATAAAAAGCGTTTACGCGACGATATTGCAGGTCAACAAACTAAAAATCGGCGAAACGTTGGGGTACGACGCAGGATTTATCGCGCGCAAAGAATGCAGAATTGCCGTTCTCGATATAGGTTATGCCGACGGTCTTTTCAGGTGCTTGTCGGGCAAAGGTCGGGTATACTTAAACGGCGAATATTGCAAAATAATAGGCAATATATGTATGAACCATTGTTTCGTACTGTTAAAAGACGGTATGCGCGCGGACGTAGGCGACAATGCGGAAGTTGCGGGCAAATTTGTTACCGCAAAACAAATAGCTAAGCGCGCCGCAACGATAGATTACGAAGTTTATTGCAGGTTAAACGGCGAAAAAACCATATATTTGGACTAAAATCAAACCGCACACAATGCGCATTTAGGTCGGTTGCAACGCATTTTGACTTAACGCAATGAGCGTTTGCGACGGCAAGTAAAACACCCACATAAAAAAAGAAACGGCATTGACTAATTTTGTCGGCAAATTTATATCGATATTGTAAAGTCCCACGCAAACGTCGCACAAAACAAACAAGCAGAACCCGACAAACAAAAGGATACGCTTTTTATTTTTTAAGGCGACAAAAAGCGCGTCGGCAGTATTTACCAACAGCAACGGAAAGTAAATTGCTACAAGACAGTTTAGAGTATCAAAATTGTTTGTGACCGCCAACAAAACGAGAGCGACAACAGCGAGCAAAATCCGCGCCGCAACGGAAATCAAGTTGGTTTTTAAAGTTTTTAACGTTGCTATCCGCGCAAAATGAAAAATCTGCGCCACGATAAAAACAGTCACGCCCGCTTCGAAACGGTTGTTGATAACGAGCAAAAAGTAATCTGCGACGGCGGTAAAAAACAAAGCCAACGTCAAAAACGCGTCGTTTAAATTTTTGCAAAAAGCGCAAGCGTAAAACAGGCACAGCAAAATACCGACGTACTTCACCCAAGAAGTATCCCATTCGAGCGTCAAATCGCCCGCCACAAACGTGAAAAATATTACGGTTTGTAGGATAACAAAAAGGATAGTTACCCATTTTTTTGTTTGCGTCATAAAGATATTATATACCAAAAACGCATCAAACACAATACAAAACGCAAATATCACCACAAAAATAGAGCAATCAACAATTTAAAATTGCATTTTATTAAAAAAAATGCCACAGAAATGTGCCATATTTAGAAAAAAACAATAGCAATCGGTAGTAATAAAATCTACACAACATTCAAAAATGTGCAAAAAAAAGGGCAAAAACAGGCTTTTTTGACCTATTTTTGCCTCTGGTGGAGATAACGAGATTCGAACTCGTGACCTTCGCGTTGCGAACGCGACGCTCTACCAACTGAGCCATACCCCCGTAGTACAGGAAGAAAAATCTTCCCGAGAGTTTTTGCCGCCGCCGCTCTGCTTTGCCTGCCCAAAAGTCGGCTTATTGCTGGTTTTGCCAAAAACCCATTCGTTTACTATCGGCATCGATTTGCAAAATGCGTAGCATACCGAAGCCGAGTTGGTGGAGATGAGGGGGGTCGAACCCCTTACCTCTTGAATGCCATTCAAGCGCTCTACCAGTTGAGCTACACCCCC
>CAKQEP010000019.1 GCA_934230325.1 uncultured Clostridia bacterium | reverse complement strand
GGGATTCGAACCCATGTGCGATTGCTCGCAAACTGATTTCGAGTCAGCCCCGTTATGACCACTTCGATACCTCTCCACAAAATTATTAGATTTTGGCGGCGTTTCTTCCCCTTCCGTCGATTATCGGCGGGCGGGCGGTTTTGACGTCATCTTACTCTGCCCCGCTTTTGTTCGGCGTGATAAGGCGCATTGCCGCATGAAATGATTTTAGCACATTTTACCGTTTTTGCGCAAGCAAAACGCCGCAAAAAAGCAAAAAAATACTTGCGATTTGTCGGATTTTTTTAAAAACCGTTGAGTAAGAACAACGCCGCCGCTTTCTCAAAACAATTTTCGGACAATTTTTGCGGCAAAAACCATTGCAAAACGCAGGCAAACCTGAGTTTCTGTCGGCAAAACTTTGCGTAAAAAATCTCATTCGAATTTACGTCAATCATAGTAGGATTTCTTTTATCTGAAGATTTTTTATTCCACCGCTCCAAGCGGTGGTTGTTTTTTCGCTAAAGGCTACAAACCAAAAAAACGGGGGCGCGATAGATACGTCCCCGCTTTTTTTGGCAGCTTTATTTAGTTTGCGTTGTTTGCGCGTCAGTTGGTAATCACAACGTAAGAATTTTTAGTCATGCGATAAGTTTTTTCGCTATAATCGGTTTGCGTTCCGTCTGCCGCGACGTAAATAATTTTAGGATATTCTTTATTTAACGCTCTGCCCAACTCTACGCCTGTAGAATTTAAATTTTTGTCATACAGCAAAATCGTTTCGGCTTCCTTATTGAAATATCCGCCGCCGTACACTTCCTTAAAGAAGACGGTTATGTAGTCGTCCAAAAGCAAGTTGCCCTCGTAAGTGCGCATATTTGACATCCAAATAAGACCGTCCGAACCAAACACCGCATTATACTTTTTTAGTCCTTCTACAAGGTAGCCGTAGTTTTGTTCTGCCTTGTCAAAATCGAAGTCGGCGGCGGAATCCGTCCCCCACCACTCGCTTAACGACGCAATCAACTCCGGACGATAGTGATACGTCACGCCGTTGAACTCAACCCCCTCGCCGAGTTTTTGCAACGCCTGTTGTTTATCCATTTTATTTTTCTCCTTTTTTGATTTTGATTAAATTAGTTTTTGGCGGTCGCATAACGTCAAAGTCAAAAAGCGGCTCAGATATTATCCACAAAATAATACCCTTCTTCCGCCGTTGCCAACTCTGACGGAGAAATTCTTTTCAACACGTGCTGCGCCGTTTCTTTGGGTTGCGACGCAAACGCTTCCGTATCATAAATGACGAAATCGCCGTCCGAATAATAGGCGCGTTTGAGTTGTCTGCCTTTTTTGATGGTAAAAATATCGGGTTTTATCCACGCCAACGTTCCGTTAAACATAATTTTTGCGACGACGTTGCCGTTGAAATAAATTTTGTTGGGCGTATAAACGGTTCCGCCGTCTTTTTGGTATTGCGTACGATAATCAGCCATCAACCCGCCTCACTTTCGCTCACTGCGGAATAAGTTATCGACAAAGTTCTCGTCGAACTTTCGTAAGAAAACAAATTGTTGAACGCCGTGCGTAAATCGGCGTCCGAACCGCCTCCGCCGCCTTCCACGTTGCCCAACTTGCCGTCCGAAGTCATTCCTATGGGCTTGCCCGCAACAAAACCGCTTGCCGCCATACCCAAAGAAACGCTGTTGACGCCGTTTGCGCCCGTTTCGCCTTTATCGCCCTTGTCGCCCTTGTCGCCCTTATCCCCTTTGTCGCCTTTAGGTATGCCGAAATTGAATACGGGAGCGGCGTCCGTACCCGTTTTTGACACGGTTGCGGCGCTGCCTGCGTCGAGAGTGGTTGCTTTTGCGGTAATAGTAGGCGTAACTCCGTCTTTACCGTTTGTTCCGTCTTTTCCGTTAATTCCGTCCTTGCCGTCTGCGCCCTTTGCTCCGTTAACGCCGCTTGCGCCCGTTTCTCCTTTATCGCCTTTGTCACCCTTGTCGCCCTTATCTCCTTTGTCGCCTTTAGGTATGCCGAAATTTAACACGGGAGCGGCGTCCGTACCTGTTTTTGACACGGTTGCGGCGCTGCCCGCCTCGAGAGTGGTTGCTTTTGCGGTAATAGTAGGCGTAACTCCGTCCTTACCGTTAGTTCCGTCTTTACCGTTTGTTCCGTCTTTGCCGTCTGCTCCGTTTACTCCGTCTTTGCCGTTGTACGCTCCGTTTTGCGCGTCTGCAAGTATTTTGTTTGCCGCATTTTGCGCTTTTACGCATAAATCGTCGGCTTTTTTAACCTTGTCGATAAGCAATCCGACGAGGTCGTTTTTTGCGTAAGGTTCGCCGTCGCCGTCGATGCTTGCATTGACTTCAAAGCAGGCTTCCGACGATTTGACGGACTTAAAAATCATCGTTTCGGCGTTTACTGCGGCGCGCCCGCAAACCTGAACGTAAACCGTTCCCCTGCAAGACAAGATGCTGCTGTCAAGCGGATATTTGAGCCAGTACGTTTGTTGGTCGTCGAGTTCTTTTTCTACCGTAGCAGTGCAGAATTTTTTGTTTCGCGGACACAAAAACTCGAGATTGTAAGAAAAATCTTTAAACAGATTGGGAATTTTGATTTGCAACGTCGTAGATTTGTGTTCTCCCTGACTGACTTTGTTTATCACGGTGAATTTAAGCGATTTGTCGGTTGAAAGTTCTCCGGTAATGTAATTTATTGCCATGTTTACCTCCCTTTTAGCAATAATAAAAAGGGCAAACCCGATAAGGATTTGCCTCAATGTGACTTTGTGCTTACATTTTAACACGGCTTTTTGATTTGTCAATAGCAAAGTATGCAAATACGCCTTTTTTTCATCGATATTTTAGTTTGACCGCCCGTTTACCCCGCAACCGCCCCGCCGCCAAATGGTACCGCAACGCCGCCGCATACAAAAAGCGGAGCGAAAATCGCTCCGCTTTTTGTCTTGGTTTTAAGTTTTACCTTTTGTCTTGGTTTTAAGTTTTGCACAAAGAGTGTGGTCACTCTGCAACGTATTCATACACGATTTTTGCGTTGCAGCCGCCGTCCCAGAATCCGCCCATAAAGAACATTCTGACAAACATTCCGCAGAACTCTCTTCTCTCTGCCTTTACTCTTATCGTTTGTTGCTCAGTCCAGCCTTCAAACACGTTTTGAGCCCTACCTATGCTACTTTCGAGAATAATTACGTTTTCGGGCAGAACTATTTCCTTAACGCCGGTGCAGTTTGCAAAAGCGCTCACGCCGAGAGAAAGGGTTACTTCGCTGTCGGCAAAGGTAACGGTCGTCAAGTCTTTGCAGTTTCTAAAGCAGTACGTGCTCAAAGTTTGTACAGAGGCGGGGATAGCGACGGAAGTCAATCCGCTGTTTTCAAATGCGGACATTCCCACAACGGTCAAGTTGCTGTCTTTCTCAAAGGTAACCGTAGCAAGTTTTGCGCAATTTGCAAAGGCTTCCTTACCTATTTCGGTCACGCTTGCGGGGATAACGATAGAAGTCAATCCGCTGTTTGCAAACATACCTTCGGGTATGGCGGTAATCGTATCGGGCAACGTGAACGAGGTAAGATTTACGCAATTTTTAAACGCGTTTGTGCCAAACGTCGCGCTACCCGCGCCGGTGACGGAAGTCAACGCAGAACAGTTTTCAAAGGCGCTGTTGCCTATTGATTTTGTGCTTGCGGGTAAATCTATGGATTTTAACGTGCTGTTTAAAAAGGCTTTTGCACCTATAGTTTCCAGCATACTGCCCGTTTGGAAGGTTATCGTATCGATGACGCAGTTTTCAAACGCGCCGTCGCCTATTGTCTTGACAGAGGCGGGCACGGTCAAGGAAGTAATTTCTCTGCCGTTGAAGAATCCCGCAGGTATCTTGTCAAAGCCGTCAAAGTTTACGTCGGACAATTTGCCGAAGTACGACACGATTTCGCCGTCTTTGTTTACCAAAAATCCGTTTTGTACGCTAAAGTCTTTGTTTTTCTCGTCAACGGTGAGTTGAGTAAGAGAAGCCGTATTAAACGCGCCGTCGCCTATCTTTATCACGATTGACGGAACGGTAGCCTTTGTCAACGCAGAACCGACAAACGCGCATTTGCCGATACTCGTCAAGCCCGTGCCTGCCATTTCCAACTCGGTCAAACTCGAGCAATTTGCAAAAGCGTAATCGCCTATTTCGGTAATAGATATCGGCAACTCGAATCTTTGCAAGGAAGTACAGCCGTAAAAGAAGTATGACGGTATCTTGGTCCAGTTGCTGTTGAGTATTACTTCTTCCAAATATTCGCACTCTTGGAAAGTACCTTTTGCAAAAGTAGACAACTCAAACTTGGACAAATCCAACGACCTTATCTTTGTGCCTCTAAACGCGTTTGCTTCCATCGTAGTCAACCGCTCGGGCAACGCTATTTGAGTTATTCCGACGTTGGCAAAAGCATACGCTTTGATGGTATTTACGCGACTCGGTATGGTCACTTTTGTCAAGCCCGTATTTGCAAAGGCGTACATATTTATTATCGTCACACCGTCGGGTATAGTGATTTCCGTCAGCGAGGAGCACCCCGAAAACATTGCGTAAGGTATATAGGTCAAGTCGGGGCAAAGAACAACTTCTTTCAGTTCGGTACAATTTTCAAAGATGTAACTTCTTAAATTGTTGTTTCCGCTTATCCACGAAATATCCGCGTAGTCAATCTTGGTACCTCTAAAGAGATAGAAAGACAGGTTTTTGACGGTGTTTGGCAACGCAAAGTTTTTGTCCCCCGTATAGCCGTTGTAAGTGATTTTGGTCAGACTCGTGCAACCGTCAAACCAAGCTTCGTTTGTGGTCACCAACTTGGAGGGCAAAGACACCGACTGCAGTTTTGTGCAGTAACGGAACATAGTTCTGCCTATATTGAGTTGGTGGTCGCCAAACACAAAGGAAGTCAACGCCGTGTTTTCAAAGGCTTGAACGCCGATTCTGGTAAGAGATTTGGCGTGGTCGATTTTTATGTTTTCCAACGACACGCAATCTTTAAAGGCAGAACTGCCTAAATTAGAAAGCATCGTGTTTTCCGGAATATTGACCGTAGTGAGCGCAGCGCAACCTTCAAACGCGTTGCCGCCTATAGTTTTGACGGTAACGGGAATATCTATAGTCGTAATTCCCGTATTAGAAAACGCGCTGTCTTCTATGACACTGAGGTTTGCGGGTAAAGTTATGCTCTTGAGGTTTACACAGTTGCCAAACGCGCCGCCGCCTATAGTGGTAACGCTTTCCGAAAGCGTGACAGAGGTCAACGCTGTACAATCCGCAAACATACCTGCCGCTACCATCGAGTTGTTTATCGTCACCGTCGTCAAAGACTTACAAGTTGAAAAGACGGCGAACGTCATTCCCAAATTGACGGTAGAAGGTATAGTGACGCTCGTAAAAGAACTACAATTAGCAAACGCGCACTCTGCTACCGTCTTTATGCTCGGATAAAACTCGAAGGAAGGCAACGCGTGGCACTCCATAAACGCGTACGGACCTATCGTGGTAAGTTTAATTTCGTCGGGACTTTGTACTGCTTTGGGTTTGCCGTTTTCGTCCAAAACCGCGCTATACACCGTCATTGCGTCTTCTCCTTCTCCTATCGTCGTCGCTTTGGTCTGATAGAAAATAATGTTTTTGAGATTGACGCAGGCTTTAAATGCTTCCTGACCTATCGTTTTGATTGTGTCGGGGAGATACAACGTTTCAAAATCTCTGTAAGCAAAGAGTTTGTTGCCCGTATTTTCGACGCCTGCCGGCAGTATAAATTCTTTGGAGTTGTCGGCGTAGGAGTACACTATCGTTTTGCCGTCTTTGTTGAATACAAAGGGCGCGTCGATGACAAACTCGCTGTTTGCGCCAAACTTAATCTCCTTAAGCGCGTGCAAATCTCCGATAATGTTGGTAACCATCGAGGGTTTTATCGAGTCGGATATCGTTATCGTAGTCATCTTTTTGCAGTTGCTAAATATCAACGTCTGCCCGCGTGTGGTAGTCGATTTATATTTTGTGCCGTCTTGACTAAACCCATAAATAGTAAACGAATTTCCAAAGTTGATGTTTCCGTCAAGGTTGTCGTAAAAAACAAACTCGGTGATTGCGGATTTTAAGAACGCGTTGTAATAAATGGTTTTAAGGCTGATTTTGCCCGCTTTGTCCGCGCCGTCCTCCGCCGTAAATCTTTCCAACGTTACCGTTTTGAGAGAGTTTGTTTGCATAAACACGCTCGGCTCTATTATTTCTACCGTTTTGGGTATAAGCAAAGACTCGAGTTTTACGCAACCTTCAAACATGCTTATCGCAAGTTTTTTGAGAGCGGACGGCAACTTAACGCTAACCAAAGAAGTACAGTTGCGGAACATATTTTCGTAATCGTACTGCACCGTTTCGTCGAGATAGCCTTCTATGTTGTCCGTTTCAAACACAACCGTTTTAAGTTTTTTGCAATTTTCAAATACCTGATGCCCCATTTTGGTGACGGAACTCGGTATAGTGATGTTTTGCAAACCCGAACCTAAAAACGCTCTCGCTTTTATCGTTTCTACGGTTGACGGAATGACAAATTCCGACAAAGACGTCAACCCTTCAAACGCGCCTATCATTATTTCTTTGAGTTGGCTTTCGCCGTTGAAGGTCACGGAAGAAAGATTAGAGCAGTAAGTATCGGAAAGTATGCTGTACACCTGTTTGGGCGAGCCTTTTTTCTCCCAGTCCGCAAAAAGCATATCGAGTTGCGTCAAAGAGGACGGCAACGTAATAGAAGTGAGAGCCGTCATTTTTGCAAACGCGCTCTTTGTGATGACGTTTGTTCTTTCCGGAATTTGCAACGTTTTGATTGCGGTTGCGGAAAACACGCCGCGACCTATGGCAAGACGAGTAGCGTCGTTTCCGCTCGCAAACTCTGCCGCAGCAAGCGCAAAGCAGTTTTCAAAGGCATAGTCGCCTATGCTTGCGATTGAGTTGGGCATATCGACGCGCGTAAGTTTAACGCAGTTGCGGAAGGCGTACGCGCCTATGCTCGTCAACCCGTCGGGAAGCGTGACGCTCGTCAGTCTTTGGCAGTTTTCAAAAGCGTTTTTGCCTATCGCGAGAGTGCCGTTTATGCCGCCGCCAAAAGTGACGGAAGTGACAATTTCGTTGCCCGCAAAAGCGTAGTCGGCTATGCCGCTAAGCGTTTTTGGCAGGTCTGCAATGCCGTTTGCAACGGTTACTCTTGCGGGTACTTTAACGAGAGTTTTGTAGAGGTCGGCTTCCGTTTCTCCTTTGCCGTACAAAATGCCGTCTTTGGATATAAACTTTTTGCTACCTTGTTCTACGTTGATTTTTTCCAAACGAATACAACCGTCAAATACGCTCGCGTCATAACCTTCGCCAAGCGTCGTAAGACTTGCGGGCAAAGTAATTTCCGTCAGCAACTCGCAGTTTGCAAACGCTTTGGAATCAATCTTTGTCAATGCGCTGTTTGCGCCAAAATCAATTTCCGTGAGTTTAGAGCAACCGCTAAACGCCGATTTACCTATTTCTGTAATTTTGCTCGTCAAAGTTACTTTTGTCAGGTACGGTCTGTTTAAAAATACGTTTGCGCCTATCTTGACGACGGATGCGGGAGTTGTGTATTCTCCGCCTTTGGCTGTCGGGAAAAACAAAATTTCCGTTACTTCCTTGTTAAACACAACGTCGTCAACGGACGTGTAGTTGGGGTTGGCGGGGTTTACCACCACGCTCCTCAAACCCAATCCGAATATGCCGGTAAAATCTAATATGGGTATGCCCGCCCCCAAACGAAGTTCCTGCACGCCGTCGGCAAATACGGGCGTATCGATACTGAATACGCCTTCCTTAGCGACGCTGTTTAAGGTGACTCTCTTGATTGAATAGCAGGTGATAAAGGCGTTTTTGCTCAAAACTTGCAAGTTTTCCGGCAACGTTATCTCCGTAAGGTGGTCGTTGTAATAAAATGCGTTGGACTGTATCGTCAAATCCATTTCGTCGGCCTTTCCGGTGAAGTTTATCACCGCGTTTTGCGACCAAAGGTTGGATATAGCGTAACTGCTGATTTCTCTTACGTGTCCGCCGATGGTGAGAACGCCCAAACGAGTCAAGGCGTTAAAGGCTCTCGGTCCTATCACTTGTACGCTCGTCGGTACCGTGTAGTTGCCTCTTTTTGCAGCCGGGTACAACAACAAAGTGCTTCCGTCCGCCGTAAACAATACGCCGTCTTCCGTCTTAAAGTTTGCGTTGCCTTCTTCTACGTTGATTGCAGACAACTCTTGACAAGTAAATATCATAAACGTATTTATTTTGGAGAATCTTGCGGGCAAATTGACTTCTTTAAGCGCGGCGCAGAAGTTAAAGCCATAAGTTTCGATTTCCAGACTTACAGGCTCTTGTCCTTCGGGCGTAGGCGCGGAATATACCGTTTTTAAAACGTTGCAGCGGTTAAACGCGTACGCCAAAATCGATTTTACGTTTGCGCCTATCGTCACCGTTTGCAATTGAAGGTCATAAAACGCGCCTCTGCCGATATAAGATACCAACCAGTCCTCTACAACGTATCCGTCGTCGTTTTCGCCCGTCGTGACGGTAATTTTGTCGGGAACGACAAATTCCGCGTCCTTTTTAAGGTAGGCTTTCAATTCAACGCCGGTGTACGGATTGTTGTAGTACAACACGCCGTCTTGAGAAGCGTAAAATCTTTCATGATTTCCGCGTTTGTAAATTACGTTGATGTCTGTCAAATTGACGCAACTTTGAAACGCAGAACCGGAATTTGTTGCGCCGTTTGTACCTAATTCTATGTAACTTATCGTGTCGGGAAGGTTGATAACCTTGATGCCGCCGCAATTACCAAAGGCTCTCGCCTCTATCAATGCAACCGTCTTTCCGTTGTACTGCGCCGGTACGGTGAGTTCGGACAGGTAGTTGACGTCGCTCATTACATTGATAAGAGAATAAGTTTCTCCGTCAAGTTTAAACTCGTATATATCCGCAAAATAAGCGTACAAACTCACTGCCGTAGCAACGTTCCAGTTTCCGTAGCCGTTGCCGAATTGATCGGTTACGCGAGTGCCTGTGCCGTTTCTCTCGGTAAACCAACCCGCAAACGCCTTGACGTCGCTCGGATCTTTGGC
>CAKQEP010000018.1 GCA_934230325.1 uncultured Clostridia bacterium | reverse complement strand
CCGTCGCAAATAATCAAAAAATCCTTATCCTAAAAGGCGCGAGGCGTTTTTGCTGCGCAAAAATAATCGTCGCGGCTATTCTCACCCCCTTGTAAACGCGACAAAAAACTTGTCGGTCGTATTGATAGTCTTTTTCGCTCTTTGCGGCGGCTATTTTTTAAAACGTCAAAAGCGATGAGCGTAGAGGTGCGGCAAGACGAGCGGTAGCGTAACAATTTTTTACAGACGTTTGAGATTCTCCTTTGTGTAAGCGGAGCGTATCGGTTTTTTTGCCGTACGCTTCGTTTTTTTTAGTCCTTTTTTTCTTTTTGGTTTGAGTTTAGGTTCTTTTGTTTGTCTTTTGCTTAAAAACGGCAGGTTTTACATATATTATCCGTATGGATAAGGTGTCGGACAAAGTAGAAAACAAAAATAAAAAATCATTTGTAAAAGGCGCGTTGATATTGACCGTTGGCGGCGTCGTCGCAAAAGTTTTGGGCGCGGTATATCGTATTCCGCTTACAAACTTATTAGGAACGGAAGGAACGGGATTGTATCAGCTTGTTTTTCCGCTTTTTATGATGCTGATAACGCTGTCTACGGGGTTATCGGTTGCGATAAGTCGTCTTGTTGCGCAATCGGACGAAACGGCGAGTTGTTTAAACTGTCGATTGATATTGCGTTGCGGAACGTTGTTGAGCGGCGGGGCGGGGTTGTTGTTTTCGGTTTTGCTGTTTGTTTTTGCCGACGGCATAGCCGAGATTCAAGGAAACGTTGCGATTGCGGCGGCGTATCGCGCGTTGAGTCCCGCCGTTTTTCTCGTAAGCGTAGCGAGCGCGTTTAAGGGATATTTTGCCGGCGTTATGAAGATGTTTCCCAACGCATTGTCGCAAATTGCCGAGCAAACGGTAAAACTCGTTGCGGGGTTGTTGTTTGCCCGCGCTTTTCTGCCCGACGTAAACGCGGCGGTGTCGGGGGCGGTATTTGCCGTCACGTTGTCGGAAGTAGCGGGTACTGCCGTACTTTTGATTGCTTTTTTAAAAGAAAGACGCAAGCCGCAACCAAAACCGTTTTGCGGCGCGACCTTTTTTGACAAAAGAATAACGGCAAACCTGTTAAAAATCGCTTTGCCCGTGACTTTGTGCGGGGTACTGTTGCCCTTGTCGCAGTTGACGGACAGCGCGATGGTACTTAAACTTGCGGGGCAAAACGCAACTCGGCTGTACGGAGTGTGGAGCGGTCCCGTTCACTCGATGTACGCAATGCCCGTCATACTTGCGGGCGGGGTAGCGGCGGCGATTTTGCCGAGCATAAGCGGTTCGGCAGCGGCTCGCGACGCAAAATCGATACAAAAAAAGGTAAACGTTGCCTTTAAAATGGACAACGTAATAGTGTTGCCGTGCGCCGTCGGATTTTTGCTTTTGAGCAAGCAAATAATTTCCTTGTTGTACGGCGCGTTGCCGCAAAGCGACGTTTTGCTTGCGGCGGAGTTGCTCACTATTTGTTCTGCCGCGTGCGCGCTTATCACCTATCACGGAACCTTTTCTTCCGTACTTAACGGTTTGGGCAAAGAGTACGTCAGCCTTTTGATTCTTGTTGCGGGAATTACGGTAAAGACCGTTGTCAATTTTTTCTTGTTGCCGATAGCAAATATAAACGTATTTGCGGTTGCATTTTCTACCGTTTTGTGTTATCTTTTATGCGTGGCGATAAGCGCGGTATACCTCAAAAAACTCGTCGGAATACGTTACGACGTGTTTGACTCTTTTGTCAAACCTTTGGCAAACTGCGTGATAATGGCGGCGGCGATAATTACGTTTAAAGCGTTGTTTCCCGATTTTGCGGATTCTGCCGTCGGCACTCTCGTAATCGTTGCGGTGGCGGGCGCAATATACGTATGTTGCACGCTGGCGTTCAACGTGTTTGAAGGGGTAAGCTTTAAAGCCGTCGCCAAAAAATTTGCGCGAGGAAAAAATAATGAAAATATCGGAGTTGCCCGTTGATAGCGACGGTTTTGTCACTTTAAACTGCGACAAAAAAAACATCGACAAAAACGCGTCGTGTTTCGATTTGTTGTTGACTGGGGAGTTTGACAACATAAAAAAGTATGCGGAGGAAACGTTTTTGCCGCATACTCAAGCATACGTTTTTAAAGACGGCTGGCAAAAAACCGAAGTAGAAAAGTTGTCGGACGGCGTTGCCGTTTTTATACCAAAGCAGAGTTTTTTAAACAAAAAAAGGTTTACCGTTTGCGACGCGGAAGACATTTTGCGATTTTTGCGCAGTCCCGACGGTTGCCCGTGGGACAGAGGTCTGACCTTGAGCGGAATACGCGCCAACATTGTGGAAGAAGCCTACGAGTTGGTAGACGCGATAGAAACTTTAGACAAGGAAAAAATAAAGGAAGAAACGGGCGACTTGTTGTTGCAGAGTTTGTTTGTGGACGAAATGGCGCAAGACGACGGATTGTTTGACAAATTTGCCGTTGCCGACGCATTATGCAACAAACTCATATCCCGTCACACGCACATTTTCGGCGCGGACAAAGCGTCAAGCGGCAGCGACGCGTTGAAGGTTTGGGAATCCAACAAAGCCAAAGAAAAAAAGTTTTTGACTGCGACGCAGGATTTAAAGGACGTTCCGCAGGGTATGCCCGCGCTTATGCGGGCGCAAAAAGTGGGTAAACGCGCGGCAAAGGTCGGGTTTGACTGGTCGGAGCAAGAAGGCGTAAGGCAAAAGTGCTTGGAAGAAGTTTCCGAAGTCACCGCCGCGCTAAAAGGCAAAGATTCGGAGCAAATCGCTCACGAAATCGGCGACCTTTTTTTTAGTATCGTCAATCTATGTCGGTTTGTCGGCGTAAATGCGGAAGTTGCTTTAAACGCCGCGATAAACCGTTTTGTCAACCGCTTTGAATACGTAGAAAAACGCCTTGCCGACGACGGCGTAAAGTTTTGCGACGCTTCCCCCGACTTGACGGACAAGTTGTGGCGGCAAGCAAAAGAGGCTCTCGATGATTGCTGATTTACCCGACACTATGCTCAGCCCGTTGGCGGGATACACCGACGCGGGGTTGCGGCGGCTTGCAAAAAAGTACGGTTGCGGTCTTACCGTGACGGAAATGGTGTCGGCAAAGGCTCTCACTTACAAAAATCCTAATACGCTAAAGTTGTTGTTTTGCGACGAAGACGGCAAAAAATCCGTTCAGTTGTTTGGTAGCGAGCCGTCAGTTTTTGCGGAAGTCGCAAAGTACGACGTTTTGCAAGATTTTGATTATATCGACGTCAATATGGGGTGCCCGCAACGCAAAATCGTCAGCAACGGAGAAGGGTGTGCATTGATGAAAAATCCTTCGCTTGCGTCAAAAATAATTAAAGCGTTGAAAAAAAACACCGACAAACCCGTTTCCGCAAAGTTCAGAAAAGGTTTTGGCAACCAAAACACCGCCGTCGAGTTTGCCAAAGCGTTGCAGGACGGCGGCGCAGACTTTTTGACGGTGCACGGACGTACCTCCGACCAACAGTTTTCGGGTAAAGCCGACTGGGACGTCATTGCCGACGTCGTTGCGGCGGTGGATATTCCCGTATTTGCCAACGGCGACGTCGTAGACGAGGACAGTTTTAAAAAAGTCAAGGCGCAAACGGGGTGCTTCGGCGTAGCGATAGGCAGGGGCGCGATAGGCAAACCTTACGTTTTTGCGCAAATAAAAGGCAAACCGTTTGAGTACGACGTTGCGGACGCGCTCAAAGAGCAAGTTGCGACGTTAAAAAAAATATACGCCGACAGAGTAGTCGCAAACGACCTAAAAAAGCACGTGGCGGTGGCGTTGAAAGGTATGCGCGACGCCAAAAGCGTAGTGGTCAAAGTTATGGCGCAGACGAATACCGCCGCCATATTGTCTTTGGTGGAGGAGTTTTTGCGGCAAACGCAAAGATAAGTATACGTCGTAATCAAATACGGCGTATTTTCGTTTGACTTTTTCCGTCGCGAATATTACAATAAAATATAGTTTTGTTACCGATTTCGCCGCAACGCAAATCCGATAAAAAAACAAAAATATTCAAAACCGCAAGGGGTAAACAGGGTATGAAAAAGTGTATAACCGACATTGACGTAAAAGGCAAAAAGTGTCTTGTAAGAGTTGATTTTAACGTTCCTCTCGACGCAGACAAAAACGTGACCGACGATAATAGGCTCGTAGGAGCGTTGCCCACCGTCAAGTATCTTGTCGAGCACGGAGCAAGGGTAATTTTATGCAGTCATTTGGGGCGTCCCAAAGGCAAGTTTGTAGAAGAACTTTCTTTAGCGCCCGTCGCAAAAGCGTTTTCTAAATTGTTGGGACAGCCGGTTTTGATGGCTCGCGACGTCGTTGGGGAAGAAGTCAAAAAGCAAGCGGACAGCCTTAAAGACGGAGAAGTTATGTTGCTGGAAAACACCCGTTTTTACAAGGAAGAAGAAGCCGACGACCCCGAGTTTTGCAAAAAACTCGCAGACTTGTGCGATATTTACGTTAACGACGCCTTCGGTACGGCTCACAGAGCGCACGCAAGCACTACCGGCGTGGCAAAATACGTCAAAACCAACGTTTGCGGCTTTTTGATAAACAAAGAACTCGACTTTTTGGACAGTGCGTTGCAACACCCCGCAAGACCGTTTGTCGTAGTTTTGGGCGGCGCGAAGGTCAGCGACAAGATAGGCGTAATCAAAAATCTTATCGACAGAGCGGACTATATACTTATCGGCGGCGGAATGGCTTATACGTTTTTTAAAGCGATGGGTTACACCGTAGGCAAATCCATCTGCGAGGAGGAAAAAGTTTCTCTCGCGGCGGAAATCATTGCCCACGCAAAGGAGCGTAACGAAAACTTTTTGCTCCCCGTCGACAACGTAGTTGCGGACAGATTTGACAACGACGCAACCGCAAAAACCGTTTTTAGCAACGCAATTCCCGATGATATGATGGGAATGGATATAGGCGAAAAAACGATAAAAACATACTGCGACGTCATAGCGAAAGCAAAAACGGTAATATGGAACGGTCCTATGGGCGTGTTTGAAATGCCCAACTTTGCAAACGGAACAAAAAAACTTGCGGAAGCGATAGCCAAAAATCAAGATTGCGTCAGTATCGTAGGCGGCGGCGACAGCGCGGCGGCGGTAGCGCAACTCGGATATAAAGATAAAATAAGCCACGTATCCACAGGCGGCGGCGCAAGTCTTGAGTATTTGGAAGGCAAACAACTTCCCGGGATTGCTTGTCTTGACGACGTTAATTAACGCGAAAGATAAGGTTTGGCGGAGCAAAAATTTGCCGAGCGGCGTACCCGCCTATGCGTTTTTAAACCGCGACTTGTTTTATCACTACTCAAAAAGCACAATACGTATGGACTTTTTTAAGTCAAAGGACATTATTATGAAAAACAAATTTATTGCCGGAAACTGGAAAATGAACAATACGGTTGCCGACGCCAAAAACCTTTTGAAAGAGTTGTTGCCCCTCGTTGCCGACGCAAAAAACACCGTTGCGGTGTGCGTTCCGTTTACCGATTTGTACGCGGCGGCGGAGTTGCTCAAAGGTAGCAATGTTAAATTAGGCGCGCAAAACGTTCACTGGGAGCAAAAAGGAGCGTTTACGGGGGAAATTTCCGCCGATATGCTCGTAGAGGCGGGCGTCGAATACGTTATTGTAGGTCACAGCGAGCGTCGCGAATACTTTGGCGACACGGATGAAACCGTCAACAAACGGCTTTTGGCGGCGTTGAATGCGGGACTTATCCCTATCCTTTGCGTGGGGGAAAGTTTGGCGCAACGCAAAGACGGCGCGACGGAAGCGTTTTTGGCGGCGCAGGTAAGACAAGGACTTGCGGGACTCAGTACGGAGCAGGCGGCAAAGGTGGTTTTGGCGTATGAACCGATATGGGCGATAGGCACGGGCGTCACCGCCACAAATCAGGAAGCGCAGGAAACCATTGCCTTTATTCGCGGCAAAATCAAGGAAATGTTCGGCGCGAAAATCGCAGAAGAAAAATATATATTGTACGGCGGCAGTATGAACGAGAAAAACGCCGCAGGTTTGCTCGATATGCCCGACATAGACGGCGGACTTATCGGCGGAGCGAGTTTAAAAGCCGACAAATTTGCGCAGATAGTAAAATCGCATTAAACCGCGTTACCGATGCGTTAAACTTAAAAAAACGAGAAATTTATGAATAAAAATTTTACGGCGCTTATTATTATGGACGGGTACGGCTTGACCAAAGACAAGGTAGGCAACGCCGTACTCGGCAACTCTCCGTTTGTGGAGCGGTTGTTAAAAGAATATCCTTCCACGCAGCTCAAATGCAGCGGGGCAGAAGTCGGTTTGCCCGACGGTCAGATGGGCAACAGCGAAGTAGGTCATCTTAATATCGGGGCGGGCAGGGTAGTTTTTCAGGAACTTCCCCGCATAACAAATGCCATCAAAGACGGCAGCTTTTTTAAAAACGAGGCGTTGCTCGACCTTGCCGATTACGTAAAGACGCGGGGTACCAAAGTGCACGTCATGGGACTCGTCAGCGACGGCGGCGTTCACAGCAGTATGAACCATCTCTTTGCTTTGTTGGAGTTTTTTAAGCGGCAGGGATTAAAAAACGCATACGTACACTGTTTTTTGGACGGCCGCGACGTTCCGCCAAAAAGCGCGCTGTCTTATCTCGACGAGTTGCAGTCATATATGACGGAAATAAACTTTGGCAAAATCGCTTCCGTTTGCGGCAGGTATTACGCTATGGATAGGGACAACCGCTGGGAAAGAGTGGCAAAAGCTTACGACTTGCTCGTCAAAGGCGAAGGAAACAAGGCGGCGGACTACAAACAGGCAATCAACGACAGTTATGCCGACGGAGTTACGGACGAATTTGTTTTGCCGTGCGCCCTTTGCGACGGTCAAAAACCGATAGCGACGATAAGCGACGGCGACGGCGTCGTGTTTTTCAATTTTCGCAGCGACAGACCGAGAGAGTTGACGCGCGCTTTTGTAGACGACGACTTCAACGGCTTTGACAGAACAGGCAAAAAAGTCAACGTCAAATGGGTTTGTATGACGGAATACGACAAAAATATCAAAAACGTAGAAGTCGCTTTTAAACCCAACAAACCCAAAAATACTTTGGGAGAGTACCTTGCGAGTTGCGGCAAAAAACAATTACGTATCGCAGAAACGGAAAAATACGCCCATGTCACCTTCTTTTTTAACGGCGGGGAAGAAAAACCCAACGCAGGCGAGCAAAGAGTCCTTATCGACAGTCCTAAAGTCGCAACTTATGACTTGCAACCCGAAATGAGCGCGTTGCTCGTCACGGAACGCGCCCTTAAAGAACTTTCGACGGGTAATTACGACGCAATGATTTTAAACTTTGCAAATTGCGATATGGTGGGGCATACGGGAAACTTTGAGGCGGCGCAAAAAGCAGTTAAGACGGTGGACGATTGCGTAAAACGCCTTACCGAGTACATCGTTGACAACGGCGGCACTGTTTTTATCACCGCCGATCACGGCAACGCAGAAAAAATGTTTGACGAGCAAGGCAAAATTTGCACTTCTCACACCACAAACGACGTTCCTTTTATTATGGTGAGCAAAAATTGCGACGGAGTTACGCTCAAAAATGGCGGGCTTTGCGATATCGCACCTACTATGTTGCAAGCGTTAAATCTTCCGCAACCGCAGGAAATGACGGGAAAAAGCCTTATCGTACGTTAAAAATCGCGACAAAAAATAATTGCCAAAAACTTTAAAAACGGCGGCGCAAATGGCAATCTACAAAAACGAAAGATATTCCTAAACAAATTTTAAAAAAATACTTGCTTTATTGCGGCGTTTGTGCTATACTGTCTTGGCTTGTAGGAGGAATTTGATTTGACTACACTTTTACTCGCCAACGCAACCTTTACGTTGGTAGCAAGGATAGTTTTGATGGCGTTGATGCTTATCGCCGCCGTATACGTTATCATTATCGTAATGATGCAGGAAAGTAACGACGAGGGTTTGGGCGCAATCGGCGGTCAATCGTCGGAAAATGAAAGTTTTTATGGCAAAAACAAAGCAAAAAGTAAGGAACGCACACAAAAAGTTCTTACTATAGTTGCTTCCGTCGTGATTGCCGTTTGTTCTATACTTTTCTATATCATCGCAAAATAGTATTGCGTGCCAAACGCAAGTTTTGTTATGTCAAAAATAGTCGCAACCAACAAAAAAGCATACCACGATTACTTTGTAATCGATACTTTTGAGGCGGGCATACGCCTCGTCGGGTGTGAAGTCAAGTCGGTGCGCAAAGGGGAAATAAACCTTAAAGACAGTTACGTCACGATAAAAAACGGACAATTGTTGCTGGTCAATACCTATATCAAAAATTACGATAAGGGCAGTTTCAGCAACGTTAACAGCCTTCGCGATAGAGTGTTGCTTGCCCACAAAAGCGAAATAAATCGACTCGTAGGCAAGATTAGGGAAAAAGGTTTTACTCTCGTGCCGCTCAAAGTGTACTTTGTCGGCAGCCTTGTCAAGGTGGAAGTCGGCTTGGTAAAGGGTAAACAATTGTACGACAAAAAACGCGCAATCGCCGCCAAAGACGCCGCGAGAGATCTCGACAGGCAAATGAGCGAAGCAAAAAAATATACAAAATAGGCTAGTGTGGCTCAGTCGGTAGAGCAGCTGATTCGTAATCAGCAGGTCGCCGGTTCGAATCCGGCCACTAGCTCCACAACGTCGGCTACGCTTTGTAGTCGCAACAAAAACGGTTTGACGAAAGCAAACCGTTTTTTGTTGCTCTCGTTATGCTTGCCGACTTGTACTATAATTGTATGTATTCCTAATTAACCCAACAAAATGCTTGCATTTTGTTGGAGAGGAGCAGCCCGCTGTAGGGCGTAGGCGGTATATGAATATATGCCGACAAGCCTTTGGGCGGTGCTGCGACGATGTGACGCTCGCTTTGCTCGCTATTCCGTCGCTACGCTCCTTACGAATCCGGCCACTAGCTCCACGTCGCAGCAAAGCGATTTATGCAAAAAACTGTCCTTTTTGTTTGAATCTATTTATTAAAAAAAAGAATATAATTTTAATAAAAAATAATGATTTTTCACATTATGCTGCTAAATTACGCTTGACAACAAAATGTGAAAAGTGTTATTATGCTTGTGTTAGATTTTTGATGAGCGGGGATAAGAGAAACCCCTTATACTTTGCCTATCTGAGAGATATAAATCAAAAGATAAACAAAAGGGAAAAGACAAAGACATAAACTGCGTAAAATAGTCAATTTGGTAGATTTGGAAAACTTACGCAGTGAAAACAAACACAGTGTAAAAAC
>CAKQEP010000017.1 GCA_934230325.1 uncultured Clostridia bacterium | reverse complement strand
TAAAACGGGGTCGGAGAAAAAGAACAACCACTCGATTGAGTGGTTGCATAAATACGTGGTAGGATTGAGTGGACTCGTAAGGAGCGGCGGCATAGAAAGGCAGGGGAGAGAAAGAACGATTTAATATAGCGGCGACGGAATAGCGGCAATGCCGCGTCACCCCGAGCCCCACCCACTTATTAAAACGGGGTCGGAGAAAAAGAACAACCACTCGATTGAGTGGTTGCATAAATACGTGGTAGGATTGAGTGGACTCGAACCACCGACCCCCACCTTATCAGGGTGGTGCTCTAACCTACTGAGCTACAATCCTTGGTGGAGATAATCGGAATCGAACCGATGACCCCTTGCTTGCAAAGCAAGTGCTCTCCCAGCTGAGCTATACCCCCGTGAATTTTTAACGCTAAACTATGATAACACTAATGCTTTGACTTGTCAATTGTTTTAGATAAAAAAACCGAAAAAATATTTTGCTTGTATATTCTGCAATATATTACGAAAGGAATTTAACGGATTTTTTATCACAAAAGGATGTTTTGTGCCTACAACGCACGCAACGACATCGGATTAAAAACGCTATCGAATATATAATTATATATTATATATGGTTGTCGATGCAAATTTCGCATATCGCGCCTAAGCAAGAATAAGTTTAGGCGTAAATTTAAAAACTATAAAGAAAGGGGTTTTGTACCGACGTAAAGACTTGGCGGCGGAAGGTATCCTAACAGAATAATTTTTTTGTTGCGATTGTTTGAGAAAAAAAGAAAAAATTTTAGATTTTTTGTTTAATCGCGTAACCAAAAGAATTATTTGTTGTCTTTATAGTTGGAAGAATATTTCCGAACATAGCGTAAGCAATTAGGGACATAGCGCAAGCAAGCAGGCGGTTATTATCTTTTGTAGCGGTAAAAAAAGTAAAAATTATCGGTTTGGAGCACAATTTTTACATTTGGTGTTTTAAATGTGACGCAAAATCGATAAAAGCGGTTTGGTTTTGTCGGAGCGGCGGCAGAGGACTCGTTAAGGCGAAAAAAACGCCGCAACGCGTTTAAAATCGACAAAAAATAGGACTGTCAAAATTTAAATTACAACAAAAAACAACAATTATTCGCTAATGTGAAAATGTGTGACCGATAGATAAATTAGAGCAAATGTGAAATAAAAATATCAGATATATTTTTTTTAAAATAATTGACACAACGGTGCATTTGTGCTAATATGAACCTATCTGATGTAAATTTTGCCGATGAGGCTTACTTATGTGAAATGCATAGGTCAAAAACAGAAATATTTACGGTTTTTGAGCGATTTTACCAAAAAAAGTAAGGTCAATCGACAAAATAGTGAATATTTGTAAGAATATCGCACACTTCGTATCGATTAAAAACGGCTATACGCAAATCGTTGGGTTTGCATTACATAGTAAAATAATACCTATATTATAAGGAGGTAAAATCATGGAATCCAAAAACTTATTGCAGAAGTATTATCAACGACTATCTCGCGAAAGTTGGCTCAAGGCATGGTTGTGGGGACTGGTAGTAGGTTTTTCCGCAGCGTTGCTTACCAGCGCGGTGATATGGTTTTTTGGAGCAAAAATCGTATGGCTTACGGCGATAGTATTTGTCGTTGCTACGGTCGCGGCGGCGTTGCTGTTTTATTACAAGGCGTTTAGGCCGACGATAAAGCAGGCTGCAAAACGCGCCGACGCACTCGGACTCGAAGAAAGACTCATTACGATGACGGAATTAGAGGGTAGCGACACGGTAATGGCAAAATTGCAGAGGGAGGACGCGAAAAAAGCGTTGTCCACAGTAAGCGCAGGGCTTATCAAGATAGCGATATCCACCGCGCTTATCGTCACCGTATCTTCCGTTGCAGTCGGAGCGGCGGGCATGACCACACTTGCGGCTCTTGCCGCAGGCGGAACGATAAAGCCGCCCATCGACATCATTGTTCCCGAGGTTCAACTGCCCAAATACGAAGTCGTTTACGAAGTAACCGACGACGAAGCGGGCATGATTGACGGGGAAGATTTTCAACTCGTTCAAGAGGGTGACAACGCAGAACCCGTTACGGCGGTTGCGTTTGACGGTTATGTTTTTTCCGGTTGGTTTTTGGAAGACGGCACGCCTTATGCGGGCACCAAGCCGGAACGTCAAGACCTTGAGATAAAAGGCAACCTCAAACTTATCGCGGCGTTTCAGCCGTACGAAGACGATCCGGACGGCGCAGAAGGCGATGATCAAGGCGAAGAAGGAGACAGTGCGGAACAAGGTGAAGGCGAAGATCAAGGCAACAAGCCCGGTGACAAACCCGGTCCCGGCGAAGGCGGTCTATACAACGCCAACGACAACATAATTGACGGCGAAACGCCTTATGGTGGAGAAACTTACAACACTTATCACGAAGAAGCAAAAGAAGAAATGGAAAACGACGACACAATATCCGACGACAGAAAGGGATTTTGTGAGGACTACTTCAAAAATATTAAAAAATAAAATACAGAGAGGCAACAAAACATGATAACAGAAAAAGACATCGAGAAATTCGGACAACAGTGCACGGAAATATTCGCGCAGGTATCAAGAGACGTTATTGGTATGAAGGACGTGGTGGAAGGCGCTATTACGGCAATGATTTCGGGCGGCAACGTTTTGCTCGAAGGCGTTCCCGGCGTAGGAAAAACCCGTCTTGTAAGGTCGTTGGGCAGAGTTTTTGACTTGCCTTTCGCGCGTATTCAGTTTACGCCCGACCTCATGCCGGCGGACGTTACCGGTACAAACATCATAGTAAAGGACGACAAGGGAAACTCCACGTTTAGTTTCCAACCCGGTCCTATTTTCAGCAACATCATACTTGCGGACGAAATCAACCGTGCTACTCCCAAAACGCAGTCGGCATTGTTGGAAGCGATGCAGGAGCACTCCGTCACCGTCATGGGCGTGACGAGAAAGTTGTCCGAGCCGTTCTTCGTACTTGCAACGCAAAACCCCATCGAGCAAGACGGTACTTATCCTTTGCCGGAAGCGCAAATGGACCGTTTTATGTTTAAACTTATCGTTCACAATCCCACGCTTGACGAGTTGATGGAAATAGTCAACATGACGCAAAAGACGATGGCGGAAGTCGCAGACTGCGCCTGCAACGGCGAGCAACTTCTCAAGATGAGAGAAACTGCAAACCAAATACCCGTAGCGGAAGAAGTAATGCGTTATGCTATGCAACTCACTTCTGCCACGCACCCCGACAGCGAATGCGCGACGGAAACGGCTAAAAAATACATCAGAGTCGGCGCCAGCCCCCGTGCAGGACAAGCGCTTATCTCCGCAGGTAAAGTCAAGGCTCTTATCAAGGGCAGATTCAACGTGTCTTACAACGACATCAACGAGTTGGCGTACCCCGTATTGCGTCACCGTTTAAAGATGAACTTTGAAGCGATAGCCGAGAGAATCACTCCCGACGACGCAATCAGAATGATACTGGAAGAGATAGGCAAAAAACAGAAATAAAATTCGGAGAACAAAATGAAAATCGCAAGTTTAAACGACCAATTTTTCAGCCGGTTGGAAACGATGGAATTAAACCTCAGATCCAACTTGGCGGGATACTTCGGCGGCAAACACAAGGTGTCTACTTATGGACAGACGGTAGAATTTGCCGATTATCGCGAGTATCAGTTGGGAGATGACATACGTCGTATCGACTGGAATCTGTTCAGCCGTTTTGAAAAGTACTTTTTAAAACTGTTTACAGACGAAAGACAGATGCACGTACAGATATTTTTGGATTGTTCGGCATCGATGGGAATGGATAACCTGCCAAAAGCGTCTTACGCGCTTGCCACAGCGGCGGCGTTGGGATATTTGGCAGTGCACAATATGGACAAAGTGTCTTTCCATCTCATGAAAGGCGAACATGCGGAAAATCCTTTCGGGACGATAGTGGGCAAAACCGCATTCTTCCGCGCCATAAATACATTGACGGAGATGCAGTTTGAAGACGACGCAGACATTGCAAAATGCGTTGTCAGCTGCCCCGACATAAGCACAAACAACGGTTTATCCGTCATTATATCGGACTTTTTTACCGACAGCAGTTGGAAAAAAGCGGTTGACTTTCTCTCTTACAAAAAGAGACAGGTTTTGCTTGTGCAGATTATGACGCCGGACGAGTTGGATCCTTCTTATGACGGGCGCGTAAACCTCATAGACTCGGAGTCCGTAGATTTGTCGGACACAAAAAATATGAAGTTGAGAATCACGCGCAGTTTGCAGTTGGCGTATCAGGAAGCGCTTAAAGATTTTAAGCAAGACATGAAAACTTTCTGCAACAAAAGAGGAGCGGACTATATATCGGTTAGTTCCGACACGCCTATCGAAAGGGTACTGTTTGGCGAATTGCTGAAGGTAGGTATAATGGCATGACATTGTTTACACCGCTTGGATTGCTTGGTTTGCTGGGTGTCGTGGCTTTGATAATAATCTACATCATCAAACCCAACTACCAAACAAAGAGAATTTCCAGTACTTACATCTGGAAACTTAGTTTAAAATATCGCAAAAAAAGAATACCTCTCAGCAAATTGAGAAATATACTTCTCATTATTTGTCAGGTATTGATTTTGCTTTCTTTGACGGCTATACTTACCCGTCCCAACAAAGTCTTGAAGGAAAAAACCGACGAGCCGGAAATTATCGCCGTTTTGGATTCTTCCGCAAGTATGTATGCCGCGACGGACCAAGTGACTCGTTTTGAGAGAGCAATCAGCAAGATTAAAGCCGATTCGGAAGAAATATTCAACAAAAACGGATACATTTCTCTTATGGTTGCCGATACCGACCCCCACTTTTTGATAGAAAGGGTTAAGGCGGACAAAAAAGACGATTTGTTTGCGGCTCTTGACGATTTGCTTGCTTCCGAAACGCCTTGTTCCTACGGCGTCGCGAATATAGAAAAAGCCTTTGACAGATGCGAGGATATTATCAAAGATAACCCCGACGTCAAAATAAATCTGTATACGGACACCGGTTATACTTATAAACCCGATTCCGTCAACCTGATAAACGTCAGCGACGTAAACGAGTGGAACGCAGGTATACTCAACGCTTATGCGGAAAAGGAAGAAAACTACTTTGTCTTTTACGTAGAAGTAGCGTGTTATGGTCAGGACACGGAAATTACCATAAATTTGGAAGTGCAAGACGCAAACGCAATGGACAGCACTTCCTTTGGCGATACCTTTATTTATGAAAAGGTCGTTCAATGCAGCCGCAATATGACCAAAACGGTAGTGTTTAAGTACTTTGCGTCGGAAGACGATATTCCTTCCTTTGACTCGGACACTTTAGAGTACTACTATATCGACACAAACGAAAAAGTATATTCCTATCAATCCGTTCACTTGTCTTTAAACGTGGAGGATTCTTTTGCGCAGGACAATACTTTTGATATTTACGGCGGTCAAAAAGAACTTATTAAAGTTCAGTATGCCAGCGACGATCCCAGCCCGTTTTACACAGGTATTTTGCTCACGTGGAAAAGCGCGTATCAGGACCGTTGGGACATTCAGATTGACGAAGTACGTACTTCTGTAGACGAACCTAAGGTAGAAGGCTACGATTTTTACATCTTTGAGCACTTTGACCCCAAAGATACTTCTCACAAACAATGTACGGGACAGTGTATACCGCAATCTTTGCCTAAGGACGGTATTGTAATGCTTGTCAATCCTATGCTTCCGCCGAGAGACGCCGGTATAAACTGGGACAGACTCGTTTACGAACCCGGCGTAGACGGCACGGGCGTAGAAATGTTTATCGAGGAAGATTATAAAGAACACAGCCTCATGACAAACGTAAAACAAACGGAAAAAATGAAGATAAGCAAGTACGTGCATGTCGCAAACTACGACAGCGACTGGCAGGTTCTTATGTCTGTCAACAACGATCCGTTGTATATGATAAAAAATACGGAAGACTCTAAAATGGCTGTATTCAACTTCGGTCTTAACTACTCTACTTTGTCGATGTTGAAAGAGTTTCCTTTTATGATGCTCAATATGTTCGATTATTTCTTTACTCCGACGGTTGAGAAAAACTCCTTTGAAGTTTATGACAAAATCACTCTCAACGCGAGAGGTAACGAAATAACCGTAAGAGGCGGGCTCAATATGGAAAAAACTTTCTATACGTTGCCGGCAGATTTTAGCACAAACTTGCCCGGTACGTATACGCTCGAGCAAACTACCTTTACGGGCAAGCAACTCGTAGACAAAATTTACATCAAGATTCCTGCTTCGGAAAGCAATATCTGGAAGGTGGAAGACGCAATGCCGGAGCCTTACAAAGTAGAAAATTTAAACGATTTTTACAGAGATTTGATATTGTATATCGCAGCGGCGTGGGTGACGCTCATGTTTATTGAGTGGATACTCAAAGGTCGCGAGGAAGTATAGGGAGGAGAGAACATGACTAATTTTGCACTGAATTTTTCTCATCCGTGGCTTCTGTTGCTGTTGATACCGGCTATAGCGTTGACGCTTATACCGTATTTCAGACTTAACAAAAGATACAGAAAAAATAGAAACCGCATCACGTCAATCGTGTTGCACTTGTTGGGTATGTTGCTCGCAATTACAACGCTCGCAGGAATTACTTTCTCCTACGACCTACCCAACGAAAACAACGAAATTATCCTTGTCGTAGACGTATCCGACACGCAGGAACGCGAGGCGGAAAATCGCGACAACTTTGTTCAGACGGTGCTGTCCTACGGTAAGTACGACAACTACAAAATAGGCATAGTTACTTTCGGTTTTGACCAAAAATACGCCGTGCCTCTTACTTACGACGTAAAGGACATTTTCCAAAAGTACATGGAGGCGGAAAGACCCGACACAAGCGCGACGAATATTGCGGCTGCGTTGAGTTACGCCAAGACTTTGTTCACCCACCCCGAAACAGGCAAGATAGTGCTTGTCACCGACGGCAAGGAAACGGACGAGGAAGCCTCTCTCGTCGTCAAATCCATTGCGGCGTTGGGTATCAAAATCGATACGGCGTTTATTCCGACTACAGACGTCACGCCCGACGTACAGTTGGTTTCCGTCACTTTGCCCGATTACCACGTGGGAATCGACCAAGAGTGTACGATATCAGTCACCTTAAAGAGCAAAACGCCGGCGTCGATTCAACTCAGTTTGTCCGACAACGGCAGCGTGAATGCGGAAAACGGAACAAAAACTCCCGACGTAACGGCGGGCATTCAGACCATCAACTTTAAACACACCTTCAAATCCGCAGGCTTGCACGAATTGTCTTTCAACATGCAGATGGCGGGCGACGGCGTGGAAGAAAACAACCTTTACAACGCTTACTACTACCTTGACAACTTTAATAAAGTATTGATTCTCGAAACCAAAGAGGGAGAATCTGCGGCACTCGAAGAAATACTTAAAACAGACGACAAGTTTGACGTGACGGTAATAAACCTTTACAACGATACCGTTCCCGATTCGGTTGACAAACTCCGCGCTTATGACCAAATCATTTTAAACAACGTGTCCAACGCGGACATAAACGCCGACCTCGACCACTCTAACGAAAACGTCGTCAGAGGGTTTGACAAGATGCTGTATTCTTATACAAACGATTACGGCGGCGGCTTGTTGACGGTAGGCGGAAATAAGGAAGACGGCACGATAAACGCATACAGCAGGTCGGATATGTACAACACGTTGTATCAGCGTATACTTCCCGTTCAGGCGATAAACTACACTCCGCCGGTCGGCGTCATTTGTATCGTTGACTCGTCCGGTTCTATGGCGAGCGACGGCGGCGACGGCGTAACCAAGTACGACTGGGCAAAACAAGGTATGGCGTCCTGCTTGCAGGCGTTGACAGAAAGAGACTACTTTGGTATTATGACGCTCGATACCTACTACTCGACGGTATTGCCGCTCACTCCTCGTTCCGAAGAAAGCAAAATAATGAAAGCCATCACGGAAGATATGCCCGACGCCGACGGCGGCACGGTATTCCCGGGCGCTATCTGGAACGCAGGACAGCAATTGCGCGCGTTGGAAAAGGTAGACAGAAAGCACATCATCATCATCACCGACGGTGAAGTGCCGGAAGACCAAAGAGAGACATACGAAGAAAATATTAAAAACTTCCAAGAGAACGACGGCATCACCGTGACTGTAGTCGTTATCGGTATGTCCGCCGACCCCGCTTACGGTCCTAATCCGGAAAATACGCCGATAGAAAATCTTGACAGACCAGACCTCACTCCTTACGAAAGAATGTTGAGAGCGGTCATTTTGGGCAAAGGCAGACTGTACGCGATGGAAAACGCATTGACGCTTCAACGCGTTATGAGAGAAGAACTCAACCTCGACCCCATCAAAGAAGTCAACTTTGAAAACTTCTATCCGACGGTCAACAACGATTTGTCGCCGGTGGTCAAAGGACTGGAACGCGGAGAGGGAGAGGACAGGTACAAACTCACCGTGCAGTTGGGCGGATTTTACGGCGTTAAAAACCGCGCGACTTCCGATCTGATACTTAAAGGAGAGTACGACGTACCTATTTATTCTCAGTGGAAGTTCGGCAAGGCTATGGTAGGCAGTTTTATGTGTACGCTCAACGGTGACGCGTGGTCGTCAGGGTTTATTTCTGACCCCAACGGTCAAAAGTTCATTTTAAACGTAGTAGCCAACCTGATGCCCACGACAAACATCAGACCTAACGAGATAAACGTAAGACTGAGAGAGTACAACTATCTCAACCAACTCAGCATATTCACTTCCTTTGCAGAAGGCGAGTATCTCGACGGCAAGATAGAAAGCGTAACCAACGAAAGCGCAGAAGTCGTTTCTCTCGCTATCGTGACGGATTTGAGCAATTCGCCCAAAGTTTATACGACGCTTGCGATATCAAAATCCAACAATTACAGCAGAAGCGATTTTGTCATCAAAGAGAGCGGCGTATACAAGATAACGCTTACCAAGTACAACCAAGACGGAGCGGTTTTGGCTACGTATCAACAGTACAAGAGTTTCTCCTATTCGGCGGAGTACGACAACTTCCCCGAGAAGCAGCAGGAGGAAATCCAAGCAAACGTCAAGAATCTTTCGCTCAAAGCAAAAGGCTCTATGATAGAAGACCTCGAGGATCCGTACGAAGTATTTAAAGACTTTGATCCTACCATACACAAGGTAATAGACCCGAGAGTCGTGTTTGTCATCTTGTCTATGATAATGTTCCTTCTTGACATTGCGGTACGCAAGTTCAAGTGGAAATGGTTGCATGAGATTATTCGTGAACGTAAGGAAAATAAGGAAAAAAACAAGTAGCGATGTACGGAGCAAAAATGATTAACTTAAAAAAACATCAAAAGGAGGACGTATGAAAAAGCTAAAATATTTGGTTGCAACCGTGTTTTTGATTTGCACTTTTCTGTTTATTACCGGTTGCGGCAAAAGCAAATTGTCCGCTCCTACTAATCTTACGGTAGACCTCAACAACAAGTTGACGTGGAATCCCGTAGAAAACGCCCGTAGTTATTACGTGGAAATTAAAAACCCAGACGGCGAAGTCGTTGTAAAAAACAAAGACGGTTCTTTGCCTATATCGCGCAAAAACAACTATTCCTTGTCTAAACTCGCAGAAGGCGATTACAAAATCAACGTAATCGCCATCGCGGGCAACGCAAAGGACAAAAACTCCGCGCCGTCAGAAACGTTGGAGTTTCACAAGGACTATGACAACGGCTGTACTTACGAACTGATACGCAACGGCACTGAGTACCGCTTGGTAAAGTCCGGTAGCGCGGCAGGCGATATACTAATTAAATCCGTGTACAGAGGCAAACCCGTCACGGAAATTGCGGAAGGCGCGTTTAAAGGCAACGGCAGAATTACTTCCGTCGTTATCGAATCGGGCATTAAAGTAATAAGCGACAAGGCTTTTTACAACTGTTCTCGTTTGACAAGCGTGGTTGTCCCCGATACCGTTACGGAAATCGGTATATCCGCTTTTCAATCCTGTCGTCTTTTGACAAGCGTGCGTTTGCCGCAAGACTTGACGATTATCTCCGAGTGGATGTTTGCTTATTGCAAAGGTTTGGAGCAAATCACGTTGGGCGACAAGATAGAAACGATATCCAAAAACGCATTTGCGGATTGCACTTCTCTTAAATCTATCGTTATCCCCGACAGCGTGGTGCAGATAGGAGAATCGGCGTTTGTAAACAATGCGTCTATGACCAGCGTGACGATAGGCAAAAACGTTGCGTCTTTGGACAAAATGGCGTTTTATCGCTGCGCAGAACTTGTAGAAGTCAATTTTGCGTCGGAAGGCAACCTTAAAATCATCGATACGTTTGCTTTTTCCGAGTGCAACAAACTCGAAACTATCGAGTTTCCCGACGGAGTAGAAGATTTGGGCAGAGCGGTTTGCTATATGAGCGAGTCGTTGGTAAACATCGTTATCCCCGACAGCGTAAAACACGTCGGTTCCTTCGCTTTTAACGCGACAAAATCGTACAAAGACCAAAGCGAAGCGGGCGAAAAACTTATTTACGCAGACAAATGGTTGATTTATTGCGTACCCGATTATCGCGAAACGGTGGAAGAACTCACTCCGGAATCCTTTAAAAATGGTATTATCGGTATTGCCGACGACGCGTTTTTCGGCGCGAAATCGTTGGGAAAAATCACTTTGCCGCAAACGCTCAAAGTGGTAGGACAACAAGCGTTTGCTTCTTGTCCCAAACTGTGGAGTCTTAACTTCCCCGAAAACAGCGTTACGCACATTCAACTCGCCGCGTTTGCCAACTGCACAGTATTAAAACAACCCAACTTGGGCAAAGGTTTGTTGGACATCGACGATTACGCTTTTGCAGGTTGCTCGCAACTTGCAAACCCGACGGGTTCTACAAAATCCATTATTCCCGATAGCGTTACGAGAGTAGGTTATCGTGCGTTTTACAATACGGCTTTGTGGGAAAGCGCTACGGGCGGCGTCGTTTACGCGGGCAACTGGGTAGTCGGTTTTAAAGACGATTTACCTTCAAACGCAGTACTAAAAAATACCATTACGGGTATTGCCGACTATGCGTTTTACAAATGCCCGATGTTGGTAACGCTCAGCGGTACGGCAAACACGTCTAATATCGGCAAAGCGGCGTTTTACGGCTGCATCGGACTTGCCGCAATAAGCCTTAACGCCGATATGACGGAAATTAAACCTTATACGTTTTACGGATGCATATCGTTGTATGCGGTAAAAATGCCTGCGTTCCTTGAGAAAATAGGCAGAGCGGCGTTTTACGCTTGCCAAACTCTCGACACAGTAGATTTTAACAAAATCGACGTTAAAGAGATAGACATAAACGCTTTTTACGGCTGTATAAACCTCACTTCCGTCGATTTGGGCGGAGCGCTGGAATTTTTGGGCGACAACGCTTTTTACAAGTGTTTCGCTTTGGAGTCGGTGGCTATACCCGGTACTCTCAAAAAGATAAGTTTTCGCGCGTTTTACAAAAACACTGCCTTGACGACGGTTAACTTCGGCAACGGAATTGAAGAAATCGGAGAATCCGCATTCAGCGGTTGTAGCGCGTTGACAAGCATAAACTTGCCTTCTTCCGTCAAAAAGATAGGCAACAAAGCCTTTTATAAATGCACTTCCGTGACTCGCGTCAACTTTGGCGAGGGTTTGGAATCGATAGGATTTTACGCTTTTTACGAAATGGAAAATATCATTCAACTGGTATTCCCGCAAAGCCTTACTTCTATCGGCAAGTACGCCTTTAAAGGGTGCAAAGCGTTGACTTCTATCGTTTTGGGCGACAACATCGATTATATCGGCGCAGTTGCGTTTTACGGTTGCAGCGACGTTACCTTCTATATGCAAGCCGACAGCGACGCAGAAGAAGGCAACGCCCGTACGGAAAAATGGGACGTTCGCTGGAACGTTTCTTACCGCCCCGTAGTAATGGATTGCACGTTGTCCGCAGACAAAACTTATGTAGTGAGCGTGCAGATAAAAGACAAAACGCTTTTAAACAAGCAGGCAAAAGGCGGTTTCACCGCGCCTGTGAGAGAAGGCTATACGTTTGCAGGCTGGGCAACTTCTCCTGACGCGACAGAGCCGAATTACGACGCCGCGCAACTGACAGAAGTGCCGACAGGGACGACGCTTTACGCAGTTTGGGTGTTAAACACCGTTGCTCCGGAAGATGCTCCCGCAGCAGAATAAAAAAATAATTTGCAATTTATGCCCGAGCGGCAATCATAGCCGTTTGGGCATAAACGCAGTATATGTAACAACCAAAACACCAAATACAGACTAAATACGCATAGCGTAAAGGAGAAAAAAATGAAGAAAATAGGTATCTTGCTTTTGACTATCGTAGTGGCGTTGAGTCTTTGCGTCTTGTTTACCGCTTGTTCCGGCGGAGTAAAACTGACCTTTGACCGCAACGACGGTACGGAAGCAAAAGTTGTAAAAGTCAAAAAAGGCGAAACGTACAATTTTGAAATTCCCACGAGAGAAGGGTACGTTTTTGACGGTTGGTTTACCGACAAGCAAGGCAGCGGAGAAAAAATCGAATCCGTTGTTGTCGAGTCCGACGCGACTTTTTACGCAAAATGGACTCAGGTTGGAAAGTTGACGTTGGATTTTAACGGCGGCAAAGTAGGTAACGACACGCAAAAAATATTACAAGTACCCGTCGGCGCAAACGTATACGACGCAATCAAAACGCTTGCTCCGCAAAAATCCGATTTTGTTTTCGGCGCATGGTTTGACGGCAACACAGAGTTGGACAAAACCAAGACCATGAGCGCAGAAGCGTTGACGCTCAAAGCAAAATACAAGGTCGGTTATACCGTAGAAATTTATCTTCAAAACGAAGCGGGCGACGCATACGAAAAGGACGCTCAAGAAATTAAAAAATACGAATATCCCGACACTACCGTTACCGCTACGCATGAAGTTGCAGGTTTTGTAAAAGTTGCAAATTCTTCCGCAGTAGAAACTTTAACGTTGTCTGCAAACGCACAAAACAACGTATTTAAACTTTACTTTGACAGAAAAATTATCGAAGTCAGTTTTGACTCCAACTATCCCGACGGCAGCGCGCCCGACGTCAAAACCGAAACCGTAAAATACGGCGAGCAAGTGGCGATGGAAGCGATGTTCTCCTTTAACGGATACGTTCTTGCGGGTTGGGCGACTTCTCCCACAGGCGAAATCAAATACAGAACAAACTATCTCGATTCTATCGCTCAAAACATTGACGGCGAAAAACCCGAGTGCGAAAAAGTCGCGCTTACGGACGACGTTGATTTGTATGCGATATGGCTTAAAGGCAAGAGCGATTTGTTTGGCGGCGACGACTACGTATTTATCGACGGCGACAAAGCGTATTTTGTTCGTGCCGGTTTGTGCTTTGCGGGACAATATCGCGGCGAGGAAATTTACTTTAAAAAAGACGGCAAAACCGTTTTGCAAGGCAAAATACTTGACGAAGGCGAGTTTTACGTGTATCGCGACGAAGCGCGCGACTTTGCAAAATACTCCAACTTTATCGTAGGCAGAGGCGTTGACTCAAGCAGATACTTCATTTTGGATCAATACAACGGCGTTGACTTTGTTGAAAAGATGGAAGGCGCTCCTCAAAAGACTTCCAAAGGCAGCCTTTACAAGACGGACGACGGTCTTTATCTCGTCAAGTTTTACGAAGGAGCAAGAAAAGATACGGAAATGATTATCCGTACCAGCACCGTCGTATTAAACGATAGAGAAGTTAACATCTGCCAGATTTACAACGCAGAAGAAGTCAATATGGGCGAAATATACGCCGCAGTTTTGGAAGGCGCAAAGTTTAGCGTCGACACCAAGACTTATATAGTTTTGGACGGTTTGGGCATCGCAAAACTTGTTACTCCGTCCGGCACAAGCGAGTTCAATTACGTCATTGACGAAGAAAAGAACATTTTGTCCATGTACTCCGGCAGCGACGTATACCAACTCAAGTTGGTTGAAGTAAAGGGACAACGTTGCTTTATTCCTTACAACTCGGAGTTTGATAACAAATTCGAGGGAGAAAACGGCACGTATCTTACTTTGGACGGCGTTGTCAACGCGACTTACTTTAACGGAATAAAAACCATAGAAGGCGTGTACACCACGACGAAAGCGATACTCAAGGGTTATATCGTCGAGTTGGTCACGGCAAACTCCGAAACTTATAAATTTTTAATCGATAAGGTAGAAACTAAAGAAAACAACAAGGTTGTCAAAACAGACTACCTTATGGAGTTGGTATCTAACAATTACAACGAATACTACTATCAAGGTGTAGACGCCAAAGGGGAAATCGCGGTTTATTACTGCCCGTTGTTGGTTATCGACGCCGACGGCGCAGGCACGGCGCACGTTTACGCTCGTACCAAAGCAAACGGATTCTTTAAGTATCTTATCGGCACTTATACCTACAACGAAGCGAAAGACACTTACGTCTTTACTGTCGGTTCTTTACTGTCGGTACCCGCAGAAGTAGAACTTCTTCTTGTTCCGTACGACCTCTCAACGGTAAAATCGTTTGAGTTTGCGTTGGGTTACAACACAAAACTCAATGACGGTCTGTTTGTATCTTACTGGTATTCTTATACTGATAAATCCGACAAAGTTCACGGTGTGGGCGAAGTGCTTGAATACACCGGCGAAAACGGCGCAAAATTAGTTGCGTTTACCGGATTTGCAAAGTACACCGCAAACGGCGAAACCATAAAAGGCGAATATGTAATTGCGGACAATATTCTTACGTTTGTAGGTAGCGACGGCAAAGCCCTTTACTTTGAGCTTGACAACACGCAAATGACTTTTGTCAAACTCGGTCAAGCGCCGTACACTTCTACGCTTATGGTATCCTTCAAAACCGTTGCGACGGAAACAATTATTTTCAACGGCAAAGTAACGGAAGAAAACGACGCATACTATTCCGAAGCCATCTACCGCGTCAGCAAAACGGTCAAAAACGAAGCCAACGAGGAAGAAGTGATAAATACCGACTATATCGGTACGGTCGCGCTCAAAAAATCTCCCGAATACACCGATTCCGGTTTCCCGATCAGCACATTTAGCGGCAAGACGGCAGGCAACGAAGAAATCACTTTCAATTTAGTTGACTTGCAAAGCGGCAACCGACACATATTTGTCAAAGAAGACACCGAGAGCGGCGTAGTGGGCAGATTCAACAACGACGCAATAAGCGCGTCGGTGAGATTTGACGGATATTGCCTTTATGCCGATTACAGCGACGGTGACGGCACTTATAGATGCAGTTACGAAATTATCAGCACGTCGGAATACGGCACGTTGGTATTGCTCACCACTACGGACGCAAGCAGTCGCAAAATTTATATTGACGTTGACACCAAAGGCACGAGCAAACAATTCACTCAACGTAGCGAAGAATACGCCAAGTATTTGCTTGTAGACAACCAAACGCCCAACGACGACGTAGTAGAACTTGACGGCTACAACAAAGCAAGAGTATTCAAATTCGCTTTGGACAAAGACGGCAATGTCGTAGAAGACGAAGACGGCAACTACGTTTACGAATATGAGTATAACGGTACCTACACTCTCGACGGCAAAATCGTCACCATAGAATATATGACTTCGGCGACCAACCAAGTCACGCTCGTAGGTTATATCGGCTTATTCAGACAAGGAACAAACCTTCACAGAGCGGTACACCTCAAGCAAACCGGTATCAAGCAAATCTATCTCGACAGAGAAGACTGGTCGGTATTGCAACTCGACGACTTTGGCAACGCAATTAAATACAACAAGTTGGGAGTTAAGGAAACGGGCACGTACAAACTCGTCACCGACAACATGCTGTATTTTGCAAACGACAACCTCGATAAAGAGTCTTGCGTATACTATTACGA
>CAKQEP010000016.1 GCA_934230325.1 uncultured Clostridia bacterium | reverse complement strand
TTTAGCGTACACAAGTAGGAGAATAGGTCGACAAGCCAAAAGTAGCAATAAAAAAGGATTTGCCCACGAGCAAACCTTTTTTATTGTGACTATATAGCGTAGTCGACCGCTGGTACCTCCAAGGGGACTCGAACCCCTGATTCTGCCGTGAGAGGGCAGCGTCCTAGGCCGCTAGACTATGGAGGCGCATTAAATTGCTTTGATAATATAACATAAAAATATATTCTTTGCAACTTTTTGGCGCATATTTCAAAAAAAAATTTTATAACGGATACGACAAAAAGCGTTGCGGCGGAAACTTCGCAACTTTTTTATTATAAATTTATTGCAAAATTTCGCGCATTGTTTTTTGTATCGATTTTTGTTGGTATCGTCAAATCAGCCGCGCTTCCGCAAGCAGTTGTCGGACGGTGTGCGGCATTATTTGCGTTGCGTTGTTGGCAATTACCGTATTTTTTAAACCTATCCAAAATTGTTTAGCGAGAATTGCGTTTTTTGCGATAAGCGCATTTGAAAGGGCTGTAGCCATAACAAAGCACTCTTCTTTTTGGGATATATCGAGGTTGGCGGCAACAGAAACGTTTTGTTTAAAGTTGTCGATTTCCTTAATTATTACGTTTAATTTTTCCTGCGGGGAGTCGATACGCGCGGAGGCAAAAAGGCGTTGCGCGGTGGTTTCGTCAGAAACGTTTGTAGAGAGGGGGTTGTGCGATTTGAGAATAAGTTCTCCCGCGCGTTTAAAGGGGCGCAAGACCGTTTGGCAAAACCGCTGATAACTTTCTGCGTCAGTGCCGCCCGCAAAATACTCTTGCAAGAAGGTCAGCAAATTTCTTCTTCCCGTATCAAACTCCGTCAGCAAGCACACGACCAAAGTAAAGATACGATTTTTGTCTGTTGGCGGCACAAACTTGACGTGAGTTTTGTTATCTTTAACAAAATAGACGCGGCTATGTTCAAACTCGTCGGCATAAGACACTTCCTTAAAGGTATTTGTCAGCACGGTAGTAAATTCCGGCGTAGACGCGATACATTTAAGCAGCAGACTTATTGCCCTATCCGTCAAGATAAGGTGGCAGTTGATAAGGTCGTTTATTCTTTCTTCAAAAATTGCGGCAGAACTTTTGTTTATCGTCATATTGCACCTCATAGATATTTTAACATATCGGCTGTGGATAAACAATTAAATTGATAAACTTATCTAAAAAAAGTTGTATATATCACAACTTTGTAGTAAAATAAAGATACTATAATCGGGTTTGCGCGCATATCGGATTTTTTGAGCGATAAGGAGATAGTTTTGGCAGGTTTTACCCTTGACAGCACACAAAACAAATTGTTGATACTGTTTGTATTTGACAAGATGGAGATGCCTCTTGCGGAGGATTCCATTGCCGATTTGTGTTGCAATTCAAACACGTGGCTAAACTATATGGATTTTAAACTTGCGTTGCAGCAACTTATCGAAGCAAATTTTGTATACAGCATAAATTCAAATCAATCGTCGACGCCGCTTTTTACCATTACGCCGGAAGGTCGCGTATGTTTGGCGCATTTTTTTACTCGGATACCGTCTTCTCTTAGAGAAATTATCAGTGATTGCGTAAAGGTAAACAGGCTTAACTATCGTCGCAAGCAGGAGTATTTTAGCGACTATCGCAAAAAAGCCGACGGAACGTACGACGTAATTCTCAAGATAATAGAGCCTACGCAACCCGCGTTGGAAATCAAAATAAACGTACCCAACCGCAACGTTGCAAAATACGTTTACTCAAAGTGGGAGGACAAAGCGGCTAATGCGTTTCAGATGATTTATTCATTTTTGACCGATTGAGCGGAAAACCAAAAGCGTTTGCCGCTCGTTTTTTTTTTGTGCGGATTTTGCCGCAAATCGTTTTTTGTATGGTATAATAAAAGTATGGCAAAGGCAAAAGACGTCGATATTTTTATCGAAAAATTTATTAAAAGCAAAAACGCGGTATTTTTTGGCGGGGCGGGCGTATCCACCGAAAGCGGAATCCCCGATTTTCGCAGTGCGGACGGTTTATACAACGCAAAATACGAATATCCGCCGGAAACGATTTTGAGTCACTCGTTTTTTAACGCATACCCGCAGAAATTTTTTGAGTTTTACCGCGACAAAATGATTTACTTATCCGCAAAACCCAACGTAACCCACGTCAAACTTGCGCAAGCGGAAAGCGTCGGCATACTCAAAGCGGTAATAACGCAAAACATAGACGGACTGCACCAAAAAGCGGGGAGCAAAAGGGTGTACGAACTTCACGGAAGCATTTATCGCAACACTTGTACAAAGTGCGGCAAAAATTACGGATTAGAAGTCATCATGAGTAGTAGCGGCGTGCCAAAATGCGATAGTTGCGGCGGAATAATCAAACCCGACGTCGTATTGTACGAAGAACCGCTTGACGGAATGGTCTTAAACGGAGCGATAAACGCGATAAAAAACGCCGATATGCTCGTAGTCGGAGGAACGTCGTTGGCGGTGTACCCTGCGGCGGGGCTTTTGCAATACTTTAACGGCGATTGTCTTGCGCTTATCAACAAAAAAAGCACCCCGTACGACAGATACGCCGATATATGTATCGACGCGCCGTTGGGGGAAGTATTTGGCAAAATGGTCATACGCTAAAGCCGTGCAAAAAAATCAAAAAGGCGGCAACGACAACGCGACAATATTTACCCGCCGCCTTTTTACACGAGCAAAACCGTTTTGTGCCGTAAAGGTCATGACCAAAAATTTTTAATCCGATTAGAATTTTTTTATTATGTTTTACAATATCGTCGTCGTGTGTTATAATAAGTCGGTAAATACGACAACGGAGTTTTTGCAAAATGCTTTTTAAAAACAACAAAGTCGAGTTTGACGCCGTTGTAGGCGTTGTCGGCTGTGTTTTTTTACCGTTAATAATACTTGCTTTCGGATTGCAAGCGGATTTGTTTGGCGACAGCCTATCGGACGTAGGGGGAAAGTTTGGTCACTACGTTCAATTTATGGTTATATCTTTTTTGTACAGCGGATATTGTCTGTGGTTGGGTTGCAAAAACGTTAAAAATACGCATTTATGCAAATTTTTAAAAATTTTGCTATACGTATTTTTTGTCGGCGGAACGGCTGTTTACCTCGTGACGGTTGCGATACCTTTTTTGCCCGACAAATATCCCGTTTTGTCCGTTGTGCACAACGTTACGGCGAGAGTATCCGTAGGTTTTTTGCTTGCGGCATTGTCGTTGTTTATTGCTGACGAATTTACAAAAGATTTGTCTGCGGCGGGCGCGCTTGCAAGCAGTTTTATTTTGGTAGTATTGTTTGTCGTTTATTTACTGGTAAAATACGGCACGTGCATAATAGGGGAATGGATACTGCAAAGTTATATCAGTTTCTTTTTGTTTGCCGTTTATTTGCTCAACAGAACAAAATCGGACAAACTCAGCGGTTGAGTTGTTTACGCTGCCGCCGACGGTGCAAAAGCCGCCGCCAAAACCCTAAAATTTAAAGCGAAAATAATCTTCATAAAAAAACCATTGACAAATGCTTGTTTTTACACTATACTATAACAAAGACATATACGCACTACGCTTTGAGCAGGCAAAAAGCAAACCTACCCGAAACGCAGCAAGACAAGTGGCATAATATTAAAAAATTGTTTTAGGTTTACGATTCGCATGCAAAACCCTCAAAAGTAGTGTTTTGCGTGCGATTTTTTGATTTTTTGTTTTTTTATTGCGACGGCGCATTTTTGCCGCTTTAACGATAAGGCGGACAAAAACAACGAGGATAGGAGGGATAAAAATGTATCAACTGACAGGCGACATAATAAAGGAACTTCCTTTTTTTGACAAACTGACGGACGATGACGTACAAAAAATACGTCAAAAGGCAATCGTCGCGATACTACCCAAAGGTCAACGCATAAAGTGTTACGACAAAGACGGATTTGGAATATTTTACATACAAAAGGGGGAAGTTCGTTTATTTTTAAACAGTGAAGACCGCCGCCAGATAACGTTATTTTCTCTTTATGCGGGGGACATGAGCATACTTTCGGCGTCATGCGTATTGACTCCCATATCCTTTGAGTCGGAGTTGATAATTGAGAGCGAAACGGTTGCTTATATGTTGGACGTGGAGTCTTTCAAGCAGATAATAGAAACCAACGCAGAAGTGCGAAGTTTTATTTACGAATTGCTTGCGGAAAGATTTTCCTACGTGATAGAAAATCTGCAAGACATTTTGTTTGAAAACGTAGACAAGCGCGTAGCAAACTTTTTGTTAAAAAAGCATATTTTGCTAAAAGTTAAAGAAATGAAAGTAACGCATTCAGAAATTGCCGTTGCGATAAGTTCTTCGAGAGAAGTTGTGGGTAAAGCGTTGCGCAAACTCACGCAGGAAAACGTAATTGCCTGCGAAACGGGCAAGATAATAATTAAAGACGTAGAAAAACTAAAACAGTATTGTTACGATTCCGCTCGGGGGGGGGGGTGAAAGAGATAATGACCTTTAAAGGTTTAAAACAAAATGCGCGCATGCGTATTTTAAAACGGATTAAAAATTATTGTGTATTACAAACCCGCATATTTTTGCCGTACGGTTTTAAACGGCTTAAATATGCGGGTTTTTGATTTACGTATTATAAATTTTGACGCAAAAGTAAACTTTACTTCTTTTTTACCACTTTGCGTTTGTTGTGTTTTACTGCGTACGCGATGCCGAAAGCAGCGCCGCCTGCCGCAACGATACCTACAATCACCCAAAGCACGGTGAGGTCTGTGTCGCTACCCAAAATACCTTCCCACATAGTGGTAACTGCGGCGTTGCGGTCGCCAAAGTCTTTCATGACGCCCAAAGTATCGTCGGAGTAGTCGGGATAGCGCACTTCGTAAGCAAAAAACTCCGTTTTGTCGTATTCGTTTTCTGCAAGCAACTGCTCGACTTTTGCGTCGGCGGCAAGCACCGTTTTGTCAACTGCGCTGGTATAGCCTATTTCGAGCATATTTTTGGCGGCAATTTCGGGCTGATTTAAAAACTCTATCATGCAGTTTGCGGCTTTGACGTTTTTTGCGACGGTAGGAATAACCCAACCGTCAAACCAAATGTTTCCGCCCGATTTAGGCACAAAGTAATCGAGATTTACGCCGACGGCTTTTGCTTCTTCTATGGCGTACATAGCGTCGCCGCTCCACGCAAGGTCTACAAGCACTTTTTTGGTAATCATTTCCTGTTTTCCAAAGTCTACTTCGTACCCTTTCAAACAGCCGCTTTCTTTTTGTTCTTTAAGCACGGTTTCTACTGCTTTGAGCATAACTTCCGACGTATCGTTTATGAGAGCCTCGACAGATTTGGTTTCGTACCCCGCAGGCAGACGACCTTCTTCCTTAAGGTACAGCACGGCGGCGGCGTAACTGTCGCGTATGCTGTCTTTCATAAATATTTTGCCTTTGAGGTCGGGATTGTTGTTTTTGTTCCAAAGAAGTCCCCAACCGCAATCTATGTCGGCTTGCTTCACAACGTCGGCGTTGTAAAGAATCCCCAAAGTACCCATCATATAGGGGACGAAGTACTCGGTTATGTCGGTATTTACGCCGTTGACTTTGTAGTCGGCGTAAACTTCTCTGACTTTCGAGTAAATTTCGGGGTTGACGTTGCTCATAGTGCTAATGTTGGCTTGGTCGATTTTTTGAAGTTTTCCGTTGTCCAAAAGTTTTTGGATAGCGTACTCGCTTGGGCAGATAAGGTCGACTTTAGTGTTGCTGTTGAGCAACTTGTTGAGCATTGTTTCGTTGGTATCAAAGGTGCTGTACTGAACTTTGCAAGTTTTGCCCGTTTTTGCCTTATAATACTCGTTAAAGTCGTTTTGAAGGTCGCTTTTGCTGTAAATATAGTCTTCCCAGTTGTACACGATGACGGTTTCGTCATATTTTGTGTAAGCGGAAAAAACCGTACTCAAGCAGCAGACTGCGACGATGAGAGCCAAGAGTAAACATACCGATTTAAACTTTTTCATTTTCTTTCTCCTTTTTTGTTGATTTTTTTAAATTCATTACCAGTAAAACGGTAAGGATAACCACAAATATTATGCTGAACACGGCAAACCAAAACGGTTCCATACCCTTGACGCGCACGTCGGAATAAATGAAAGTGGACAGCGTTTCTATCCCCGTGTTTGTGCCTTTGTTTATCTGCGTGATAATAAAGTCGTCCATAGAAAGCGTCAGGCTCAACACAAACCCGCTGACAATACCCGGACGGAGCATCGGCAACATAACTTTAAACAACGCTTGAGTAGGCGTTGCGCCGAGATCGAGAGCCGCTTCGTAAACGTTGGGGTCCATCTGCGTGAGTTGCGGCATAACGTTAAGTACGACGTAAGGCGTACAAAAGGCGATGTGCGCGATAAACAGGCGCAGATACCCTTCGGGAAACCCTAACGTACTAAAAAACACCATAAAGGACACAGCCATTACTATTTCGCTATTTATGACGGGAAGTTGGTTTACGTCCTCGACGATACGTTTTGTACGTCTGCCGAGATTGAATATTCCTATTGCGGAAAAAGTGCCCAACGCCGTACTTACTATTGCCGACACGACGGCGATGAGGGCGGTATTGCCTACGGCGCGCCACAGTTCTCCCGCTTTTGCGCTTTTAAATATAGCGACGTACGCTTCAAAACTGAACCCGTTGGCAAAACTGAATCGACTTGTATTAAAAAACGAAAACAGTATTATGCAAATGATAGGGGCGTAAAGCAACACCAAAACGACGGCGAGGTAACCCCAACTTATTGCTTTTGCAAAATTCTTTTTTACCATAAACTCTTTTTAACCTCGCTTGTTTTGTTTCCGGAAAATTTGGCGATAAGCCAGTTGCTGATAAGGACGAGAGCGAGCATAATTATGCTCATAACGCTGCCCACGCCCCACGTTCCGTCGTTGTTGAACTTGAGAAATATGCTATCGCCAAACAATTTTATCGTATTGTTTGACAAAAACTCGCTAATTGCAAAGGTACTTATCGTAGGGATAAACACCATCGTTATGCCGCTTATTATACCGGGTAGCGACAGCGGAAGTATTATTTTGATAAAAACCGTCGTTTCGTCTGCGCCCAAGTCCCGCGCCGCTTCCGCATAACTTTTGTCGATGTTGGACAGCGTCGTGTGCAACGGAAGAATCATAAAGGGCAGATAGTTGTACACCATACCAAAAATAACCGTTCCCATACCCAGCGGAATACCCAAACTTTCAAAAATGGTTTTAGTAGCGAGTGTACGCATCAAAAAGTTTACCCACATAGGCAAAACAAAGAGCAAAACGAGAACTTTTCCGCTACTCATTTTGGACAGGATATAAGCGACGGGATACCCTAAAAGCAGGCACAGCACCGTTGTTATCAAACCGACCAAAAGGCTGTTTAAAAGTATGGACACCGACGCGCCTTCCGTAAAAAACGCCGCAAAGTTTTGGAAGGAAAACTTTCCGTCCGCGATAAAGGCGTTTACCAGTATCATTACGAGCGGAGCGACCACAAACAGCATCATAAACAGAATATACGGATAACTGAATATTTTGCGGTTTAAGCGGAAACGCTTTTTAATTTTTGACGATTCGTACTGCGGCGAGCCGCCCGAATTTTGTATTTTTTTAGTTTGCATCGTCCGCCTCCGTCACTATTTCTCTTTTTTCTATTATGATTTTTTCGGGAGCGACGGACAACCCGACTCTGTCGTCTTTGAGCCAGTCGTCTTCCGTATCGACAAAAAAGTCAAAACCTTCGTCGGTCCTTATAATGCATTGATAGTAACTACCCTTGTAAATGCTGTTTATCACCGTACCGCCGATTATTCCGTCTTCCTCGTCGTCGGTGACGATAACGTCGTCAAAATCGACGGAAACTTTGACGGGAGTGCCTGCGGGAAGGTCGGCAAAGCAGGGGAACTTTCCGCCGCAAATATTTACCGTGTTTTCTTCTATCATTTCCGTATTCAATTCGTTTATTATACGGTTTTTGTGCATTATGTGCAGGTCAAAAGGCTTAACGTATACGCCTATCTCGTCGCCCGTCTTAATATTGTTTATATTGTTGTGAATAAGAATTTCGTTGTGTTCGTCGTCGGTCGTTTCCGCCGTAATTTGGTAGTGGTCGCCTTTAAACACCGCGCTCGTGACGATGGCGGTAAACAACGCTTTTGAGTCGTCTGCGGACAAAATTTCTACGTCTTCGGGACGGATAATAACGTCTACGGGTTCGTTGCGTTTAAAGCCTTTGTCCACGCACTCGATTTGCCTTTGCAACACTTCCACGCAAAAATCGCATTTCATTACTCCGGAATAAATGTTGCTTTCTCCCACAAAGTCCGCAACAAATGCGTTGGCGGGTTCGTCGTAAATCTTTTGCGGCGTCGCAATCTGCTGAATAACGCCGTCGCGCATAATGACGATAGTGTCGGACATTGTCAACGCTTCTTCTTGGTCGTGCGTGACGTAAATAAATGTTATGCCGAGTTTTTTGTGCATCTGCATGAGTTCTATCTGCATGTCTTTGCGCATCTTTAAGTCCAACGCGCCCAACGGCTCGTCCAACAAAAGAATTTTGGGCTCGTTTACCAACGCTCTCGCTATTGCTACCCTTTGCATCTGACCGCCCGACAAACTGTTGACGTTGCGGTGACCGTAGTCTTCGAGGTCTACCATTTTGAGCGCGTTGTTTACTTTCTGCTCGATTTCCTGCTTTGTGAGTTTGCGAAAAGTTTCTACCGTGTCGCCGTTTTTGTCAACGGACTCGCCGTCCGACACAAACTTGAGCTTAAGCCCAAAAGCCACGTTGTTGAATACGTTGAGATGCGGAAACAGCGCGTACCGCTGAAAAACCGTGTTGAGAGCGCGCTTAAAAGGCGGCTCTTTTGTTATGTCCTCACCGTTAAAAAGTATTTGACCGCCGTCTTCGTCGGGCATTTCAAACCCCGCAATCATACGCAAAGTAGTTGTTTTGCCGCAGCCCGAAGGACCTAAAAGAGTGACAAACTCGCCTTTTTTAATGTTAAGGCTGATGTTTTTTACGGCTTTTTTGCCGTCTTCAAAGGTTTTTGTAATGTTTTTTAATTGCAGAATATTGTTGTTTGCGTTTGCCATTCGTTTGTCCTCTCTAAAAATTTGGCGGGCTTGACACCCAAAGTACTTTTGCGCTTTTGTTTGTCGGATTGACGAGATAATGCGTCTTGTCCGCAGTAAAGTAAAAACTGTCTCCCTTTTTGCAGTGATACTTTTTTTTGCCGATAACCACGCAAATCTTGCCTTCCAAAACGTATCCGAATTCCTCGCCTTGATGGGGGGAATCTTGGTCGGTACTGCCGTTTGGTAAAATTTCCGTCAAAACGGGTTCCATCGCGTTTATCGTGCTGTTGCTAATAAGCCACGTAGTGTAGTAACCGTCCGCCGATTTTACGCAACAGTCTTCCGCTTTAAAAACGACCGCTTCGTCGTCGCCGTCGGCAAACAAATCTCCGAGAGTCGTGCCGAGCGCGTTGACTATATCTTCCAACGTAGCGATGCTCGGGCTGGTGTTATCGTTTTCCAACTGCGAGATATAACCTTTGGTCAACTCGCACCTGTCCGCCAACTCTTCCTGCGTGAGGTCTGCCTTTTGGCGTAATCGTTTTATCTTGCTTCCCAACTCCATAAAAAATCACCTGAAACAGATAGTAAAAGTTTAGCAAAATTAAACTTTTGGTTAATTATTGCTAAACCGAAACTAATTATATAATATTGTTGCATTTTGTCAATCGTTATAAGGGCAAATTTTGCAATTTTTATCATTTTTACACCAAACTGAGAGTTTTTAGGCGAAAATAATGGACAATTCTCGGCATATTGTTGACATAAGGGCTTAAAAATGGTATAATTCTAAAACAAATGTATACAAAAAATTGTCCGTCAAACACAAACGGACGTCCCTTTAAGGACGATTTTTTTGACGTTTTGCGATTTGACGAGTTGGACAGCACAAACACGTACCTAAAAACGTTGGCAAAAAATGGCGCGAAGGAAGGCGTCGTGGTCGTTGCCGACGCTCAAAGCGCAGGCAAAGGCAGCAAAGGACGCGATTTTTTTTCTCCCAAAGGTAGCGGAATATATATGAGCGTATTGTTGCGACCGCCTTTTGAGCCGCAAAAATGCCTTTATATTACGCCTATGGCAGCCGTTGCCGTTTGCGAATCGATAGAGGAAACGTGCGGCGTTTATCCTTCCGTCAAATGGGTAAACGATTTGTACCTAAACGACAAAAAAATTTGCGGAATATTGACGGAAAGCAAATTTTCCGACGACGACGCGGCGCGCATAGAGTACTGCGTTTTGGGCATAGGTATAAATTTATTTTTTCCGGAATGCGGATTTGGCGATTTGTCGGATACGGCGGGTTGCGTATCGACCAAACGCGACGACGACTTAAAAGACCTATTGATAAAAAAAATACTGCAAAAAATCAAGTTTTATTACGACGATTTGGACAAAAAACCGTTTTTGCAAAAGTATAGGCAAAAATGCTTTTTGCGCGGAAAACTCGTGACCGTATTGCCGCAAAACCTACAAGCAACGGTTGAAGGGGTGACGGACGAGTTTGACCTTTCGGTTACTTTTTTGGACGGTACGACTCAAATATTAAACAGCGGAGAAGTTTCTTTAAAATTATGAGAGAAAAAAACGTTAGCGAAAAACCAAACGACCTTGCAAAAAAATCAAGCGGAAACAGAGCAAAAACCGACGTATTCGCTTTGTGCAAAACGGCCGTGCTTGCGGCGTTGCTTGCCGTATTGAGTCAAATTAGCATACCTTTGCCGTCCGGCGTTCCCATTACGCTGCAAACTTTTGCGGTGGCTTTCGGCGGATTTCTTTTCGGTTGGTTGGGCGTCGTTTCCGTACTCGTTTATCTTTGCGTCGGGGCTTTGGGCGCGCCCGTGTTTGCTTCCTTTAAAGGCGGCGTGGCGGCGTTTGCGGGGCTTACCGGCGGATTTTTGTTGGGATTTTTACCCTTTTCTTTTTGTTGCGCCGTCGGCAAAAACAAGTCCGCCGCATTTAATATTCTTCTCGGTATCGCGGGAGTTTTGCTGTGCCACGTGGCGGGCGTAGTTCAATACGTTTTGTTGTCCGGCGTAAACTTGTGGCAAGGCTTTTTGACGGTGAGTTTTTTGTATATTCCAAAGGACGTCTTGTCCGTAATAGCGGCGTACTTTTGCGCTAAAGCGGTAGAAAAAGCGTTGCTCAAAAACAACGTAAAAACCGATTACGTTATCCTAAAAAGCAGACGGAGCAAAAAACAGTGAGCAAAGTTTGTTATATAATAGGCGCGGCGCCTTGCGAGCCGCCCAAAATTGAAGTCGGCAAGGACGATATTTTAGCCGTTGCCGACGGCGGTTATCTTACGGCAAAAAAAGCGGGATTGACTCCCGACGTTTTTGTCGGCGATTGCGACAGTATTTCCGCAGTTCCCGACGATATTCCCAAAGTTAAACGCCTTAACACCGTCAAAGACGACACCGACGCGTCTTCCGCCGCAGACGAAGGACTTGCCGCAGGCTGCGACAAATTTGTATTTTTCGGTTGTTTGGGCGGCGAACGCCTTGACCACTCTTTTGCAAATATTCAGTTGGCGTATTCGCTCGCAAAAAAAGGCAAAAAGGTCAAAATCGTCGGTGACAACCAAATTTTGGAAACGGTAACGGACAAAAAAGAGTTTGACGCAACCTTCAAAGGCTACGTATCGGTTTTTTCTTTGTCGGAAAAAAGTTGCGGCGTAACTCTAAAAGGGTTAAAATACACCCTTGACGACGCAACGCTCACTTTTGACACGCCGCTGGGCGTATCCAACGAGTTTTGCGGACAAACCGCAACAATCAGCGTAAAAAACGGCGTTTTGCTTGTCGTTTACAACGCAGACAAGTTGCCGCATTAAATTAAATCTTACAAAAAGATAATATATAATAAAAAAACCATATATAAACAATTAAAAAAATATCGGTTGCCGCGCGTCAACGCAAGAGCAATCGCAAAAGGAGGCATATTATGAAAAAATTATCCACAGGAGAAATACTCTCAATATGTTCTATGATGGTCAGCATATTGCTAGTCGCATTAAAGGACGAAACCGACAAACTTACGCAGATAATCATTTTAGCGATATTTTGCGCTTTGGTTGTCGGTTACGGGATATTTCTCATTTATCGCACGGCTAAATTCGGCAAAGGAATATCTTCTGCGGCGATAATAGCCAAAGCAAAGAGATTTACGGGGCAGCTCGTGCGTTTAGCAAACGCCAACGCGCGGCAACTCAAAAGGTTTGATTTTTTTGCAGGTCAAAAGAGTATCGAAAAGCGCAATAAAGAACTTGCTGCAAAATGCAAAGGCGACCTAAGTGTTTTGCGTACCGATGCCGCACAAAAGGCGAAAAAAGCGCAACTCAACGAAGAAATCAGGCGTTATACGGTACTAAAATCGCAAAACTACGGCGATTTGGAAGCGCTCAAGAGTTACAATGCGATAAACAAAGTTATGTCGGAAGCGAGTTTGCAAAAGCATTACCTTATCAGTCGCGAAATCATCAAACGCGTATTTGATATGAACCGCATTTTGTTGCAGTTGGAGCAGCACAACACGAGAATAAAACTCGGCAAGTACGTCGCATACTTTACCAACGACGAAGAAACGCAGATAAAAGCGTATATGGATTTAATCGGTTGGTCGTACATTCTTTTAGGAAACAACCGCAAAGGATTTGACGCAATACTCAATTCGATTCACATTATCGAGAGCCGCATAGGAGAAAAGTTTGACGGCAAAATTCCCGAAGGAGTCACCAAAGAAACGTACTACAGATATTTGATGCTTAAAGTACGCGCTTATCGTCATTTAGGCAGTACGTATTACACTTACAAAAACATCGACGCGATAAAGTATTGCGAAGCGGCGTTAAAAATACTTGACAGCGAAGGCTTTAAACAAGGATTTAACGACGACATTGCGTACGAAAATATGCGTTGCGGCGTGCTTAACAATTTGTATCTCGGCAGATTTTACCGCTTTGTCGAGGACACCAGACGCGGCAAAGGCGACATAAATATGTTGTCGGACACGCTAAACATGGTCAACGCCAACATCGACGAATTGTACGCTATGCCCGACGGCAAACGCGACATTCACAGATTGCTTAAATTGCTTTCTTTAAAGAGCCAGTTGAGCAAAGCGATGGACATCAGCGGCGTTCAGAAACTCGATATGGAGCAGTTTGACAAAGATTTGAGTACGGTAGAAAAAATTCTCAACAAAAACATATACTTTGACGACGCTATGGAAGTATACGCAAACCAAAAAGTTCAGCAAGTGTTTGAAGAAGTCAAAAACATACTCACTGATTGACAAAAATATTGTTATCGTAGCAAAAAATCGCATACGTATTAAACAAAACGCAACCGTTTTGCTTTAATATCTTTAATATTTGCGAGTAATATTTACGTTGTTAAGCCCTCATAATCACAAGATTATGAGGGCTTTTTAAGTACGATTTTACGCAAAAGTCAGACAAAAGAAAAGCGGCGTCAGGTCGAACACGTATCTTTTTGAATTTTGTCCTGAATATTGTCTATTGCGATTACCAACGTCACCAAAAACGGAATATCCGCTTCTTCCGCCTCTATTTGGAAGGAATCGGCAAGCGCAAAAAACTCTCTTTTTACCGTGCCGATAGGTTGTCCGTTGCGGGTTATCGTGGCGGTAAGTTTAAAAAAGTTGCTTTCGACTTGTATTTGTTCTTTGTAGTCGTCTACGACAAATTTTTTAAAAGCAACGCGCACCGTCGCTATTTTGTTGCCGTCGGCGTCGTAAATCATGGCTTTTGGCATCCACCAGTTTATTAGACGATTTTTGACGACGTAAAGTTTTTTGCCGTCAAGGTCGCAAATTGTTTTTTTGCGCCGCAGACTAAACACCGAACCTTTAACTTTAAAAACGTGATTTTTGTTTTCGTCATATACGTAGGATTTGCCCGACATAGAAATAAGTTTGTTTTTAACGTAAACTTTCATAATTACTCCTCGCTGTTTGTTTAAATTTTTATTATACTTATTATACCATATATTCGATAATTATGCAATATATTTTTTAAAATCAATATACTCTAAAAAAACTTGCAAAATACGGTTTTTGTGATATATAATTGATTTATGATAAATTCGCAAGCCAAAGACAAAGCGACGGGTACGATATGCGCCGCCGTCAGCAACATAATATTCGGATTCAGTTTTTTGTTTTCTACAAAAGCGTTGGCGGTTGCCGACGTATTCGTCGTGTTGGGAAGCCGCTTTTTTCTTGGATTTTTATGCCTTAATCTTTTGTTTGTTTTAAAGCCGTTTCGCGACGATTTTAAACAACCGTGCGGCAAATTTTTGCCCAAACTGCTATTGCTCGGTTTGTTTGAACCTGTAATATATTTTATTTGCGAGCAGTACGGACTTATCTACACAAACTCTGCGACGACGGGCGCGCTCATTGCGGTGATACCCGTTGTCGTTATGGTTTTTTCTTTTTTGTTTATGAAGGAAAAATCCACTCCGATACAAATTGCGGCGGCGTTGCTTTCTTTTGTGTGCGTCGTGATTTTGTCGGTTGTGGGCAGCGCGAGAGGCGACGTAAAATGGTACGGAATAATTATTTTGGCGGGCGCGGTACTTGCGGCGTCTGCATTCAACGTTTTGAGCCGCAGTCTCGGTCAGCGTTTTTCCGCCTTTAAGCGCACGTATTTTATGTTTTTGCTCGGCTTTGTCGTGTTTGTGCTTGTAGGAACAATCAAAATAGGATTTTTGGAGTACTTTAACGCCGTCGCGCAGGCTTTTTGCAACAAGGACTTTTTGATAGGAATCCTTTACTTGTCGGTAATAAGCAGCGTTGTTGCGTTTTTGCTTTACAACGTAGCCACAAGCAAGGTAAGCGCGGTAATAAGCGCGTCTTTTGCAAACGCCAGCACCGTAGTAAGCGTGCTTGCCGGCGTATTTATTTTAAAAGAACCTTTCACGTGGGTTCAGGCTTTGTGTTGCGTGGGAATAGTAGTCGGCGTACTCGGCGTAAGTTGCTGTCGGCGCGCCTAAAATGCTTGCCCGCGTCATTTTTTATCGGATTTTTGCGTTTTTAGAACCGCTTTTTGTAGAATTTTTGTAAAAAAAAGCCAAACATTTACTAAGGCAATAATATTTTTTCAAAATAAAAATGTCAACAAATAGTTTCGTCTTTTCTAATTTTGTTTCCATTATTAAAATATTCAAATGAAAACAAAAAGTAATTGCTCGGAAGAACGGTCCTGTCCAAAATGATGAAAAAGACTGTTGATTTTTTAAGGTAAGCGATAACTTTAAGAAATTTCATACAATCGAGCATTACAACTTGAAAAAACAAAAATTTTGTGCTATAATACAAAAAATAGTTTTTACATAACAACATCAAAACAGCAAAAAACACTTTTAGAAAGAGGCAGTACAAGAACAAAAACTAATACGGTCTGAAAAACAAAAAACTCTCGACGGGAGGTAACCGCCTATGAATTACGTTTAGATTACAAGCGCAGAGAAACAACTTTTCCCTTGCGCTTTTTTGTTCTTTTAGAAGAAATTAACAACGAGGAAATGAATTATAAAAGAACAACAGACTTAATCTATAACATATTGTAATGTTAAAAGCTGTGTGAGTGATTATAAATATGACGTCATAAAAACACAATGAGATTGTTGAATCGATTTAGTCTGTAAGAAAAAATTTTACAATCAGCGAGAAAAGGAAATATGATACTTGAATTAAAAAATATCGATAAATCTTTTGGAAAGAAGGAAGTTCTCAAGGGTGTTTCTTTCACGGCAGAGGGCGGCAAAGCGTTCGGACTTCTTGGCAGAAACGGCGCGGGTAAAACGACGTCTATCCGCATTATTATGAACGTGTTTCCCGCAAACGGCGGAGAGGTGCTTTTGGACGGAAAGCCTATTGATTATAACAAAATCGGTCTTGGTTATCTTCCCGAAGAAAGAGGACTTTACCCGAAGAGGCCTGTTATTGACCAACTTGCATATTTTGCGGAACTGAAAGGTATGAGCGCAAAAGAAGCGGTCAAGGCGGTTGATTACTGGCTTAACAGGCTCGGTATGACGGAATACCGCAATAAACGGCTCGATACCCTTTCAAAAGGAAACCAACAGAAAATTCAGTTGATAACGGCACTTGCGCACAATCCGCACATTGTTATTCTTGACGAGCCTTTTTCGGGGCTTGATCCCGTAAATGCAATGCTACTTAAAGACGTGGTAAAGGAACAGATTTCGCAAGGGAAAATCGTGTTGTTTTCAAGCCACCAGATGGCGTACATAGAGGAATTTTGCGACAGTATCGCAATTCTTAGCGCAGGCAGGGTTGCAATCAGCGGAGATTTGCTTGAAATAAAGAGGAATTACGTGCGAGATAAATTAGTGGTAAGCACAACAAAACCCGAACGAATAAAGTCTGATTTGGGCGAGGCTTGCGCCGAACGCGAGGACGGCACGCTGATCATTCAACTTGCAAGCCCCGAAGAAAAGCAGTCTATGATGAAACGGCTTGTGGAAACCTATGATATCGACGAGGTAAAAGTGTTTGAACCTTCTCTTAACGATATATTCGTAGAGTACGCAGGCGCGCAGGTGTAAGGAGGTAAAGAGATGAAACAGTTTGGAAAAATACTTAAATTCGAACTTAAAGGCTATCTTAAAAACAAAGTCTTTGTAGGCGTTACGATATTTCTTGTAGCGGCAATCGCTATCGCTATGTTTATTCCGAATATTAT
>CAKQEP010000015.1 GCA_934230325.1 uncultured Clostridia bacterium | reverse complement strand
GGGAGCAGATAAAATCTGCTTTAAGTCGATACGCAGAGATGCGTTATAAGGGACTTTAGGTTATGGAGTTCCAACAACAAAGCATAACCAAACCTTGTGCTTGAACTATTTACCTATTCCACTCAAGCAAACTTGACCACGACCTTGCAAACCGCAAGGTTTTTTTGTTGGTTTAATACCTTAAAGACAAACGGTAGTACGCACTTTGTACTACCGTTTTAACTTTTTTACAACAAACTACAACAATCTATATGATAACGACAAAACAAACTACTCACTTTATACTTTGCAAAATGTAGGTACTTTAAAGTGGCTATTTTTTAAAGTGTCATTGCGAGGAGCGATTTTTTAAGTTGAAAAAAGTAATCGACAAAAAAATCGCGACGTGGCAATCTCGCGGAAGCGGTCCTCGTGCAGACGGAAGTATTGACACGCTTATTATTAAATGCATATAGGTAAAAAGTATATCGGCTCCCAACAAAATGCTTTTATTTTGACGGTTTTTTAGGGTACTGCCATTGCAAATTTTTTCCTTATAATGACAAGTAAAGCACTTCCGCTCGTGTATAAAGGGCAGTGTTACGACAAAAGAGGCGTCAAAACGTCAAAAAAGGTTATTTTTTTAGTATGACATATACTAAAATATAAGTATGTACAGGAAAAAAACCGTTTTGTTGTCCGATATAAACGGGTACAGTACCCGTCCGGTAGGCGTCGCCGTATTTTTGAGCGACGGCAAAGTTACGTCTGTGCGGCTTAACGTTGGTTTTGCTCGTCAAAAAGGGCTTAAGACGGCGGTATTGTGCGACGGTGAATTTTGCGTAAAGGATTTGTCGGCGTTAAACAATTTTGCCTTTAACTTACCCGACACGCTGTGTGAAAAAGCCGCTTGTCTTGTTTTTGACGCTCGCGCGGGAAACGCGCTATATTTTGGCGGCAACACGTCGGGCGGGTACAAAAGTTTGCTTGAAATGGCGATAAAAAAGTCAACCGACAGCGGCGAATCGCAAAATGAAGGCAATCGACAAGGCGTTGTTTTGTCCAAAACGGTTACGCCGCAAAAAAGCAAAGACGATACCGTTGCGACGGTCGCTCAAATTGTTGATTACGACGGATTTTTGCAAAAAGCGGACAATTATTACGACGGAGTTGCTTTGGACGTAATAAGCGCGGAAGAAATAAGTCGGCGCGCGAAGGTGAGTTTAAAGGAATATTCCGACGCGCTCAAGGATTTTTACGACCACCCAAGCGGCGAAGGGTATTACGACAGCGTAAAAAACGAGTTACAGAAAGTTTTTGACGATTATGCCGTGTACGCGCCGCTAATGAATGAATTTGAAGAAAGTTTTTTTGTAAAGATTACCGACGGCAAAGGCAATTTTTTTGCGTTGGGTTTGTTGTGTGATGGCGGACGTCCCGCCTATATTTGTTATGCGTTGCCCAAAAATCGTCCGACGGAAAGTTTATGCCGACAACTAACAGTGACGGAAGAAGGCAAAAAGGTCACTTTCTGTCTGGTTTTACAATCTGCGCAAGACGGAAAAATGCGCAAAGCCGCCGCTTAACTTGTTTGACCTACCGTTTTTGCCAAAAAATAAGGCAAAAGCGGTATTTTTTCATTTTGGGAAGTTTGCTTTGCAGGCAAATACCGTTTTGGCGATACTTTCTGCCCTTTTTAAACAATTCAAACTAAAAAAAACTATCAACCCCGTCAAAATGCTTTCATTTTGACGGGGTTTTGGGGGACTATGGGGTACTACCATTGCAAATTTACACTTCGCAATGACAACTAAAACACCATTGCTCGTATATAAATAATTTACTTTTAGGGAAAGTTTAGGCATAAATCGGCGGACGGAAAAGCGCAAAAAAACAATCGTCAACGCCAAAAACAGCCCCTTTGAAAACAATTTTTAAAATTTGATTTGTTAAAGTCATGTTTTTTACGATAAAATACTTGCAAAAAACCGTTTGTGCGTTTATAATAGTGAAGTATGCAAAATTACAACAGGAGTACGATATGACCAAAAAGATAATTGTATTTATTTCCTTATTGATTGCTTGCGTATGCCTTTTGGCTGGTTGCGCGAGCGAAAGTTTCAAGTTTGACGCGCTCAAAGTCGAGTCTATGTCCGGCGATCTCGAAAGCAACGGCGGCGTATCCGTTAGTTATAAGGGGTACACCTACTTTATCAACGGCAACGTAGACACGTATACCGGCGACAACACTTTTGGCAAAGTCACGTACGGCGCGATATGCAGAGTCAAGACGGCATTGCTTGCGCAGGGTGAATTTGCGGGGCTTGATTTCGGTTCTGAAGAATACAAATCGGCGGCGGAAGGCAAGATAGAGATACTTGCGCCCAAAGCGGTTTTCACAGCGACGACAACAGCGTCTGACGCCAACGGAATTTACATTTTTGACGACAGACTTTACTACTTTACGCCGTCCACCACGACCGACAAAAACGGAAAGGTTCAAAACGCGTACATTGACGTTATGAGCGTCAAGTTGGACGGAACGGACACCAAACGTCTTTACACCGTCACGGGCAACAACTATCAGACGTTGCTTGCGAAAAACGGCAACGACGTTTGTCTTGCGTACGTTGCGGACAGCAAACTTTACAACGTTGTTTTGACGGCAGCAAAGCCCGCCGCAAAAGAGATTTGCGACAACGTTACGTTTACGTATGCGGCGTTAAACGAAGGTATGATGGTTATCACCCGCAAAGTGGTAGAAAAGGACGAGAATCAAGCGACGGAAACGACGTTGGCATACAACGTTATTTGCGCGTATAAACTCGGCGCGGATTCCGTGACGGAAGTTATCACTGGCAAGCAAGGCGAAGGGCAAGACGTTTCTTACGGAGCGTCGTTGTCGGTGAGCAACGTTTACGACGGATACATTTACTTTTCCGTTGCGGACGCCGACAAACTTGGCAGAAGCGGACTTTATCGCATTTCCGTTGGCGCCAAAGACGCAAGTTTTGCTACAAGCGGAGAAAGTTATCTTATCACGAGAGAAAATCTTTTGAGTAGCGGCGGTATTGCTTTCGGCAACAAAATCGCATTTTACAACAGTTCCGAAAAATACGTTTGCTTGTACGACATAGCGGCAAAAACGACGGAAAAAGTTATGTACGCGTCGAGCGCGCCCACTTTGGTTGCGGTCAAAAACGGCAAACTGTTTTATGTCACAGACGGACTTAACTACGTCAATCTCGGAGAAGGCGAACAAATCAAAGGCGTAAAGATTTCTTCAAAAACAAACGGCGTAAACTGGGCGACTTACGATATTTACGGTAGTTACGTTCTTTTCTTCGGCAGCACCGAAAACAGCGAAACGTATCTCAACTGCGCAAAAATCGTTGATTCCGGCGAGGACGTCAAAGAATCGTTTATCGGCATTTACACCAAAAAAGCCGAGTAACAAACACGGTAAATCATACGGCGCCGGCATTGTGTCGGCGTCGGTTTTTTTAAAAACTATCTAATTTTTTGAGACTATCTAAAAAGGTAAACAAATATTATGGAAGAAAAACAATTTGTAAAGGAAGTTGCAGACATAAAGACAAACTTTCCGCAATGGTACACCGACGTGGTTTTAAAGACGGAACTTGCCGATTACGGTCCGACAAAGGGTTGTATGATAATTCGTCCTTACGGGTACGCCGTGTGGGAGAATATTCAGAGTCAACTTGACGCGCGTTTTAAAGCGACGGGGCACAAAAACTGTTACTTTCCTATGCTTATTCCTTTGTCTTTGTTGCAGAAGGAGGCGGAGCATGTCGAGGGTTTTGCTCCGGAAGTGGCTATGGTTACTAAAGCGGGCGGCGAAACGCTTGCCGAGCCGCTGGTCATTCGTCCCACGAGCGAAACGATAATATGCGATATGTACAGCAAGTGGGTTCAGTCCTACCGCGATTTGCCTATGAAATACAATCAATGGGCAAACGTATTGCGTTGGGAAAAAACGACGCGCCCGTTTTTGCGTACTTCGGAGTTTTTGTGGCAGGAAGGTCATACAATACACGCGACGCGCGAGGAAAGTTTGAAAGAAACAATCGATATGCTTCACCTTTACGCCGAGTTTGCGGAAAACGTTTTGGCATTGCCCACTTTTATCGGGCAAAAAACCGAAAAGGAAAAATTTGCCGGCGCAGAATCGACTTTTGGTATGGAAGCGATGATGCAAGACGGAAAAAGTTTGCAAGCGGGCACTACTCACCACTTTGGCGACAAGTTTGCAAAGGCTTACGACATAATGTATTTGGATAAAGACGGTACGCACAAGTACGTTTGGCAGACGAGTTGGGGCGTATCTACAAGACTTATTGGCGCGATAATTATGGCTCACGGTGACCAAAGGGGTTTGGTATTGCCGCCGCCCGTTGCGCCCGTTCAGGTTATCGTCATTCCCGTCGCTATGCACAAGGAAGGCGTTGCGGATGCGGCTAAACGGTTGATTGACAGGCTCGTGAAGGCGGGGATTCGTTGCGAAGGGGACTTTAGCGAGCAGTCGACGGGCTGGAAGTTTAATCAATACGAAATGAAAGGCGTTCCGCTCCGTTTGGAATTAGGACCGCGCGACATTCAAAACGGCGTCGCGATGGCAGTAAGACGCGACACGGGAGAAAAATTCACGTTGTCGCTGGACAATATCGAGCAGACCGTGACCGACTTAATGAAAGAAATTCGCCTTAATATGTACAACAAAGCTAAAGCGTTCCGCGATTCTCGCGTCGTTGAAGCTCATTCTATGGAAGAACTTAAAGCCGCGTTGGACGGCGGCAACTTTGTCAAGGCTATGTGGTGCGGAGAACCCGAGTGCGAAGCAAAAATAAAGCAACTTTATCAAGCGACGATAAGGGTAATGCCTTTTGACCAAACGCCCATCGACGACAAATGCGTAGTAGACGGCAGTCCCGCCAAAAAACTCGTCATAATAGCAAGAGCGTATTAAGGCGGTGTTGTCCGTCGTTGTCGAAAGGTTTGTCGGCTTACCTTAAAGCAGCGCCGACGGCAACCTACCGACCAAAAAACCGAAAAAATCACAAAGGAAAAAATGAGATACAAGTGCATTGTTTTTGACCACGACGACACGGTGGTAAAAACCACTCCCGACGTACATTATCCGTCGTTTATACTTACGCTAAAAAAGTTGCGTCCGGATTACGCGGATATGACGTTGGAGCAGTTTGTTACCTACTGTTTCGAGTACGGATTTTTTAATTTTTGCAAAGACGTATTAAAGTTTTCCGCGCAGGAAGAAGCGATACAGTACGCCGACTGGACGGCGTTTGTCAAGGACAAAAACCCGCAAAGTTACGACGGGTTTGACAAAGTATTTCAAGTTTTGCGTCAAAAACAAATACCGATATGCGTCGTCAGCCACTCGGACGAAAAAATCATAGCGCGCGACTACAAAAACAACTTTGGGTTTGAGCCGCTTATGATTTTCGGTTGGGGCGACGCAGAAACGCGCCGCAAACCGAGCCCGTATCCTTTGCAGGAGATAAGCCGCCGTTTGGGGATAGCATGCTCGGACGTTCTCGTCGTGGACGATATGAAATGCGGTTACCAAATGGCTAAAGCGGCGGGCGCGGACTTTGCTTACGCCGGTTGGAGCAGTAGCGACGCGATAAAGCAAATTAACGAGTTTATGACCAAAAACGCCGACTATTGCTTTGATTCCGTTTGCCGACTCAAAGACTTTTTGTCTAAATAAACAGGCATAATCCCGTATTGACAAAGTACGGGATTTTTGGTATAATAAAAAAAGCGATACAAACGAGAAAAGATAAAACCATTCAAGCGATTTTAAAAAAACGGAGGTCAGATTTTTTATGGGAGAATACGGCAAGTTTATCAGCGAAAAACGCCGCAGCGTACCTACGCCAAAAAGCATAGTCAACAAAGACGGCGTTTGCGAATTTGGCACTTTTGATAAGGAATTTGTCCATTTAAATTTGGTAGACGCCAAAAAACCCACGCGTCTGCCTCAATGTTTCAACAAAAAAAAGTTGACGTTGTGGGAAGCGACGGAAATTCACTTTGACAACGGCGTTTTGTTATGCGTCGTGTGCGATATGGGCATATTTGGGCTTAATCTCAACGTTTTTTACGACAAACGCACGCAAAAAGCATACAAATGGCAGACTAACTTACCAAGCAAAAAAACCGTTATCGCGCCAAACCTCGTTGGCGGCAGCGTTGCGGAGGCAAAGCACAAAAACGGATTTATCAGGTACGTAAACAATCTCGACGAGGGAAAATGCGCGCTTTGCGGAGTTCACAAAAACAAGGAAGGTCAGACTTTGCAATACGACCTAAACCTTACGAGAGTGAGCAAGCCGAGCGTCGTAAGTATTCCTTTCGGCAAAAACCGTCCGCTTTACAGTCAAAAAGATTTTTTTAAGGCGGAAGGCAAAATAACGTTTAACGGCGAAGATTTTTTGTGTACGGAAAATTCTACCGCCATTATCGACGACCATCGCGGGTATTACCCCCGCAAAATGCACTTTGACTGGGTGACGACGTTGGGCAGAACTCTCAACGGCGAGCAAAAATATTTTGCTTTCAACCTGACGCGCAACCAAAGTATCTCGCAGGAGGACTACAACGAAAATCTTATATGGTTAGAGGGGAAAACAAGTCTTTTGCCGCCCGTCGTTTTTGAGCGTGACAATCCCACCAAAAAGTTTAAAAAAGACGATACGTGGCGTGTAAAAGACGCCCACGACATGGTAAATCTTACCTTTACCGTCAAGGATATTTTCGAAATGGAAGTACACGCGATGGTGGTAAAAATCGAGTATTACATAACGTTTGGCGAGTTGAGCGGCTATCTCAGAGACGAAGACGGCAACAAAATCAGTCTTGACGGACTTATGGGTATGGGGGAAGACAAAACCATGTTGTTTTAAAAACTTTGTACGATACGCACGATAATTTACAAAAAAACCGCGCTTTCATTTGTTATGCGCGGTTTAAATTTTAATTGAAACTTTTCCCTCGTCCGACGCGGCGGATATTTTTTGTTTTTTTTGAGTTGCCGCTTGACAATTTTTGGCGATTGCGGTCGATATTATTGCAAATCGCGACAAAATTGTGGTATAATTTAATATATGAAACAAAAAACGGTTTTGGTTGTCGGTCTGGGCAATCCCGACGAAAAATATCAAAATACATTTCACAACGTTGGTTTTGGCGCGGTCAATAGACTTGCAAAAAAACTCGGCGCGGATTTTGACAAAGGAGAATGTCGCGCGTTGACGGCGCACGTCAAAAAGGACGGCGTAAAGGTAATAATAGCAAAGCCCATTACCTATATGAACTTGTCGGGAGAAAGCGTTCGCGAGTTGGTTAACAAGTACAAAATAGAGCAACAAAACTGTATTATAGTGTACGACGACGCCGATTTGCCCGTAGGAAAACTTCGTATTCGCAAGGAAGGCAGCGGCGGAAGTCACAACGGCATGCTCAACGTAATTGCCAACGTCGGCACGCAAAACGTATACCGTTTGCGCATAGGGATAAGCCGTCCCGTTTTGCCCGATATGGCGTTGATGGATTACGTATTGAGCAAAATTCCGTCGGAAACGCAACAGATTTTGGATAAGGCGTACGACCTTGCCGCCGACGCGTTGACGGAGTTTTGTTTTGGCGCGGATATAGACAAAGTTATGATGGATTTTAACGGCAAACAGGCTTGACCTTTGCCTATTGCCGCGTCTACGTCAAACTTAGCAAACGTCGGATTTTTTTATTTCGCGTTACAAAAAAGCAAACGATGTATTACGACATATACAATTTAAATTGCTATCCGTCTTACAAGCAGATAGCGGAGAGTACCCGTGACGGAAAATCCGTCGCGGTTTTCGGCGTGCAATCGGCGGAAAAAAGTTTTGTTGCCGCAAATTTGACCGAGTTTTGTTTATACGTAGCGGGGGATTACGTAGAGGCGCAGGAAATAACTCGTCGCATAAACGCATTTGCAAAAAAGCCGTTCGCTTTTTTCCCTTCTCGTCAGGAAGTTTTGTTATACAAGAAGGAAAGCGCAAAAAGCAGATTAAATCGTCTTGACGTATTGCGCGCGGCGACAATGGGGGAGATAGGCGGCATAGTGACCACTCCCGACGCGTTGGGGCAACTTTTGCCCTTTGCGCAAGATTTTAAAAGCAAGATTTTTTCCGTAAGCGCAGGCGACGTAATGGATTTGACGGTATTTACCGACCGACTTGTCGATTGCGGATTTATCAAAGTTTCGCAGATAGAAGGCGTCGGGCAGTTTACCGTGCGCGGCGACATAGTAGACGTATTTTTGCCGCAGTACGACGCGCCCGTTCGCTTTGATTTTTTTGACGACGTTGTAGAAGACGTCAAGTTGGTAGACGCCGCAACTCTCGTTTCGCAAAAAAAGTTGCAAAAAGCGGATATTTTTTGCATAAAAACAATTTACAATCCTTCTGACGCCGTTGCCAAAGCGCGGGAAGAATCAAAAAGTCAAAAACTCAACGCCGACGCAACGAGCCGACTCGACGCGATTTTGTCCGCATTGGAAATTGACGGCGACAACGAGTGGCTTGCGCCCTTTTCTCCGTCGTCGTTGTTGTGTGATTTTCTTCCGCCTACCGCCACGATTTTGTGGGACGAGCCAAAGGTAGCAAGCGACAAACTCAATCGCACGTACGACGGATTTTTGCAGCGGTTTGCAAATCTGTTAAGCAAAGGCGAAATTTTGCCAACGCACTTCGATTGCATGTACGACTCCGCCAACCTATTGCGCAAATACCAAAGTTTTTGCGGCGTAGCGTTGCAGACATTGCCGTACGGCGGAACGTTTTTTACCCCGCAAAGCGTGATAAATTTAAAATCGTCGGCATTATTCAACTACAAGTTCAACCTCCGTCAACTTGCGGACGACGTAAAAAAGTGGCAGATAGGCGGTTATTGCGTATGCGTGTTTGCCGCCGACCAAGCGCAGGCTCAAGCCTTAAACAAGCAACTTGAGGACTCGGACTTGAGTCTTCCGATAAAAAAAGAGCCGACCTACGTTTGCGGCGCTGCGTTTATTGCCGTCGGTGAGGCAGAAAGAGGATTTATCAGTCACTCAAACAAGGTAGTTTTTGTCGGGCTCAGCGACGTTTACAACAAAAACCCCGCCAAAAAACTGTCCGTCAAGCGAGAAAAAGTATTTCTCGACCTCAAAGCGGGGGATTACGCCGTGCATCAGGTTCACGGGATAGGTTTGTGCGAAGGCATAGTCACCCGTTCGGGCAATTTCGGCACAAAAGACTATATAAAGTTGCTCTACCGCGACGGCGACGCAGTGTACGTTCCCGTAGAAAACACCGATATGTTGTCGCGTTATTGCGGGAGCGACGTTACGCCGCGTTTGAGCAGATTAGGCGGCGCAGAGTTTGAAAAGGTAAAAGCCAAAGTAAAGACGCAGATAAAAGCGATGGCTATCGACCTCGTACGACTTTACGCTTCTCGCCAACACAAAAGAGGGTTTAGGTACAAGATAGACGAATATTTAAACCGTGAGTTTGACGCGGGATTCGGTTATTGCGAAACGCCCGACCAACTCAAGTGCGAAGAAGAAATCGACGCCGATTTGACGTCGGACAAGATAATGGACAGGTTGCTCGTAGGCGACGTAGGGTTTGGAAAGACGGAAGTAGCCATGCGTACCGCCTTTAAAGTCGTGGCAAACAACAAGCAGGCGGCTTTTCTCGCGCCCACGACGATATTGTCGGAGCAACACTTCAATTCCTTGCAAAAGCGGTGCGTACCCTTTAACATTAAGGTAGAGTGTTTAAACCGTTTTCGCAACGCTGCGCAACAAAAAAAGATACTTACAGATTTAAAAAGCGGCAAAATAGATATAATTGTCGGCACGCACAGGTTGTTGGGCAAGGACGTAAAATTTAAAGATTTGGGATTTTTGATTCTTGACGAGGAGCAACGCTTTGGCGTAGAGGACAAGGAAAAAATTAAAGTCATCAAAAACAACGTAGACGTATTGAGCATGTCTGCAACGCCCATACCCCGCACGTTGTATATGGCGTTGTCAGGGATGAAAGATATTTCCGTCATATCCACCCCGCCCAAAGAGCGTATTCCCGTAGAAACCTTTGTCGCGCAGGAGAGTCCGACGCTTATTCGCGACGCGATACTGCGGGAAAAGGACCGTCAAGGGCAGGTATTTTTGGTGTACAACCGTGTGGACGGCATAGAGTTTTTTGTAGAAAAAATCCGCGCTTTAGTACCGGAAGTCACCGTGACTTACGCGCACGGTCAAATGGAAGAAACGCTTTTGGAGAGCAACGTCGTCGGTTTTGCAGAAGGCAGGTACGACGTTTTGATAAGCACGACGATAATAGAAAACGGCATAGATATGCCCAATTCCAACACGCTCATCGTGGTGGACTCGGACAAACTCGGGTTGAGCCAACTGTACCAACTTCGCGGGAGAGTGGGGCGCAGCGACAAAGCGGCTTACGCTTACTTTTTGTATAAGGAAGACAAACTGCTTTCCGACACGGCGTTAAAGCGTCTGTCGGGGATAGTGGAGTACACCGACTTGGGCAGCGGCTTTAAGATAGCCATGAAAGACCTCGAAATAAGGGGTGCGGGCAACGTTTTGGGGAGAGAACAGCACGGACATCTCGTCAAAGTAGGTTATGATATGTACGTCAAACTGCTAAACGAAGCGGTAGACGAGATAAAGGGCAAAAAGACCGATATATCCTTTGAAACGGAAATGGAAGTTGCGGCAAACGCTTATGTTCCGTCGGAATACGTTCCTACAAAGGAGCGTATGGCGTTGTACGGAAGAATTGCAGAAGTTTCCTGCGATAAAGACGCCGACGATTTGATGGCGGAACTCACCGACGTTTACGGCGCGCCCCCGCGCGAAACGTTGCTTTTGATAAAAATAGCCTTGCTCAAAAGTCTTGCAAACAAGGCGGGATTTGATAAAGTATCGGTGACGGCGGACGGAGCAAAGTTGTATTTTTACAATGCGGAATATATGCGGCGCGCGCAGGTGTTTGACGCTATATCGGCGTACAAAGACGTTTGCAAAATAGATACTTCTCGCAAAATATGCCTCGTTTTTGGTTTTAAAGGGGGAGATTTGGAGCAAAATCTTGCGTCAATAAAAAAATTTGTAAGTTTATTGATATAAAATATGTAGTTATTACTTGCAAAATTTTTAATTGTATTGTATAATTTTTTGGTGTACGGAAACCGTACCTTCATTTTAAACTATATTCAGGAGACAGATATGGCAAAAAAACTTTTGAGATTGACGTGCTTGGTGTTGGTGGCAATTATGTTGACGACCATGCTCGTCGGTTGCTCTCTCTTTCAACTCAATCAGGAGCGTTACCGCGCCAAACCCGCAATTACGGTAGGAAACACTTCCGTCACCGTCGGCGACTTTATGGATTTTTATACCGGCACTATGACGGAGTATCTCAAACAAGGATATTCCGCGCAGGACGTGTGGGACAATCTCGGCAAACAACTTCTTGTCAAATATATAGTGCTTGACCTTATTAAAGGCAACAACGACTGGCAAGGCGTAAAACAAAATGCGCCGTACGACGCAATTGCCGCAAAATACGACAACGCAAAGTATCTCACCGGCGCAAACGACGTGGAGTTGTTGCTCAAAAACATCAGAGTGTCGCTGTACGACAGCCTCAACACTTTGACGGAAACGGAACTCAGCAACACTTACGTTCTTAAAGACGCAGAGAAGGAAACCGAGCGTAAACTCAACACGGAAAAAAATCCCAAAATTTACGCCGGCGCTCTCACCGACGCCGATTTTGACGACGACGTAGAGTCGCTCGACAAAAAACTCGCGCTTTACAAAGATTGCGACCTTACCGACTTCAACTCTATTTTGCAAAATTACGTTTACGAAGAAGAAGGCACGCTGGTTGCCGACGCACTCAAAAAAATCAACAAACGCATTAATCAGGACGACGGCGTAGAAGAAGGCGACGAAGGTTTTAAGGCTTTTACTGCGGCGCAATACGTGGCGGCGCAAAAATCCGCTCTCGGAACACTCACCCGCAACATCAAATCTTCCTATTACGGCTGGACGATGGAGCAGTTTTTGAGTTTTCAACTCGACAGTACTTTGACAAGCCGTTTGGCGCAGGAATACGCCGTTAAGGAATACAAGATAATCGAGTCCGAAGTGATAAGCAGACTTTCCGCAAAACTCGCAAAACTCGTGGAAGCAAGCAAGGAAAGCAACGATTTTCACCCGTCAAAATTCAAGAGCGACGTGACTTCTTTGAGCGCGGACACCTTTATCTATACGATGCCCGCTCAATACGCAAACGAGTACGCTTTTGTCAAAAATATGCTTATCAAGTTTACCGACGAGCAAACAGCCGCTCTCAAAGAGTACGAAAAATACGGCAAAACGAGCGAAATTTATCTCGCTTTCCGCAACAAACTCGCAACGGAAGCCGCCGCAACCGACTTTGAGTCCGAGTTGACCGACGGAGAACACGCAAAAATAGAAGGTGTATTCGAGTTGGACGCTACCGGCAACGTCGTGCTTAAAGACGGCGTTATCAAAACCGCCCTTCAATCTATGTCTACCGATATTGAGCAACGCAACAAGGACTTTGACAAACTTATCGACAAATACAACGAAGATACCGGCATGCAGGGCAAAACTTACGACTACGTTCTCAGAGTCAAAAAGCCCGACGTTGCGGGTACTGCCGACAGTTGGGTTAAGGAATTCAGCGCGGCGGGACGCGTAGCCGTTGCAAACGGAGAAGGCGACTACCAAATCGCAGTCACCGATTACGGCGTTCATATCGTGTATTTTAGCGGATACGTTAAAGCGGACACATTTGATTTCAACGACCAAACGCAACTTTACACCAAAGGAACCGCAACTTACCGTTTCTTCAAAAAGTATTACGACGACGTAAAATCCGACATCTACGACGAAAAATTCCAAGCCATACTCGACAAATATTTTAAAGAAGGCAAAATAAAGGTTCAAGACAAAAACATCAAAAAACTTCTCAAAGACTACGGCTTTGAAATCAAGTGGAAGTAATTAAATCGGTTTAATCAAAAAATCGAATTTAATCAAAAACTTAAATAATTATAAAAAAATAAAAATCCGATGTTTCGTTAAATCAACAAAACATCGGATTTTTTAGTTGATAAATTGCAATTAGTTGTATCGATTAGATAAAATAACTCTCCTTTGTAATTGCGTCTTGTCGGTTAAAGAGTTTTTACCCCATTTGGTTTTTAATAATCTACGGGTGTTGCCACGTGAGAAACGGCAAGGGGACGGGTAGGTAGTTTAGCCGCCTTTTTTGCGTCTAAAATTTCGCATTCGGCAAAAGTTTTGTAATACGTATACTCGTAAGTGCGCGTAAGACAGGGAGCGAGCGCGCGCAGTGGTTTTAGTCCTGCGTTTATCAGCATATAGTAACTGTCTATTCTGTCTTGTTTGCGCGCTTGCGTGTCTATCGTATACTTGTACTTGCCGTTTTGAATGTGTTTGGATTTTGACAGGTAGGAAACGTATGTTTTTTGCGGATTGTATTCCCACAAAACTTTAAGCGGCGCCATGTCGTATTTGTTAGGCACAAAAACAACAGTTCGCGAGTTTTTTACTCCTTCGGGGCACGGCTCCGTATAGTCTAAGGAAAACGCGTCTTTAAACCACGCCTGCTGCAAACTCAAGTCGTGTTCGTCCCAATACCACGCTTTTTTAAAATCCGGCGTATCAAAGGCTAAGGGTGTTTTTTCTAATTCTTTGATTTGTTTGATGCAATCGTATTCTTCCGACAACGCCTTGTATCCGATTTGCAGTTTTTTTAATTTTTTTGCTGCGTCCGCAACTATCTTTTTAAATAGTTTTTCCATTTGGTCGACGTCGCAATCGTAAATTTTTTTTATGCTTTGATACGGCACGTCCGCTCTCCGCAATCTCGATACCCTATGAATATCTTGCAACGCGCATATATCGATAAGGCGATAGCCGTTGTCTTCTCTGTCGATTTTTATCAATCCGCGTTTTTCCCAGTTGCGAATATCGTGCGGTTCTATATCGTAAATTTCGCATGCGTCGCCGATAGAATACACAACTTCTTTTGTAGATGTGACTTTTTTCTCGATAAAATTGTTTGCCATAAAACACCGTAAATTTTCACAAAAAACTTTAGTTTAAATCGTTGACTTTAATCATTGATTAAGGTTTAGTATATATGTATCGGATAAAAACGTCAAGTGTTTTGTGAGAAAAAACTTGTTTCTTGCGGATTCTTATCGCACGTATTCGAAATACTAAAAACAGGAGATGTATCAAAATGAAAAAATTTATCAAACTCTTGATTGTCGTTTTGGCAGTTGTAGCGTCGATATGTTGTTTGGTCGGTTGCGAAAAAACGCCGGAAAAAACATACCGTACCGTTACCTTTAAAAACGGCGAGGAAACGGTGGCGACGGTCACCGTAGAAGACGGCAAAACAACGTATGCCGCAGACGTAACAACAAGCGAAGGAGTACGTTTTGACGGTTGGTACGATGGAGAAACAAAGTTTGACTTTGCGACGGCTATCACCAAAGATTTGACGCTCACGGCAAAGTTCACCTCGTTGACCTACACCGTCAGTTACAACTTGGGCGGCGGAGAAGGCGCAGCGCCCACGCAAGACAGCGTAAACGCAAACGGAACGTTCAACCTCGCTGCAACGCCCACAAGACTCGGTTATGAGTTTAAAGGTTGGAGCGACGGCAAACAAATCTACAAAGCAGGGGAAACTTATACCGTAGACGGAGCGACCAAAGTGTCTTTGACGGCAGTTTGGGAATACAAGACCGTAACCGTCACTTATCTTGATTATTCCGGAGACGAAATCGACGGAACTAAGGAAACGGTGCCTTACGGCGGCAATGCGGCGGGTTTTGACCTCTCTATCGTTCCCGCTTCTCATTTTTGTTTTATTGCGACGGGCTGGGACAAACCTCTCACAAACCTTACTGAGGACTTGACCGTCAATGCCGTTTACACTTATGTGCCTACGGACGATTCTTATTTTAAATATGTTTTGAGCAGTGACAAGACGGGTTATGCCGTTGTGGCAAATCCGGACGCGAGCAATACTCTCACTCAAATCGCTTTGCCTACGACGCACAACGGATTTCCCGTTAAAGAAGTCGCAACGGAAGGCTTTAAAAGTAAACTTCAAAAAATGCAGGAACTTTATATCCCTGACAGTTACGTTGCTATAGGGGTAGGCGCGTTTTCTTACAGCGGAAGTTTGACTACCGTTTACTTCAACGAAGGTCTTAAAACCATAGGAATGTACGCGTTTCAAAGTTGCAGAAAACTTACGGGATACGATTTGCCCGCATCTCTCACCTATTTTGCCGCAAACAATATCAACGGCACGGCGGTGACTCATATTTCTCTTGCAGAGAGCAACGAAACTTATAAACTGGAAAAAGTAAATTGCGGAAACACGGAAGCCGACGTTCTCTTTACCAAAAACGGCAAAAAAATTGTTGCCGTCGGCAACGTAAACATCACCGCCTTTGAAATCGGCAGTCAAATAGAAGAAGTTGAACACGCTCTGTTTGCTACTTTCGTAAAACTTGCAACCGTCACGGTAAAGGGTAACTTAAAGAGTTTTCCCCAAGCAATGTTTTACAACTGTTCGGCTCTCGCCGCCGTAAATTTTGAAGAGGGCGGCAACGTTAAATACGTGCACGGACACAACTCTCACAAAGTCTGGACGGAGCAATACGCTCAATATACGCAAACCGAAAAAGAGACAGGTTTGTATACCGTCGGCGCGTTTTATTCTCAAACCGGCAGCAAACTTACTTCTCTCGTTTTTCCCAAAGGGATAATCGGCGTGGGTAGTTCCGCTATATTCAATCAAACGACAATTACTTCTCTCACTATCGACAACGGCGTTGAATTTATCGCAAAAGACTTTTTCTATCAACAGGGAAGCAGTTGGGAGCTTGCCGAGATAAAGATAGTAAACCAACAAGGACAAGAGGCTGCAGGCGCAAATTATATGACGCGCGACGATTTGCTCATAGAAATCGGTACGGGCGTTGAGTACAACGGACATAAAGGTAACACGGCGATAAAATATGCCGTAGCAAACGCAAGAGATACGCTTGTGGTAGATTCGAGCGTCACGTCGATACAGCCATATTGTTTTTACGGCAACAAACAGGAAAGACAAAAAGATCCGGAAACAGGCAAGACGGTCAGGGTGGCTGTGGGCGGTATAGTAAATATCACTTTGCCCGAAGGTCTTACAGAACTTAAATGGGCAACCTTTGCGTATTCCAGAAATTTGGAAGTCGTCAATCTGCCCTCTACTCTCAAAAAAATAGCCCCGTTTTGGACGGACATCAATTATGATACGACAAACCCCGTAGGCGACTATACGTGGGCAAACGTAGCGATGCTCGGCTCGGTACAAGGAGTATTTGTTAACTGTGGAAAACTCAGAGAAGTAAACTTCCCCAACGGCAACAATCTTGAAGAACTTTTTAGTAGTTTTAGCGGTACTACGTCGTTGGTATCTTTCCCCATTGGCGCAAAACTCATTGACGTGGGCAAAGGCGACAACGGCAACGAATGGGCGTTTGACTTTGTAGGCAACACGTTTGCCGCTTGGTCGGTAGACCAAAACAACCCTGAGTTTAAACAGGTGGACGGAGTGCTTTACAGCAAAGACGGTACCCGCCTCATCAGTTATCCCGGCGGCAAAGAGGGCGAGGAATTTGTAGTGCCAGACGGCGTCAAGAGAATATCTTCCTTTGCTTTTTACAAAAACACTCATCTCAAAAAGGTGACTTTGCCCGACAGCGTTGAAAGTATCGGCAAAAGCGTTTTTTACGGTAGCGTAATAGAAAACGTTGTTATCGGCGCAGGAATCAAAAAAATCGAATACGGCGCATTTGCAAATACGGAAAAAACGATAAAAACAATCGAATTTTTTGGCGCGACCGCTCCCGAAATAGAAGTTGGAGAAACAGGAAACGCATTTGGAGCAGCGGCAAAGAGAACGCAGGTACAAGATAATATGTACGCAACCGTTTATCCTTTTATCCCCGTTGTTATCAAAGTACCCGCAGGCTCTTACCATAGTTACTACAGGGCGTTTAACGAGTATTATCAGGGATGCAGAAAAATAAACAACGTTGAAGGCGACATCAGAGAACAAATCGACGATACGACCGTGACCAAAACTACCTATACTTTTGATGCCGGTTTGGGCAGCGCGGTAGAGGACGTCACCGCAGTGTTTGTAGGCAACTCTCCCGTGACCACGAGAGAAGGGTATTACTTTGAAGGTTGGTTTGACAATGCGGAATTTAACGGACAAGCCGTTACTTTCCCGTACAATTATTCTGCCGGAAATACAAAAACGCTTTATGCAAAATGGACGGCTTTGGCTGACCTCATACACGACGGATCTAATTGGGCAAAAGCGATAGATATTACGGGCGGCGCGGAAGTGACCTTTACTTCAACGCAAAAAGTGTATTATTTCTACTTTGTTGCGGACAAAACGGGCAAAATGTCGGAAGATATTATTTTTGACAATCCTTTGTTGAAGGCGTATAACAATGTTGGCGGAGTAAGATGCTGGAACTATCTTTTGAAAGAAGCAGGCAGTCCCAACGACTACACCATTCTTATCACGAGAGCAAATCGCAACGTGGTAAAAGGCACTACCTATTACGTGATTTTGGAGTTGTACAACCAAAACACAAATATTGTTCCCGACGGTTTGACGATAACGGTTGCTCCGGAAATAACAGAAAAAGAAGAAATGCCGATGGGTTCTGCTTCCGTTCCCGCCGTATTCAACAAACAAGAGGAATACGTATAACGATTTTGCGAGCAATAACTCGGATACTTGTGCGGATTTAGCAACAACGTATTAAAAAAAATAGCGAGTAAGAGGATTTACCCTAAAAAATTTTATAAAGATAACCGCAGGCGAGTTTTTGTTTGTCTGCGGTTATCTTTTTGTAAAGATTTAACAAGGAGTGTTGCGTGATGCGTCGCTTGTCTTGCCGACAAGATTTAATATTTTGTTTATATAAACAAATCAAAAATAAACGAGAGGCGATATCGTTTTATGCTTTGGTAATAGGTAAATTATAAACAACTTAAAAATTGTGCGGGAAATTTGTTTTTTTAAGAGCGAAAAAAAGCAGGGAAAACAAAAAATAAGACGGGCAAAACAACCATACGTCAAAAGGTTGACAACAGCCCAAAATATTGTTAAACTACCTACGGTTGTACAAGGAGAAAAAAATGAAAGATAAACCCGTTCCGCCCCGACGGGCGGAAGAACAGCAAACAGAGATTAACCAAACTAACAAAAACGATACGCTCGACTTAAACGACTCGTCAAGCGCAACTGCTCAAACCGACAAAAACAATCAAGCCGACCTAATCGGAGCGACCGACCAAAAGGATTGCGAAAAAAAATCGCAACTGCCCGTCGGATCGACTGTCAAAAAGGTGGTAAGCGTAGAAGGTTTTGTATGTTTGGGTATCGTTATTGCCGTTTTTGTCGCGTTGGGTATCGTAATGGGAATGAGCAATCTCGTCAACACGATGTTCAACACGGCGTACGACTTACTCACCAAAACCGTTTGGTACATTATGGCGATAACGGTGCTTATGGGCGCGTTTGCAGAAGTCTTGACGGAGTTTGGCGTAATAAGCCTTGCAAACAAAGTGTTTGCGCCGCTTATGAAACCGCTTTTCGGTATGCCGGGCGCTACGAGCATGGCAATTCTTGCGAGTTTTTTGTCGGATAACCCCGCAGTTTTGACGCTTGCAGACAACACGGGATATCGCAGATATTTCAAAAAGTATCAGTTGGGCGCGCTAACAAATATCGGCACGACTTACGGTATGGGACTTATCGTTTTGGTGACTATTATGGCTACCAACGACGCAGAAGGCAACAGCCTTGCGTGGGCGTCGCTCGTCGGGTTTTTGGCGGTGTTTTTGACAAGCATTTTGCTTACGAGAGTTATGCTGTTAAAAACCAAAAAGATTTACGGAAAAGACGCTCCCGCAGTAGAAGACGGCGAAAGCGAAGTAAATTTTGATTTTACCAAATTTAGAGAAGTACGCAAAGGCTCGGTAGGGAGCAGATTTATTTCGGCGTTTCTTGACGGCGGCGGCAACGGCGTAAAAATAGGTATAAGCGTAATTCCGGGTGTGCTTGTAATAGCAACGTTGGTGCTTATTTTGTCAAACACAATGCCCGCAGGCGGTTATACTGGAGCGGCGGGGGAAGGCGTCGGGCTTATTCCTTTGCTCGGAAACTGGCTGTCACCCGTGTTGAAACCGCTTTTTGGATTTTCTAATCCGTCCGATATAGCGGTGCCTTTGACGGCGTTGGGCAGCGCAGGCGCGTCGCTCGGCGTAATCAAAAACGGAATGGTACTCACCCCGCATACGGCGGCTGTCTTTACCGCTATGTGTATGTTTTGGAGCGGATACCTTTCTACTCACGTGTCTATGTTGGACAGCCTTAAAATGAGAGAACTCACGGGTTGGTCGATACTGTTTCATACCGTCGGAGGCATAATCGCGGGACTTGTTGCAAACGGGTTGGTGTCCTTGATACTCTTGTTTTAAACTTTGGATTTTTTGACGGCGTAAACGACCTTTTAAACGGTCTTTTTGACCTTTTTGGCGGCTACGACTAAAAATCCGCGCGTAAACCAAAAAAATCAACTCCGCAGATATTTTCTGCGGAGTTTTTGTTTGAAAAACACTGGCGGGCAAAACGGCTTTAAAGGCGGTTTATATAAAAAAATTGCTTACGTATATCCGTTTTTAGTGCAAAACCAAACGCATTGCGCAATCGCAAAACGGCTAAAAGCGGCAAGAAAAATTAGCGGCGGCAACGAGCAAAAAAACGCTTTATCGCACAACCAAAAACAAAACGCCGAGAGTCGCGGCGAGAGCGGCGACGGATACTCCGCCGCAGTAAAGGATAAATTTTCCCCAACCTATTTTGTTGTCGTATTTTTTTAACAAATCCGTCCACATAAGTCCCGCAAGGGCGCACGTCGGAGTGAGTAACGCGCCTATATCGCTACCGGTTATGCAAGCGAACAGCGCGGGCGCAGAGTTTGGCAAGGTTTCGCATACCGACGCAAACAGCACGCTCATAGGAATATTGTTAAGCAACGCGCAGGACAGATACGACGCCGCTCCAAAAGTAAAAACGTCGGTTTTGCCGTTTGTGGACAGAAGTTTTGCTATTTGCGCCGTCAATCCGTTGGCGTTTAACGCAAGAACAATCACAAACATAGACAAAACGAAGGGTACGAGTTGGTAAGGTATGCGTTTTGCGGTGTTTAAAAGTGGCGTTGCTTTTTGTTTTTTTGCGACGCAATAAATACCGCAAGTGAGATACAGGCTTGCCGCAAAAGCAAGGCAGATATACCACATTTCCAACCCGATATAGGAAGAAATCGCAAGCAAAATCGTGCAAGCGGCAAGGTGAATGAGTCCCGCCGTAATAAAAAACTTATTTTTGGGAGAAGGCGGCGCTCCGCAAAAAGGTTGGAGCGGTTGTTTCAACGATTTTGCAAAGACAAGCCGCAAAACGAGCCACGCCGTCAGTCCGCCTACGAGAGCGGGCAGGGCCATTACGAAAAAATATTCTCCGAAAGATATTCCCGCAGAAGTCGCAAGGTAAATATTAGTCGGGTTTCCGATGACAAAAAGCAAACTCCACGTGTTTGCGGCGCAAAACTCCGCAATCAAAAAGGGAAGCGGGTTTATTTTTGCGTTTTTTGCAAACATACAGATAAAGGGTGTAAAAGTCAGCACGACGATGTCGTTGCTTGTGAATACCGTCAACACGCTTACGGTGGCGTAAAGCACGTTAAAAAGTTGAACTTGGCTGTTTTTAGCGACGGTAAGGGTTTTGTACGCCAAAACTTCAAAAAATCCTGCCTCGTCCAAAAAGACAGACAACGCCGTCACCGACAGAAACAGCGCGAGAATTTTTAGCGGGTTTATCGCCGTATTTGCAGTGAGGGCGAAAAAAACTTCTTTGGCGTTTACGCACCCCGTCGCGACGAGCAACAACGCCGCCAAAAGCGGAGCAATCCAGTAGACGCTAAAAACGGTATTTTTTATTTTTATCGACGGGCGGAGAGCGGCGAGAAGAATAAGTCCCGCTATTCCGTCGCCGCACAAAATAAGGCAAAGCGTTTTCATATCGTAATATTATAGTACCGCAACGTTAAATATGCAATCAAAATATCCGTTTAAGTCAAATTTTGTCTTGCTCGTTGACAAAGCAACGCGCGCTATGTTAAAATATCAGCAAATTAAAAGTTATGCCGACAAAAAGGCGAAAGGAGGAATATATGCACTGCGTTAAAAAAATTACCGAAGATTTATACTGGGTGGGCGGCAACGACAGGCGGCTTGCGATGTTTGAAGGAGTTTATTCCGTTCCCGACGGCGTATCTTACAACTCTTACCTTTTGCTTGACGAAAAGACGGTGTTGTTTGATACCGTTGACAAGGCGGTAGGCAAAGTCTTTTTTGAAAACGTCGAGCACGTATTAAACGGGCGCAAACTTGACTACGTTGTTATTCAACACATGGAGCCGGACCACTCCGCCACTTTAAAGGAACTGGCCTTGCGTTATCCGGAAGTCAAAGTAGTATGCAACGCAAAAACTTCCGCAATGACGGACAATTTTTTCGACTCTGCGTTTGACAAATATCTCGTAGACGAAAAAACCGAGTTCTGCACGGGCAAACACTGTTTTTGTTTTGTTATGGCGCCGATGGTTCACTGGCCGGAAGTAATGGTGACGTACGACAAAACGGACAAAATTTTGTTTTCTGCCGACGCTTTCGGGTGTTTTGGCGCGTTAAACGGCGCGATGTTTGCCGACGAAGTGGATTTTGACAGAGATTATCTCGACGAGGCAAGGCGGTATTACTGCAATATCGTCGGTAAATACGGCGCGCAAACTATGGCGTTGCTAAACAAGGCGGCAGCGTTGGAAATCAACGTCATTTGCCCCTTGCACGGGTTTGTGTGGAGAAAAAACATTGCGTATTATATAGACAAATACGTCAAATGGGCGACTTATACTCCGGAAGAACAAGGCGTTGCGATTGCATACGCTTCCGTTTACGGCAATACGGAAAACGCTGCGGAAATAGCGTCGAGTATGCTTAGAGATAGGGGGATAAAGACCGTTATGTTTGACGTGTCCGTTACGCCATCGTCGGAAATCGTTGCGGCGGCGTTTAAATACAGCCACTTGCTGTTTGCGTCCACCACTTACAACGCGGGAATATTTGTCACTATGGACCAAGTGTTGAGAGAAATTAAAGAACACAACCTTCAAAAACGTACCGTCGCGATTATCCAAAACGGAAGTTGGGCGCCTACGTCTGCGTCTCTCATGAAAAATATTCTGTCCGGCTGCCGCGACATGGATTTTGTCGAGCCGACGGTTACGGTCACTTCTTCCCTTAAAGAAACGCAACTTTCGCAGTTGACGGCTTTGGTAGACGCGCTCGCCGCAACCTTTAAAGTCAAGCCGTATGCCACCGACGACAACGCCGTTTTGACAAAAGTTCCTTACGGGTTGTACGTATTGACGGCAAAGCAAGGCGACAAAGATAACGGTTGCATAATAAACACCGTTATGCAGGTTACAAACAACCCCAACAGAATTTCCGTGTGCGTCAACAAAAACAATTTTACGGCGGGAATGGTGCTTGCTACCAAAAAGTTCAACGTGTCGATATTGACCACCGACGCCCCCTTTAAAGTGTTTGAACGGTTTGGATTTAGCAGCGGACGCGACAAAAACAAATTTGAAGGTTGCGCCCAACAAAAAAGAACTTCCAACGGCTTGCTCTATATCCCAAAATATACCAACGGCGTTTTGAGCTGCGACGTGACGGAAGTAGTCGATTTTGGCACGCATTACCTTTTTGCGGGCGAAGTCACGGAAACAATGTGGCTCAACTCCGACCTTTCTTTGACATACGACTACTACTTTAAAAATATAAAACCGCAACCTAAACCGACGGAAAATAATTCTAAAAAAGTTTGGGTGTGCAAGATATGCGGATACGTTTACGACGAGGAAAAAGGCGACCCCGCAAACGGTATCCCCGCAGGAACAAAATTTAAAGATTTACCCGCAGACTGGGTTTGTCCGCTATGTAAACACCCCAAAAGCGACTTTGAGTTTAGGGGATGAGAATAGCCGACGACGATTACCTTCGGGATAGCCTTTTTCGCTCTTTGCGGCGGCTACTCGCTCGACGTACTTTGACAGTACGCCTTCGCTCGCACCCGTCGCAAATAATCAAAAAATCCTTATCCCGAAAGGCGCGAGGCGTTTTTGCTGCGCAAAAATAATCGTCGCGGCTATTCTCACCCCTTGTAAACGCGACAAAAAACTTGTTGGTCGTATTGATAGTCTTTTTCGCTCTTTGCGGCGGCTACTCGCTCGACGTACCTTGACAGTACGCCTTCGCTCGCACCCGTCGCAAATAATCAAAAAATCCTTATCCTAAAAGGCGCGAGGCGTTTTTGCTGCGCAAAAATAATCGTCGCGG
>CAKQEP010000014.1 GCA_934230325.1 uncultured Clostridia bacterium | reverse complement strand
AAACTGACATGTCAGTATACCGACCAAGCAATAGGACAAAACCTTACCTTGTTTGCGGTATTTAAGGACTCAACGCCTGCCGTATCTATCGATTCCGAAACGGTACGTTGGGAAAATAAGGGACTTTCGGTAAGTTATAAAGTAACTATTTACGATTCTAACAACAACAAACTTTTGGACAACACTTTTACTGGAGTGTACGAAACAAGACACAATCTTGCAGATAAACCTGCGGGAGAGTACAGAGTAGAAGTGGTACTAAACAACAATGCCAAAGGCACGGCTTATTACAGAAACAAAGCGCTTGACAGAGTAAGCATATTCAAAATAAACACAGAAAACGACTTTATGCTTGAGTTCGAGCCTGTTCGTAATGCTGAAACTTACATAGTCACGGTAGAGTGCGGCAACGAAACGCACGAGCACATTGCTCAATACACCGACCAAGAGATAGGTTATCGTACTTACTTTGACTTCAGCGATTGCGAGATGAGAGAAAGCGGCATAAACTTCACCGTCAAAGCGGCGGCAAGAGGATACCTTACTTCTGCTTCTGCAAAGTTTAACTTAAACAGAAGGTTGGACGCCGTTACAAAATTGTCGGTAAACGATAAAGAAGAAATATCCATTGAAAAAGTAGAGCATGCAAAGGCATATGCCGTTAGCATAAACGGCGGAGATTACGTATCTTTGAGCAGTATCGGTTCTTTAAAAGAGTACGCCGCAGGCGACATCAAAATAAAGATTAAAGCCACAGCCAAAGGTTACAATCCTTCGGAATCGGAAGAGTTTGTCTACACAAAAACCAAGATAGCGACTCCCAAAAACTCAACCTTTGAAGTAAAAGGCGACGCATTGACGTGGGAAAAAATAGAAGGCGCGACAAAGTATATCGTCAAGATAGGGGATAAGGAATACGAAACGTCTACCAACTCGTTACCTTTCTCTCAAGTTACTTTGACGGGCGAAGCCGTAGAGGTCAGCATAAAAGCAGTATCTTACAACACCGCAAACGACTCGTTGTACAGCGACGTTGTTACTTTCTCGCCCTCTTTAAAAGACAAAGTAACCTACAGCAACAACACGGTAAGGTGGGCTATAGTATTCGGAGCGACGGAATACGAAGTTATTCTCAACGGCAAATCTATGGGCAAAATCAACGGTATAAGCAAAGAGATAACGCTTACCCAAAAGGAAAACGAAATAGAAGTCGTTTACTACAACAAAGCCACAGCAATGGGTTCGGAAAAGATAACGGTAAAAGCATACGAAATAGTTATGTACACCAACTTCGAGCCTAACGCAGTATATACCAAAGCGTATGCGGCGGTAGGTGATAAGATAGCGTTTGCTACCGGCGTAACGAGATTAGGCTACACCTTCCGTCACTGGTCGGACACTACGGGCGGCACAGAGTATAGCAGTACCACATTGGAAACGGCGCAAGACCTCAAACTTTACGCTCAATGGACGGCAAACAAATACACAGTCACGTTTAGTTACGAAGGCGGCGTTATGGACGGTGAAAACACGGTTGAAGTCACCTTTGACAGCAACTTTGTATTCCCCGTACCCAAAGACAAAAACAACGTAATGGCGTTTGCCGGTTGGACTCTTGACCAAAGCGGCACGCAATTTTTGACTGATTACACAGGCAAAGGTTCGGGCAACTGGACTACACCCAAAGACACGGTTTTGTACGCAAAATGGGTAGACGTATTCAAGTTTTACAAACTTGCAAACGGAAACTACTCCATTATAGGCTACCACGAAGGCATAACGTATCTGTCGGAAGTGACTATACCGTCGATGTACGACGGCAAACTTGTCGAGATAATAGAAGGTCAAGCGTTTAGCAACGTTACCACTATGAAAGTCGTCAACATACCCGACACGGTACAATACGTAGAAACGGGAATTTACGGCATAAACAACAGCGGCAGCGCGTTTTATTACTGCACGAATCTGACGTACATAAACGTGTACTACGTCATAGGCAATCACGAGAGAATGTACGCTTCTTGCGACGGCGTATTGTTCTACAAAAAAGGACATACCCCCGACGAAACGACGATATTTGCGGAACTCAAAGGTTATCCCGTCGCGCGCACCGCAACGACGTACACTGTTCCGTCCACGTTTGAAGTCCAGATAGGCGAGGCGGAAAGCGCAGTTCAAAAAGTCACGTGGAAAGTGACGGTGATAGGGCGCAGAGTGATTCACAACACGTCGTTGGTATCCCTTACGATTCCCGCTACGGTAGAAAAAGTCGAGGCGCACGGAATCAGCTACAACTATTACATAGAAAAGTTGGAATTTCTTGATGGCAAAGCGGGAGAAGCGGCAGACGGTCTTGTTTTGGAAGATCGTTCTATCCACTATCTCACCGTATTAAAGGAGATTGTACTTCCCACTCGCCTTAAAGATTTTGCGATAAATCAAATAACGTTTTGCAACGAATTGACCAAAGTCACCTTTGCGGGTGAAGGCGGAGATTTTGTTGCAAAAGACAATATGGTTTGCGGCGACAATGGTTCTACTCTCATCTGGGCGCCTTTGGGATTTAAAGGCGAACTCACGATACCGAGCGGCGTAACAAAGATAGGCGAAAAAGCCTTTTTCAACTCGTATATTACGGGCGTTACGATACCCGAGTGGGTAGACGAGATACAGAGCGACGCATTCAACAATTCCGTAAACATTTCCAAGCTTATCTTTATCGACAACGCCGACACAAAACTGACGATAGCCAAAAACGCATTTTACGGTTGTCAACGGTTGAGAGAGTTGGAGTTGCCTTCTCGCGTACAAACCATAGAAGAAAGCGCGTTTGGGTTTACTTCCGGCTTGTATAAGGTCACTGTCAAGAGTACGGGCGTGACGGCGGAAGGGGAAACCGTTCCCGCGCTTGCATTTGCCGACAACGCGTTTGGCAGTACGCACGGTTTTTACGTCACGGAACTGACGATAGGCAAAGGCGTGCCTGCGTTTAGTATTGCGGGCGTATTCGGCGACCGTTTAAACAAAATTACCATAGAAGACGAAAGCGCATACTTTGAAGTAAAAGACGGCGTGATTTTTGACAAGGGCGTCAATACGCTTATTTACATACCCAAAGGCGTGACGGGCAACTACGTCGTACCCGACACGGTGACCAAGATAAGTTCTTCCGCCGCGTTAAATCACGCAGGATTGACGGGGCTAATCATAGGCAACGGCGTCACGGAGATAGGCGAAAAAGCGTTTTTCGGTTGCACGCAGTTGGCTACGGTCACCTTTAAAGAGACCAGCAAGGTAGAAACGATAGGCAGCGAAGCCTTTGCGCAATGCACGGCGCTTGCCGCGATAACTCTCCCCGCAAGTCTTAAAACCTTTGGCGAAAAAGACGGCGCGGTACTCGTGTTTGACGGTTGCAGCGCGCTCAGGTCGATAGACGTCGAAGCAGGCAGCGCAAGGTTTAAGGCAGTTGACGGTATTTTGTACGGTTTAAACGAAACGGGCGACCTGACGGAACTCTGCTTTATTCCCAAAACCTACGCAGAAAACGGCGGCGTACTTACCGTTCCCGCCACCGTCACGAGAATATGGGTAGGGGCGTTTTCCGGCACGACGGGCATCAAGAAGGTAGTGTTTGAGGATAACGAAAACATAGTTTTGGGCAGCAGAATATTCTTCAACTGTTACGCTTTGGAAGAAGTGGTTCTACCCAAAGGTTTAAAAGAAATTCCTTCTTACGCTTTCTCAAAGAGTCCGCGACTTTTGACGCTCACAATACCCAACACGGTGACAAACATAGATTCCTACGCGTTTGACCAACTCGTCGGGCTTACTTCTCTCGAGTTTGAGCGCGCCGACGCGACCAACAAGGAAGATTTGACGATGGGGATATACGGCTTGCACGAGTTGTCGTCGCTGACAACGTTGACGTTCTCCGACAGACTCAAAGTCATTCCGCAATTCAGCGTTGCGTTCTGCAATGCGCTGGAAACGGTCAACATACCCGCGTCCGTGACGGAAATAGAAGGTTATGCGTTTTATTCTACGACGAGAGGTCCAAACTATGAAGAGTTTTACGTAGGAAACCTTACCACCGTCAACATAGAGGACACCGACAAGCCCATCTACAAAGACGACAAAGGACAGTGGATAGCGGGCAGAGCGGGCAACTTGCAAACGCTGGCGATGTCTTTTTACAACAACCAAAAACTCAAAAACATAAATCTTCCCGACAGTCTTTCGACGTTTGGTTATGCGACTTTTGCGTATACCGCAATAGAGCATCTTACCGTTCCCGCAGGAATATACGCAATTTACTGGGGAGATTTGGCGGAGATGAAACAACTTCGCACGATAGACTTTAAAGGGTACTCGACTTCCTATTTGGAGTCCTACTGGCTTGACGGTTGTACGTCACTGGAAAAAGTAACTCTTCCTCCCAACCTTACGGAAGTGCCGTCCGCCCTGTTTGCCGAATGTGCTTCTCTCAAAACGGTACTGTTTGACGTATACCCCGCCGATTACCCCGTCGAGGCAAAGAGAGGCAAGAGCGATTTGGAAACGATAGAAAGCGGCGCGTTTGACAAGTGTCTGTCGCTGGAAACGTTGGGACTAAAACAATACACGACGGGGGAAACCCTGCTAAACGTGTTGCCCGACGGGCTTAAGACGCTTAGCGACAAAGCGTTGTACGGTCTTGTATCGTTAAAATCCATCGTGTTGCCTGCGACAATCGGCAAGATAGGCAAATCTGCTTTCGCATACAGCGGAATAGAAAAGGTAGAGTTTAAGACTTATCCGTCGGACTACGCGGAAGAAACAAAGAGAGGCAAGAGCGATTTGACAAGTATCGGCGACTTTGCCTTTGAAAGCACAAAACTCACGTCCTTTGTATTCCCCGAAAGCACCGCCGACAACATTATCATAGGACAACTCGTATTTAAGCGTTGCGATATGCTCGCGTCTATCGCGTACAGCAACTCCGTCAAATACGGTTTGGGACACGTGCTAAACGGCACGCACAACGTAACGACGGTGACGTATCCCGAAGGTTATGACGAGTTTAACGATATAAGCGGCATAACCTACAACAAAGACGGTAATACGGTAGTTTACGTCGGCACAAAAATAGCGCAAAAAACCTTTGTAGTGCCTGCGCACGTCACCGCCATAGGCGACTATGCCTTTAAAGGACAAACCGAAATAACAAAAATTCTTATACCGAGTACGTTGCAGAGCATAGGCAACGGCGCGTTTTTCGGCAATTCTTCCTTGACGGAAATATTCTTCTACAAGACAAAGATTGACGGTTTGGGCAATACGGTAGCGGATTTGGACGGCGACAACGAATATCAAAAAGCCGCCATAATCGACCTTCGCGTCATTTCTCAAGGAGCGTTTGCGTACTGCGCGTCGCTTAGCGACTTTGTTATCCCCAACGCGATAACCGCCATCGAGGACGGCGCGTTTTACGGCTGTATGAATTTGGGCAAAAACGCTACGGCGGAAAAACCCTTTATTCTTCCCAACACCGTAAAAAAATACGGAAACAAAGCGTTTTATGGCACCGGTCTTACTTACGTTAAGCTTACGGGCGACTTTAGCGACGTCAAGTTTGGCACGCACTTGTTTGCAGAAACGGCGTACCTTAACAACGTTGACTTAAACGTCGAAGAAACAAAGATAACCGAAATCCCCGCGCATACCTTCTATCGCAGCGCGATTAGCAAAATCGACCTTAAAGGCATTAGCAAGATAGGCGCGTCGGCATTCGCTCGTTGCGGCTTGATTACCGTCACCATACCGTCTACGGTGAAGGAAATGGGCGCAAAAATCTTTGAAAACGCCAAAAAACTTACTAAGGTCACTTTTGAAAACAACGACGTTTTGACGGCGTTTGGCAACGAAACGTTTGTTGACTGTACTTCTCTCGCAGAGGTCGATATGACGAGGCTTAACGCGTTGATTTACGTGGGTACATACACCTTCCGCAACACCGCGTTAAAGAGCATAGAACTACCCGAAAGCGTCGTGCATCTGGGCAACACCAAAGGCAGAACTGCGCCGATATACTCTGCGGTCTACCTGTTTAGAGATTGCGCGGAGTTGGAAAGCGTCGTGTTGTCGAGCAAGTTGGAGAGTATGGGCGCGGGAATATTCCAAGACGCATACAAACTTCGTTCCGTGACCTATCGCGGCTACGACGGGGACAAAGACAAAGTGATTATGCCGAGTACGCTCGTTTCGTTGGGCAACTTCGTATTCTTTGGCTCGGGCGTAAGACAGGTTGATTTGAGCCTTATGCCTGCGGGCGCAAAGTTGGGCAGCAGTCTGTTTACCGATTGCAAACAACTTGTTAGCGCCGAGTTTAACAGCGACATAACGGCGTTTAACGCTAATATGTTTACCGGCTGTATTTCTCTCAAAGAGTTTGATTTAAGCAAGTATCCGAGTACGACAAAGGTTAGCAGTTATATGTTCCTGTCGTCGGGGTTGGAAAGCATAACTTTCCACGACGGAATCAAACAAGTAGAACCTGCGGCATTTAAAAACACTCCGCTGAGAAGCGTGGTCTTGCCGTCGTCGGTGACAACGCTTAGCAACAACGCCTTTGAAAACACCGCTTTGACCTTTGTCGACCTTACTCACGTGACCAAATACGGCAGAGAAGTATTTAAAGATTGCAAAAAACTCAGCGGCGTATTATTAAACGAAAATCTCGAATCGGTAGCGGAAAGCACCTTTGAAGGCTGCAAAGAGCTGAAAGAAATCGAGTTGCCGTCGCTTGTGACCGGCATAGGAGAAAAAGCCTTTAAGGATTCTGCGTTGGAAAACGCGGTTATCCCCGCAAGAACGGGCGCGATAGGCAAAAACGCTTTTGAAAACTGCGCAAACCTTAAGAGCGTTACCTTTGAAGGCAAAGCGCTGACTTCTTTGGGCGACAACGCTTTTGCAAACTGCGCCGCTTTGGAGCAAATCACGTTGCCGGAAGGTCTTACTACGATAGGCAATTACGCCTTTATCAACACCGCCGTTAAGGTCGTTTATATCCCCGCAAGCGTGGTCAAGATGGGTATCGGCGTCTTTGCAGGCTGTAAGGAATTGACCGAGTTTGACTTGTCGCCCGACAACTTTGTGTTTAAACTCAATGCGGACGGAGTGCTTATGGACGCAAACAACGCTATGGTTGCTTACCCCGCAAACAAAGCAAACTTGGATTTGACGGGTGTCGAAACGATAACCGCAAATATGTTTGCAGGCACTTCTTTGACCGACCTGACAATACCGAGTACGGTCAAACGCATAGACGACTACGCATTTGCTTATAGCGTAAACCTCAAAACCGTTTCCTTTGCGGAAGGCAGTATGTTGACGAGCATAGGACAATACGTATTTGCCGACAGCACGTCATTGACCACCATCGATTTGAGCAACGCTACGGAATTGACCGACCTTGATTCTTACGCCTTTGCAAAAATCTACGCAGTCAACGTTTTGGACCTTTCCAAATCTAAAAAATTGACGAGAATAAGCCCGTACGCATTCTCGTTTACGGGAGCAAAATCCGTCATACTGCCCGATTCCGTCGTTACGGTCGGAGAATTAGCGTTTAGTCAGGCAGCAAATTTGACTTCGGTCACCTTTAAGAGCAGCGCGACGTTTGGCGACAATATCTTTGAAGATTGTGTGGCTTTGGAATCCGTCGTGTTTGAAAAACCGATAGAAACGATTTCTAAACAAATGTTTTTAGATTGCGTTTCGCTCAAAACCATAGCGTTGCCGGAAGGCTTAAAAACTATCGATGACGGCGCGTTTACTTTCAGCGGACTGACGGAGGTTGCGTTGCCTAAATCGGTGGAAATCATCGGCGCGGGCGCGTTTGGAGCGTGCGAAAATCTTGCGACCTTTACTATCCCCGCAGACAGTATGCTCAAGAGCATCGGAGAAGAAGCGTTTTCTGCAAGCGGACTGACGAGTATCAAACTTCCCGCAAGCCTTAAAAACATCGACGAAGGAGCGTTTCTCGGCTGTCCCAACCTGCGTACTATAGAAATTGCCGAGCCGACGGAATCTTTGACGATAGGCAGATACGCCTTTGCGCTCTGCACTTCGGCAAGCATCTATATTCCCAAAAAGGTGACCTTAAACGGCATAGGCGTCTTTGAAGAATGGACGGCAGAGCAAACCGTTTACGTCATAGGAAGAACGGCGTCCGACGTGGTAAACGACTGGTACGGCACGTTTAGCGATATTCCCGTAGAAACGTGGCAAAGCCGTTGCAACGCAAAAATTATGTGGAACTACGTAAAACCCTCAACGACCTAAAAACAAAGTAATCGCAATAGCGTATCGACGTAATTGCGGACAATACGAAATACTCGTAGCGTTACGACAGATAAATTGTCGATGAATTGTCAAACCAAAAGCAACAGTTTTACTGTTGCTTTTGGCGTTGTACGGGGATTTTTTGCGATTTTTTGCGGTTTAATTCTACTCGTCTTGCCAAAACGTTGATTTTTTAAAAAAAACCGCAAAATCGTTTTACACGCGACGTAAAATATTATATAATAGAATAAAAATAAACGACAGTTGTAGGAGATTGTTTATGAGCGTATTTTTTTGTGACAGCGATTGTGAACTTTGGTATCAGGACATTGAGCGGTTGGGCATTGAGTACATCAAAATGCCTTACACTATCGACGGGCAGGAAACTTTTTACGACATGGGCAAAACGACCGACTTTAAAGATTTTTACACCCGTGTGCGCAAAGGGTCTATGCCGATAACTTCCGCCCTCAACCCCGATATGTACGAGGAAATTATCGAGCCGTACTTTGCGGCGGGGCAGGATATTTTGTATGTTGCGTTCGGCAGAACTTTTAGCGGAACTTTCGAGCATCTCGACACTGCTCTCAAAAATCTTAAAACCAAGTATCCCGACCGCAAAATGACGATATTCGACACAAAAATGATATCCGTACCCAGCGGCATACAGGTTAAGTACGCGGCGGAATTGTGGAAAAACGGCGCGTCCGACGAGGAAATAATTGCCTTTTTAAAAGAATTTACAAACCACGTCGGTTGCTTTTTTGCGGTGGATAGTCTTATGCATCTTCATCGCGGCGGCAGACTCAGCAAGTTTGGCGCGATTGCGGGCAGCATTATGAACCTTAAACCCGTCCTTACTTTCAACGAAAACGGCGGTTTGTCGGTATACAAAAAGATTTTAGGACCAAAACACGTTCAGAAATTTTTGGCAGAACAAGCCATTCAAAACGCAAGAAAACTCGATAAGTACGAAATTTACGTTTTGGACGCCGACAACGAAGAAGGCGGCGCGCGTATCGAAAAACTCATCAAGGAAGGTTTGCCGCAAGCAAACGTCGTGCGTCAACCCGTCGGTCCCGTCATCGGCACGCACTGCGGACCGGGTACTTTGGCGGTTATCTATTACGCCGACCAAAGAGTAATTCCGCTCAAACAGGAGATAAATCAATGATAAAACATATAGTTTGTTTTAAACTTGCCGACAACGGCGAGCAATCCAAGCAAAAAGCCAAAGAAGTTTTGTCGAGTATGGCGGGCAAAGTCCCGACGGTACAAAAGATAGAAGTAGGTACGGACTTTTTGGGCAGCGCAAGAAGTTATGACGTGATTTTGCAAGTCACGTTAAAGAGCAGGGAAGATCTGGAGCCTTACCAAAACGACGCGTACCACTGCGACGTGGTAAAAAAATATATGCACGCCAACGCCGTATCGTCTATTGCGATAGATTACGATATTTGACAAAAATCGTCAAAAACCAACAAAAATAAACTTAAATAAATTAAAATCAGCAAAAAATACCGCCTTTAGAGCGTCACCATTAGGGAAACAGACGTAAGCGAAAAGCTTACGCCTGTTTTCTTGTCTTTTGCGGCAACTCTATTTCGCCTACGAGGGTTAGAAATATTGTTACTGTTCTTTTGTATCCGCTTTCGGTTTTTACTTTTTCGGAAACAATAATTTTGTCTATTAACAATCTTACTATTTTGGGAGTAAGTTTATTTATCCTTAGCTTTTTTTCTCAAACGTTTCTTTTTAATGCTCGCACATTGTAAATTATCGAAACAAATCAGTCAACTTGCTCGTAATAATAAGAATAGTCGATTCCTTTCATAAAGATTTCGCGATTATTTATATCGTCGGTCAATGCGCCTTTTATAAGGTTATAAATGTGCGAGGAATCCATAGGGCTTTCTTGCATCGCCGTAAGGTATTCTTTTTTATCGATTTTGCTCCAATCGGTGCATTTTTTAAGATTCTTTTTTAAAATCAAATCCAACCAGATACGAGTACTTCGACCGTTTCCCTCCATAAAAGGATGAGCGACGTTCATTTCAACGTATTTTTTTACTATGTTTTCAAGCGTATCTTCGGGCATTTTTTCTATCAACCGCAAATTATCTTGCAAAAACATAGCGGGGGCAAAGGCAAAACCGCCTTTTGCAATATTAAGCGTGCGGATTTGCCCTGCGAAATCGTATAAACCGCCGAACAAATATGCGTGAATTTGCTGTAAGCCCTTGACCGTTCCGACTTCGATGGCGCCTATAAAAGAACTATCAAACAAAGCGTATGCCTTTTGCTTGCTTTTGCCGTCAATCGTATCGTCCGACCGCGTAAACCAACCGATAAATTCTGCGCCGACCTTGCTCGGAAATTCTGCGGCAAGTTTAATAACTCCGTCGGAATCCAATGCGTCCGACATATACTTTTTCCCGTCGGCGGCAGTTAATTTCAGTTGGGTAGTGGCACTAACCAACTCGCTGTTTTCTTTTTTCAGTTTAGCTTTCAGATATTTCCAATAGTTACGGCATTTTTCGTAATTATCTTCCTTTCTGATTGCCCCGATAATATCCAGCACGCTGAAATACCACTTGTTGTTTTCCTCGTTCCAAGCGGCGCGCACTTCTTTATCGTTAAAAAATCTGATTGATATTTTCATACAATCCCCTTGTATTTACATCTACCATAAAGCCAAAAGCAACAGTTTTTTATTTGTTTGCGACCTTTTGATAATCTTTATTTTATTATAACATATTTTGATAGAAAAACCAACAACAATAAAATAAAATCAGCAAAAAATACCGCCTTTTGAGCGGTATTTTTGTTTGTAAATTATTTTAACGTATTGTTTGTAAAGTATCCGTTAGCGTTTCTATATTGCGTTAAAAGGAGGGGTTTAGTTTTAATGCGTCGCACACGGCAAGGGCAAATTCCATAGCGGAAAGTGGTCCGTCGGCGGTTATTATGTTGCCGTCCGTCACCACGCTGTCGGTTTTGTATTGCGCCGCAGAAAGAAGTTTTACAAAATCTTCCGCAGGGTAGCAGGTGGCTTTTTTGCCGTTTAGCAATCCGTGCTTTGCCAACACCAACGCGGGAGCGGCGCAAATTGCGGCTACCACCTTTCCGTTTGCGGCGGCTTGCTTTATCGCGGCGACGGCGTAAAGGTTTTGAGATATGTTTTGCGCGCCTTTAAGCCCGCCCGGGATAACGAGCGCGTCGTATTCCGTCACGTCAAAATCTCCTATGAGTTTGTCCGCTTTTATTGCTATCCCGTGACTTCCGACGACGGTTTCTTCGTCTATGGACACGATATGGCAGGTCGCGCCGCCGCGTCTTAACACGTCGATGGCGGTGACTGCTTCTATTTCTTCCGTGCCGTTACTCAAAAATACTGCTGTTTTAGTCATAAAAATCCTTTTTGATTGCGTTTTGTAGACGCCGTTTGCAAAATTTTGCAGCGATAAATCGTTACGACTATAGTATACTACGCGTTTGCAAAAAAGTCAACGGCGGCGGTGGGGAGCGGGCAAAAATTACATTTTTTGCGGTGCGGCTATGCCCAAAAGGTTAAGACCTTGCCGCAACGCTTTGCGGGTTGCGTCGGTCAGCAACAACCTTGCGTGGCTCGGTACGCCGTTGTCGATAACTCTGTTTGCAAGGTAAAACTTGTTGTACAGTTGCGCCAAATCGATGAGGTAGTTGGACAAAAGAGAAGGTTCGTTTTTGTCGGTCACCTGCGTGAGAACGTCGTCAAACTCGTTTATTTTGCTCAAAACCTGCCAACTTTCGTCGTTGTCTATATCCGTCCAAATCGCTTTGGCAAGGTCGGGCGCTTCGGTTTTTGCGAGAATACTGCAACAACGCGCGTGAGCGTATTGCAAATACGGCGCCGTTTCGCCGTCAAAATTAAGAACTCTGTCGTAATCAAACACGATGTCTTTAATTCTGCTGTTTGCAAGCGCAGAAAAAACTACCGCGCCAACGCCTACTTGCTCGGCAATTTCTTCCTTATTAGCAAGGTCGGGACTTTTTGTTTTTATTACGTCGAGCGATTTTTCCACCGCTTTGTCGAGTACGTCGGACAGCCACACCGCGTTGCCTTTGCGGGTGCTCATAGAGCCTTCTGCAAGGGAAACCATACCGTAAGCGACGTGTTCCATCTTGCTTGCCCAGTCGTACCCCATCAATTCGAGAACTTTAAAAAATTGTTTAAAGTGCAAATTTTGTTGATAAGCGACGACGTACAGACACTTGTCAAAGTCGTAAACGTCGTGGCGGTAAACGGCGGCGGCAAGGTCGCGAGTGGCGTACAACGTCGCTCCGTCCGCTTTGACGAGCAGGCAGGGCGGCATACCGTATTTTTCAAGGTCGACGATGAGCGCGCCGTCGGACACTACCGCAAGACCTTTTTGTTTGAGCGCGTCTATGACGGGTTGCATTTTGTCGTTGTAAAAACTTTCGCCGTTCCAACTGTCAAAATTAACGTTGAGTCTTTCGTAAACTTTTTTGACGTCTTTGAGGGTTATCTCTTTAAAGTAATCAAACAAGCCGAGCGCGTACTCGTCGCCTTGTTCTATCTTTGCAAACCAGCGGCGAGCCTCGTCGTCGAGAGAGGGGTCGGTTTCCGCTTCTCGGTGAAATTTGACGTAAATGTCTTGCAGCGCGCGCACGCCGCCTTTGTCTATCGTTTCTTTGTCGCCCCACTTTCTGTACGCAACGATAAGTTTGCCAAACTGCGTTCCCCAGTCGCCGAGATGGTTTATCCCGACAACGTGGTAACCTTGCGCCTTGTAAACTTTGTACAACGCGCTGCCTATGGCGGTGGTTCCGAGATGACCTATATGAAAAGGTTTTGCAATGTTTATGCTGCTGTAATCGATGCAGACGGTTTTGCCCGCGCCTTTGGTTGCGTCGGCAAGGCTGTCTTTGTTTAAAACTTCTTCCGCTATTTTCTTTGAGGCGGCGGCTCTGTCCACAAACATATTGAGATATCCGTTGACGGCAACGGCGTCTTTTACCGCGCGTTTTGCTTTGAGTTGTTCCGCGAGTTTTTGCGCGAGAAGTACGGGGGACGTTTTGAGCGTTTTTGCAAATTTAAAGCAGGGCAACGCAAAATCTCCGTTTACGCCGTCGGATTTTTTGACGAGGGGCAAAACTTCTTCAAAAGGAAGTCCGTCCGTCGCTATGCTTTTTGCGAGTTGCGTTTTAAAATCCATAAATAAAGAATCTCCGTCAAAATCTTAATAATGATAAATAATAATACAATAGTATATACTTTGCCCGACGTTTTGTCAATCGCGAGAGATAAAAAAGCGTCGCGCAAGCGGCGTAGGCGGTATTTTTGCTTAAAAACGGAAAGGTCGATTGTCGTTAGGTTAAAATTTAGGCGAATATAAACCGGTTTTCTCGACAGGATTAAATCGTTGCCGACGAGAAAAATTGTTGCGACAAAATCTTAAATACCGACGCGCAAAAAAAATCGCGACAAAACAATTTTTATTTTGCATATAAACAGTTGCTTTTTTTTTGGCTCTAATTTATAATAAGAATCAGCATTAGAATGCAGTACTATAATGTAGTACTATAATATAATTCGGAGGCTGTAAAATATTATGGAACTTCTTAATGCCGCGACTGCGGGGACGTTGGAGTCCGGAGATATACTCATCGTTCTGGAAAAAGCCGACGGCAAAAGCAAAGGTATCGAGGTAAACCTCAAGAGTACGGTTGCAAATCAGTTTGGTAAAAGAATAAAACAAGTCATTACGGAAACGCTTACTCAAATGGGGATAGAAGGCGTTACCGTCGACGCAACGGACAAGGGAGCGTTGGATTGCACGATAAAAGCCCGCGTAAAAGCGGCGGCAAACAGAGCGTGCGGCGTCACTTGTCCCGTATGGGATTAAGCCCTTTTTAAAGGGGACTTTTTCCCTTTTTTATTTTTAGCGATTTATCAGGAGAAAGTATGAAAAGATTAAGACGTACAATGATGTTTGTACCGGGCAACAACCCGAGCATGATGCGCGACGCGCATATTTACGGGCCGGACAGTATAATGTTTGACCTCGAAGACTCCGTCAGTATAGACGAAAAAGACGCCGCAAGGCTTCTTGTTTACAACGCGCTCAAAACCATAGACTACGGCAACGTAGAGTTGGTAGTGAGAATAAATCCGCTCAGCACGCCTTACGGCAAACTTGACGTAGAAGCAATGGTGAGAGCCGGCGCGCAGGTCATAAGAATGCCCAAAACGGAAACTCCGGAAGAAGTCGTCGAGTTGGAAGCGGAGATAGAAAAGGTAGAAAAAAAGATAGGCAGACCTGTCGGTTCTACGCTTATTATGGCGGCTATCGAGTCGGCTTTGGGCGTCATAAACGCTTACAAAATCGCGACGGCGAGCAAGCGTATGATGGGTATTGCTTTGGGGGCGGAAGACTATTGCGCAAACCTCAAAACTCAACGCAGCAGAGAGGGCAGCGAGTTGTTGCTTGCAAGGCAGACGATAGTAGTAGCGGCGCGCGCGGCGGGTATCGACGCGTTGGACACCGTGTTTAGCGACCTCAACGATATGGAAGCCTTTAAGGACGAAGTAAGACTTATCAAACAGTTGGGATTTGACGGCAAATCCATCATAAACCCCCGCCAAATCGCGCCCGTAAACGAAGTGTTTACTCCCACGCCCAAAGAGATAGAAAAAGCCAAAAAGATTGTTGCCGCGCTTCAGGAAGCGATGGCAAAAGGCAGCGGCGTAATATCGCTCAACGGCAAGATGATTGACAAACCCGTCGTCATCAGGGCTCAACGTATTCTCGATTTTGCGAGAGCGGTACACATCGTGGTAGGATAAGGAGGATATTTTTTATGGGTACAAAAAAACAAGCGGCAAACGCCGCCGCAACCGCTTCCGTATCGAAGGCGACAAAAAAACAAGAGGTAAAAACCGACGTTAACACGGCTATACCTGAGGAAATATTACAAAAATACGATATGCCCGCGTACCACGAGGGGTGGAACCCTCGCGTAAGACCTCGCGACAAGAGATGCCGCAACGAGATGCAAAAAAGCAGCGACAAAATAGTCACGTTGGAGCAGGCGATAATAAAGAGCGGTCTTAAAGACGGCATGACCATTTCTTTTCACCACCACTTTAGAGAAGGCGACCACATCGTCAATATGGTTATCGGCAAACTTGCGGAGATGGGCTTTAAAAACATCAACATTGCGCCCAGCAGTTTGAGCGACGTTCACGCGCCGCTTATCGAGCATATCCAAAACGGCGTGATAAAAAGCATAAGCACCAGCGGTTTGAGAGGCAAACTCGCAGACGCCATCAGTCACGGACTTATGGAAGAACCCGTTTTGTTCCGCAGTCACGGCGGCAGAGCGGCGGCAATAAAGGAAGGCAACCTTCACATCGACGTTGCGTTTTTGGGTGCGAGCAGTTGCGACTATATGGGCAACGCAAACGGCTATTCCCGCGACGGGGAAGAAAAATCCGTGTGCGGTAGTATGGGTTATGCCATAGTAGACAGCAGATACGCAGATAAAGTCATCATTTTGACCGACAATATCGTCGGATACCCCAACACGCCTTTCGCTATTGCGGAAAGCAACGTAGACTACATCGTCAAAGTCGATTCCGTCGGCGACGCCAGCAAAATCAGCAGCGGCGCAACGAGATTCACCACCAACCCGCACGACCTGTTGCTCGCTCAACTCGCGGCAGAAGTAGTCGTCGCAAGCGGATACTTTAAAGACGGATTCAGCTTGCAGACGGGTAGCGGCGGCGCAAGTCTTGCAGTCACGAGATTTATCAAAGAACGTATGATTGCAGAAAACGTCAAAGCGAGTTACGCTTTGGGCGGCATCACGGGGCAGATGGTCGCTTTGCACGAGGAAGGTCTTATCAAAAAACTTTTGGACGTGCAGAGTTTTGACCTTATTGCGGCGCAGAGTTTAAAAAACAACAGATTCCACCAACAAATTTCGGCAGCGTATTACGCCGACCCGTTTGAAAAGGGCAGCGCAATGAACTTGCTCGATATAGTTATTCTGTCCGCTTTGGAGTGCGACGTCAACTTTAACGTCAACGTTTTGACGGGTAGCGACGGCGTAATCAGAGGCGCGATAGGCGGTCACCCCGACACGGCGGCAGGCGCGGCGTTGTCCATTATCGTTTGCCCGCTTTTGAGAGGTCGTATACCTTGCGTGGTAGAAAAAGTCAACACCGTTGTCACGCCCGGTGACAGCGTTGACGTAATAGTCACCGATCAGGGCATTGCGGTCAACCCCCGCCGTCCGGAAATCAAAGAAAGATTGATTGCCGCAAACCTTCCCGTTTGCAGTATAGAAGAACTTAAGGAAAAAGCCGAGCGTATCGTCGGCAAACCCGATCCGTTGCCTTGGGGCGACAAGATTGTCGGCGTTGTCACAAGCCGCGACGGCGCGATTATCGACGTTATTCACAACGTCAAGGACTAATCCAAATGAGAGAAGTGTCCTTGACCGACGCGTTGGACGCAAAGGAAAAAAAGTTTGCGACGCAAAAATCGTTGCTAAAAACTTTCGGTACGACTTTGGTGTGTTTTTGCGTCAATTACGTCGGAAAGATAAAAAAGGACGCTTGTACGGAAATTATTTTTAAAGAAGGAGCACACGCCTTTGACGAGACGTTTGCTTCAAAAACCGTTTTTAAGCGGTTTGACTTTTGCTTTACCGGCGATACGGCGTATTTTTGCGTTGACGCCGACGCAAAAGAGGTAAAACTTGCCCTTTGCGAGGTGGAAAAAAATCACCCGCTTGGCAGGCTGTTTGATTTTGACGTTTTTGACCAAGCAGGCAACGGCGTTGACAGACAAAGCGTAGGGTTGCCGCAAAGAAAATGTCTGTTGTGCGACAGGGACGCGAGAGAGTGTTATATCTTGCGGAGTCACCCGACGGAACAACTCAAACAAAAAATCATCGATACGGTAGACGCATTTTGCCGCAGGTCGACAAAAGGAGAGCCAAATGTCTTTTGACGTTGATTACGACGTAATACAGTTGCCATTGACGGACAAAAACAGTCGCGAGCAAGCAAAAAACTTTTGTATTGCCAACGGGCTGGATTTTGACGAAAAGTTGGATTACTATTGCGGCGTGTTTGACGGCGACAAGATGGTGGCGGGCGGCGGCTTTGACGGCAACGTCATAAAGTGCGTAGCAGTAGATAAGGAAGCGAGAAGCGGCGGAGTGACAAATATTCTCATCACTCGGTTGCGTAGCGTACTCAACGCCGACGGCGTGACGGAGATTTTTGTCTTTACCAAAACCAAAAATAAGGAAATTTTTGAGAGTTTGGGATTTTTTGTCATTGCGACAGCAGACGACGCGTTGCTTTTGAGTAGCAGTCCGCGCGGCATAAAAAGGTATTGCGACGGACTTGCACAAATAAAAACCGATGGAAACAACGGCGCGGCGGTAGTCAACGCTAATCCCTTTACGTTGGGGCACCGTTATCTTATACAACAAGCCAAAAAAACGTGCGACAGACTGTACGTTTTTGTCGTGGAAGAAGATTTGTCGGTCTTTAAATTTGCGGACAGATTCGAGTTGGTAAAAAAAGGCGTGGCGGATATAGAGGGAGTCACCGTTATTCCGTCGGGCAAATACGTGATAAGCAAAACCACTTTTCCCACTTACTTTTTGAAGGAAAGCGGTTTGATAGACAAAAATTGCGCGCAGTTGGACGCCGACATTTTCGGGAGGTACGTTGCGCCCGCGCTTAATATAAAGCGGCGGTACGTCGGCAAAGAGCCTACCGACGTCGTAACGGCGGATTACAACGTTCAACTCAAAAAGGTATTGAGCAAATACGGCGTAGATTTGGTGGAGTTTGAGCGGTTTGAGGTTGACGGCGAAGCGGTGAGCGCAAGCACGGTTCGCAAGTGTTTGGACGAGAAAAACTTTGACAAACTCAAAAAAATAACGCCGCAAACGACTTTTGAATTTTTGACAAAACAAAATGGTTGACGGCGGCAAGATAGACGCGTTGGCAATAAACGCGCTCACGGAAGAACTTGACACCTACCCCAAATACGGTCTTGTTTGTCCAAACACGTCGGGCAGTCACACCGATATGGACTACTCGGTAATGAAAGCGGGCATACGGTCGTTGACGGGGTGTTTCGGCAGGTTTTTTGAGGTGGGAAAAAGCGGGATAAACCCGCAAGACGCCTTACCGATACTACGCAAGGAAGGCGTGGAGTTTGAAAAAAAGATGCTTTCCGCCACCAACGGAGTAAACACGCACAAAGGCGCGTTGTTTTGTTTGGGGCTTGCGAGTTTTGCGGTCGGCGTGACGTCGGACGAGTTTTCGCTCCAAAAAGTATCATACGTAATATCAAAAACTTGTCAAGGTTTGACGCAGGAACTCAAAACCGCGACGGGGTACGGCAGGCGCGTATTTGACAGATACGGCGAAACGGGCGCGAGAGGTATGGCGGAGGACGGATATGCCGTTGTCGTCAAAAAGTACGTACCGTTGCTAAAAAAACTTTACAAAAAATACGACGATAACGAGGCGCGGTCACGGTTGTTGGCTTGCGTCGCAAGTCAGGTCGCAGACATAAACATATTGCATCGCTCGGATATGGAAACGCTTTTAAAAGCGCAACAAATTTGCGGGCGGTTGTATCGTCGTTATGACCGCAAACGCGCGGAGAAAGCAAACGAGTGGTTTGTTTCTCACAACGTCAGCGCGGGCGGTTGCGCGGATATACTCAGTCTTACCGTGTTTTTGCACGACGCAGAAAGGCTGTTTGCGGCAGAAAAAACAAATAAAAAAGGGGTTGTTCCCAGTCAATAAACAAATATAAAAATAGGAGAAGAAAATGATCACACTCAACTCAAAGGGCGCGTATCTTGTTGACGGCAAAAAAATAGTTCCCGCAGACACGGCGGGTATGCCGGACAAAAATCAAGCGCGACAAGGCACGATGGCATATCAGATTCTTAATGCCCACAACGTCGGCAAGGAGGAAGGCAAACTCAACATCAAGTTTGACGCGCTCGTATCTCACGATATCACTTACGTCGGTATCATACAGACGGCGAGAGCAAGCGGACTCAAAGAGTTTCCTTTGCCTTACGCTATGACCAACTGTCACAACAGTTTGTGCGCGGTAGGCGGCACGATCAACGAGGACGACCACATATTCGGATTGTCCGCCGCCAGAAAGTACGGTGGAATTTACGTTCCCGTAAACCAAGCCGTCATTCACCAGTTTGCCAGAGAAGTAATGGTAAAGGCAGGCGGAATGATTTTGGGTAGCGACTCACACACTCGTTACGGCGCGTTAGGCTGCATGGGCGTAGGAGAAGGCGGACCGGAGTTGGTCAAACAACTTTTAAACAACACTTACGATGTTCCCGCTCCGGAAGTAGTTTTGGTTTGGGTAGAGGGAGAAGTTCCTCACGGGGTAGGACCTCACGACATTGCGGTCGACCTCGTAAAAGCGGTGTTTGCAAACGGCTTTGTAAACAACAAAATTTTGGAGTTTGCAGGTCCGAGCATAAAGAATCTCAGCGTTGACTTCCGCAACGGCGTAGACGTTATGACGACGGAAACGACGTGCTTGTCCTCCATTTGGGAAACCGACGACAAAGTAAAGGAATACTACGCAATTCACGGGAAAGCGGCGGACTATAAGCAAGTCGCTCCAAAATCCGTTGCGTATTACGACAGCGTAATAAACATCGACCTTTCTACGCAACAATGTATGATTGCTCTTCCGTTCCACCCCAGCAACGCTTATCCTATCAAGGAGTTTGTAGCAAACGCAAAGGACATTTTGGCAACGGTAGAAAAATCCGCAAAGGAACAATTTGGCAACAAAGTCAACTTTGATTTGCAAGACAAAGTGGTCAACGGCAAAGTTTTGGTTGATCAAGGCATTATCGCAGGTTGTGCGGGCGGTCTGTACGAAAATATTTGTCAAGCGGCAAACATTCTCAAAAACGGCTCGACGGGCAACGGATACTTTGCGCTTTCCGTTTACCCCGCAAGTATGCCCGTAAACATAGCGATAACCAAAAACGGCGCGGCGGAAACGCTTTTGGAAGCAGGCGCAATCATCAAAACGGCGTTTTGCGGACCGTGCTTCGGAGCAGGCGACGTACCCGGCAACAACGGACTTTCTATCCGTCACACGACAAGAAACTTCCCCAACAGAGAAGGCAGCAAGCCCAAAGACGGACAACTCAGCGGCGTTGCGCTTATGGACGCGCGCAGCATAGCGGCTACGGCGGTTAACGGCGGCGTTTTGACGGCGGCAAGCGACGTGGATTATTGCGAAAAAACGCCCGCTTACGAGTTTGACGGCGACGTATACGCAAAGCGTCTTTACAAGGGATACAAACACGCTATCCCGACGGAAAGTCTTCGTCTCGGACCAAACATTACCGACTGGCCCAAAATGTACCAAATGAGCGAAAATATGCTTGTCAAACTTGCGGCAGTCATTCGCGATCCCGTCACCACCACTGACGAACTTATTCCTTCCGGCGAAACGAGCAGTTATCGCAGCAACCCCATCAAACTCAGCGAATTTGCGTTGAGCCGCCGCGTACCCGAGTACGTCGGTCGCAGCAAAGCCGTGAGAGACGCGGACAGAGCAAGGAGAGAAGGTAACCCCCCGCAGGAACTTATCGATACGCTCAACGTCGTTGGCGACGGCAAAGAGCTGATCAAAAACACCGGCGTAGGAAGTTGCGTATTTGCAAACCGTCCCGGCGACGGCAGCGCGAGAGAACAAGCCGCGAGTTGCCAAAAGGTTTTGGGCGGCGACGCCAACATTTGTTACGAATACGCTACAAAGCGTTATCGCAGCAACTGCATCAACTGGGGTATCGTACCTTTCACCATCGACAAAGACGTCGAGTTTAAGGGCGAAGTGGGCGATTACGTATTTGTTCCGCATATTCGCGCGGCAATTGCGAGCGGACAGACGGATATTCCCGCAAAACTTATACACGACGGCAAAGCAAGCGACGTTACCTTGCACGTAAAAGGACTTACGGAAGACGAAAAAACGATACTTTTGGAGGGCTGCCTTATGAATTATTACGCCGCTCTCAACAAACAATCCAAATAATATTTTAAGGAGATTAAATATGAAAAAGATTCAAATGACCACGCCGTTGGTAGAAATGGACGGCGACGAAATGACCAGAATTTTGTGGCAAATGATTAAAGACGAATTGATTTTGCCCTTTGTCGACCTCAAAACCGAGTACTACGATCTCGGACTCGTTCACCGCAACGATACCGACGACCAAGTCACCGTAGACGCGGCAAACGCCAACAAAAAGTACGGCGTTGCAGTCAAGTGCGCCACGATTACTCCCAACGTTCAACGTATGAGCGAGTACAACCTTAAAGAAATGTGGAAAAGCCCCAACGGCACGATTCGTAGCATTTTGGACGGCACGGTGTTCCGCGCTCCCATCGTCATCGACAGCATCAAGCCGGTAGTCAAAAACTGGAAAAAACCCATCACTATCGCGCGTCACGCTTACGGCGACGTATACAAATCGGTAGAAATCCGCACGACGGAAGCAGGCACTGCAAAGTTGGTGTTTGACGGCGTAAGCGGCAAGCACGAAGAATTAGTAATTCAAAAGTTGGATTGCGGCGGCGTTTTGCAAGGTATGCACAACAAAGATACCAGCATCAACAGTTTTGCGCACAGTTGCTTTAAGTACGCTATCGCAACAAAACAAGATTTGTGGTTTGCGACAAAAGATACGATAAGCAAAAAGTACGACGGCGCATTCAAGCAAATTTTCCAAGACGTGTACGACAACTATTATAAGGAAGAATTTGAAAAACTCGGTCTTGAATACTTCTATACGTTGATTGACGACGCAGTAGCGCGCGTTATCCGCAGTGAAGGCGGTTATATTTGGGCATGCAAAAACTATGACGGCGACGTTATGAGCGATATGGTTTCCACCGCATTCGGCAGCCTTGCTATGATGACTTCCGTTTTGGTTTCCCCCGACGGAAAATACGAGTACGAAGCCGCTCACGGCACGGTTACTCGCCACTACTACAAATACCTTAAAGGTGAAGAAACATCTACAAACCCGATGGCTACTATTTTTGCGTGGAGCGGCGCATTTAAAAAACGCGGCGAACTCGACAATCTGCCCGAGTTGGTCAAATACGGCGAAAAGTTGGAAGAAGCGTGTATCCAAACCCTCAACGAAGGTATTATGACAAAGGACCTTATCAACCTCGTAGAAGGCGACGTAAAACCGACGTCTGTCAACAGCTTGCAATTCCTTCAAGCAATAAGACAACGTTTGGAAAAACTTCTTGCTTAAAAACAGTTTGTATTTAACAAGCGAGAACAATTTAGTACGTTAACCGAGCAGGATTAACCGAAGTGTCATTGCGAGGAGCGATTTTTTAAATTTAGTAAAATTAAACAACAAAAAAAATCGCGACGTGGCAATCGCACGGAAGTGAACCATATGCAAGCGAAAGTACAAATACGCAATTTGCTATATGCATATAGGCAAACACTACAAAACGCCAAGCCTTTGGGCGGTGCAGCGACGACGTGGCAATTAATTTTTATATGTCATTGCGAGGAGCGATTTTTAAGTTAAAAAAACAAAGCAATAAAAAAATCGCGACGTGGCAATCTCGCGGAAGCGTACATTATAAAAAACTAAAAAAATGGAGAAACAGTGTTTGTTTCTCCATTTTTGATGTAAAAAAGCAATCCGTTTAAATTTCTTGCTTTGCGCCAAGTAAAAAGTCGGCGTTGACAAATTTACGCTTCTTTTCCTTATACAATTCCGTATCGGCTTGCAAAATAAGGTCGGCTATCGTCTTGGTCGTTTCGGATTTTTTGGCGTACCCGATACTCACCGACAAATCGTACGGAGCGGTTGACTGCTCGTTGTATTCCGCAAGCGCGCCGTAAATGTCGTTGCAAAGGTTAACGATGTCTTGTTCCTTCTCCGCCTCGCCTATGACGGTAAATTCGTCGCCGCCGTACCTCGAAATATGGTAGTCGTGCGGCACTGCGCTTTTTAGCACGTCTGCAATTTTTATTAGCGCGGAGTCGCCTTCTATGTGTCCGTTTACGTCGTTTATCGCCTTAAACCCGTCGGCGTCTACCATAAGAAGATACAAACTTTTTCCGTTGGACTTTGCGTTGAATTTGTGCGAGAGATACCGCAACATCTGACTGCGGTTGTTTAGTTTTGTCATCGGGTCAACGGTAATGAGAATGTTTTGGTGATTAAGATGAACCAGCAACAGCATAAACGCCGAACCTATGCACTGCGTGGGAAGATTGTGTATTCCCACGTTCTGTATCAGGGTGAAAAGACCTTGTATCACGGTAAACAGCGAGAGCAAAAAATATCTCGACCTAATCATATAGTTTTGCTTGTTTAAGGATTTAACCAACGCTTTGATGGCGGAGTACGACCAAAACGAGTAAATAACCGCCACCGGCAAAAAGAACAGTTTTCCGCGTTGGTAGTGGTTGTCTTGGTCGATATAAAACACTAATTTTGTGAAAGCAGTCAAAGCGATAAAAAACGCGACGGCAACAAAAATCGCAACGACGGCAAACATACCTTTTTTGGTTTTGAGAATTTTTTCGTTTTGCATTCTTTCGGAATAAACAAACCACAACCCCGCCGCGCACACGGTAAAGAAGTAGTAAAAATAGTTGCACAGATAATTAAAAAATCTGCTCGAACTTATCGTTCCGCTTTCCGCCAACCCCCAAAGCGCGTCAAAAACGCTCACGACGATAAGACAAACGGTGATGCAGATAAAAATAACGTCTTCGGTAGTTTTTTGGGCGTTGAGTAAGGAGTGTATTAAAATGATAGCGAAAATAATTATGCCGATAAAACATATTTCGCAATACAAATATGCAGACGGTGGCATTTGCGTACCTCCTTTACCTAAACTAATTACCTTAAATAATATCACGATTTATTGATTTTGTCAACAATGTCATAATATTTGGCAAAACAGGGGACAAAACCGCCAAAACCCATTGTCATAATCTCAAAACAAACTATTTATCACGGCACTGCGACAAGGATAAGATAAGCGAGCGCGCACATTATAGGTCAAAAGCGATGAGCGATTTATTAAAAACGGCAAAATAACAAAACTAACAAAATGCTTACATTTTGACGGAATAAAAAACTCAAAAAACTCAAAAAAACTCAAAAAAAAGAGGGGAGAAACAACCGCTGTTTCTCCCCATTTGCCGCAAAAAAAGCGATACAGCCATGTTTTTGTTTTGCAAAAAGAAAAAGGTACTCGTTGACAAGTTTAGTTTTCTTTTTTCCAAATGACGGGGGTTTTGCCGTCGACGTCGTAATGCCAGTAGTCGTTGTCATAAGCAGTACCGTCGGAGTTAAGGGCGGGCTCGTTTTCGCTGTAATAATACCGCCGCGCACCGATTAAATTGTCGTTGTCCCATCTGATTGTAATTTGATTCCATTGTTTGACTGTCCCTTTGTAAAATACTGTTTCAAGTCCGCTACAACCGTTGAATGCATACTCACCTATAGTGGTAACGCTGTCGGGAATTGTAATACTTTTAAGTCCACTACAATCAGATAACGCATACTCGCCTATAGAAGTAACGCTGTCGGGGATTGTAATACTTTTAAATCCACTACAACCAGATAACGCATACTTGCCTATAGAAGTAACGCTGTCGGGGATTGTAATACTCGTAAGTCCTCTACAATAAGAGAACGCACCATTACCGATAGAAGTTACGCTATCAGGTATTATTATACTCGTAAGTCCTTCACAACCATAGAACGTACGTTCACCGATAGAAATAACACTATTGCCGATAGTCACGCTCGTAAGTCCGCTACAACCCAAAAACGCATAATTACCTATAGAAGTAACGCTATTGCCGATAGTTACGTTTATAAGACCGCTACAACCGTTGAATGCATTTTGGCCTATAGAAGTAACGCTGTCGGGAATTGTAATACTCGTAAGTCCTTCACAACCAGAGAACGCACCATTACCTATAGAAGTAACGCTATTGTCTATAATTACACTCGTAAGTCTACTACAACCAGAGAACGCATCCTCACCGATATAAGTAACGCTATTGCCGATAATTACACTCGTAAGTCCTCTACAATAAGAGAACGTACGTTCACCGATAGAAGTAACGCCGTCGGGGATTACGAGATTTGTTATAAGTTCGTTATTTAAATACAGTTTTTTGTTGCCTGAACCGTAATTCATAAGAAAATATAATCCTTGCATATTGCACCAAGCCGTTAAATCGGTTATATAAATATTTTCAAGTCTACTACAATCATAGAACGCATAATTACCTATAGAAGTAACGCTGTCGGGAATTGTAATACTCGTAAGTCCGCTACAACCATAGAATGCACTAGTGCCTATAGAAGTAACGCTATTGCCGATAATTATACTCGTAAGTCCTTCACAATCATAGAACGCACCATTACCTATAGAAGTAACGCTATTGCCGATAATTACACTCGTAAGTCCTCTACAACGAAAGAACGCACTATCACCTATAGAGGTAACGCTGTCGGGAATTATTAGATTTGTTATAAGTTCGTTATTTAAGTACAGTTTTTTGTTGCCTGAACCGCAATCCATAAGAAAATATAATCCTTGCATATTGCACCATGCCGTTAAATCGGTTATATAAATATTTTCAAGTCTGCTACAACCAAAGAATGCAAGTTCACCGATAGAAGTAACGCTGTTCCCGATAGTTACACTCGTTAGTCCGCTACAATCCCTAAATGCAGAGTCACCGATAGAGGTCACGCCGCTACCTATAGTTACGCTCGTAAGTCCGCTACAAGCCTTAAACGTATACTCGCCGATAGAAGTAACGCTGTCGGGGATTGTAATACTCGTAAGTCCGCTACAACCAGAGAATGCACTTTGACCTATAGAAGTAACGTAAGCGGGTATTATAATTTCAGAAGCTGTTTTATCCTTTAACCCCGTTATCTTACATGTGTCAACGTAAGATTCAAAGTAAAAATTTGACATTTCGTCTTTAACTTTAAACTTTGCAATTACGTTGCTTTCGATTTTGAAAGTATATTCTTTTTCGGACGATAACAAATTTTCGTCTTTAAACCAGCCTACAAATTCGCAACCCAAATATTCGGTGGCAACGCATTTTATTGTTGCGCCGTATTTTTGATTTGTTGCGTTTGTGATATTGCCATAAGACGTATTTTCGTTATATAAAGTATAAGTATTTCTCTTGTAATACAGTTTTAATACAAGATTTCCGTCGCTTGCGATATTACTGCTCAGAGTGCTGCTGTGCTCGTCAAAAGTAAAGTGCTCGTAAGTTTTTTGCTCTGCCGTTGCGATAGCGTCGGTTGTTCCTTGTAAATTAAGCGTTTCATACAAAGTGTAATTGTTATCTTCTATATTTTCCAAGTAATATTCAACCTTATAAGGAGTGTCGGTGTTGGGCGACCAAGTGGCGGTTATGGTTGTATCTTTGATTATCGGTTGAGAAAAATCGTAATTCCAACCTATAAAGGTATAGCCTTTTCTTTCTGTTGTAGGTTCGACAATTAAAGAACCTTCTTCTACCTTTTGGCTGCTTACCGCCGTGCCGCCGTTTGTGTTGAAAGATACCGTATAAATTGCTATTCTTCTAATGGTTACTTCGTATATTGCTTTCGGGTTTCCGTCAAGTTGTTCTATAATATAAACTGTATTATCCCCTTCGTTTAAAGGAATGGTTTTTGTCGCAACCTGCTGTATTCCGTAAACATCTAAAGATACTACGTATTTAATAATTCCAACGATTTCAATTTCGTCAATAAAGGAGTATGTTTTTTGAGCGTTGGGAACTTTCCCGTAAACGGGAATGTTTCCGTCCATATTCTTTTCGCCTACGGAAAGCGTTTTAAAAGACATTTTGCTTTCGAGTTTACTGCCTTTGTCGGTTATCGTGTCGGTAACGGTGCAATCGGTATGATTGCAATGGGCTGTTTTGGTTCCGTCCTTTTCATAAGTAGCGTTGCCGTCGGAAACGTAATTAGTAAATTCGTGACCGAGCGGCTCACCGACTTTAAAGGTTTCGGTGCCTTTTTCTCCGCATTCGCAAGAGTAATAATACTTTGCTTTTTCGGTACAAGTTGCTTCGGCTGCAAGGTAAGTTTCGTTGACTACTTGTTTTGAATAAGTATGATTTAACTTACTGCCTTCGTCGGTAATAGTATCCGTTTCGTTACAGCGGTTGCATTTTGCGGTCTTTGTACCGTCTTTTGTGCAAGTAGCGTTGCCGTCGGAAACGTAATTAGTAAATTCGTGACCGAGCGGCTCACCGACTTTAAAGGTTTCGGTGCCTTTTTCTCCGCATTCGCAAGAGTAATAATACTTTGCTTT
>CAKQEP010000013.1 GCA_934230325.1 uncultured Clostridia bacterium | reverse complement strand
GAGGAGCAGCCCGCTGTAGGGCGTAGGCGGTATATGAATATATGCCGACAAGCCTTTGGGCGGTGCTGCGACGATGTAGCGCGTCGTAATGAAGCTTTTAAACGGGTTTTGAGCCGCGCAACTTTAACGTCGGCTGTGCGTTTAGCGTTAAATCGGCTTTTTCCCCCGCAACAAAAAGGTAGTACCCTTGACTTGCGACCATTGCGGCGTTGTCGGTGCAATACTCGAGTTTTGGCATATACACTTTTGCGCCGTATTTGCTTCCGAGCGTTTGCGCTTGTTTCCGCAAATAACTGTTTGCGCCTACGCCGCCCGCTACGGCAAACTTTTTAAGTCCGCTTTCTGCCAAAAAGTGACCGCATCTCTCCAACAAGCCGTCCACTGCGGCGTGAGTAAAACTTGCGCACATATCGTCGGCGTTTACCTTTTCTCCGCGTTGTTCTATGTTGTGCACCGTATTTATGACGGCGGTTTTTAATCCGGAATAGGAAAAATTGCCGTTTGACACTACCACCGACGGCAACTTGTAAACAGGTTTGCCGTTTTGCGCGTGTTTGTCTACGTTAGGTCCGCCGGGATAAGGGTAACCGAGAACTCTCGCAACTTTGTCAAACGCTTCTCCCGCAGCGTCGTCAATCGCGCTTGCAAGCACGGTATAATCGGTATAGCCGTCCACTCGCACTATTGCCGTATGCCCGCCGCTTGCCAAAAGGCAAAGGTACGGCGGCTGTAAATCGGGGTAAGTGACGTAATTTGCGCAAATATGCGCTTCTATGTGGTTTACTGCGACGAGAGGTTTGCCCGTTGCTTGAGCAAGTCCTTTTGCAAAGGACACGCCGACAAGAAGCGCGCCGACGAGTCCTGCGCCATAAGTGACTGCGATTACGTCCACGTCGTCCATCGTTTTTCCGCTTTGCTCCAAAGCCAAAGCGACAACTTTGTCGATGGCTTCTACGTGGTTTCTGCTTGCAATTTCCGGCACGACGCCGCCGTACAGTTTGTGTATGTCTATTTGAGAAAAAATCACGTTGGACAAAACTTCCCTGCCGTTTTTGACGACGGAAGCGGCGGTTTCGTCGCAACTGCTTTCTATGCCCAACACCAAAAGGTCGGGATTAAAACTATCTTGTTTCATTAAAACGCCTTGCTTAAATAATCTTCTATAAACGGGTGAATGTTGCCGTCCATTACGTCGTTTACGTTGGGATTTTCAAATCCGGTACGGTGGTCTTTGACCAAAGTGTACGGGCAAAAAACGTAACTGCGTATCTGACTGCCCCACTCGATTTTTTTGACTTCGCCTTTTATTGCCGCCGCTTCTTCCGTTTGTTGACGCTCTTTTTGCTCCGCAAGTTTGCTTTTTAACATCTGCATGGCGTACTCGCGATTTTGAATCTGACTGCGTTGGGTTTGGCAAGCAACTACTATGCCCGTCGGAATATGCGTGATTCTTATCGCGCTTTCTGTCTTGTTGACGTGCTGTCCGCCTGCGCCGCTACTGCGGTAAGTGTCTACTTTAAGGTCCTTGTCTGCAATGACAATTTCCTCATCGTCGTCCAAAACGGGCATTACTTCCAAAGAAGCAAAACTCGTGTGGCGGCGTTTGTTTGAGTCAAAGGGGCTGATTCTCACCAAGCGGTGAACTCCTTTTTCTGCCTTTAAGTAGCCGTAAGCATAGTCGCCGCTGACGCGAAACGTAACGCTTTTTAGTCCCGCTTCGTCGCCGTCAAGCCTGTCCTCCTCAGTAACTTTGTACCCGACTCGCTCGCAATAACGCGCGTACATGCGGTAAAGCATTGCCGTCCAGTCCATCGCTTCCGTACCGCCTGCGCCGGCGTGTAAGGTCAACGTTGCGTCGCAACCGTCGTACTTGCCCTTTAACAGCGTGGACAAATGCAACTCGTTTACCTTTGTTTCCAACGAGTTTATTTCTTCTACCGCCTCGCTAAGCAAGGCTTCGTCCCCTTGCGCCAAATCAAGAATTTCTTCCGCAGAATTGACAGACTCAACAAGTTTTTTGTACTCGTTTAAGCCTTCTTGTAAATGTTTGAGTTGGCGGCTGACCTTTTGCGCGGCAGCAACGTCATTCCAAAATCCGTCCTTTTGCGTTTCTTCCTTTAAGGCGGCTATTTCTTCGTGCGATTTTGGTGAGTCAAAGGGACTCACCTGCCCCGTTGAGTTTTGATTTTAACGTACGTATGCGTTGTTTTTGTTCGTCTATGTTAATCAAACTTTATCACTCTCCTTTGTTGCCTGCTTTTTTGTTTTTGCGATATTCCTGCTTTTTGCGTTCTGCCTCTGCCTTGCCGCAACAGTTTTTGTACTTTAAACCGCTACCGCACGGACAAGGACGATTCATAGACAGATTAGGGTTGTCGTCAAGCCCTTCCTTTTGCTGAACGTCGTTGACATTGTCCGCTTTTTTGATGCGGGCAAACAATATAAATCTGACGGTGCTGTACTGAATGTCCGTTTCCAAATTTTCAAACATTTCGTACGCTTGCTTTTTGTAGAAAGCAACGGGGTCCTGCTGACCTATCGCCGCAAGTCCTACTCCGCGACGCATCTGCTCCATATCGTCGATATGATTCATCCACTTTTCGTCTATGACTCGTAGCAAAATGTATCTCTCGACGTCGGCAAAGTCTATGTCGGCGTCGCTGTCCGCTTCTCTCTCGTCAATGAGTTTTTTGGTGTATTCCGTCATTTCCGCAAGAATACGTTTTGCGGGTTGACCGCGCATTTCTGCCGTCAAAACTTCCTCGTTCATCGGGAAGTACCTTTGATAAAGCGCCCTGTTTATGCGGTCAAAATCCCATTTGCGGCTGTCGGGATTGCCTTCTGCCGCGTCTTCCAACGCTTTGCGGCAATAACCTTCCGCCATATCCAAAATTTCTTTGTGAATGTTTTCTCCGTTTAGCACGCGTTGACGCTCGGCGTAAATGATTTTGCGTTGCATATTGTTTACGTCGTCGTACTGAAGAACTTGTTTGCGCATGCCAAAGTATTTGCCTTCTATCGTTTTTTGCGCTTTTTCTATCATTCGCGTAATCATTCTTTGAGTGATGGGCTCGTCTTCCTCCCAGTGGAAAAAGTTGAGCAAACCTTGCAACCTTTCTCCGCCAAAAAGACGGGCAAGGTCGTCCTCCAAACTGATAAAAAATACGCTGCTGCCGGGATCGCCCTGACGTCCGCTTCTGCCGCGCAACTGATTGTCTATACGACGGCTTTCGTGACGTTCTGTGCCGATAATGTGCAAACCGCCCAACGCTATTACCTTTGCTTTTTCTTCGTCGGTGGTGACTTTAAATTTTTCGTAAAGTTTGCGGTAGGTTTGTTTCCAGTCGTTTTCCTCATCCGTGCCGTCCGCATAACTCGTCGCAGTTTCTATCTGCTCGGGCGTGAATCCGTCCTTTTCCATCTGCCGACGCGCCATAAACTCGGGGTTGCCGCCTAACAAAATATCCGTTCCGCGCCCCGCCATGTTGGTGGCTATGGTTACGGCGTCAAGCCTGCCCGCCTGCGCTACGATTTCTGCCTCGCGCATGTGGTTTTTGGCGTTTAATACGTTGTGCTTGATGCCTTTGCGGGTGAGTAACGCAGACAACTCTTCGCTTGCTTCTACGCTTATCGTGCCTACAAGGAGCGGTTGCCCCGTCTTGTGCCGCTCGGCTATGTCTTCTACTATGTTGTTGAGTTTGCCTTTTTTCGTGGAGTACAATACGTCGTCGTAATCTACCCTTATCATAGGCTTGTTTGTGGGAATTTCTACTACGTCGAGATTGTATATGGTGTTAAATTCGCCTTCTTCCGTCTTGGCGGTACCCGTCATACCGCTCATCTTTTTGTACATGCGGAAAAGGTTTTGGAAGGTTATCGTCGCGAGAGTCTTGTTTTCCTCCCTTATGCGAACGCCTTCCTTTGCTTCTATCGCTTGATGAAGCCCCGAGTTGTAACGCCTGCCCACCATCTTGCGCCCCGTAAACTCGTCTACTATCACGACTTCGCCGTTTTCTACGATGTAGTCTACGTCGCGCTTCATGATAAAGACGGCTTTTATCGCTTGATTGATGTAGTGGTTGAGTTCCGTATTGTCTACGTCGGCAAGGTTGTCAACTTTAAAAAACTTTTCTGCTTTTTCTACGCCTTTGGGAGTCAAACGAACGGATTTGTCCTTTTCTGTCACCAAAACGTCGTAACGGTCCTCTAATTCTTCGTCAAGAGAAGAATCAAACTTTTCTGCCATCGACTTGTCGTCGTCGGATTTTTCAAACCCGCGCGACAATCCCTTTGCAAAACGGTTGGCGTTTACGTACATTTCGTTGGATTTTGAACCTGCGCCGCTTATTATCAACGGGGTACGCGCTTCGTCAATCAAAATGCTGTCAACTTCGTCGATAATAGCAAAGTTTAAACCGCGCTGAACAAGTTGACTTTTGCTCACCGCCATGTTGTCGCGAAGGTAATCGAATCCAAACTCGTTGTTTGTGCCGTACGTAATGTCGCATTGATAGGCTTTTTGACGCTCTTTGTTGGGCATCTGCGCGTAAATCACGCCGACGGACAACCCTAAAAATTTGTATATTTTGCCCATCCACTCCGCGTCGCGGCGCGCAAGATAATCGTTTACCGTGACAATGTGTACGCCGTCGCCCGTAAGACTGTTGAGGTACGCCGGCATAGTCGAAACAAGCGTTTTGCCTTCGCCCGTCGCCATCTGACAAATGCGCCCTTGATGAAGCGCAATACCGCCCAACACCTGCACGTGAAAGTGGTACATATTAAGCACGCGCTTGGATACTTCTCTCACGACGGCAAATGCGTCGGGCAAAATCTGCTCCAAAGTCGCGCCGTCTTTCAACCGCTGTTTTAATAGCGGCGTCGTCGCTTTTAGTTCGTCGTCGGTTTTTGCGGCGTAAACGGCAGCGAGGTCCTCCACGAATTTAGCAGTTTTTTCCAAAATTTTTAATTGCTTTTTGTTGTTCATTTTTACCTCCGATGGGTAGTTTGTATCTTGCGGAAGCAACGGTAAGTCCGTATACTTTTGCCGCTTTTGCTTTTTTGAGTTGCTTTGCAATACGACTCAACGTCGTACCCGTAGTTTTTACGTCGTCGATAACAACGACGGTTTTGCCGACAAAATCATAATCCGAGCCGAGAGCAAACGCTCCCAACAAGTTTGCGCGACGCTCAAAGGTTTTTAGCCTTTCTTGTTGCGCGGTGTCCTTTATTTTTGTAACTGCGTCTTTTACTAACGGTATCCCCGTTTGACTGCAAAACTCTTTTGCAAGCAGTTCCGCTTGGTTGTAACCTCTCTTGTCAAAAGACTTTTGGGATAACGGAGCGTAGGTCACGCAATCGGCGTTTATGCCCGATTCGTACCACGTCGCCGCCATATACGGAGCAAAAATTTTAGCGAGATATTTGCTGCCGCCGTACTTAAAATCGTACAACAACGTTTTTATCGCGTCGTCGTAATCAAAACTGCTAAACGCACGGTCAAAAAATACGCGGTCGGGCTTGCAGTTGGGACAATAACTCTCTTCCGTCAATAGTTTGCTTCCGCAAAGTTTGCACGTTTTGCCGTCGTTAAACGGGAGAGAATCAAAACAGACTTGACAAAAACCCCTGTCGTCAAATACGTCTGCGCCGCAAACGTTGCATACTCGCTTGTGCGCGTCGAATATTTTATCCACCAAAAACGGAAACATACTTGGCGTTTTCCTCCGACAAAAACTTTTTTAACATCGTAGTACGCTTTTTGACGTAATTGTTGCTCACCATCATTCCCAAAACCTTTTTGCTACATACCAAAACTACCATTTTTTTAGCTCTCGTCACCGCTGTGTACAAAAGGTTTTTGTTGAGTATCGTGGGCGGTCCGTTTATTACTGTTATTAAAGCGACGTCAAACTCGCTGCCTTGACTTTTGTGTATGGTCACGGCGTATGCAAGACGAAGATTTTCCAACCCGTCGCCGCTGTATTTGGCTTGTCTGCCGTCTTCAAACGTGACGAACAATAAGTTGGCGTCCTTTGCAATTTCCGTCACAAAGCCGATGTCGCCGTTAAAAACGCCCGTTCCTTCTTCTATCGTGCCGTCGGGATTGTTTTTTTGCCATTCCATAGAGTAGTCGTTTTGAACCTGCATCACTTTGTCGCCCGTCCTAAAACATACGTTGCCGTGATACATTTCCGCTTCGCGCGGTTTTTTGGGGTTTAACAACCGCTGCAACTGCACGTTGAGATTGTTTACTCCCGCTATGCCCCCTTTGAGCGGACAAAGCACCTGTATGTCGGTCGGCTTTACTCCCGCGTAAGAAGGCAAGCGTCTGCTCACCATCTGCGTAACCGTATCGAGAATATCTTGTTGGTTGTCTTTGTAATTGACAAAAAAGTCCTTGCTTTCGTTGTCTATTACGGGCATTTTGCCTTGATTGATTAAGTGCGCGTTGGATACGATAAGACTATCTTCCGATTGTCTGTATATATAAGTGAGATAGTTTACGTCAATGAGTTTGCTCGCTATTACGTCGGCAAGAATATTGCCCGCGCCAACGCTGGGTAGTTGGTCTTTGTCCCCCACAAGCACAATGCGGCAACCGTCTTTAAGAGCGTTGAGCAGACTGTTTATTATTACTACGTCCGCCATACTCAACTCGTCCACTATTACCACGTCTGCGGACATTTTGTTGTGTTTGTTGTAAGCAAAACGCAAATTTCCGTCGCGATACTCCATTCCGAGCATGCGGTGAATCGTTTTTGCTTCCTGCCCTGTAGACTGACTGAGCCGCTTTGCCGCGCGCCCCGTCGGCGTGCAGTACTCTATACGAAGTTTTAAGGCGTTGAATATGTAGGATATGCACTTGATTATCGTGGTTTTGCCCGTTCCCGGTCCGCCCGTAATGACGGTTACGCCGTTGTTGACCGCGCCGTCTATCGCTTGTCTTTGGTTTGGATGAAACTTTATGTCGTTTACTCTCTCAAACTCGTCAATCAAACCCGCCGTATCGATGTTGAGCGGTCTTGCCGTGTACTTGAGGTTTATGAGATTGCTTGCAATGTTTTTTTCTATCTTGTAATATTTAGATAATGCGATGCAACGCTTTCCGTCAACGTAAAACAAGTTGCACATTAGGTCAAATTGTAAGTTTTCCAGCGTTTTTTCCAACAAATCGACGTACTGCGCCATATCCAACGATAGAATTTCGCGCATGTCGGCAACAAGCGTTTCGACGTCAAGGTAGGTGTTGCCGAGTTTTTCCGCAGATTCCTTTAAACAATACACTACGCCCGCACGCAACCTAAACTCGCTGTCCGACGCGATGCCCATGCTCTGCGCTATTTTGTCCGCAGTGATAAAACCTATTCCGTCAATGTCGTCAATGAGTTTGTACGGATTTTTTGTAAGTATCCGTTGCGTGTTTTCCTTATACGCATTATAAATTTTTATCGACGTGTTTGTGCTTATCCCATAACCTTGCAAAAACATTATCTGCTTTTGCATATCGATATGCTCGGCATAACAATTTGCGATTACCATCGCTTTTTGCTTGCTTATGCCTTTTATCTCCGCCAAACGTATGGGGTTTTGCGTGATAATGTCCACCGTGCGCTCTTTAAACGTGTTGACTATGGCTTCCGCCGTCTTTATCCCAACGCCCTTGATTAGCCCGCTCGACAGGTACTTTACAAGACCGTCGTTGTTTTGCGGCGCGGTAACTACTATTTTTTGTACGGCAAACTGCTCGCCAAACTTTTGGTGAACCGTAAACTTGCCTTCCAACGTCAGATGCTCTCCCACCGTCACGACGGGCATATTGCCCACACAGGTGTACTCGCCGCCGTCGGCGTCGCTCGTCAATTCCAACACGCAATATCCGTTGTCGTTGTTGTAAAATATTATGTTGCTTACCGTACCTGTCAACGTCATTATTTATTTATTGTACCATTTTTATGTGCAAAAAGCGCATTTTTTGATGCGCTTTTTAAAAATTTTTTTTGTTTTTTTTAAGCAATTTAAGGTTTTGGGCGCGACAATCGACAAAAAAATCTAAAAATTCGCGTTTGACGACCTTAATCGGCATTAACGCTCGATTTGGCTTTTGAGCGTAGCCGCCATATCGGTTTTTTCCCAAGAAAAACCTTCTCTCCCAAAGTGTCCGTACGCCGCAGTTTGTTTGTACACGGGGCGCAACAAATCCAACTTTTTGATTATCGCCATAGGACGCATATCAAAGTTTTTGCGTACCAACTCCGTCAATTTTTGGTCGTCAACTATGCCCGTACCAAAAGAGTTTAGGCTGATACTGACGGGGTTTGCGACGCCTATTGCATAACTCACTTGCATTTCTACCTTTTTTGCAAGTCCCGCCGCAACTATGTTTTTGCAGATGTACCTACACATATACGCCGCGCTTCTGTCCACCTTTGTAACGTCCTTGCCGCTAAAACAACCGCCGCCGTGAGGGCAGTACCCGCCGTACGTATCGACTATTATTTTTCTACCGGTCAATCCCGTATCACCCATCGGCCCGCCTATAACAAAACTTCCCGTCGGGTTGATTAGGTATTTTGTATCGGCGTCAAGAAGATTTGCGGGAACAACCTTTTTGATTACCTCGTCTATCATGTCGCGGCGTAAACGGTTTTGGTCGACTTCCGGCGCGTGTTGAGTGGATAAAACTACGGTGTCTATACGCTTGATTTTATCTCCGTCGTACTCTACGGTGACTTGCGCTTTTCCGTCCGGACGAAGATAATCAAACACGCCATCTTTGCGAACCTGCGCCAACCTTTTGCATATCTTGCTCGCAAGACTGTGCGCCAAAGGCATGAGTTCGGGCGTTTCGTCGCAGGCAAAACCAAACATCATGCCTTGATCCCCCGCGCCAAACTTGTCCATATCGTCGCCGCCGTCTTTGTATTCCTTACTGTTGTCAACGCCCAACGCAATGTCGGGGCTTTGCTCGTCTATACTCACCAAAACGGCGCACGTGTTGCCGTCAAATCCGTATTTTGCGCGAGTATAACCGATTTCCTTGACCGTTTCGCGTACTATGGACGGAATATCTACGTAACAGCAGGTGGATATTTCTCCCGCCACCAACACGCTCCCCGTAAAACACATAGTTTCGCACGCAACTCTCGCGTTTTTGTCTTTTGCCAAAATAGCGTCAAGAATAGCGTCGCTTATTTGGTCGCACATTTTGTCCGGATGACCTTCCGTCACGCTCTCGCTTGTAAACAATCTTTTTTGTGCCATATTTTTTTACCTCGTTTAAATTTTTATCGTATTTTTGTAAGTCTTTTTGTTTTGTCGTTTGTCTGTACTATCGACAACGACATTAAACCCATAAAAAAAATCCCGCCATAAGGCGGAACAAAAAAACGTCTTTTGCCGCCCTATCTGTCAGACCGTTTGAGTCTGCGGAATTTAGCACCGTTTTCGGCAAAACCGAAAGGGTTGCTGTGCCATCATAGGGTCCGTCCCTCCGACACTCTTGATAGAGTTTTATATTGAAATAAGTATACGCTGTTTGCGGCGTTTTGTCAAGCGTTTGACGGCATCTAAATAAAGATTCAATCAAGTTTTGCGGACAAAAAGTTTATCATATCGGGCAACCGAGCGTCCCAACTTTTCCACGTGTGGTCGCCGTCGTCTTCGCAAAAAACGACTTCAGCGCCGCTGTCCAAAAACTTTTTGTACATATCGCAGTTGATTTTGTACAGCGCGTCAAGGCGTCCGCAATACAAAAACATCGGCAAATCCTTTGCGCGCGGCAAAAGATTGACAACGTTGTCGTCGCAACGCTCAAAACGGTCGAGGTCGCCGTACGCAAGCGAAAAGAACTTTTGCCTGCAATCTTTAAACTTGTCGGTGAGCGAAGAAACTGCCGTATGCAAATCCATCGGAGCAGACAAACTTCCCACCGCGCCAAACAAACCCGTTTTTAAGGCAAGTTTTACTGCGGCAAACGCTCCCATACTCGCGCCCGCTACGGCGTTTTTGCTCTTTTTTGCGCTAAAACCAAACCACGCGTTAACGTTTGGCATAAGCTCGTTGACAAAATACGTTTCGTACTTGGCGCCGTGCCGCATGTCGGCGTAATAACTGTTTCCGCAGTCGGGCATAACGACGGCAATACCCGCCTCCTGCGCGTATTCCGTAATGCGAGTAAGTTGTATCCAGTCGCTCGCAACGGCGCACATTCCGTGCAAAAGCCACAACACTTTAAGGTCGGAATTGCCGTCAAATTTGCGGCGGTCGGGCAAAAATACAACCGCGTTTTGCGGAATATGAGTAACGTGAGAATAAAATTTTATATTAAACAATGCCATAAAATCACCCGACAACATTATACACTAAAAAAGATTTTTTTACAATCGTTTGCAACTATCGAAAAATATAGGGTGAAAGGCGTAACGCTTTTGTGTTTGCAGTTTTTTTTGACATCTTCCGATTGTCTTGCCACGACTATGCGGCGGCAGTTTGCCCGTAATGATATACTCCCCTCTTTAAATATTAGGGATAGTTTTGTCGTTGGTTTTGCGAGTAAAAAGGCGGCACTATTTTGTGCCGCCTTTTGTTTGTTGTGTTTGATTGTAAAACGGGTTTTGTAACCGTATCAGTCAACAAAGGTCGTTTTTTTACGATTATTCGCCGTCGCCTTGAGCGTCAATGAACGCTTTCAATGCGGGGCTGACATAAGTCATAAGACTATCGGCAATCGTAATTTCTTTAGCATTGTGCTCGGGTGCTTGTTGATAGTAAGCAATTCCGTATGCGCTTTCCGCCGCACAACTAAACATTCCGCCTTGAATTTCAACGGTGGGTTTTTCACCGGGATAATCGCAAGCTTCTATTACAACTGCATCGCCCGTCGCATTTGCGCCGTTGGTGTTATGCGTGAAGGATACTGCCGTTGCGAGATTGCTCGTAAACGTGCCGCCTTTGATAATGTTTGTGCCGCCTTTGATGTACACTGCGGTTTTAGCGGTGATTTTTGCGCCCGCCTCTATCGTCAAGGTAGAAGTGGGGTTGTAAACGCCGACTTCCGCGCCTGTGATTTCTGCCGTTGCGCCGATTGTGATGGAATAACCCATATCGAAAGCATTGCCGATACCGCTTATGCCAAGTTCGGTTTCGTTTGCAGCGGTAAGTTTGCCGTTGAATATCAAAGCAGTGCCGTTGTCTTCTACCGTAATACCCGTGCTACCTGCATAAGTGCCGGAAATACTAAGCACAACATCTTTTTCGACAGTGACTTTTGCGCCGTTTTGCGCCCAAATGCAACTTCTCACGGTGTTTATCGTACCGTTTTTGAATACTACTACGACATCAGCCGTTTTGTTACCGATATCGAATCCGCCGCCGGTAGAAGTCAAAGTTTTGCCGTTAAGGTCAAAAGTAAGATTCTTTTCAACTGCCGTATAAGCGGTGGTTTCAACGTTGTTTACAAAGGTAATCGTAGCGCCGTTTTCCGCTTTTTCGACTGCCGTTGCAAGAGTATTGTATGCATAACCTTTGACGGTGGCTGCTTTACCCAAAATGGCTGCAAGGTTGTCGTTGATTCTCGTTGCTACCAAGATATCATCTTCTACAGAAACGGTTGCATTGTGCTCGGGCGCTTGTTGATAGTAAGCGATTCCGTATGCGCCGAATCCGATTGTTGCGCTTACATTTGAAGTAAATGCGCCTTTGACCTTGACGTTGGGGAAACCGCCGGGATAATTGCAAGCCTCGATTACAACTGCATCGCCCGTTGCCGTTGCGCCGTTACCATAAAATCCGTAAGGAACGCTTTCTGCAAGTTCGCCACTAACATGGACGCCATCGACAACTGCAGTACCGCCTTTGATATAAAGACCAGTGCCGCCGCTAATAAAACCGCCGTTTATCGTGAGGGTGCCGCCGTCGGGTTTGTATACGCTGATTTCACCGCCGTATATTCTGGCGTTTGTGAGCGTGACAGTCGCGATTGACGATGCATTGCCGTTTGTGCTGATAGCCATACCGTGCATTGCCGTTCTTTTTATCGTCGCATTAGTAACTTCGAGAGTACCAGCAAATACGCAGATTGTGGATTCGTTATCGTCTTCTCCGGTAGATTCAAACGTACCGGCGTTGACAACAACTTTACCGCCGTTGTAAAGACCTATGCAACGTTGGGTTGTTTTGATATCTACGCTCGAAAAATTGACTACGGCATTAGCAGATTCTACTTTTACGCCTCTCAAACCTTCGATTTTACCTTTGGTTGCGCCGTTGTCAACAAAGTTGACCGTGCCGTCTTTAACGACAAGCGCATAGTTTTCCGTCGCGGCAACCGTCGCTTCCGGGTTGGAAGTCAAAGTTTTGCCGTTAAGGTCGATTGTAATGTTGCCGCCGTTAACAACAAACGGTTGGTTTATCGTGACGTCGCTGTTCAATTTTATGGTCGCTTCGCCTTCAAAAACCTCTATCATTGCGTAAAGGCTTTCCGCATCATTGACAACTATGTCGTTGACGGTATAAGGCATTTCTGCCGCGCTCGTTTCCGCAACGATTTTGTAAACGACGTTGCCGTTTACCGTCATAGAAGAAACTGTATAGCCCGTTGCGCAAACGTTTTCCGTAAACGCAAGTTTTTGGTTGACGATTACTTCCGTGCCGATAGTGATGGTCGCTTTGTTGTCGTCGGTCGTTTCGGGTTTGTTCCATACATAGTAAGCAACTCCGCAAGCCGTTTCGTCGGTGGTCACAAACGTACCGCCGTTGATATTGACTATGGGATTGCCGCCGGGATAACCGCAAGCCTCGATAATAAGCGCGTCGCCCGTTGCCGCTGCGCCGTTTCCGCTATGTTCAAAAGGTACTTTTTCTGCAAGCAACGATTTGATTGTGGTGTTGCCGCTTATCGTGGTCGTGCCGCTCTTGATATAAACGCCTGCTTGACCTTCTATCATAGAATCGGCAATAGTCAAAGTTTCGGCGTTGGGCATATAGATTGCAATTTCGCTGCCTTTAACTGTTGCGCCGTCAAGTTTGAGCGTAACAACGTTGTTGAAATTACCGTTGCCGGACAATACGAAACCTCTCGTAGTGCTCTTTACCAAAGTACTGTTTGTAATTTCAAAAGTACCCTTTTCTACATATACCGTAGGTTCGCTACCATCTTCATTTTCGGTGAGTCCTTCGCCGGTAGTGGTGAATACGCTGCCTTGAATGATGAAAAGTTTTGCATCGTTTATCACTTGCGCCGTTCTCTTTTGAGCGGTAAATTTAACGTTTACAAAATGCGCTTCGGAAGTAGCTCCGTCAACGCTGATACCGTATGTTGCAACAAGGTTACCGTTTTTAACAACGAATTTACCGTTAACAACTTGCATAAGCCAGTTGTTTTCGCGAGTCAACGTTTTTTCGTTAAGGTCAAGCGTCAAGTTTTTGTCAACTTTAATTATAGCGGTAATCGTGACGTCGTTGTTGAGAACGATGGTGTCGTCTGCTACAGCCGCTTGTAAGGCTTGAGCAAAGACGCGATAGTACGTTTCGCCTATCTTCGCTTCTGCTATTTGAGCCATTGTCTTAACTGCGTCCAACTTTGCAATATCTTCTTCCGTAAGAGCGAAAGCGTTGAACGCTACCGTTGTGGTGCATTCTTCCAGCGCGGCAAGTTTAGCCGTCTTGATTGCGGTGATTTGAGGATATTCTTCCGCAAAGTAGTTTGACTCGGGGTAGGAAGTGGCAAACGCAGTTTCTATTCTTTGTTTCGCCGCTTCTTTTGCCGCTTTGAGCCACGTCGCTACGTCGGCATCGATTGCGGTTTTGACGGGTTCGGCGGTCAAAGCGTTGACAGCCGCTTTTGTCGTGCATGCGTTGACAGCCGCTACTGCGTCGGCAATGTGTTTATCGATTTTGCCGTTTTCTTCCGCTGTAAAGTTTGCAACGGGATAGTTTTCTTTAACGGCTTGGATTTCTGCGATTTTGGCGTCTTTAACGCTCCTTAAAGACTTGATAGCGTTGATTTTTTCTGTGATTTGAACTCTTACGATAAAAGCGTTGACGTCAGATAACAGCGTATAACCATTTACGGTTTCTTTCGCTTCGCTTATCGTCTTTTGGATCATCTTCCAGTCGTCTGCTTCGTAATCTTCTTCTTTAAGGTTGAGAGCAATCACTGCCGCTTCGATTTCTGCAAGTTTTTCTTTCTTGCCTTCTTCAAGTCTGTCTGCTTTTGTGGGTATGGCGTCGAGCTCTGCTTTTAACGCCTCCAAATCGTAAGCATTGACTTCTGCAAGGGTTTCATAATTGTTTATGGTTGTTGTTGCAAGTTTAATTTTGTCGTTGAGAGTATTCCAGTCAAAATCTTCGTAATCCGCTTGATTGTAAATAGCCGTTTCGCTGTCTGTCCAACCTTTAATCACGCCGATTTTGGCTTCCTTTGCTTGTTGCAGACGCGCGTCTTTGTCGGGTATTGCGTCAAGTTCTGCTTTAAAATCTTCAAAAGAATAGGCGACTGCTTCTTCGTACGTGGTAAACGCATCTACTGTGGATTTTGCTTCGGCTATTTTTTCGGTGATTGTGGTCCAGTCTTCCGCTTCGTAATCTTCGGCTTTAAACATCGGGGTTTCACCGCTGACAAGAGAATCTATTCTCGCTTTCAACTCTGCTTTGAGAGCGTCCCTTCTCCCGTTTTTGGTGACAATAGCGTCTGCGCTTGCGCGTACTGCCGCAAGGTCATAACTCTCTACCGCCGCTTTGTCGGTCAGCGCGTTGACTGCCGCTATCGCGTCCGTAAAGACTTTTTGCAGCGCAGTAAAGTCCTCCGCTACGTAATTGTCGCTACCGTATTTGGCTTCTGCCTTGATTGCGTTGATTTGTTCTATTTTTGCCGCTTTTGCCGCCGCAAGAGCCTGCTCTTGGTCGTCACCTTGTTGCGCTATGGTCTTGATTGCGTCCATTTTTGCTTTAAGCGCATTCAAATCAAAGTTTTCTACTTGAGAAAGTTGTGCGTAACCGGAAATTTCGGTTTTTGCGTCAACTGCAAGTTTTTGCAACGCCGTCCAGTTTTCTGTCGTGTAGTCCGCTTCTTTATAGTTTTTGAGGAGTTGGTCGATTTCTGCCTTTTTGGCGTCTTTCGCTACGACAAGCGCGTCTTCTGCCTGCTGCGCTATGGTCTTGATCGCCGCCATCTTGTCCTCTACCGCTTTCTTGTCAAATGCGTTGACAGACGCTACTGTGGTCAATGCGTTGATGTCCGCTTTGGCTTGGTCTTTTATCTTTTTGATTTCCAACCAGTTTTCCGGCGTGTAGTCCGCTTCCTTATAGTTAGCGAAAATTGCGTCGATTTCTGCCTTTTTGGCGTCTTTTGCCGCTTTGAGCGCCGCTACCGCGTCACCTTGCGTGTCCGTCACGGTAACTTCGCACTTGGAAGAAATGCCTTCCCCTGCTTTTACCGTAACGGTAGCCATGCCTTTGGCAACAGCCGTAACTTTGCAGGAAAGTCCGTCTTCTGACGGGGTGAGCATAACTTTTGCTTCGTCGCTCGTTTCCCACGTAAGCGTCGCTTTAGAGCCTTCCGGCGTGACGGTCGCAACCAACGTTGTCGTTGCGCCTTTGTCGAGAGTGACTGTTTCTTTGTTGAGTTTGACCTTCTCAACCTTTTTGGCGCAGGACGCCAAACCGATTGTGAACGCAAACACAAAAATCAAAAGAACAGTCAACAACAATTTTTGTCTTTTCATGTTACATCAATCTCCTTATTTTTATTTTTTTGTAAGAAAGTGCAGAGAATTTCTTATCTTACTAATTATAACATAAAAAACGAATCTGTCAAGTACTTACAAATAATTCCAAAAATATTTACGCTTGTATTTTTTGAAAATAAGCGGAAAAATTGTTTAGTATGCGGGAAAAATTGCAAAAATGCCGCTTTTTTGCCCTTTTTAACGCAAACTTTAACGGTATTAAAGTCGACAAAAATCGACCTTTTTGAAAACGTATTTGGCAACTCGTAAAAAAATGCGGCGTATACAACGATATTTTGTTGTAAAAATAGCAGACTGACAAAGTATCCGTCGGACAAATCAACGTTTTTATTTTGTAATGCATTGATATTATTTTATGCTTAAAACGCTGATTTAGATACTTGAATTTTGGCGTTTTTTGCGGTTTAACGTATATTTTAAGTTGAGTTTAAGCAACAACAAAACGCAGGGGGTATTTTTTTGCCTTTCCTGCGTTTTGTCGTTTTTTAACAAGTTGTCTTAATATGAGATCGATGCTTTTACTTGGTAAGTTCTTTGAGTTGCGCCAACGTGGACTTAAACTCCTCCGCTATTACTCTAAACGGCTCTGTGGTGGTAAGGTCCGCGCCTGCGATTTGCAATTCGCTCACGGGGTCCATCGAGCAACCCGTAGACAAAAACTTTTTGTAGTTTTCTACTGCGGGAGCGCCTTCTTTAAGAATTTTGTTTGCGATGTTTACCGCGCAAGTGATGCCGGTAGCGTATTTGTATACGTAAAAACCGCGATAGAAGTGCGGTATGCGCGCCCATTCGTAACGAATTTCTTCGTTGTGGCAAATAGCGTCGCCGTAATACTTTTTGTTGAGAGCGTAGTACTCTTTAGAAAGCGTTTCGTAGTTGAAAGGCAAACCTTTTTCTACCATGTTGTGGCTTATGCCTTCAAACTCGGCAAACATCGCTTGACGATAGAAGGTCGTGCGTATCATGTCAAGGAAGTAACTAAGCAAATATTTGCGAACGTTTTGGTCCTTTTCCTTAGCGAGAAGGTACTTTAACAGCAGAACTTCGTTGGTGGTGCTGGCAACTTCCGCAACGAAAATCGTATAACTTTCCTTTTCAAACGGTTGGTTTTTGCCGGAAAAGTAACTGTGCATGCTATGTCCCAACTCGTGCGCTATCGTGAATACGTCGTGCGTAGTCTTTTGGTAGTTGAGAAGTACAAACGGGTGTACTCCCGTCACGCCAAGACTGTACGCGCCTGTGGTTTTGCCCTTGTTTTCGTATACGTCCATCCAACGGTTGTCGTATGCGGTTTGCAAAAGTTGTTGATAATCCGCGCCGAGCGGAGCAAGACCTTCCTTAACGAGTTTAAACGCGTCGTCAAACTCCAAAGCAAGTCCCGTGTTTTTAAACATCGGTATAAACAGGTCGTACATGTTGAGCGTTTCTAACCCGAGAACCTTTTTGCGCAACGCCATATAATCGTGCAACGGCTCGAGGTTGGCGTTTATGCTGTCGATAAGGTTTGTGTATACCTTTTTGTCGACTTCTTCGTAAAACAACGCCTTTTGCAACGCAGAATCGAATTTGCGGGTTTTGGCGGTGAAACAATCGTATTTTACGCTGCCGTTGTAAAGTCCGCATATAGTGTTGATGTATTTTTTGAATGCTGCATACATCTTTTCAAACGCTTCCCGCCTGACGTTTTGGTCGGGATTGTTTAAAAACATAGAATACGTGCCGTGTGTGAGCGGTATGGTTTTGCCTTCCGTTTCTATCGTGCCAAACTCCAAGTCGCCGCTGTTTAAACGGGTAAACGTTTCGTGAAAATAACGAGCAACGTCGCCTGCGCCCGTCATTATTTCTTCTTCCTCAGCCGATAATACGTGCGCTTTGCTCGCTATTATCCTGCGAAGAGATACCGTGTAATCCTCAAACTTTTTGTCGTTGAGCATCGCGTTAAGACGCTCTGCGGATAATGCGGTGAGTTCCGGCTCAAAAAAGGAGCAAGCCTCGTCTAATTTGAAAAATACTCTCGTGACCGCTTCTTCCATCGCTTGATAGTCGGTGTTTTTGTTGTCTTCCGACGTTTTTAAACTTGCGTAACACGCCGCCTTTGTCAGCGGTTTGTTGAGCGAAGTCAAAAATTTGTAGCACTCGAGTATCGTTTGGTCGGTATTGAGATTGCCTTTGAACTTTGCGATTTGGCTTATTTGGCTCTCAACGCTTTCTATATCGGCGTAAAAATCTTTGTCCGCCGCATATATATCGGTCAGATTCCATGTGTACCTGACGGGAATATCCGCTCTGTTTTCGTACGTCATAACTTAAATTAAACTCCTTAGATTATTTTTTTGTTTTTTTGTCGGTGTTTTAGTATTTGATATATATTTATCTGATTGTTAGTCTACCATAAAAATATGATTAAATTACAGTAGGTTTACGGTAAATCGGTTAAAAATGTCATATATCGCCGCAAATACGCAAAAAATCGGCTGAGAGCGGGCTTGTATAGCATAAACAAGTTTCACTCAAAGGACACTTGCAAATTATATTACAATGTTAAACTATAATGAATCAGGCAATACTAAATGCAAAAGGCAACTACGGTTTTGTCGGTTTTTTTCTCGGAGATGTATTTATGAAGAAGTTTTTTAAAATAACCTTGTTTTTGCTCGTTGCGGCAATATTTGCGACCTTTTTTGTCGCCTGCAAAAAAGACGGCTTGACTCTCACCTATATCGGCGCGGATATCAAGACGGAAAAAGGCATAACGCAAAAATACAAAATCGATTGTTCTGCGGGGCAGGGATACAAGATTATCGCTCCCGAATCCTATTTGCGTACCGTCAACGGCAAAACGCAAAAGTTTATCGCGTGGACGGATGACGAAGGAAAATCTTACGTCGCGGGACAAGACATTTTTATCGATAAAACTTCGGTCACTCTCACGGCGGACTGGCGCGACGCCTACGCCCTTTGCTTTAAATCGGGCGACGAATCCGTTTCCCCTGCAACGGAATACTACGCAACGGGAGAAGTTTACAAGTTTAAACAGCCGGAAAGCGTTTCGCAAGACTTCAAACGGGACGGCTACCGCTTTAACGAATGGTCGGACGGTCAAAATACTTACAAGGCGGGAGATTCCTTCCCCGTCGGACAAAACGACGTCACTTTTACCGCGCAATGGACTAAAGTCTACAAAATAACCTTTGAAAAAGGAGATTTGCAAACCACCGTCGCGGGCAACGCTCCCGCCATCGAGCCGCGCGCAAAAGGCGAAAACTTTAAAGTCCCCGCAAACGGGTTTATTGCGGCGGGGTACGAGTTTAAAGGTTGGAAGTGCCTTAACAACGGCAAAACGTATCAGGCAGAAGACTATTTTGCGCTTTCCGACGACGTGATTTCCGACGGCGGGATAACCTTTGTCGCACAGTGGGAAAAAACGCCCGTTTCGGAAACCGACAACTTTATTTTTAACGAGTACGCAGACGGATACGGCATCAAACTTAATCCGACGGCAAAACCCAACATAACCAAAAATCTCGTGTTGCCGTCTACTTTTAACGGAAAATCCGTCACAAAAATAGAAAAGAACGGGTTTGCAAAACTCAATATCGTGTCGGTGACGATACCTTCTTCCGTCAAACAAATAAGCGACGGAGCGTTTGCGGACTGCTCCTCTCTCAATACTGTTTTCGGCTGTGAAAACGTTGAAACGATAGGCGCGGAGTCCTTTAAAGGTTGCGTTTCTTTATCGGTTTTAAACAAAGACAACCTTGCGGGAACGCTGGACCTCGACGGCGTAAAAAGTATCGGAGAATACGCCTTTAAAGGGTGCAAGTTTACGACGATAAAAATCACTGCGTCACTTACTCAAATAGGCAACGCCGCGTTTGCGGAAAACAAAAAAATCGCGTCGTTTGACATAATTGACAACGATAAGTTTGTCGGAGGGGTTTATCTCGTAGAAAAAGCGACAAAAACGCTGATTTCTTACGCCGCCGCATGCCCCGACAAAACTTTTGACTTTACCGGCAAAGATATACTCAAAATAGGCGATTACGCTTTTTCCTACGCCGTCAATCTCAACGCCGTCACGCTAAACGACGCGCTGACAAGCATAGGAAGTTTTGCCTTTGCGCGCTGTACAAATCTTAGCGAAGTACGCCAAGACGACGACAACGCTTTGACGAGTATAGGAGAAGCGGCGTTTTTAAACTGCTCCGGCATTACGAGTTTTTATATAGGAAAACACCTTAATACCCTTGCGTTGGACGCTTTTAGCGGCTGCACTGCGCTCGGAGATATTTACTGCAACACGTCAAACGATACTTTTGAATCGTCGGACGGCAACCTTTACAACAAAGGCAAAACGACGTTGCTAATCTTTTCCCCAAACAAATCGTCGGCGGGATTCGATATTCCGCAAACGGTGACCAAAATAAGCGATTACGCATTTGCGGGAAACACTCGCTTGGAAACCGTGAGCAAAATAGGTTCGGGAACGATTTCCGTCGGCATCGGAGCGTTTAGCGGTTGCTCCGCGCTTACGTCGATAACCTTTTGGGACAACATCGACAATATAGGTCAGTACGCCTTTGCGCTGTGTACTAAACTTAAAAGCGTGACTATGGGCAAAAATCTCACTACGCTCGGCAAATACGCCTTTGAAGGTTGCTCTTCGCTCGAAAATATACAATTTAACAGCGAATGTAAACTCGACGCGATACCGCAATACGCTTTTAGCGGAACGCAAATAACCGCGCTTACACTGGGCGACAGCATAAAAACCGTTTGTTCGTATGCGTTTTTCGGGTGCGACAAACTCAAAACCGTCAACTTTAACAAGGTACAAAAAGTAGAAAGTTTTGCTTTTAAAGATTGTTACGGCGCGGACGAAGCCGCGTCTATTAAGGAAGTAGCGTTGCCCGCCTCGCTCGTCGATTTTGATCCGCGCGCCTTTGACGGCTGCAAATATATTACAAACTATAAAGTTTCGCAAGACAACGCCGCGTACGCCGCCAAAGACGATTTGTATTTCCTGTCCGACGGAACTCCCGTCGCAGTAGGTTGCGTGTACTCAAAAGACGGCAAAACGCTCGTAGTTGCTCCTGCGTCGTTGCCCCTCGACCTATTGTTGAAAGGAACGACGGAAACTATCGGAAAATACGCTTTTGCGGGCAGCAACGCCTCTGCCATTGACGCAAAACAAAGCGCAATCAAAATCATAGAAGAAGGTGCGTTTAAAGGCTGTTACCTTTTGAGCAAAATCGAATTGCCTTCCTCCGTCACCGCAATAAAACAACAGGCGTTTTACGGTTGCAATCTGCTTTCTCTCGTCACCTTTGACGGAAACCACTCTCTCGAAGAAATAGGCGATTGCGCTTTTTATGACTGTTTAAAACTCAATTTGTACCTTAAGGGCAACAAGATACCGACTGTGGAAGAAACCGCTTTTGGATTATCCCAACAAGCGCAAGAAACTTCCTACCGCCCCGTCATATACGTAGAAAGCAATCTCGTGCAGACTTTAAAAATCAAATGGAGTTTTGTCGCAGAATATATACGGGCTTTAAATTAAAAATCAAAATCGCCGCAATCGCTTTTTTTAAATTTGCAACTCGCAATGCTTACAAGCGATAAAGCAAGAACATGTCTTATAAAGACAGACCAAAAGCAAGGTTTACAAGCGATAAACGGCAGATAATACAAAAGTTTGGTTTTACAAATGCCACCCGCTTTTGCGGGTGGTTTTTTACTTAACAAAGCGGTTTTTTATAGGATAGTGGTTTTTAATTAACAAAGCGGTTTTTTATAGGATAGTGGTTTTTAATTAACAAAGCGGTTTTTTATAGGATAGTGGTTTTTAATTAACAAAAAAGACGTTTTCAAAAAAACGTCCTTTGTTTTTGTCCAAGTTTTTATCGACAAACGCATTGTGGCGGTTTGTCGATTGATTACACTTTTTAGCGTTTATATTTGAGATTATTTGTCCAAATCGGGATTGTCCTCTTTTGGAACATCTTCGCTTTGGACTGGTTTGCCGTCGGTCAAACCTACGACGTCTTCTACGGGCATACAAAAAGCAATGCCTTGCCCGTAAGTTTTTAGTCCTATCGATTTGTACAAGGCGTGCAAAAGCGGTTCTTTTATCTCTTGCTCTACAAGAATCATTACGATTTCTTTTTCCGGCTGGATAGTTATGCCAAAAAGTTTTTCCGCCTCAGGGTTTGCCGTGCCTCTGGCGTTTATTACCGTGCCGCCTTTTGCGCCTACGTCGCGCGCAATGTCCATCACTGCGTCGGAGCAACCTGCGTTTACTATGCAAAAAATAACTTCGTGATTACCGTTCATACCCTTTCTCCTACTCTTTGTTACTCAAAAATTGATAAATTGCCACCCCTATCAACGAGGTCATCGGAATTGTGAATGCAATGCCTTTGCCGCCGCGTATGGTTGCAAACTTTTTTTCAAGCGTCGCAAGAGCGGCTTTTACGTTGTCTTGACGTATTACGGAAAAAATAACCTGCTTTTCCGGCGTTACGTCCAAAAACTCGTACTTTTTGTTTGCCGTGCCGTGCGCCGTGACGTCAAGTTGCATGTTTACTTCAAACGATTGCAACAAATCGACGTAATACTCGGCTTTGCTACGGTTTACGACGGTAACCAACATCATTAGTCGGTTTGGCGCAAGCGTGCGTTTGTCTTGCTGCGATTGACGGTAAAGTTTGTTTAGTTCTTTAAGTTTGTTGCTTGCCATATCGCCCTCCTACATAAAACGTATAATCTGCTCGTCGTCGGCGCTGAGTATGCGTCTTTGCGCTATCTTGTCTCTCACTTTTTTGGCTACTACGGCGCGGAAACCGAGTAATTGTATCGTTATTAACGGCGTCATCGCTACCATCGCCACAACGCCGAAAGCGTCGGTCAATACGCTGTTTACGTCGCTGCTCAACGTAGTGCATACGCCTATCGCAAGCGGCAAAATAAAACTCGACGTCAACGGTCCGCTCGCAACTCCGCCGGAGTCAAACGCAATGGCGGTATAAATTTTGGGCACAAAGAAACTCAAACCCAAAGAGATAATGTAACCCGGTATTACGTAATAAAGGATAGAAAATTTGTAAATTATCCTTATCATAGACAGCCCGATGGACAGTCCGACGCCGACGCTCAAAGCAATCAGCATCGAGCGTTTGCTTACCGCGCGGTTTGTAATTTCTTCTACTTGCTTGTTGAGAACGTGTATTGCAGGTTCTGCAAGAACAACTACCAACCCCAAAATAAATCCTATGGCTACTACCCAAACAGAAGAAGAATTTGCAAGTTGGCTGCCGATATTAAAACCTACCGGCATAAACCCGACGGACACGCCCGTCAAAAACAGCACAAGACCGACAAAGGTATAAGCAAGACCGACAAAAATTCTTTTCATTCTTTTTGACGGCAATTTGAGATACGTAAAGTTAAGCACAAAAAAGAATACGACAAGCAATCCCAACGCAAGAGAAACTTCCTTAACTACGTCCCAAGACGTCGTTAAAAAGGCTTTTGCAAGGTTGTCTGCAACGGAATAGTTTGCCAACTGATAATCGATGTCGCCCTTTGACAAAAGACCGAGCGTCATAACGGCTATGATAGGTCCGATAGAACAAAGCGCAACCAAACCGAAACTGTTTTCGTCAGAGTCCCTGCCGCCTATCGTTTTGGCTATTCCTACGCCAAACGCCATGATAAAAGGCACCGTTATCGGGCCGGTAGTCACGCCGCCGGAGTCAAAAGCCATCGCCAAAAAGTCTGCGTTGCCCGTTTCTACAAGTACCGCTACCAAAGCAAACAAAACCATATAGAAAAAGGTCAAAAGTCCCGACAACGATTTTTTGAATATTATTTTAAGAACGGCTATCATCAAAAACAAGCCGACGCCAGCGCCTACCGTCACGATAAGCGCGGTAGAGTTTATTTTGGCGGCAACTTGCTCCGCAAGCACGGATAAATCCGGCTCGGCAACGGTGATGAGTACACCCATACCGAAACTAACCAGCAACAATAGCCACATTTTTTTTGACTTTGTGAGTCCGCTCCCCATAAGGTCGCCTATCGGCGTCATAAACATATCTGCGCCAAGACTAAAAAATCCTATCCCCAAAATGAGAAAAACCGCCGACACGCAAAACGCAACCATCTCGTTTTTGTTGAGATTAACCAACGGCGTACAGCACAATATGATGACAATAGCCACTACAGGCAATACGGAAAAAACCGCTTCTTTAATTTTGCTTGCTAAAATATGTTTCATGCGTACACGTCCGAAAAATTTTTTCGAAACAATTATAACATACGTATTTGTTTTTTGCAATACAAAAACCCGTAATTGTCGATATATAGAATATTTTTTTAAGAATTTATCGTTTTTTTATCGCTTTGATAAAGATTGTTTCTTGCGATACAGATAGACAATGCCGCCTTTTGCCTTTTTTGATAAAAACAATACCGAGCAACCTTTGGGCGATGGCGTGAATGACGCTTAGGAAATCCGTTTGCGGCAACCAAAATGCCTCCGCTGTTGCGGAGGCATTTTGGTTTGTAATGCACAATAAAAACTATTGCTTTTTGTGGCTATAATGCCTGTTTAGGGCATTGTGTAATTCCAAACTATCTTGGCATTGCAACCGCTTTGCCATGTGTTGTCGGGAAGGTCGGTGAACGTTCCGAACCAGTCTTCCGCCACGTCGGCTTCCGCTCTGCCCACAACGTAAATAGTTTGCTCTGCCGTCCAGCCTTTAAAGATTTCTTTTGCGTTTAAAGTTACCTTTTTGGGAATATAGATAGTTGCCGAAGTACAACCGCTAAACGCTTCTAACCCTATTCTCAAAATTTCCGTCGGCTCTGCAATCTCGATTCTTTCGAGTTTTACGCAGTTTTGAAAAGTAAAGTAACCCATCGACATAAGGCTTGCGGGAAGTTTTATGCTTGTCAAACCGCTTTGGCCAAAAGCAACATTGTTTATTGATCTCAACTTACTATCTTCCGAGATAGTAAACGTTGTGAGATTTTCGCATCCGTAAAACGCATAAGAACCTATGTTTTCCACAGACGCAGGCAATACAAGCTCAGTCAAGCCGCTATTTTGGAATGCGTTGCTATTTATCGTTTTTAAACCTTCCGGCAAAACAACGGACTTGAGAGAAACACAGTTGACAAAGGTTTTGCTTTCTATCGTTTCTATCGGCTGCTCAAATACGACGGTTTCCAAAGCCGCGCAATCTTCAAACGCATTAACACCCATTACAACTTTTCCTTTGATTGTAGCAGAAGTCAAAGACTTGCTCTCTTTAAACGCATATTGCGAGATTTCGGTAATGTTTTCAGGCAATACGATTGTTTTGATTCCGGAAGCATAAAACGCCATTTCTGCTATTGTCGTAAGTTTTGTTGCTGCAGAAAAATCTACGGCATTGAGTGAGGAAGTTTCGGTAAACGCATATCTTCCCATGCTCGTCAACTGGCTGCCTTCTTCAAAGGATACGGTTTGCAGATGTTTGCTGTAAGCAAACGCATAGTCGCCTATTGCTTTTACCGTTTTGGGTATCACGATTTCCGTCAAGGCAGTGCCTGCGAATATATTTGCGCTTATCGTTTCGATGCCTGTCAAATCAATGGTGGTTTTGCCTGCGGGGTACGCCACCAAAGCGTCGTTAGCGTCTACCAACAATCCGTCGGCGGTTGCTTTAAACATCGTGTTGTCGGGTGATACTTCAAACGCAGTTATTTCCATACAGCCGCCAAATACGCCCGTGCCTATTTTAACCACGCTTGCGGGTATGCAAACCGATTGTATTTTAGTACGAAGGAAAGCATAGTCTCCTATTGTAGACAAGCCTTCCGGCAGAGTAAACTCATCCATCATCACGCAGTTTGCAAAGGCGTTGTTGCCTATAGCAGAAACAGAACCTTCAAAGGTCACGCTCTTGAGATTTGCGCTGTCCTCAAACGCTTTGTTGCCTATTTGCTTGAGTGAAGAAGGCAACTCGACGCTTGTCAAACCAGAGCCGTAAAATGCCGATTGAGCAATTTCCGTAAGCACGGCGGGCAAATCTATCCGAGTCAACATCGCGCAACCGGAAAATGTGTACGATAGCAATTTTTTGACGTTTGCGCCCATTGCGACGTTGACAAGTTCGGCACAGCCTTCAAATGCGCTTGCTCCTATAGTATTCACGTAAGTAAGGTCGATAGAAGTCAGTTTAGTGTTTTTAAACGCCTTTGTATTGAGCGTCGTCACTGTTTTTGCCATCGTAATTCTTCTTAGCGCAGCGTTTTCAAACGCAAAGTTGTCGATAACGGTCACTCCTTCGGGGATTGTTATGCTTTCTATGCCGGAATCTTTAAACATGCCGTAAATCACTTTTGTTACCGATGTATACTTGGTCAAATCAAATTCAGCAAGAGCGGTGCAACCTGCAAACATATAGTTGCTGAATGCGGTTATATCTTTGTTGAATTCTACGCTCGCAAGGTTCTTGCAGTTGAAAAAGAGATTTTGACCGAGCGTGGCGGATTTGGACATCTGCGACAAATCGGCGGTTTTTATTCCGGAGTCGTAAAAAGCCTGATCTCCGATAAGGTTAAGCGTATTAGGAAATACTACCTTATCTTTGTCCCCTACGTAACCGTTGTACGTAACGGAGGTAAGTTTTGGAGTTTGACGGAACGAATAAGCGCCTAACGTTAACAATTTGCTTGACAACACTACCGTCGTCAGTTCCGGACATTCAAAGAACACAAAAACCGAACCGTAACGAGTTGCAGGTTTGTCGGGGGCATTCCCTATATGGACGACGGTTTCGGGTATGATGATGCTTGTTATGCCGGAAGCATTAAAAGTATACGAACCTATATGCGACAACGCCGTCAATCCCGTCATATCTACGGTAGCGAGAGAAAAACAATAACTGAATACACTGTTGCCAAACTTGGTTAATTCGTCGTTGGGAGCAAAGGTAACTGTTTTGAGTTTCGTTGCGTAAGTGAAAACCGACGAATTGAGTGTTTTTACCGTCGACGGTATAGTGACGGAAGTCAATCCGCTATAAGCAAATGCGGACGTACCTATTGTCACTATTCCTGTCAAGTCGATTTGTTCAATCGCGCTACCGTAGAATAAGCAGGGAACTAATTCCGTTATATTCGTTTTTGCAACGTCTAAGTCTACATTTTTGAGATTAGGAGTATACGCAAACATATACTTGCCTATTTTTGTTTCCGTAAAATCTCCCGCAAACTTGACATAAGTAAGACCTGTGCCATAAAACGCTTTTTCACCGTATGTTTTTACCGTGTCAGGCAATATGTACGGATTTTGTTCCGTAGCACCCTTACCGAAATTAACGCAATTGATAAACGCCGATGTTTCTATCTTTGTCACCAAACTCGGTATCTCAAACTCTTTAAGCGACTTGCAGTTTGCAAAAGCGCCTTGATCTATAGTGTTAAGTCCGATAATGACGGCTTTTTGATGCTTGTTGTCGCCGTCTAAATCCGCTACCCTCTTTTTGCCGCCGTTTCCGTCGTCGACTTCCTTTGTCTTGTAGAAGAAAACTTCCTCCAAAGCGTAATTGTTGAAGAAAGCATATTTTCCTATGGTTTGTACGGTGTCAGGAATATACGCTTTTGTTATTTCCGCCTGTCCTTTAAAGGCATAGTCGCATATCGCCATCACGTTTGCAGGTATAATCAATTCCTTTGCCGTGAGTTTTGTCGTGGCGTAAACTATCTCGTTGCCCGTCACATTATACATTATGTCGTCGATCATAGTAAAGGCTGAGTAGTCTGCGGGGTATACGACGTTTGTTACGCTACGCGCGCCGTTTAGCAATATGCTCGGAGAAGTTTTTACGGAATTGCTGTAAGTGACGCTCGTAAGTTTGTAGCAACTTCTAAATATAAAGTCGCCTATTGCTATTCCGTCCGCATTAGCGCTTTCGGGGAATACAAACTTTGTTATCGGCGTGCTTGCAAATGCATAATCTCCTATCTTTTCCAAACCACTCTTGCCCGCATTTGCACCGTCGGCGTAAGTTTTAAATTCGATAGACGTAAGGTTGCTGTTTTCAAAAGCGTTTGCGCCTATGGTTTTAATTGTTGCCGGCAAAACAACGGCTCCTGCAGAGGCATCGTTTTGAATGTTGGAAAAATCATTTTTGTAACATACCGCTTGCAAAGACGTACAACCGTAAAACGCTTTGCTCCCTACGCCTGACAAATCAGACGTTCCTCTCTTTGCTTCGTCTACATAATCGTCGGGGTATACGTCAAACAGTACCGTTTTGAGATTTGCGCAGCCGTAAAACAAATACGAGGATACTTCTTTGATGCTGGGAGGAAGCGTCATCGTTTCCAACGCGTCGCAACCGGAAAACGCGCCGCCCTCGATCGTCATGAGATTGTATCCCGAAAAACTAACGGAGCGCAGTTTGGTCATTTCGCTAAATATGCGTTCTTGAAGTACTTTTATTCCTTTGGGTATTGTCAAATGTTCTATTTGAGCATAAGCAAGTATAGAGTATCCGTCACCCATGTGCGTGACGCTATCGGGCAAGTTTATCGTAGTGAGTTTTTGGTTAAAGTCAAAAGCCGTTCCCCAAATAGTTTTCAACTTGCTTTCTCTGCCCGCTATCCACTGTCCCGTTTCATCCTTGTATATGGGTTTGTTTGTGTCTTCTATATTTATTGCGGTGAGACTGACATAATCGTTGATAGCGTAAGGTCTTATTTCCTCTACTGACGCCGGTATGTTGATGGTTTCCAACGCAGTTAATGTGCGACCGAATTCGTCTAATATCTTTGTTCTGTCGGAAAATGTAATCGTCTTTAATGCCGTCAAACTCGTTAATGCGTATGTTGACATACTTAACGGCGCATTGTTGGTTTCGTCTGCGCGCTCAAACTCAAGATTTGTAAGACCGTCAAGTTTGTAAAATGCGTTTGAGTCAATACTCGTCACCGTGTTGGGTACGACAATAGTCGCAAGATTGACGCACTCAGTAAACGCATTTGTAGGGATACTAGTCAAGCCTTTGGGCAGTACGACTTCTTCCAACGCAAAACAACGGTAAAACATTTTGGCAGTCAAAGCGATTTTTGAACCGCTTTCAAAGGTTATCTTTTTAAGTTTAATGGTATCTGAAAACGCTCCCGTCCATATCTTCGTGACGCCAGCGGGGATTGTAAGTACGCCTTCGTACGCGAAATAACCTCTCGGACAGAAACACAGTTCTACAATTTCGCCCGCTTCGTCCAAGCCGTACAAAATACCGTCAACTGCCTTAAATCTCGTGCTGCCCGCTTCTACATCGATAGCGCCTAACGACGTACAACCGTCAAATACAAGCACTTCGCCGTTTTTCTCAATCAGTTTGTTAAGACTTGCGGGGAGAGCGATTTGTTGAAGCGACGTGCATTGCGCAAAGGCTTCGTTACCTATCGTTTCTACCTTGCTGGTCGGCAAAAACGTTACCTTAGTCAACAATGCGCAACCGCAAAAAGCTCTTTCCCCTATCTCTATGACGTTGTTACCGATGACTATTTCCGTCAATCCGGTGTGGTTTAACGCCGCCGAAGAGTTTATATTTGTCACGGTGTCGGGTACGATGTACTTGCCCGTCACGCCTTTGGGTATGTAGATAAGCGTCTTGATGTCTTTGTCAAAAATTACGTCGTCTTTTACTTCAAAGTATTTATTGCCCGTTTCTATCGTGATGTTGTTAAGTTTGTCGCCAAATACCGACGCTATATTAAACGCAGGAACGTCTTTGCCGATAAAGAGTTCCGTAGTATAAAATGCGTAGTTGCCTGCTGCGTCTTTCTCTTTTGCAAAAGCGTAGTCGGCAAAAGCAAGTGCGGGAACGGTATCACCTTCCGCCGTCAAACCCGTGCTGTTTACGGTGACTTTTGTCAGGTTTATCGTGTAACCAAACGCATAAGCCTCTATGCTTTGTATGTTGGGAGTGAGGACCGCTTCCTTCAAACCATGACAACTGTAAAAAGCGTGGTCCTTTATTGCAAGTTTAGAAGATACGTCATCATCTTTAAAGGTCAAAGATGTCAAATTGTAGCAGTAAGCAAACGCTTGCTTTTCTATCGTGTTTACCCATGCAGGTATTTCTATGGAAGTGAGAGTGTGGTTTTTAAACGCCTTTTCTCCTATCGTATTAACGCCGCTCGGTATCGTGAGCGCGCCCCTCACGCCTTGAGGTATCCAAACAAGAGTTTCGCCTTTGTTGCCGCAAATCATGTTGTCTTTTACGATGTAATCGCCACCCTCTCCGACGATAGATACGTTTGCAAGTTCGTTGCAAGAGTCTATCTGTCCGACAGCAAAATCTTTAAGTCGCGACGGCAATACAAGTTGTTTTAAATAATAGTTGCTGAAAATTGCCTTGTTGTCTAAAATGAGATTTGACGCCGTTTCATCTTCTGCCGTAGCAAGGAACGTAATTTTTTCTAAATCGAAGTTTAAGTAAAAACCGTACGACTCAACTTTTTCTACTGTGGAAGGTATAGTCAATTCTCCAACTTGAGTATTGTAAAACGCTCTGCGCCCTATTACCGTCACTTTCCACATTTCGTTTTGCAGTACATTTTCCGCTTCCCCTATCTTGACATCAAAGGTGGACGGAACGATGTAGGTCGTTGCGGTACGAAAACGGCTATAACCTTTTATTTCCGCATAAACGACTTTGTTTTCTTCATCGATGGACTGTCCTTTTTTGTAAAACAATACGCCGTCGCAAGAAGCGTACAAACGCTCGTGATTGCCCTTTACGTAGTAAACGTTTATGTCAGTCAGATTTGTGCAGTAATAAAATGCGCTACCGTTCTCATTTATTCCGTAAATTCCCGTTTCGACAAGTTTTATCGTGTCGGGTATGTTGATGATTTTAAGAGTAGTCACGTTGCTGAATGCACCGCCTTCTATTGCCTCAACAAGTTTGCCGTCGTACATCGACGGTATAGTCACTTCCGCAAGGTATTTAATACCGTCGTAATGCCCCGTGATAGAGTAGTTGCCGTTGGCAAGTTGGTAAAACTTGAATACGTCTACCCATTTTGCGTACAAAACCGTGTCTTTGGGCGTAGTCCAGTTGCCCGAACCTTTGCCTGTGTAATCGGTCAAAAGTTTGCCGTCGGCGGTTGCCCAGCCAGCAAAGGCTTTGACGTTGTTTTTGTCTTTGGGTACGGGGAATACAAAGTTGCTGTCGTAGGTGACTTCAACTGTGTTTTCACCGTCCATAACGCCGCCTTCGTAACTAAACGTGACTGTGTATTTGTTTGCAGTCCATTGAGCGTAAAGTTTGAGGTCTTGCGCCGTTTCCAACGTGGTACTGCTATACTCTGTGCCGCTCGTGGTGTCCGACCAGTGACGGAAGGTGTAGCCTAATCTCGTTACGCCGGTAGCAAACGCTATCTTGTCACCCACTGCCGCATACGCTTTGGTATATACTGCGTTAGGCTCGAAGTTGGTGTACATAACTATCTCGTACGCTTTTACCGTTATCTTTTCCGAACCCATTGCTGTGGCTTTGTTGTAGTAAACGACTTCTATTTCGTTTTCCTTTTGGGTGAGCGTTATCTCTTTGCTTATACCGTTGATTTTGCCCATAGATTTGCCGTTGAGAATAACTTCGTATTCCGTCGCGCCAAATACTATAGCCCACCTTACCGTGTTGTTGCTGTACGTTACTTTGTCTTTTAAAGAGGGCGAGAAAGTAACAACGTCGCTGTACAACGAGTCGTTTGCAGTGTTGGAAGATACTGCTTTTATACTGACTTCTACGGCCTCGCCCGTCAATGTAACTTGAGAGAAAGGTAACGAGTTGGTAGACGTTTCGTATTCCTTATCCCCTATCTTCACTATATACTTTGTCGCACCTTCTACCGCTTCCCAAGTAAGCGAATCATTTTCTACTTTAAAAGTAGTGTTTTTGGGAGTCGCTATCTTGGTTTTGGTATAGACAAACTCTTCCGATTCCGAAGGATTGTAGCCTTTGGCTGTCGCTTTGATTCTTATCTTGATTTCGCCTGCGGCGTACTCTTTTAAAGAACCTATACTGCTCAAAGCTACGTAATCTCCGCCGTTTATGCTAACGGCGTAAGCCTTTGCGTGTTCTACGTTTTCAAAGATTATTTCTTCTTTGTCGTTTACCGACAATTTTGTAACGACGGCTAAATTCCTAACCAAATTAAACTTTGCGGAAGTAGAAGCAAGGTAGCCTTTTGCCGTTGCTTTAACGGTGAAGTTTATGCCGCTTTCTCTCATCTCGCAATCGCTGAAGTCAAAGTAGGTACGATAACCTATCTCTTGGTCGGTATATTGAGCAATGTGCTCGTGCGTTTCGTTGCCGCACTCTACCGTGACTATGTAAGTTTCAGCATTACGAACAGGCTCGAACTCAAGCATAAAGTCGTTTTCTGTGTTTATCTTGAATATGCTTACTCTGTCAAGCGCCTTGTTTCTGTAGTATGCCGTACCTTTGTTTCCGCTGAATACTACTTCTACTCTGTACTCTCCTGCGGGTTTATCTGCAAGATTATGTCTTGTTTCGTACTCTCCCGTAAAGCTTTTGTCAAGAAGTTTGTTGTTGTCGGCGTCATAAATAGTCACTTTATAAGTTGCCGAAAGTCCCTTGTTTTCCCAACGTACCGTTTCGGAATCGATAGATACTGCGGGCATTGAGTCCTTAAATACCGCAAACAAGGTAAGGTTTTGTCCTATTGCTTGGTCGGTATACTGACAAGTGAGTTTGGTTGCGTCTTCGTAATCGCTCATCCACCAACCTAAAAACTCTTTGCCGTCTTGAACTGCTGTGGGTAA
>CAKQEP010000012.1 GCA_934230325.1 uncultured Clostridia bacterium | reverse complement strand
CGTCAATACCATTACCACTACAAGCAGCAGTATCGCTCTGAATCTTTTCATTGACTTAATTTACCTCCGTCTTTTTTAGTTTTTTTCTATGTCTTAACGTACGCTCGGGATTTAGCCTACGCTTAAACCAAAATTGTAATGTTGTTTTTGTTGTTGGTTGCTTTTGTTGTTATTCTGCCTTTTTTGTATTAAAAAAATCCGCAACAACAAAATTACGAATTTTTATCTTCGTTTTCTTTTGCGGATTTAAACTGCTTTGTTTTTATTATGTATTAACATATTGTTTTGCGTTTTTTTGCCGTATAGGTTTTTTGTCGTCATTTTGCTTGCTTTGTTTAGTTTCATATTTTTGTTTGTTTGTAGTATCGTTTGTGTCGTAATCGTTTGTTTTTGTCGGATAAAGGGGTAATACTATGCTATATTTTCCTTACAAAACCTATAATTTATTGCTTTTTCACAAAAGTGAATTTCGTCGGGTTTCTCTTACCCCACCCAGTCAAAAATCTAACACAATTATCTTATCATACCGTAACTATCCGTGTCAAGCATTTTTTATTTTTTTATTTCCTTCGCTTTGGCTTAATATTATATCGCTAATACTTTTTTGTCGTGATTGCGTTGTTATCAAATTTTTTTACAAACAAAAACTGCGGCTACGTGACTTTTGCCACTGCGCCGCAGTTGATTTACCTTTTTATAGTATTATTTTGTCGTTTTGTCTTGTTTGTTTTGTCGGGGTTTAGTCGATAGGAGCGACTTTTGCCGTAAAGTGACGCAATACGGGGGCTTCTTCTACTATTTTGTAACCCTTGATTTGGTTTGCTCTTTCCTTAATGTTGATGAGCGCGTCGGCTATCACGTCAAGGTGCGCTTGCGTGTACACTCTGCGAGGTATTGCGAGGCGGGTGAACTCAAACTCGGATTGTTGTTCTTTGCGAGTCACGGGGTCGCGGTCCATCATATAACTGCCTATATCGCACGCTCTGATGCCAGCTTCGAGATACAGTTCGATTGCGAGCGCTTGTCCGGGATACTGATACCACGGAATATGCGGCAACATTTTTTTGGCGTCAACAAACACTGCGTGACCGCCGACGGGCGACTGATAAGCAATATCCGCTTGGTCAAGACGTGCGGCAAGGTACTGCATCTGACCGATGCGGTAGCGGAGATAATCCTCGTCGATGCCTTCCTTAAGACCTATTGCGAGAGCCTCCAAATCTCTGCCGCTCATACCGCCGTAAGTGACAAAACCTTCAAAGCTTATGCAACGTTGCTTTACTTTTTCAAAAATTGCCTTATCGCGAACGCCGATAAGACCTCCCATATTGACTATGGCGTCTTTCTTTGCGCTCATCGTAAAGGCGTCTGCCTCTTTAAAACTTTCTCTTATTATGTCTTTGATGGAAGCGTTTTTAAACTCCGGCTCTCTCATCTTGACAAAATAACTGTTTTCTGCATAACGCGCTGCATCAATCATAAAAGGAATGCCGTATTTGTGCGCGATTTTTGCCGTTTCTCTGATGTTGGCGACAGATACGGGTTGACCGCCCGCGCTGTTGTTGGTAATCGTTTCTATAATGACGCCGATGTTTTCTGCGCCGTATTCTTTAATGAGTTTTTCCAAACGAACGACGTCCATGTTGCCTTTAAAGTCGGCGCGAAGGGTGGTGTCCAACGCTTCCGGCACTACGCAGTCAATGGGAATCGAACCTGCCAACGCGGCGTGCGCGCGCGTGGTGTCAAAAAACATATTTGCGATAGCGTACTTTTTGCCGTCCAACAGTATGGGGAGCAAAACTTTTTCTGCCGCGCGCCCCTGATGAACGGGTTGAATATTTTCAAAACCGAAAATGTCGCGAGCATTCTCCATTACGTGAAGATAACTGCTTGCGCCGGCATAAGACTCGTCGCCCATCATGACGCCTGCCCATTGCGCGGTGCTCATTGCGTTTGTGCCGCTGTCGGTAAGCAAATCTATATAAACGTCCTCTGCTTTCAACGCAAAGAGGTTGTAATTCGCTTCCTTTATTTTTTGCTCTCTTTCTTTTTTGGTGAGCATCTTTAAAGGCTCTACGCTTTTGATTCTAAACGGTTCGGGATAATAAATAGGTTTCATTGTTTGCCTCCGCTAAAATATTTTTGTTGAAATAGTTTAAACCATAAACTATTTTATGCTTATATTATATCACCAGTTACGCCATCTTCAAAGCGTTTTGTGACAAAAACTTTATAAATTTTGTTTTTTTGCGCTTTTTGACGCGGCAAGTAGGTTTTTACGTAGTTTTGTGAGTAACCGCCGACGTATTCCCCTTTTGTTTCTTCCGTCAAAACTTCTACGGTTTTGCCGACGACGCGTTGAGCGGATTGTTGTTTGAGTTGATTTTTTATCGCCGTCAGACGGTTTACTCTGTCCTGCATCGTTTCGCGGGGAATTATCGCAAGTTTTGCGGCTACGGTGCCTTCTCGCCTGCTGTAAGGAAACACGTGAATATCGTCAAATCCGACCTTTTGCGCAAATTCGCACGTATCGACAAAATCACGCTCCGTTTCCGTCGGGTAACCGACGATAATATCCGTCGTTATCCCGGCGTCGGGAAAATATTCCCTTATAAGGTTTACCGCACAAAAATACTCGTCGCGTGTGTAGTGGCGGTTCATACTCTTTAACACCGCGTCGCTACCGCTTTGAAGGGATAAATGAAAATGCGGGCAAAAATCGCCGTCCTTCATCGCTTGCAAAAGGTCGCGGTCAACCACCCGCACTTCTAAACTTCCCAGCCTTTTGCGCATAGGCGTATCTTTGAGCGTGCGACAAAGGCAAGCAAGCCCGCCGCCGTTGCCGTCGTCAAAACTGCTTATGTCGATGCCCGTAAGCACTACTTCTTTAAAGTCGGACAAGCCGTTTATCTCGTCTACCACGTCTTTAACGGCTCGACTGCGGCTACGCCCGCGCAAATACGGAACGATGCAATAATTGCAAAAATTGTTGCAACCGTCCTGAATTTTGACAAACGCGCGGGTTTTTGCGGCGTCGGTGGCAAAAACTCTGCCGCCTTTGTACTCCGTCGGCAAAGCGTCTATGCCTCTTTCGTCCGCCAAAAACTGTTTGATAAGCGCGGTTTTGTCGGCGTTGCCCTTGACAAACACCACGTTTTCCATACCAAACTCGTCGGCGTTTTTTTGCGACGCGCACCCGCACACGATAATTTTTGCGTCGGGATTGAGTTTTTTGCACCGCGAAACCGCTTGCCGCGATTTTCGCTCCGCTTCGTTGGTGACGGCGCAAGTGTTTATCACGAAAACGTCGGCTTTTTTGAGCCCTTCTACGGCGGTCACACCCTCTTTTATCAAATCCGTTATTATTTGTCGGCTTTCGTACAAGTTGACTTTGCAACCCAAAGTAAACACGCTGACCGTCACGTTTTTGCTTGTTATTTTGTCCATAAAACTCTGATACGTATATATGTTTTTGTTGCTATTATATTTTTTTAAGCGGTTTTTTGCCGTCAAACCGCAAGGTAAGACAACTCCATTCGCCCTTTTGCGATTGACTCAAAACTTTAAAACCGTACTTGACAAAACCGTCTTTTACTTCCTGCAAACGAGTATTGAGAATACCGCTCAAAACGGCGTATGCTCCGTCGTTTAGCACTCTCGGAAGGTCGCAAACGAGGCGCAACAAAATGTCCGCCGTAAGGTTTGCAAAACACACGTCGCACTTTTGTTTGACTTTTTGAGTGAGGTCGCCTTGCAAAATTTCGCATTTGTCCGTCAATCCGTTTAATGCGGCGTTGGTCTTGCTCGCTTCCACCGCTTGACCGTCCAAATCTATCATTACGGCTTTTTTTGCGCCCAAAGTCAAAGCGACGAGTCCCAAAACGCCGCTTCCGCAACCTGCGTCCAAAACGATTTTGTCTTTAAAGCAAAGGTCTTGCGCCGCAAGAATGCACAAAAAAGTCGTTTCGTGGTAGCCCGTGCCAAAAGCTATGCCGCTGTCGAGTTTTACGACGTTTTTGCAATCGCCGTCGTAAGGTAACCACTCGGGACAAATGCATACGTCGCCTATCACGACGGGTTTAAAGTTTTTGCGCCACTCCGTCAGCCAGTCCACGTTTTCTGCCTTTTGAAACGTAACGTCCAAACTGCCCACGTCTTTTGCGTTGGCTTTAAACGCCGCCAAAAAGTCGTTGAGTTTTGCCTTTGCTTGGTCAAGAATATCGTCGTCGCAAAAACCCACCACTTTGACGTCGCTACCAAACTGCTCGCGCAAACCTTCTTCTATATAGTCCCAACCGCAGTTGTCGAGATCGTTGACGTCGTAAATGCTTGCGGGCTGCCCCGTCGATTCCTGAACGAAATACGCCACCGTTTCCGCCGCAAGCGACGTGGTGACAACGGTAATTTTTGTCGTCGTTTCCATTACCCGATAATGATGTCTATCATTTGCTTGATGGTCTGCCACTTTGCTTTGTTGGCGGCATAAGTCTTTTTGCCTTCTTCCGTAATCGTGTAGTATTTACGGGTTGCGCCAAAAGTTTCGTCGCCCCAACTACCTTTGATTAAGCCTAAATCTTCCAAACGGTGATACGCGGAATACAAAGACTGCTCGTTGGGAACGTACAAGCCTTTGGTGCGGTCGGAAATAGTTCTGCGTATTTCGCCGCCGTACTTTGGACCGTCCATCAATGCGGACAACACAATCGTTTCGATATGACCGCGTATATTATCGCTGTTTAAAATAGATACTGACATAATATCCACCTCCGTATTTTTTAAGGTAAAACAAAGGGAAAAAACTGCCGTTCTCTTTGTCTTACATATCTATTATTATATCACGCATAATAATATTATGCAACTAAAAAACCTGCACATATTGACGAATATGTTTATATTTGCAGTTTTTTTGGCTAAATGTCGATGTTTTGTTAATGCGTGACGACGCTTACGCAAAGATTGCCGCGTCGCTGTCGCTCCTCGCAATGACGCTTTTAAAAACACGGCAGTTTGTCGCGGTCAAACAAAAAAAGCGGGGCTGCGTTGTTTCGCAGTCCCGCTTTGCCTTGTTTTAGGGTTTTTACTTATCGAGATTTTTGTTGATATTGTCGAGATATTCCTTACGTTTGGGATAATTTTTGAGATTAAGGTTGTTTTCGATTTCTTCCAACGCCTTTTTGTCCTTTTTGGAAACGCCCGTCGGCACTTCTACGGTGACTTTTACAAACAAATCGCCCGCGCGTCGGCTGGTTTTTATTCCTTTGCCGCGCAAGCGGTAAATCGTGCCGTTTGCCGTACCTTCTTCTACGTGTTGAATTTCAACGCCGTTTAGCGTCGGAATTTCTATATCTCCGCCGTTGACTGCCGTCGCAAAACTGACGGGAACGTCGACGTAAAGGTTTAAGTCGTCGCGTTTAAACACTTTGCTTTGCGCTACGTTTAGCACGAGCAAAAGGTTGCCCGCTATGCCGTCCGCGCTTCTTGCGGCGTTGCCCTGCCCGTTGACGGACAATATCGAGCCGTTTTCTACGCCTGCGGGGACGGTTATCGTAACTTTTTTGCGTTTGTTGACCACGCCCTTGCCGTTGCACGTTTTGCAGGGGTTTGTGACGATTTTTCCTCTGCCGCCGCACTTGTCGCAAGCGGCGTAAGTTATTTGTCTGCCAAAAAGCGTATTTGTGACGTACTGAACTTTACCTCTGCCGCCGCACTTGTCGCAGGTTTTTACGTCGGCAGAAGTCGCCGCGCCCGTACCTTTGCAGTCGGGGCATTTTTCCTGACGGATAAAGGTGACTTCCTTTGACGCGCCTTTTGCCGCTTCCGTAAAGGTAAGGTTTATGGTTTGGGTGATGTCGCTGCCTACGTCCGTTGCCGCGCGCTGACCGCCTCTGCCCATACCGCCCATAAAGTTGCCAAAAAGGCTGTCGAAAATATCTTCAAACCCGTGCGGCATACCTTCGGAAAACTTGAACCCTTCAAAGTCCATTTCTCCGCTGTCGTATTTGCGGCGGTTTTCTTCGTTGCCGAGAATTTCGTACGCCTCGTTGCACTCTTTAAATTTTTCTGCGCAAGTTTTGTCGTCGGGGTGCAAGTCGGGGTGGTACTGCTTTGCTTTTTGTCTATAAGCCGATTTTATCTCGTCTTGCGTGGCGGTTTTGCTCACTCCGAGTATTGCGTAATAATCTTTTTTTGCCATATCGTTTTGTCCTGATTGTTATAAAGTATCAAAAACGGTTTGAGGCAGGACGCATTGCCTGCCTTTTTGCCGTCTTGGAGATATTTTGCGTCGATTAGTCGGCGTCTTTGATGTCGTAATCGACTTTTTCGCCGTTATCGCTTTCCGCAGTACCGCTTTGAGCGTTGCCGTCCGCTGCGCCGTTTGCCGCTTGCGCTTCTGCCGCATGCTGTTGATAGAACTTTTGGAAGATGCCTGCGCTTTCCTTCGCTATCTTGTCGGTGGCGGCTTTTACGTCGTCTACGTTGACGTTGGCGTAATCTGCGTTTTTGTCGGAAACTTCCTTACCTTCCTTGATAAGTTGCTCGATTTTTTCCTTATCGTCGGCGTCAAGTTTGTCGCCGCTCTCTTTAACAAACCCTTCGAGGCTGAATATCATTTGGTCAAGTCCGTTTTTGGCGTCGATGGCCTCTTTGCGTTTTTTGTCCTCTTCCGCATATTTTTCTGCGTCTTTTACCGCCTTGTCAATGTCGGCTTCCGACAGGTTGGTGGTGCTGCTGATGGTTACGGATTGCTCTTTTTGAGTGCCGAGATCCTTTGCCGTCACGTGAACGATACCGTTTGCGTCGATGTCGAATTTGACTTCTATCTGCGGTATACCTCTGGGAGCGGGCGCAATACCCGTGAGTTGGAATCTGCCCAAAGTCTTGTTGTCGGCAGCCATCTGACGCTCGCCTTGCAAAACGTGTATATCAACTGCGGTCTGGTTGTCCGCCGCCGTAGAGAACACTTGCGATTTGCTGGTAGGTATCGTGGTGTTGCGCTCGATAAGACGAGTCGTTACGCCGCCCAACGTTTCTATACCGAGCGACAACGGAGTGACGTCAAGCAACAAAACGTCTTTGACTTCTCCGCCCAAAACGCCCGCTTGTATAGCCGCGCCGATAGCGACGCATTCGTCGGGGTTGATGCCCTTGTAAGGCTCTTTTCCGCAGAAGTTTTTGACTGCTTCTACTACTGCGGGGATACGAGTAGAACCGCCTACCAAAATGACTCTGTTGATGTCGCCGGTAGTAAGTTTGGCGTCGCTCAAAGCCTGTTTCATGGGGGCTATGGTTTTGTCCACGAGGAATTTTGTAAGGCTGTCGAATTTTGCTCTCGTAAGGTCTACGTCAAGGTGTTTGGGACCTGTGGCGTCCGCCGTGATAAAGGGCAGATTGATGTTTGTCTTTGTAGTTGCGGACAACTCTATCTTTGCTTTTTCTGCCGCGTCCTTTAAACGCTGCATAGCCTGTCTGTCCTGTTTAAGGTCGATGTTGGTGGATTTTTTAAACTCGTCGGCAAGATAATCGATAATAACGTTGTCAAAGTCGTCGCCGCCCAAACGAGTGTCGCCGTTGGTGGACAAAACTTCAAACACGCCGTCGCCGATTTCCAAGATAGAAACGTCAAAAGTGCCGCCGCCCAAGTCGTAAATCATAACTTTTTGGTTTTTGTTTTCGCCTTTATCCAAGCCGTAAGCCAAAGCGGCTGCCGTCGGCTCGTTGATTATACGCAAAACTTCGAGTCCCGCTATTTTGCCCGCGTCTTTGGTTGCCTGACGTTGGCTGTCGTTGAAGTATGCGGGAACGGTTATTACCGCTTGCGTAACCTTGTCGTTAAGGTACGCTTCCGCGTCGTTTTTAAGTTTTGTAAGTATCATTGCGGAAATTTCCTGCGGGGTGTACTGTTTGTCGTCAATTTTGACTTTGTAGTCCTTGCCCATCTCTCTCTTTATGGACATAACCGTTCTGTCGCCGTTGACTACTGCTTGACGCTTTGCCACTTGTCCGACAAGACGCTCTCCGTCTTTGGTGAATCCCACCACGCTGGGGGTTGTGCGACTGCCTTCCGCATTAGGAATGACAACCGCTTCTCCGCCTTCCATTACTGCTACGCAACTGTTTGTAGTACCCAAGTCTATACCGATAATTTTACTCATAATATTTTCTCCTTAAATTTTGCTTTTTTATTTTAATCGAGGGGCTTTGCCCTCGCCGACTTTACTTTTTTGTTTTTTTGTTTTTTGTTGTTGTGCCTTGTTTTGTTTTGGTTTTTGGTTTTGTTGTTGTCGTTACTCGTCGTTGCCGTCGTTACGCTTGCCGAGTTGACCGACGCACACCGTCGCGTACCTCAAAACCTTGTCGCCAAATTTGTAGCCGTTTTGATAAACTTCTATGACTACGTTGTCTTGTTTTTCGTCCGAAACTTCCTGCTTGTGCACGGCGTTTGCAAAGTTGGGGTCAAAGGGTAAATTTAACACTTCCATCTTTTCTACGCCGACGTCGGACAGAATCTTTTCAAACTGCCGTTGTACGAGGTCAAAGGTTGCCATTTCTCTTTGAGAAAGCATCTCTCGCGCCTTGTCAAAGGTGTCGAGGATAGGCAACATTTTTTCTATAACAAACAGTTTGCCTTCGCTTGTTGCCGTTTCCGTCGCATTTGCGTTGCGGCGTTTAAAGTTTTCAAAATCGCTTTTGAGAATAACGAGTTGGTTTAAGTACCCGTCGCCTTTTTTGATTTGTTCGTTAAGTTTTTTTTGTTCCTCGATGAGTTGCTCGTTTTCCTGCGAAAGCGCGTCAAGCATCGTGCGGGCGTATTCTCTCAAATCGCAATCTTCAACGTCGTCGATACACAGCGGTTTTTGCTCCTGCGTATTGGTTTCTTCCTTTAATTCCTGCTGTTCCATTACTTTTGGTCGCCTCCTTCTTCGTCGTTAAGCAGCACTTTTTCTATGAGTTTGTTTATTTGGTCAAGCACGCTTATCACCTTTTGGTAATCCATACGAACCGGCCCGATAACCCCCGCGCTGCCCAACGTTTTTTCGTTTAGTGATATTTTAGCGGAAACAAAACTGCAACCGTCCGGCAATTGCTCGCTTTCCGCGCCTATCTTTACGGAAAAATCTACGCCGCTCGCTCCGCCAAACATTCTCGCAATTTCGTTTTTTTGTTCTATCGCCGTCAAAAAGTTTCTCGTCTTGTCTATGTCGCCGCTGTACTCGGGATAGTCGAATATCTTGGTCGCGCCTTCCGTCACCACGTCTACGTCGCGTCTGTTTACCACCCGCGCCACCAACTCGATGACCTTTTGGTACAACTCTCTCAATCCGATAATTTCCTTTGTTAAAATTTCCATAGGTCCCGCTTTTGTCGCCAACTCTTTGAGCGTCTTGCCCGCAAACATTTTGTTTAGCATTTTGTTTGCCGCCGCGTACCCGTCCTGACGCATATCCGGCGCGTCCACCACGTTGTCTTTGAGAACGTTTAGGTCGGTGACTATGACCACCAACGCTTTGCCCTCTCCGACGGGTAGAGCCGTAATGCTTTTGATACGCTCGGTATCAAAATCCCCTTTGACTGCGACGGAAGTGTAATTTGTGATTTCTGACAGCAACTTTGCTACGGAAGCCACCAAATCCTGCACGTCAAAAGCGTCGGGGTTGACCATAGAAGCAAACCGCGCTTCTATCAGAGCCGTTTCGTCGTCGGTCAACGGTTTTTGCTGCATCAACTCGTCAACGTAAAGCCTAAAAGCCTTTTCTGTCGGGATACGTCCCGCGCTGACGTGAGGTTGCGTCAAAAATCCCATACTCTCCAACGCCGACAACTCGTTGCGTATCGTCGCGCTGCTGCACTCGGTAAGATAACGCTCTTGCAAGTCTTTGCTGCAAACGGGCTCGGCAGAATGAATATACTCTTCTATCAGCGCCGCAAGTATTCTTTTTTTGCGTTCCGACAAATTCATTTTGCACCTCCGATTTCGCAAACTTTTTTATCGAGTGTTAGCACTCTCTTGATAGGACTGCTAAATTCTGCATATAAAATAGCACCGTTTTGACGTCGTGTCAACTGTTTTGAGGCAATTTTTTAAATTTTTTTTAAAATTTTTTTTGCCTTTGACCGCCGCCGCAACGGTGCCGCTTTTATTCTGCTTTTATAGTATGCGCTTTGTCGCTTTTTTTATACCTAATCCCCTCGTTGCTCGCTCGCTTTGTTTGTGTAATACGCTCTCAACGTGTCGTACATACTTCCCAAATGAGTGGCAAAAGCCGCCGAACTCTCTAATATCGCAAGAGCGTCGGAGGGGGAAAAATTGTCGAGAATATTTCTCGCTTCTCTGTATTTTTCCTCCTCTTTTTGCCTTGCGACGCCGCTTTCTCCTAATTTTGCCGTGAGATTAAGCATATCCGCAACCCTTTGCCACTCGTCGCGCTCTTTTGCGTCGAGTTGTTTTGCAAGATTCTTTTTGTACTGCGCCTCTTTTTCTTCCACCGAGTTGTTGTACTTTGTCACTGCGTCGGCTTTTTGGCGTTCCTCGTCCATCAGAGATTTTGCCTTGCTTTCCGCGCGCTTAGCGTATTCGTTTTCTATGTCCTTTATTTTTTGCAGTTTAAGGTCGTTGAGGCGGCTGATTTCCTTGTCGATTTCCGCTATCGTTTCGTCGCGAGTAGTCGCGGCGTTTGTGATTTTTTGGTCGGCGTCGTCGTTGATTTCTTCAAAAACGCCCGTCCTTATACTGCTGTTGACAAGATTTTTGGCTTGCGTCGCGTAGTTTGCGGATTTTAAATCGTCTTTGCGTTTTTGCTCCGCGTCGGCAATGCTTTTGACGGCAACCGCCTTTGCCTGCTCGGCTTTTCCCGACAGATTGTTTACGCTTTTGTCGGTGTTTGCGCCAACGTTAGCCACGTCGCGAGCCTTGTCGCCTTCGTAATACTTTTGCGCGGCGGCAGCGACTTCTTCTTCCGTCGGCATATCGTAAGTAAGTTTTTTAAGTCCCAACGACTCGGGCGCGTTTATCTTGGGTTGGTTGTAACTCGTACTGTATTTTTTGTCCACTTCTACCATTTTGTCCAAAAACTTTTTGTACGCTTGAGAAGCGTCGTCTAATTGTTTTATGCTCATTTTTTTCTACTCCTTTAAAATAATATATTTTCCGTCGTCATACGCGACTATACCGCCGTCAAAAAGGCATACTCCGCCGTCGCAAAAACAAACCTTTTTTATCGTCGTCGCTCCCCCGTCCGACGCAATAGTGCGGCTTAAAAGCAGTTCGCCGTCAAAATCCGCAATTTCAACGCCGTCGTTTTTAAAAATAACGTCCGCCGCATTTATCGTTTTGGTCGCGCCTATACTCGTTGCCGTGATTTCTCCGTCAATATCCGTTTCGGTACGCGCCGCCGCCGTCTTGCACGGACAAAAAACCGCAAAATAAAGTTGCTCGTTTTTTATCTCCGCCCAGATTTTGGATATTCTGCCAAAAAATCCTTCTACAAAAAGTCGGTACGGCGTGCTTGCGGTTGCGTTTGAATTTAAACCTTCCACCTTGACGTAGTACAGTTTGCCTTCCGCCGCATACAGCAAAAATCCGCAACCGTCGCTCGTCGGCGCAAAAGCGCAACACTCGGCATAACCGACGTCCAAAACTTCTTCCGACGCGTAGTCAAGACGTTTTAATATTTTGCATCTGCCGCCGTCGATACACAAAAAGTAAAGCGTTCCGTCGAGATAAAACGGTCTGACGTTAAAAACGCCTTGCTCAAAATTAACCCCCACGCCGTTTTCCGCCGTGACGTCGTTGCTCAAAAAATAGTTGTTGCGCTTTTTTGCCAAAAACTTGTAATCGTTTTCCCCCGCGTTTAAGCAACGAACGCAAAAAGGTTTAAACAAATCGGACAGCCCGTCCCCCGTCAACACCACCTGCGCGTCAAACACTTTTACGTTGCCCGCCGTCGTGGTTTTGACGGTTAGAGCGTGTTGCCCGTCCGACAGATTAGCCGATTTAAACAAAAACACCGCGTCGGAAACCGTCGTCGTCGCCGCTTGTTTGACGCCGCACAACCTTGCTTGGTCCAAATACAACGCAACTTCGCAAGCCGCGCCGTCGGTTTTAAAACAAAACGCCACAGAAACGCGCCCCGCGCCGTTCTTTTTAAAATTCACGCTTGCGCCGTCGGTTATTGCGTTGTTGAAGGTAGTATCTTCAAACCGCAACCGCATTTTTTTGAGTTGCGACGCCACTTCGTTTTTTATGCAAACGTCCAACTCGGCGTAATCGTTCCGCTTAAAAAAATCTTCCGCCATCAATCGTACTCCTTAAACACAAACTCGGGACGAACAACGTACATTTTTTCCGTATCCGCGCTTATGCTCACGCAAAACTCGTGCGCAACGACGTTTATCGGCACTTTTTGGGCGTGTTGGCAACCGCTTACGTCAAAGTAATGCTTTTCGCCGTCGGCGTCAACGCACAAAACTATATCGTATAGCGTTTTGAGCGTGACGTATTTAAGAAGTTTGGGGTACGCGCCGTTGTTAAGGTCGGTAGACGGACACACCCACTTTTTTAAGGTGTTGTCGCCAAAGAGTTTGCCGCCTTTCTCCAACTTTCCGAGAGTTTTGCTAAACTCTTGGTTGTGCCCGAAACACAACAGCAACTCGCTCACTCCGTCGCCGTTTAACGCCGCAATACTCACGACGTCAAACCCGCGCATTATATCGACGGAACCTTTGAGCAAATCGATTTGCAACAAGGCGTTGTTTACGCAGCCGTTTTTTTCGGCTTTAGTAATCTGCCCGTCGTCAAACCCGACGTTGCAGGACAGATAATATTTTCCGCGATAAAACTCCGCCACCGCATTAGAATTGTCCTGACCTTCAAAAAATCCGTCCAGCCTCGTAAAAATTCGCCTTGTAGACGCTCCGTCAAAACTACACAGCCCTTTGTCCGTCAAAAACAAAATTCTGTCGCCGCAAACGCATACCGTTTCGCCGTAAATCTTGCCGTCCGCCACAAACAAGTGCGCAAGAAAAAAGTCCGTTTGCTCTCCGCGCGCAGTCAATCGACTTATGCCGTAATCGCGAAAAACGTACAGGTAGTTTAAAAAACTCACAAGTTTTATTATCGCGCCGCGCTCGTCGGTGAGAGAAATATATCCCGCTTCGTCAAGTCCGACGTTCCAGTTTGACGGATCGAGGTCGTCGCTGAACCACAAAGTGTTTTTGTCGCCTTCCTTAACCGCAAACAAGCGGTCGTAATGCATACAAATGGTTTTGAGTTTTGGCGCGGTAAACACTTTTTGCGGCAAACCCGTTCCGTCGTAAATACGCATATCGTCCGACGGCGAACAAAAAATCATTACGTCCTGACCGTTTAAGCGGTAGTTGACCGCCGACGGGATAGAAGTAAATTTTCTCGAGTCAAACATAGTCGTTCCTGCGGAAACGTTGTTGACCTTAATATAATAGAGGTTGCCGTTGCCCGTCAAAAAAATTATTCTGTCGTCGTTGCACTCGTTTTGAACGTCGTAACGGCGGTAGTACCACACCCGCACGACGGTATCGTTTTGTATGCTGACGCCGTATTCCCCGCCCGACGTATCGGGTAATCTGAAACAATCCGCGCCGCAACTTTCTTTAAGCGCGCCGCCGTCGCCGTTGACGTTGTAACTTACCTTTGCGGCGGAAAAAGAAACGTACGGGTCGTCGGTGACGCTGTTTTGCCCGCCCGCAAAATCGCTGACGGTCAATCGTTTGGATTTGCCGTTTTTTACCGCCAACGTTTTTTTGTGAAACATTACAGCCACCTCCTCTCCTTTATCTTGAGGCTTTTGTTTGTAGACAAAACCACTTCCGCAAGGTCCTTGTATCTCTTGTCCCACACCGCCGCTTCGTCGTACATACCCGACAAAAGCATATATTCCGCTATCGCGCCATAAGCAAACAATCTCTCGTCTGCTTTGCAGTTTCCTCTTTCCAACTCGTCGTCCCAGCCCTTTTTTGCGGGGCGATAGTTGTAAAAAACCGTCATTTTGCCGCCGCCGACCTCTGCTTTTACGCCGTCGGGCAAACTTTTGAAGTCCGCGTCCGCGCCGTTTTGGTCAACGACTCTGATAATTTCGTGCGGGGTATGCTCAAACTCGGAATAAGCCGCGTCGCCGCTATCAAAACACTGTTGCGCTTTGAGCGGAATATAGTCGCAGGCAAGTTCCGTTTCTACGAGAGAAACGCATTCCGTCAGCAACGACAACTTTTTGTCGCTGCTTAGCGCGTCTCTTACCTCGTCGTCGGTAGCCGAACCCTCGAATATTTGCTCGTCAAACCCGCAGCAAAGCAATTTGCCGCACAATTTTACTATATCTTTGATTTTCATTTAATACTCCTCAAAAGGTTTTCTACGCCGCAAACCGCTTTTTCCGCAACTTCGCGCGAGAGCGCCGCCTCGACTTTTGCGTTGTGCAAATCCGCTTCCGCAAAAATTTTGTCGGCGTTTTGCCTGCGCGTTTTTAAGCAGTAATCCACCGTGCGACTGTCCAAATTTTTGTACGGAACGACAAAACAAAAGGTATCTTTGCCCTGCCCCGTATTGTGAACTTCGTACCTTGCCGCCCTTTTGTCGTATACGACAAAGTACCCGTCGTCGATGGATTTTAGCCTGTCGCTAACGTCAAAAACGTCGCCGCGTATTTCGATAAGTTGTTTTTTCATAGTTAAAAAAGGTTTTTGTCGTCAATTAGTTTTAAAAAGAGGAGGGTTTTTGCCCCCTCCCCCTTTTTTTCCCGTTAAGCCTCCGTGATGCCGGTTATTACGCCTTGACCGATGGGCTTTTCGCACAGCAAATCAGCGTATTTGACGAGAGTGGCGGTATAAACGGGCTTGCCCGCCGTTTGTTTAAGAACTTTGCCGTCGTCGCCTTCCAACCATCTCCAGTCGCAAAGTTGATGGAGCGCAAACTCGTCGGTGTTTAATACGTACATTTTGCCTGACGGGCAAAATCTGTCGGTAACGACGGGGATTCCGCCAAAACTTATCGCTTTAAACCCGCCTTCGAGATTGAGAGTGTCAACGTTGGTGCGTTTTGCGGTAAGGTAGTTTTGATACGCGCGTCTTACGCCGCTGTTGCAAACGATAAAGTTTGCGGTGCTGCCCGCAACGTCTTCCAACTCGTCCACCACCTTTTGAATAGTGGAGTCGTCTATTTTTCCGTCGGTTGCGGCAACGGATTTGGGAGTAAGCCAAAGGTTGTTGGCGCGGTTTATCCCGTACAAAGTCGTGCTGTTGCCAAAAATCGCGCCGAGTCCCGTCAATTCCTTATTAAAACTGCCCTGAACGGTGACTATATCGTTTGCCGCTATGGTATTAGCCGAGATAGCCGCTCCGTCCACCGTGATTTTTTTGTTTGCGCGGTCAACGGAAACGATACGTCTGCCGCACGCGCCGCTCACGAGAGAGTAAGTAGAGTTTGCGGGGGTGAGAAAATCCACCACCATACCTTCTATGACGTTTGCGATTTCGTCCAAAACAACGACGTTGCCGCTCACGCTTTCTACCGTTGCGAGTTTGCCGCTACCGTCGCCAAAAAGCATACGGCCAAAGTTGAACTTGCTCGCTTTAATAAGACCTTCCATTTCCGCATTGAGCAAGTTTACGAATGCGCCGCTGTTGTTTGCAGACGCTCTTATCGCTTTGTCCGAGAGTTCTATCGTGCCGTAAAGGTTTTTGAGAGTCAGGCAAAACTGTTGATAATTGTTGCCTGCCGCCGACGGAAGGTTGCCGTCTTCCGTTCCCGCGCCGATACCGCCGTTTGCGCCGTAAGGCACGAGTTTGCGCACTTCCTTGCCCCATACGTCAGAAGTCTTTTGTTTGATTTTTGCAAGCAAAGGGTTTACTTTGGTGTTGAGTTGGTCGCTTACGACGCCGAGATACAGTGTTTTTAATGCGTTTTCCGCAGTAGAAATAGTTACCATTACAAAAATTCTCCTTATTATTTATTAAACATTTTTTTAGCGAGCGCGCCCGCTTCTTCCACCGTGACGGGTGACAAAGGCGGCGTAAGGCTCATACTGCCCCTGCCCGACATTACGACGGGCGCGGACACTCTCGCCATATTCTGAGCGTACTTTATCAGCAACGCGTCCAACAACGCGTCGTTTTTAAGTACGTATTCGGTGACAAAGTCGGGGTTTTGCAACAAAAAGTCGTTTATACCCGACGGCTCGTCCCCCTGCGTTTTGAGGTCGTCCGACGTTGCTTTAAGCGCAGAACAAAATTGCGACGAATGCGGATCGTCTTTTTCCTTTGCTACGGCGTCGTCAAGTCCTTGTTTAAAAACGTCGGACAAACGATTGTGCTTTTGCTCCGTCAAAGCCTCCGTCGCGACGGTATCCTGCGGCGGTTGCTCGATTTCCGCGCAATTATCCGCCTCCTTTTGCAAAAGACTGAGTTTTTGGCATTTTTTGGTGAACTCTTTTTGCAAAGAGTCGTAAGCGTTTTTTAAAGCCTCCACGCTTTTAAATTTGCCCAAAATTGTTGAGTCCTCATTCATCAAAAACCTCCTTTGGTTGCTCCGACGGCACCGACATTTGTTTGTGCGCCCTGATGTGCGCGAGAACAAGTTGCTCCGTTTTTTTGCCCGCTTTGGCTGCCGCGCCGCTCACGACAAATCGTGTATGCTCCTCTACGTGAATAGCGTGGTCGTCCACTTCGAGCGGGAGGGTGTTCTCCGACATCAAAAGATTTTCCTTCTCTGCTTTTTTGCGGTGGAGAGAGGCTATATCCTGCGCGCTTTCCCAGTTGCCGAAACCCATCATATCCAAAATTTTGAGTTTTGCCGTCTGTGATATTTTACCGTCCGCGTCCGTCAACAGCCCCGCGTTGAGCAAATCCATTACCATTGCCCGACGGGCGGAAGGTGTATCGTTTAGTTCGTTTTCCGTTTCCAGCACGACGTCGTCGGAAGTAAGGTCGCTCCCTTTAAAGTAGAACGTTTCCACCGCGCCGTCCGCGCCGATTATTTTTTCGAGGCGGGCGTTTACCGCATACTGCTTGTACAGTCTGATAATCTGCCTCGTCACTTCTCTTATCGCGCCGCGAATCTGCTCGGCGCATATATTCATTCTCGTGTCGTCCTGCTCCACCAACAATTGCAAAGCGACGCCGCTCGTAATGTTTTGAGTGGTAGTGCTGTTGCGCATCAACTCCGACACTCCCGACATCTCCAAAAACTCTTTAAGCAATCTGTCCTCTTCGTAAATAAACTCCGTCGGAACGTTTCCCGCGTCCAACAAACGAGGAAGATTAGAGCCTTGCCTGTACACTATTACCTTACCCGGTTGCAAGCCGCCGTCGGTCAAGTCGTCCGTATCGACGCTACCTTCTTCCACCGCTATGACTCCCATAGACAATCGGTTTAAAAACTCGTGTTTTCTGTTTTTTACCGCGTTGTACGACCGCTGAATAGGTATCAATCTGTCAATTACGCTCGTACCCCAAAAGCAACCTGCCACAAGACTGCTTACCTGCCGCACAAAGGGCAAGTCGCGCTGACGGTTTTCGCCGTTTAGGTAGGGCAAAACTCCGAGATAAAGTATCTTGTCCCCCGCAACTATTACCAACTGACCGTCGGGATACTTTGCGTTTGGGCGGGTATACCTTTCTATCACGATAACGCTGTCCTTTTTGGTCTGCTCCGTTACGTTGGGCGCAAACCCGTTGACGCCATAACCTCCCGTCACGGCGTCGCTACCCATAGCGAATACTTTTACGTCGCCGCCCTTGACGTCCGCGCCCCAAATATTTTTTACTTCGTCAACGGTGTACGCCTTTGCGTGAATAACGCTGTTTAAGTCTTTCATGCCGTCGCACACCATACTGTCGGGATAAATTTCAAAGGGAGAACAAACGGTGACTACCGCGTCGCCCGTTTTAACGTTTCCGTTTTCCGACGGCAACGCCATACCTTTGGATTTGTCCCACGTAATTTTGTAAAAAGCCGTGCCGCACGCTTCGCTCCACATCGTCGCGGCGTCCACAAGACTCGACAATCGCATTTTTTCGCTGCAACTGTCAAGAATTTTAGAAGCCGCTTTAGCCCCCTTTACATCCTCGTCTTGGGCGGAAAAAGGGCGTACCGACATTTTTGGTTTTACCCTCGACAGTTTAGCAAGCCGCGTTTCGTACACGGGAGAAATGTGGTTGTACACTTCTCTTTCCTGCCAAAAAAAGTCCTTGTCGTAATTTTTGACGGCGCGCCTGCCTATCTCGCAGTATTGATTGCCTACGATAAAATTCATATTGAGTTGCCATTTGAGTTCGTAAGGCAGTCGTTCTTCCTGCCGTCGGGCAAAGTCCTCCGTCACTTCCTTTACGATTTGCTCGTAAAACTTTTTGTTTTTGTCTTTTTCCATCAAAAAACCTCCGTAATTAGTTAATTTTGTCGTCGGCTTTGTCGCCTTCCTCTTTTAGCAACTCCAACAACCTTGCTTTTTCCTCCGCCAACTCTTGGTCGGTAAGTTCCGTCAAAAGGTCGGATTTGCCTTCCTTTAACGCCAGCAAGGTTTTTGCGGCGGCTATATCCGGCGGGATATGCTTGGTAGTCACCTTTTTTTTGGACAACAACTCGTTTTGGTTTTCGTCGACGACGTACTCGGCGACGCTTTCCTTTACGGTGTACCCCATCGCCCTTTTGTACAGAATTTTAGAAATAGTTTCTGTTACGTCCTTTTTCATTAAGCCTCCTATACAGTTTTTCCTTGTCCGCCTCGATGACGGATTTGGTCGTCTTTTTCGTAGGCGGTTCGGGACGTGAGGAGATATAATACCGCAACTCGTCCATTGCGTGGTCGTCAATCTTTTTGGGACAATCGTCCGCGCCCCACCAGTACCCTTTAAACTCGCGAATCATATTTACGCAGTTTTTAAAAACGTACAGTTTGGGCGCGTCTTTGCCGTTAAGGTACCGTTTGACTCTGTTTATCCCGCTAAAAACGTCTTTGTTTACCTTCGTGTTTACGGCGATGCCTTCTTCCCAAAAAAGTTCGGAAACGCTTTTGCTGCAAGCCAAAGTGCGTTGGTTTGCGGCGGAGTCGATGAGCGACTCTATTCTTCCTTTATTGTCGGCGTGCCAGTTTAGTTTTGCGCTTATCTCCTTTATTTTTTGCGCGTGATACCGCACGTCCCGCTTGCTCTCGTAATGCTCCGCCACAACGTAAACGTTGCCGTCGTAATCCACCGCGTACCAGTGACAACTCAACGGATTGTTTAATCCCGGGTCTATACTCAACTTGTCCTGCCACTCAAAAGGCACTTCAAACGGCTCGACGACGTTGACGTTGACGTCAAACTCGGGATAAACGAGTCCTTGTCCCGCTCCAAACCTGCCGTATTTGCGGCTGTTTAGGCTGTCCTCGTCCAAAGCGTCCTCCATCAAACGCACTTCTTCCTCAGGCAAAAAAGGGTTGTCGCCCCACTCCATAAAGACGCACCATACCTCCTCGCTGTTATTGACGTTTAAATAAATTTCGTCATACACCCAACTGAGCCCTTTTAACGGTGTCATCGTTCCGAAAATAACGCCCGCGCGGTCCATAACGCGCATACGACACTCTTGGTAGACGTCGTACGGCGGTTCTTCGTCAAACCAGACGTAATCCAGACTTGCGCCGGCAAACTTTTCCCTCCCCGCCTCGCAATTTTTAAACCCTATTTTGCTTGTTCCGCCAAACACGTTTTTGATGACGATGTAATCGACAACGCCGTACTCCGCGCTGTCGCGGTCGCCCTTTATCATAACAATCCGCTCAATCCAACTTTTGTCTATATAGTTGAGTATTTTTTGTTGCGCCACGTCCCGCTGAACTTGTGAGGACAAGGAAACAACCCACCCTTCGGTATCGGGTTTGTTTTGTCGGTACGGGTGAATGCCTCTCGCAATCCACACGCACTCCACCGCCCCGCACTCCGTTTTTCCGCTTCGGTTGCCGCCAAACACCCAGCGGTTTTTCTTTTGGCATTTGTGAAAATCCAACTGTTTCTCGTGTACTTTTTCGCCCGCGTTGTAGTTGTAAATAGGCAAATTTTTTCTTCTCGTCTGCTCCTCCTCCACAAGGCGTATTCGTTTGATAATATCTCTCATAAAAACCTCAAATAAGTCAAAATATTGCCCTCACCCACGCTTTAAAATGTAGACGAAGGAGGATTAAGGACAAAATGAAACGCGTCGCCGCAACTGTCTTTTTTGCAATATGCTTGGCGTTTGTTTCGCTACCCTTTTTTTATGCGCCTACCTCCGACGCCTACTCCGCCGTCGCTTTGTGGTTGCGGGTGACGGACGGCGACGTGTGGTTTTACAAAAATCCCGATACTTCTTTGGACAGCAAAGCGTTTTTGTTGGAATACACTTACTACGTCAAGACTTCAGAACCGCCCGTAAACGGTTTTTACAAAATAGAACTCATGCAAAACGTCGACGGATTTGTCGTCGTTTACGGATACGTACCCGTCGCGCGCGTCACTCCCGTACAACAGCCTCCTTTATCCCCTACTTACCCCGCCGTCACGCTCACCGCAACGCGCGACACGGTGATTTATCCTACTCCGTCGGCAGTTTCGGCGGGATTGCAGGGGATATTCAAAGGCAAAACCATGCGGTATTACGGCAAATATCCCGACGGCGACAACCTTTGGTATTACGTAAAATGCGACAACTACCTTTGTTACGTAAAAAGCGACGGAGTGACTGCGCCGCAAATTCAACTTCATCCGACGCCGCTGTACTCTCCAGTCGAGCAAGACGAGCCGACGGAAAAGGAAAAACAGCCCGAGTCGCAAGACGCTTTGGCGGATTTTCAAATCGCGCTTATCGTTTTGGTGTGTATACCGAGTATCGTTCTCGTCGTCATATTGTTTTTGCCTACAAAGTCTAAAAAGCCACAAAACGACGACTTTAAACAATTACCTCCCGACGGCAACCGAAAAACAAAAAGCCGACCTCGCTACTTTGACGATTATCTCTGACCGCCCGCCTGCTCCGCAAAAACCGTAGCCGAACTAAACCCTATCAACCGCCTAAACCAGAGTTTGCTCGCGTAGTTGGCGCAAAACCACGCTTTGTCGTACCCTTGCTCGTTGAGTTGTTCTTCAAAATCGTCCAAAGCCTTGTTAAGGCGCGCGTAATACGCTCCCTTCGTCACGTTGAACAACCGCAACAAGGTGGCGGTATCGAGTTTTTTTACGTAACGACACAACAAAAGATTGCGTTTGTCCGCTCTCAACCCGTTTAAAGCCTTGACGATGGCGTTTTTTACCGCAAGCAAAAGATTTTTGCGGTGAATTATTTTGAGAATGTCCGCAACCTGCGAGTAGGTGTCCTCTTTTACCCCTGCGTTAAAGTTGTGCGTACCCAACGCTTTGTTAAATACGCTGGTATCGGCTTGCTCTATGTAATTATTAAGTTCGTTAAAACAACGGAGCAATCCGACGCGAAAATCAATGCTATTCATATCTTATCTCCTTCCATACGCAAAACAACCGTAACTTTGCTCGGGGCAAAACAAAGTCCCGTCCGTTTTTGCACGCATATATTAACACATCAAATAGGACAACTGTTTGTCACCATTAAAGCCCGCGAATGTGAAATCTCCGACGATTGCTTTACTATTTTGTCGGTTTTGGTCTAAAAAACCCCCTTTTTGTCTTTTATTACGAAAGTATTTGCCTCTACTTTAATCGGTTTAAAACCCCTTAAAAAATAAAAAATTTTTAAATACGCCAAAAAACTTGTCTTTTCTTATTGAAAAAATTGTCGATATTTGTTAAAATATAAGATATGACAAGCAAGATTAAAAAATATTTATATTTATCGATAATATGCCTTATTGCGACGGCTATATTAGTCGCATATCCAAAAGGCTCGGTTTTTGCCGCCGCAACAGACGACAAGACGGGCAGTCTTGTTGCTCCGACGGCAATAGCGGCTTACGGCGACAACTTGTTTATCGCGGATTGCATAGAGGAAGACGGCGATTTTTATACCGTCGTACACCGGCTCACGACCGATGAGGAAACGGATTTGTTTGCCGACAAAACGGTAAAAGGCAAACCCATAGCGTTGGCGTGCGACGACAAAAACCTTTTTGTCACGCTTTCCGACGGGATTTACGTTTGCGACTACACGCAACCTTCCCCTGCCGCAACAAAAGCGGTAACGCAAAACGGAATCAAATGCAGCGCATTAGGCGGCGACTATTTGTTTTACGTTTACCCCGACGCGGGCGACGCGTCCGTTTCTCACATTGCGGCGTACAGCCCCACCGACAGCCAACCTAAAGATACTTACCCCTCTACGGAGGAAAATCTGCTTATCGCGCCCACCGCTCTCGCTCCAAACACCGTAGCGATGTATTACGGCGACGGACTTTCTAAAGCGGCGTGCTTGTCGGTAGGCGATTCTTCCGTCAAGTTTGTTTCTTCTCCAAAACCTTTTACGCTGACGGCAGGCTCAAAAAAAGTGTTTCTGCACAACGGAACGGCTTACGGATACGACAGCCGCAACGTGTTTAAATTTGTCAACAATACCGACGACTTCAACGAGTTTTGGACAAACGGCGGCGTTCTTATCAAAGACGTTGCGGTAGGCGACGACAAAATGTTTTTGCTTGCCGATTACGAAATTAAGTCCGTTGACGGCAAACAAAACGCATACTACCAAAAACCCCGCGTGTTTACCGTTGACGTGTCCGATATGACTTCCGTCGTTTTTGACCAAACAAAACAGTACGGCGCAAGTCAACTCGACTTTGATATTCCCGCCTTTACCGTCAACGACGTAAAAATCGCAACGGTAAAAGGATACCCGTCCAACATAATTTACACCACTAAGGACAAGGAAAAATCCATAGAAAAAAGTCGCTTTGCTCCGACGGACAAAATTTTGGTTCTTGCAAAGGACAAAGGGTACGTATACGTTTGCTTTGGCAACAAATACGCGTGGATAAAAGACAGCGACAAAATCATATACGACGTCATACCCGCCCCGACAGAACTCGGCGCGATAACTTTTGTCCCGACAAACCTGTACAAACTCCCCTTTGCCGACGACTCCTTGTTGACGGGCGAACAAATTCCCAAACTTTCCAAAGTTACCGTCGTGACGGAATACGGCGGTTATAAACTGATAAAATACGCAAAAGAAAGCGGCGACGTTTACGGATTTGCGCAAAACGCGTGCATCGGCGTAAACCGTCAACAAAAAACCTACGTTTCTTACACCCGCTACGCCGCAAACCCCAAAGCAGGGCATGCGATGACGCTTTTTAATACCCAACTCTGCCAAGCCGACGACCTCGTGACCGACTCCGCAGGCAACCCCGTCAAAATAAAGAGCGGTCAACAAGTCCGCCTGTACGAAAAAACTTCCGACGGAAAGTGCTTTATCGGCGTTTTGATAAACAATACGCTGTACAAAGGATATTTAGAAAACGACTCGCAACTCAAAAATTACGCAAAAGGACTTACTAATACGCAGGTGCTTGCAATCGCGCTGTTTGCAATACTTATTCTCGTCGTGGTATTTTTGATAGTAATGAGAATCCGCTCCAAACACCACAACAAACAAAGTACCCCGATAAACTTTGACTTTAAACCTACCCCACAGGAAGAAACGCCGTTGCAAACCGACGACGCCGACCAAACCACGCCGACAGACGCAACCGACGACAAAAACTAACGCAACGGCAACCAAAAACCAAAAATTACAAACAAAAACCAAAAATTCAAAAATTACAAACAAAAAATAAAGGACAACGCAAACCGCGTTGTCCTTTTTGTGTTTTTTATGCCGTTTATATGCCGTTGCCAAAGCCGACGGTAGATGTATCGACGACGGAATCCCCTTGCAAAACGTTTGCCCCCGCTTGTTTTGCCGTCGATTTAAGCATAATTTTGCTTATCGACACTTCGTAAGCCGTTCTCGTTACCACTTCCGTATCGGACAATCTTTTTTGATATTCGCGACTTTGAAGTCTGCCCGACACGCAAACTTCTTGCCCCACCGACATATACTTTACAAACCGAGCGTTTCTGCCCCACGCGATGGCGGGGATATAATCGCTTTTGTTGTAAGCGCGGTTGACTGCCAACAGCAAGTCGCAGATTTCACGATTAAAGGGCGTTGTGCGAAAAATCGGCGGTTTGCACAAAAATCCGTCCAAATCTATGCCGTTTGGATTTAAGTTATCGTCAAAATCATACAATTCCCTTACAAAAACGTTGAGTAACAACTTGCTTTTGCCTTCTATCATCTTGTTGTAACTTCTCAACTGCCCCACAAGACTGACTTTGCGCCCTTCGTACAACTCAAACGCGCAAGTAAGCCGCTCGCTCACCGTCAACGGCAAAATGTCAAAAGCGTCGCTTAATCGCTTGACTTTTATTGCCGTTTCGTAAAAAGCCTCTCCAAACACTTCGTGCGAGTAGGTCGGTTGCCCCACAATCTCCCCCGACAACGTTACGCGGTTGGATTGTTCAAAATCCTTGTTGTTGACTTCGTACATAAAAAATTCCTCCTCAAAAAGTTGTTCTCAACGCTCAAACGGCGTCTGATTTGTCAAGTATTTGCCGCCCCGTATGGTCGATGCGGTAGTTTTTAAAGTAAACCATTTCGTCAAGTCTGACGGGGACAAGCCCCTTATCCAAAAGTCCCCTGACTATGACGGGCAACGCCTCCACTATGTGGTCGCTGTTGTTGTGACACAAAATTATGTCCCCTGACTTTGCCTTTAAAACTCTCGACGCTATCTCGCGCGCAGATATGCCTTTCCAGTCCAAACTGTCCACGCTCCATTGAATAGTCATCAACCCCATACCGCTTGCGACTTCTATCAACGTGTTGTTGTAATCGCCAAACGGCGGTCTAAAAAGCCGAACTTCTCCGCCCGTTTGCGAAGTAATTTTGGTAATGCTGCGGCTCAACTCTTCCCCTATTTTGGCGGCGGAAAGACCGCTCATTTTTGGGTGCGTATCGCTGTGCGTACCTATCGCAAACCCCCGCTCGGCAATTTCCTTTACCAACTGCGGATATTTTTCGCTCCAAAACCCGACGAGAAAAAAAGTTGCTTTTACGCCGAACCTGTCGCAAACGTCCATAATTTGTTTAGTTTTGTCCGCGCCCCACGCCGCGTCAAAGGTAAGCGCGACTTTGCCGTCGTTTCTGTCCACGCAGTAAACGGGAATTTTGCGCGCCGCCACCACTGCGGAAACGGGGGAAAAATTGATTAAAATCAGCGCCGACGCCACCGCCGCAAGAACCAACGCCGCAACTCTCGATTTTGCCGTCGGTAACGGCTTTTTTGCTTTAACGTTGCCGCAACTCTCGATTTTGTCGGCGTTACCCGCTTTTTGCAAACCGCCGTTTGTTTGTAAATTGCCGTTTGTTTGTGAGTCGTCAAACTTCCTCATCATTATACCTCAACCCGTACGGCAAAAAATTGTAATTATCGGGCTTGTTTTGTCGAAAAACGCCGCAATTTTTACTTTTGCCCGCTCTTTTTTAATAAAATCGACCGTATTTTGTTTCCGCTCGCTCCTTTTGCGTTTTTAATCTACCGACGCCGCAAGCCCGACTTCTACGATTTTTGCGTTACCTTGATATTTTTGATATTTGCGTTTTTGCTCGTCGTTTTGCAACGGCTTTACCGCTTGTATATTCTATTACCCGCTCAAACCAAAAATACCGCAAACCTACAATAAACGGCAAAAAAACCGCAGTCGCCTTCCTTGACAACTGCGGAATTTGTGATTGTATAAAGCGGAATTTGCGATTGTATTAAATTGCGCGCCGCGTAAACCGACTTACTTTAATATCGTTTGTTTGCGTTTTTTGCCGTCAAATATCAGATTGCCGTCGTAAACTTGACTACGTTGACCAACGCCATACCTTTCTTTTTGAGTTTTGGCGGTTTGCCCTTGCCCAGCCGCGACTCGATATTTACGTCTTCCGTATTGACCAACAGCATATTTGCGGCGTCAAACAACGCAACGTCATAAGGCACGGTGACATAATCGCACCACAGCACTTGCGTCCCGTTGTCTGCAAGGGTGATTATTTTGACGCCTTTGCGGTATCTCGTCATAATATCTACGTCGCACGCCAGAACTTTTTTAAGGTATCCTTTGTCGGTGACGACTACTACTTCTCCTTCGGGGGTGATTTGTCCCGCAAACACTACTTTGTCATCGTCGGACAGCATCATTCCTTTGACGCCGCCGGACACTCTGCCTTGCTCGGGTACTTCCGCAGGCACAAAGTTGATACACATTCCGTTTTTGGTGACGTAAAGTATAGTCGTACCGTCGCGTAGCGGCTCAACCTTGATAAGGCTGTCGTCGTCTTTGAGTTTTATTGCGGAATACGATTGTTTAAGAAGGTTGTACTCGTTGAAATCGGTGAGTTTAACCATACCTTGCTCGGTATAAAACAAAAGTTTGCACTCGGGAACGGTTTCTCCTACGGCAAAGACCGACACGGGTTTTTCGCCTTTTGCTTCCTCAAAAATTCTGTCAAAGGGAATGCCTGCGTCGCGGTACTTTGTTTCCGGCAATTTGTTTGCCACTATTTGGAAACAGTTGCCCTTATCGGTAAAAAACATAACCTTCTGATTGCTGATGACGGGCAACAAAGTAGTATGAAGCGTGCTTTCCGTGCTGTTTTCCGTCACGTCTCGCATAGACATATTAAAGTTTTTGGTGGGGATATACTTTATTTTTCCGTCCGCCAAAATGCCGACCACAAAACTCTCGGGCGGTTTTTCTGCCGATTCGTTTATTATTTTTATGTCTGCGGCAGAAGATACTATTTCCGTACGCCTTTCGTCGCGGTACTGACGCTTTATCGCCGTCAACTCGGTTTTTAACAACTCGTTTAAGGCTTGCTTGTTGTTTATTATTTCCGTGTACTTTGCGATAAGGGCTTTTAGTTCCTTCAACTCCTGCTCCAACTTGGTGACTTCCAAACGGGTAAGTCGGGCAAGTTTGAGTTCTAATATGGCGTCGGCTTGTGCGTCGGACAAATTAAACCTATTACGCAAATTTGCGCGCGCCTCCGTCGTCGACGACGATTTTTTGATTATCGCAACTACTTCGTCGATGTTTGCGACGGCAATAATCAAGCCTTGCAAAATGTGCGCCCTGTCCTTCGCCTTTTTGAGTTGAAATTTAGTGCGGTTTAAGACCACTTGTTTTTGGTACTCGGTGTAGTAGGATACGACGTCCATCAAACCCATTTGCATAGGTTTGCCGCCCGCTATCGCCACCATATTTATGCCAAAAGTGCATTGAAGGTTGGTATATTTAAACAAAACGTCCAAAATTTTGAGCGGGTCAAAGTCTTTTTTTACCTTGATGACGGCTCGCATACCTTCCTTGTCCGACTCGTCTACAATCTCGCTAATACCCGCGAGCAAATCCTTTTTGTCCTCTTTTACCGACAGAATTTTTGTGAGAAGGTCGGCTTTGTTTACCTGATAGGGCAGTTCTGTTATCACAATCAACTTTTTGTCGCCGCCGCCGTTTTCCAAATGAACGCGCGCCCGCATAGTAATTTTGCCTCTGCCCGTTTCGTACGCCTGATACAATTCGTCGGAAAAAACGTACCCGCCGGTAGGAAAGTCCGGACCTTTGATTATTTTGAGCATTTCCGGCAGTTTGATGTTTTTGTTGTCCACGTACGCGATAACGCCGTCAATGACTTCTCCGAGATTGTGCGGCGGAATATTTGTAGCAAGTCCTACCGCAATACCCATCGCGCCGTTTACCAACAAGTTGGGATACCTACCCGGTAGCATATCCGGCTCCATAAGTTTATCGTCGTAGTTTCTGCTCCACTTTACAGTATCCATTTCCAAATCGCGCAAAAGTTCCGTCGCAAGCGGAGCCATACGCGCTTCGGTGTAACGCATCGCCGCCGCGCCGTCGCCGTCGATACTGCCAAAGTTTCCTTGTCCGTCCACCAACATACCGCGCATATTGAATGGTTGCGCCATTCTGACCATAGCGTCGTAGACGGAAGTATCTCCGTGCGGGTGGTACTTTGCAAGGCAGTCGCCCACCACCGCCGCGCTTTTGCGGTAAGGTTTGTCGGGAGTGAGTCCCAAGTTGTACATAGTATACAAAATACGCCGCTGAACGGGTTTAAGTCCGTCCTCGACGCGGGGCAACGCTCTGTCCAAAATGACGTACTCTGCGTACGGCATCATACTGTCGTGAAGAACGTCCTCCATATTTTTGATAAGAAGGTTGCTACCGTCGGGCAATTTTGAAGTTTCGTGTACGGAAATTTCCATTTGTTTCATTTTGCTCCCTCCTTAAACGTATTCGTTGTAAACTTCGTCGGTGTTTTTGTTAAAATCGGCGTTTTGAGTGATATAAGATTTTCTCGCCTCTACCGCGTCCCCCATAAGCGTGGTAAGCAACCTTTCCGCGCTTGCGGCGTCTTCTACCGTCACGCGCATGAGAGTGCGACCGGCGGGGTTCATTGTCGTTTCCCAAAGTTGGTCGGGGTTCATCTCGCCCAACCCTTTGTAGCGTTGCAACGAGTATCCTTTGCCTATTTCGTTTATGCAGTTTGGCAAATCCGAGTCGTCGTAAGCGTAAAGAATTTTGTCCCTTTTCCACACCTTGTACAGCGGCGGCATACCGATATAAACGTGCCCGTCCACCAACAACTCTCTCATATAGCGGTAAAAGAAGGTGAGCAAAATGCACCTGATATGCGCGCCGTCTTGGTCGGCGTCGGACAAAATGATTACTTTGTCGTATTTTAAGGAAGTTATGTCAAATTCTTCGCCGATACCCGTACCCAACGCCGTGATTATGCTCCTGATTTCCTCGTTGGCAAGCACTTGGTCGATACGCTTTTTTTCTGCGTTGAGAGGCTTTCCGCGTAAGGGCAAAATGCCTTGATACTTGCGGCTTCTCGCTTGTTTTGCGCTGCCGCCCGCGCTGTCGCCCTCAACGATAAACAGTTCGTTTTTTTCGTACTCGCGAGAAGTGCAACTGCTCAATTTTCCCACAAGACTCGCGCCCGCTATCGTGTTTTTTTGACGCGTCATCTCTTTGGCGGTACGCGCCGCCAACCTCGCTTTTGCGGCGTTTAACGCTTTGTTTATTATATTTTCCGCCGCTCCTATGTTTTTGGACAGGCACTCGGCAAGACCTTTTTGCGTGATGGCGTCCACCGCCGTTTTTGCTTCTACGTTGCCCAACTTGGTTTTTGTCTGACCTTCAAACTGAACGTTGTTCATCTTGACGGACAAAACCGCCGTCATTCCCTCTCTAAAGTCCTCGCCCAAAAGATTGTCGTCTTTGTCTTTAAGCAACTTGCGCTCGCGCGCAAAATCGTTGAGAACTTTGGTCATCGCCGTCTTAAAACCCGTTTCGTGAGTGCCGCCTTCCGGCGTCGGAATATTGTTGACGTAACTAAACAGATTTTCCGTGTATCCGTCGGTCATCTGCAAGGCAAACTCGACAAATACGCTGCCGTTGTCCCCCTTGTAGTACATGGGATTAAAAAACGTTCCTTTCCCGTCGTTAATGTACCGCACAAAATCCGACAATCCGCCCGCATAAGCGTATTCCTCTTTGAGCGGCTCGCCCGCGTCGTTTTTTACCCTTTTGTCAATCAAAACAAATTTGACGCCCTTGTTTAAAAACGCCAACTCTTTTATGCGCTTGTTTACGACGTTGTAATCGAATACGTTTGCGCCAAATACCGCGTCGTCTGGCAAAAAGGTTACGGAAGTGCCGGTGTGTTCCTTACATTTTTCTTCCGTTACTTTGAGATGCTCTACGGGTACGCCGCTTTTGGTTTCTCCCGTCTTTTTGTCAAAGTAACTCTCAAACCGCATAAAATACTTTTTGCCCCCGCGAACAACGGTGACTTCCAACCACTTGGACAGCGCGTTTGTAACCGACGCTCCGACGCCGTGCAATCCGCCGCTAAAACTGTAGTTTTTGTTGTTGAACTTTCCGCCCGCGTGCAATTGCGTGTATACTACTTCTACGCCGCTGACCTTGAGTTTTGGGTGAATATCGACGGGTACGCCTCTGCCGTTGTCGGTAACCGTCGCGCTGTTGTCTTGGTTTAACGTGACGGTGACGGTGTTTGCAAATCCGTTTGCCGCTTCGTCAACCGCATTGTCGACAAGTTCCCACAAGATGTGGTGCAGACCTTTTGCCCCCGTCGTACCGATGTACATTCCCGGGCGAAGTCTGACCGCTTCCAACCCTTCCAAAACTTGAATATCGCCTGAATCGTAATGGTTTGCAGCCAAAATACAGCCTCCTTTATCTCAAAATGTAACAAAAAAACATATAGATTATTATAACACGTTTTTAAAAATTTTGCAATACATATTTATGCGGTTTAAACGCCTTTTTTCTGCGGCAAACCGTTTTGCAATCAAAAGTTTTAATATAAATAGATTTTTGTAAATAATAATTCAAAAATGCCCGACAACCCGCCTTTTATGCTCTTTTAAAGTAGGTTTGACGCGGATTTTTATAAAAAAAACGCCGCCAAAAGTCTTTCTCGCCGTCCGACTTTAAGCGACGCGTTTTTATTGCAATCGTTTTTATCGTAATAAATATTTTTTTGCAACGACGGCGTTTTGATTTTTAATCAAACAACGCCGCGTTAAAACCTGCGCAATCGTCGGTTTTAATGCGTCTTTACACGCCGAAAAACTTTTTGAGTTGCTTTGTGTTGTCGCACACGGCAACGGGGCTATACTCCGCAAAATCTTCTTTTTTGCCAAAACCGTAGGTGACGCCGATGCAGTCTATACCTACTTTTTTTGCGCCGCGCATATCGTAAAAGGTGTCGCCGACGAGAACCGAATTCTCTTTTTTTGCAAGACCGTCGTCAAAAATCGCCGTCAAAATTTCGTCTTTTTCTCCCCTGTCGGGCAACGCTCCGTAAACAAAATCAAAAAACGCAAGCACCCCCAACTCTTTAAGCACTTTTACCGCCATCGGCTGATATTTGCTGGTAGCGACGCCCAACTCAAATCCGCCCGACTTCAACGCCGCAAGCAGGTCGCCCACGCCGTCGTACAACTCGTTTTCGTACATGTGGTCGGCGTACAGTTTGCGAAAATATTCCAACGCTTCAAACTGTTTTGCGTCGTCGCCCAAAACGTGATTGAAAGTCCAAATCAACGGCGGCCCGATAAATTTGTACAGGTCGTAATCGTTTGGGTTTACGCCAAACTCGACAAATGTTTTTTTAAGGCACTTGATAATGCCGAAACTGGTATTGCTGATAGTGCCGTCAAGGTCGAATAAAACTGTTTTGTATTTCATACTCGTATTATAACTTAAAACCGCGATAAAGTAAACAAAAAAGGCGTACCGTCGACAATCGTTTTAAAAATTGCACGATACTTTCCTTTTTGCCCGCAACAAACTCAAACCGCCCTCTGCTTGTTTTTGCCCAAAACCGCACCCGCGACACGACTATTGTCGCAAAAACTATAGTACGGTTGTCAAATATTTGATTTTTTATCGGTTTTTTCGGATTTTTTAAAGGGACGTTTCGCGCCCAAAATCAACGCGGAATTGCTCACCACAAACACGCTGCTGGCGTTGTGAACCAACGCTCCCAACGCGGGCGTAAGTATTCCCAACGCGCTCAACGCTACCGAACCGAGATTTATCGCCATACCCGCGATTATGTTTATCGTTATCGTGGTCAAAACTCTGCGGCTCAGCCGTATCAGACCGCTCACCTTAAAAAGGTCGTCGTTCATGAGAACGACGTCGGCAACTTCCAAAGCGGCGTCGCTGCCCATCGCGCCCATCGCAATGCCGACGGTGGCGGTTGCAAGCGCGGGGGCGTCGTTTACGCCGTCGCCTACCATACAAACGTTTGCGCCTTCGTCAACAAAACGGCGTACCGTATCGACTTTTTCCTGCGGCATAAGGTCGTGCCGTACTTGCTTTATGCCTACTTCCTTAGCGACGTTTTGCGCAGACAACGCATTGTCGCCAGTCAACATTACGCTTTGTATTCCCAACTCGTCAAGGTCGGACACAAGCCGTTTTGCGTCGGGCTTAACCACGTCGCTAAGCCCCATAACTCCGACGCATTTGCCGTCGATTTCCACCCCTACGACGGTCAACCCGTCCTTTAACATTTTTTGCGATTTTTGAGCGAGGCTGTCGGACAAATCTTTAAAATACCCCACCTTTGCGGCGCAAACCTTTTTGCCGTCCACGACGGCTTTTACCCCCAAGCCGACCAAACTTTCCGTATCCGTTGCGGCGGGAATTTCCGTTTTTTTCGCGCAAAACTCCGTTATCGCTTTTGCGAGAGGGTGTTCGCTGTTTTGCTCTACGCCTCCCAACGCCTTAAAAAAGGTTTGTTTGTCAATATCCGTTTCAAAATCGATTACGCTCAATTTGTTTAAAGTTAGCGTACCCGTTTTGTCAAAAACCGCCACTTTCGTCTTTGCAAGACTTTCCAACGCGCTGCCGCTTTTGACGAGCGCCCCTTTAAAACTCGCGTTGCCGATACCTGCGGCAATAGCCGTCGGCGTAGCAAGCGCAAGACTGCACGGACAAAACACGACGAGAATCGTTACGGCTCTCGTCAGCGCGACCGCCCAACTTTCTTTAAAAGCCAAAAGCACCAACAAAAACACCAAAACCGACAAAATTATCGCAGACGGAACTATTACTTTGGACCACTTGTCCGCCGTTCGCTCGATGGGCGCTTTTTTGCTTTCCGCCTCTCGCACCAACTTTATCATTTTGGATATTGCGCTGTCTTCCTGCGGCTTTGTGACTCTTACCACAATCGCGCCGTTTTGATTTAACGTGCCTGCAAAAACTTCGTCCCCCGCCGTCTTATCTACGGGAACGCTTTCCCCCGTTATCGCCGCTTGAGAAACGCTTGTGTTTCCTTCCGTCACTACTCCGTCAACGGGAATAAGTTCGTTTGGCTTAATCAAAACCACGTCGTCGACGGCAACGTACTGCGAATCCATTTCTACGTACTGGTCGCCCATCTTTATTCGCGCTTTTGCGGCGGTAAGTTTAACCAACGACTCTATGCCTTTTCTGCTGCGTTTGAGAGTAATATCTTCCAAAAACTCGCCTATCCACATAAGCAAAGCGACTTCTCCCGCCGCAAACAAGTTGCCGTGACCGTGACTGCTTGCGGTATCCGCAACGCCAACCCACGTCAAAATTTCCAAAACTATGCAGGCAATCATTGCCACCGTGACGAGAAGGCTTGTTTTTACCTTTTTGTTTTTGACGAGGTTGACAAACCCGCCGTAAGCCATCGGCCACCCGCACACAAACACCACAATCCACGCGGGATCCAAATATTTTAGCCAGTGAGCGTTTGCCGCATGCGCTATTTGCCCCCAAAAATAAGACAGCGCCACGAGAACGACGCCGCCCGCAATGACGCCTATTTTCCAACCGTTAGAATCAAAAAATCCGTTTTTGTTTTTTTTGACCACGCCGCAACATTCAGACATAAAAAACTCCTTTTGTGACCGTTGAGTGCATCAAATCATACTTTTTTAGTAGGATAAATATAACATTTTTAAATTGCCTTGTCAACCGTTTAAAATAATTTTTTGCAAGGTAACGCCGCCCGATTTATAAAAAAACAAACTGCTTAAACTTGCTTTTTGCTCGGCACGTTTTTATTATTTACCGCTCGGCAAGTTTTTGTCATTATCGCTCGACGAGTTTCTGTTTTTTATCATATTAAACTCCGGCACGTACTTTTTGTCGGCAGAGGCAATTTCCTGCATAAACCCGTTTTTTAGTCCGACGTTAAAAAAGTAGTCTACGGCGTTGTCGTATTCCCGCTGTTTTAGCGTTCTGCGCAACTCGCTAAACTTGTCGGCGTTGCCGGCGGGACAGTACTGCGCCATTAGACTCACGTATACGTTTTTGTCGGTATTTGCCAAAAAATCGAGTACCCGTTTTGTGTTTTCTGCGTTGTTTGGCAACACGAGGTGGCGCACGATTACCCCTTTTTGCATTATTCCGTCTTTGTCAAAAACCGCTTTAGGCTGTTTTTGCAACATAAGTTTGATAGCCTTTTGCGCAACTTCGCAATAGTCCGCCCGCGCGCCGTATTTTGCCGCCAACGCGCCGTCGCCGTATTTTAAATCGGGCAACCACACGTCTACTACATCGCTCAACGCTTCTACGGCTTGCTCGCTGTCATAACCTCCACTGTTGTAAACTACGGGAATGCCGAGCGTCGGCTTTATTTTGCGCAAAAAACCGCTAAGCCGCATTGCGTAATGACTTGGCGTAACGAGATTAAGGTTGCGCGCTCCGCGCCTTTTTAAATCAAAAATTATATCGGCAAGTTGGCGTTCGTTCACCGCAGTACCCGCGCCGGTTCGGCTTATTTCCGCATTTTGGCAAAACACGCAGTTGAGATTGCACCCGCCAAAAAACACCGCGCCGCTGCCCGTATCGCCGCTTATGCACGGCTCTTCCCAAAAGTGGAGGTCGGCGTGACTCACTACGATATCTTTGCCCGTTTTGCACGCGCCGACGCCCGTCGTTCTGTCCGCGCCGCACTTGACGGGACAATCGAAACATTTCATTTTATTATCCCCAAAAATCTGCCGATATTAGCGTTTTTGTCGATTTGCGGCTCAAAAACGTTTTCTTTGCTCGTCAAAAGGGTGGTGACGCCTGGTCCGTGCCCCACGACGACGCAATCGCTGTGAACCACGACTCCTACCGTTCCGCTCCCTTTAAAATAACCGCGCCCCAACGTGTTGTCGCAGTCCCGCAAAAACACGAGGTCGCCGAATTTAAGACCGTCCAACCCCGCCTGCGCGACGGATTTTTTGTCGGCGGTCATTATGTCGTAATCGCCCGTTGCGGCGTCCTGACTGCCTATTCCGCACCCCATAAAGTGAGCGGGAACGATTCCCGCGACTTTTACGTGAAGTTTGCCGTCTTTGTACTCTATCGGAAGTTTTTCCAACAGGTCGGGAGAAGTATTAAGCACCCGCACGCAGTCCAAACCTTCTATTTTAAGCCCTTGACCTTGCGCGCGCACCAAAATTTTGTCGTCGGGACAAAGCATATTTTTTGTTTGTTCGTCAAACCACACGATAAGATGCTCCACGCCGCCGTGTTTGCCCGTCACAAACCCTTTGCGACCTTTGGCTTCGCCGCTCACGACGGTTACGACGTTGCCGATGCAAGACAAAAAGTTGAGAGCGTCGTTTTCCTGCGGGTCCGCGTTAGAACAGGAAACGTCCGGCTCGACGTGGTCGCCCGCCCACCCGAAAACGCTGTCGCCTATCGTCACGTTGTAACAAATCGCGCCAACGGAGGGATACGCCGCCACGCTGCCGTCCGCGCATATTCTCTGAACGGTTTTTCGCACCGTCGGATTGTGTACCCTGCCCGTCACCGATTGCGCCACTGTTTTGTTTCTGTTTGTTTTTAACATAATCGCACCTCTTTTTTCGTTTGGTTCAGTTTGATTTTTTTGTTTTTTTGGTTTTATCAAGTTACATTATAAAATGAAATTCAAAAAAATTCAACGATTGCGGCAATATTTAAACAAATCGTTCAAAAAAAATAAAAAACTATCTTTTTTTTGCCGTATTCGCTTGCAAATGCCGCGATTATGTTTTAAAGTATAACCAAACAAAATCACTACAAGGAGATTAACTCATGAGCGTAACCATATTTGACCACCCGTTGATAAAACACAAAGTCGCACTGCTTCGCGACGTCAACACGCACACCAACCAGTTTAGAGAGTTGGTGGAAGAAATAACCACCCTGATGGCGTACGAGGCGTTAAAAGATATTCCGACAAAACAAGTCGAAGTCACAACCCCGTTGGAAACCACCACGCAAACCGTCGTTGCAGAAAATTCCGTCGCAATAATACCCATCTTGCGCGCGGGCTTGGGTATGGTCAACGGAATACATACGCTGTTGCCCACCGCAAAAGTAGGTCATATCGGAATGTACCGCGACCACGACACACTCAAACCAAAAGAATATTACTGCAAACTTCCCGAAGGGATAGAAGACAAAATTTGCATAATAATCGACCCGATGCTCGCTACCGGCGGAAGCGCAGTCGCGGCAATAGATTTGCTCAAACAACGCGGCGCAAAAAAGATTAAACTTATGGACATAATAGCCGCCCCGCAAGGCGTAGAAGCCGTACAAAAGGCGCACCCCGACGTTCAGATTTATATAGCGCAACTCGACCGTTGCTTAAACAAAAACGGCTATATTTTACCGGGTTTGGGCGACGCCGGCGACCGTATTTTCGGCACGAAATAACTCCCGCACTTTCTCAATATCAAAACGAGGACAAAAATACGTTTTGTCCTCGTTTTTTTGTTTATCGGTTGTTTTTTTGTTTATCGGTACGTCGGACAAAGCAACCTTTTTAGTTTGCAGAGTTGACTACGCCGCGCGTTTTTCCCGTTATGTTTGCCGTCAGCGGCTCGGTAATCACGTTGTAGTTGCCTGCATCTTCCCCGACGAGAGAAATTTTGTCCACCGCAATTTTTTTGTTTTCTCCCGCGCCGCAATCCTCAAATCGCGCCGTTATCTCTCCCACGCTCACTTTGTCCCCGCTCAAAACGCCGACGAGTTCTCCGCTGTTTTTAAAGGTTACGGCGGTGTTGCCGTCATAAACCTTATCGTTTGCCGACAACCCCGTCAGTTTCACGTTTAACGGCGTTATGCTGCCAAAAAACTCAGCGCCGCCCAAATCCAACGCGTAGTTTGCGGCGTCTTTTCCCACCAAATCAAAACTTTCTACCGCAACTCTTTTGTTTGCGCCGACGGATTTGTCGTCGTACGCAAGTTTTGCGTCAACGCCTACTATATCGTCTTTCAAAACGCCTACAAGAGTCAAACGAGCGTTTTCTACATTGCAACTTCCGTCGTAAACCTTAGTAAACCGACGCGGCGCGACGGTGACGGTTTTAGGCGTTATTTCAAGCAGTCCGCCGCTAAACTCTACGTCGTATTTGTCGGTCTTAAACCCTTCCCATCCAAGCGGGTATTCACCGACCTTTTGTGCGCCTACGGGCAAAGTCGCAACGTCGTTTATCCCCAACGACTCCATATCGTCGCCGTCTACAAAACCCGCTACGTCCACGCGAAAATCAGGCAAACTCTCTCCGTACGTCACCGTCAGTTGCGGCGCAACAACTTTGAGTAAAGGTCTTTTTATCTCTATCGTTTTTTTGCCCAAAACTTTGCCGTTTGACTCCGCCGTCAACTCGTGTTTGCCTACCGACAACTTCACGCGCGACGCGTCAAACCGCGCTTCGCCGTTTTTTAGGTCTTGCTTAAAAACTTCCTTGCCGTCAACCTTAAAAATTATCTTATCGGCTTTGGCGTTGCCGCCGCTAACCTTAACGACGTACTCGCCCGCCTGCCCGTACCGCGCGCTGTCAGAGCCTTCTATACTGCCTACGAGCGTTTTGCGGGAAGTACTGCCCGCCCACAACACGAGAGCGGCAAAAGCGGCAAGCAACAACAAAGTAACAATCCATACCGCCGCGCCGCCGCCCTTTTCTGCCGCAGGAACGGGAACGGAACGCGCTTCCTTGCTCGGTCTGCCGTCTTTGCTCTCCCTACGCTCTACGGAATAGTTGTCGCCGTCGCGTTTTTTTTGATAATCGTCCTCATTAAAAAAATCAGCCATATTACACACTCCTTTGTTTGCTTTTAATGTGCGTAAACGGCTGTTTTTTTATTCAAAAAGGCTGTTTTATTAAGTTAACCCGCAAAAACGACGGCATTAGTCAAAAAAATATTTAAAGAAATTTTTAAAGGCAATCCGTCGCAATATTGACCGCAAAAATCAAACTGCGATACCCCAAAAAACAAACTGCGACGTACCAAAAATCACCCCGTAATTTACCGCAATCCACAAATCTGCAAATCTGCAAATCTGCGGATTTTGCCTACGTCAACAAAGCGTCCAAATCGTCGGACAACGCCGCAAAAGTTTTTGCGTTAAGCGTTTCACCCCGCGCCAAAACGTCTACGCCGTTGCGTTTGAGCCAGTTTTCCGCCGTCGTTCTGTCAACGTTAAACTCGCAGATGAGATTGTTTACAAAGGTTTTGCGACGTTGCGCAAAGGCGGCTTTGACCACCCGCCTAAAATTTTTAAAATTCTTTATTCCGTACTTATTTCCCGCAAAATCGGCGCGAACCACCACGCTGTCCACGTTAGGAACGGGATAAAACATAGTTCTGTCAATAAATCTCGTTATTTTTACGTCGGCAACCGCGTCGAGAGCCACCGTAACCGCGCCGTATTCGCTGCTGCCCGCACTTGCCGCTAATCTTTCGCCCACTTCCTTTTGCAAAGTAAGCGTCAGCCGCTTTATCTTTTTTGCCTGCTCCGCAAACAACATAACGACGGGTGAAGAAACGTAATAGGGCAAATTTGCCGCAACGACGTAACCGTCCCCCAACTTGTCCTCCAATTCGGCAAGATTTTGTTTCATAAAGTCGGCAAAAACAACTTCTACGTTGTCAAAACCGCTTAGAGCCGCCGTCAATATCGGTTGCAACTCTTTGTCGATTTCAAAACTTACCACCCGCTTTGCCCGCTCGGCAAGACGTTTGGTCAATGCGCCCGCTCCCGCTCCGATTTCCAAAACGGTATCCTCTTTGGTGACGCCTGCGTCATCTACGATACTTTCCAGCAACTCGCCGTCGCTCAAAAAGTTCTGCCCAAACTGTTTTTTAAATTTGTGATTTATATCGTTTTTTTCGCGATTTTTATCGCTGTTTTTGCCGCAAAACTTACTCATACTCAAATTATAACAAAAAAAGCGGCGTTTTTCAATCGTTTAACGCCGCAAAAACCCGCCCAAACCAAAATATCTTGTCCAAACTTCAATCCTCGCCCCAACGTTAATCTATGCGCATATTAACATATGAACATATCAGCACTCCCGCATATCTCCCCCTTTTTTGGCAAGATATGCTCAAATAAACATATGCGCTATCAAAAAAATAAAACATCAACGCAAAAATACCGCTCGTTGCTTACTATTAACTCTTACGTTGAATTTTTTAAAAACGACCGCCCTTTACGCAAAGGAAAGTCGCTTTGATAACCGATACAACGATTTTTATTTTTTTCCGTTGCCTTTATATTTTTAAACGACCAAAAATTAAAAAAACCGTCGGAATACAAGCATTTTGCTGGATTTATTATTTTTGTCGTTTTTAAAAATCGCTCCTCGCTTTTGACAATTTAACGATAGCCACGTTAGATACCTGCTCTTTACAAAGTATAAAGTATAATTTTTAATTTGCGGATTTTTGAACCAATGCAGACAAAAAACCAAACGTCAAAAGGCAACAAACACCAAAACACCAGCAAACGAAAAAAACTAAACGGACAAAAAAGAATTAAAATCAAAAAAGTAAACGGACAAAAAAAACCAAATGTCAAACGACAGCAAACAAAAAAAGATAACAAACACAAAAAAAAACAAACGTCAAAAGGCAACAAAAAAAACGACCATCAAAGTGATAGTCGTTTTTTTAATGGATGCGGCAACGTCATCGTCTCCCGAGCCGTGTCCGGCTAAGTACCTTCAGCGCTGGAGAGCTTAACTTCTGTGTTCGGTATGAGAACAGGTGGGACCTCTCCGCCATAGTCACCGCAATTGTATATTCACGGACGAGCCGTAAATAGCGATTTGATTGTAATGTTCGCAAAAGAACATTGACAACTGCATAAAGTCAAAGCAGATAAGGAGTTTTTCGGTTTATTGTAATCAAAGCTTTCACATTGTTTGTGATCAAGCCCTCGACCTATTAGTATCAATCAGCTCAATGTATTGCTACACTTACACACTTGACCTATCAACCTTGTGGTCTACAAGGGGTCTTACTTCCTAAGAATGGGATATCTTATCTTTAGGTGGGTTTCACGCTTAGATGCTTTCAGCGTTTATCCCGTCCGTACTTCGCTACTCTGCCATGCCGCTGGCGCGACAACAGATGCACAATTGGTACGTCCATCCCGGTCCTCTCGTACTAGGGACAGATCCTATCAAATATCCTACGCCCACGATGGATAGGGACCGAACTGTCTCACGACGTTCTGAACCCAGCTCGCGTGCCACTTT
>CAKQEP010000011.1 GCA_934230325.1 uncultured Clostridia bacterium | reverse complement strand
TTACCCACAGCAGTTCAAGACGGCAAAGAGTTTTTAGGTTGGTGGATGAGCGATTACGAAGACGCAACCAAACTCACATGTCAATATACCGACCAAGTAATAGGGCAAAACCTTACCTTGTTTGCGGTATTTAAAGAACCAAACCCCGCAGTATCCGTAGACGAAAACGGAATACGTTGGGAAAACAAAGGACTTGCCGCAGAGTACAGAGTAACGGTTTATGACGCCGACAACAACAAATTGTACGAAAAGACGGTTTCTAACTCTCACGAAATGGAGTACAACTTTGTCGATAAACCCGCAGGAGAGTACAGAGTAGAAGTAGTATTCAATGAGTTGGTATCTACCGCATACTACAAAAACAAAGTACTCAACAGAGTAAGTATCTTTAAAGTTGACGAGTTTGTATTCGGATTTGAGCCTGTACTCAACGCAGAAAAGTATCTTGTGACGGTAGAGTGCGGCAACGAAACGCACGAGCACGTAAGGGCTTATACCAACGTAGATATAGGTTATCGTACTTTCTTTGAGTTTAACGATTGCGAAATGAGAGAAAGCGGCATAAACTTCACCGTAACTGCGACGGCAAAAGGCTATCTTACTTCTACTTCCGCAAAGTTCAACTTAAACAGGAAGTTGGACGTTGTAACGCAACTGTCCATAAACGAAAAGGAAGAGATAACCTTTGGTAGCGTTCCGTACGCTACAGGCTACGCAATAAGCATAAACGGCGGAGATTACGTACCCGCAACCAGCATAGGTTCTTTAAAAGAGTACGCCGCAGGCGAAATCAAGATAAGAATCAAAGCGACAGCCAAAGGCTACAATCCTTCGGAATCGGAAGAGTTTGTATATTCCAAGACAAGAATAGCGACTCCCTCATCTTCTACCTTTAAAGTAGAAAACGACACATTAACGTGGGAAGCGATAGAAGGCGCAAACGGATACGTAGTACGTATAGGGGGAGAAGAAAAACCCACAAACTCCAACTCGTTAAGTCTTAGCGGAATAAACCTTGAAGGCAGCGTAGAGATAAGCATACAAGCGATATCTTCCAACCCTGCCAACAACTCTTTGTACAGCGACGTACAAGTATTTTCGAGTACGTTGCAAAGGGTAGAGTACAAAGCCAACAAAGTCACTTGGTCTGCGGTAGTAGGAGCGACGGAATACGAAGTAAAGGTAAACGACAACACGTACCCCAAAACAAAGTACTTCTCGTTAAACGCAAGTCTTACCAAAAAGGGCAAAAACGAAATATCCGTACGTTTCTACAAAGGCGGCACGCCTTCCGAATGGAAAACCATAGAGGTCACCGCATACGAAGTAGTAATGTACACCAACTTTGAGCCTAACGCAGAATACGCCAAAACGTATGCGGCGGTAGGTGACAAGATAGAGTTTCCCGTCGACATAACGAGATTAGGCTACACGTTCCGTCACTGGTCGGACAGCACGGGCGGCGTAAAATACGATACCGCTACATTAAACAATCCTGTCGACCTCAAACTTTACGCTCAATGGACGGCAAACAAATACAACGTCACGTTGAGTTATGAAGGCGGCGTTTTGAATAGTGACGACGACGTATTCCCCGTAATTTACGACAGCAACTTTAGATTGCCCGTACCCAAAGACAAAGACAACATCAAAGCGTTTGTAGGTTGGATGGACTCTGACGGCAGACTTTTGACCGATTACATGGGGAGAGGTTCCGGCAACTGGACTACGCCCAAAGACACGGTTTTGTATGCAAAGTGGGTAGAAGTATTCATTTTTGAGCAACTTGTCAACGGCAACTACTCTATCACGGGGACTTATGACGGAATACGGTTTTTGTCGGAAGTGACCATACCGTCCACATACGACGGCAAACTCGTAGAAGTCATAGAAGGTCAAGCGTTTAACGCAGTATCTACACTTCGCACCATCAACATACCCGACACGATACAGTACGTAGAAACGGGTATTTACGGTATTCAGTCCGGCGGTAGCGCGTTTTTATCGTGTTACAACCTGACAACCATAAACGTGTACTACGTAATAGGCAACCACGAAAGGTTGTACGCGTCCTGCGACGGCATATTGTTCTGCAAAAAAGGACAATCTTCTGACAGTGAAGACAAAATCGTTTACGCGGAATTTACGGGGTACTTGGCGTATCGTCCCACGACGACATACACGATGCCCTCGATTTTTGAAGTCAAGATAGGCGAGCCGGAAAGCGCGGTACAAAACGAAACGTGGCGTGTTACGAGCATAGCCATGAGGGCGTTTTACAACACAAACAATCTTTTGACCTTGCGTATCCCGTCAACCGTGACGAGCATAAGCCCGTACGGAATATCCTACCTATACAACCTTACCACGTTGGAGTTTCTTGACGCGGAAGAAGGCGAAACGGCGGATAGGCTCGTGTTGGAAGAAAGGGCGGTTTACGGTCTTGGTTTGCTTACAAAACTCATACTTACTACCCGCCTAAAAGATTTTGCGGTAGGTCAGATAGCGTACTGCAGAATTCTCAACGACGTATCCTTTGCCAACGAAGGCGGCGACTACGTAGTAAAGGACAATATGGTATGCGGAGAAAGGGGTTCTAAACTCGTATGGGTACCGGAAGGCACGAGCAGCGACGTAAAGATACCGAGCGGCGTAACGACGATAGGCGAGAGAGTGTTTGAATCTTTTTACAACGTCGTATCCGTTACGATACCCGCGTGGGTAGAAAAGATAGAAGCGTCGGCATTCAGAAATTGCAGCAATATGGAAACGCTCGTCTTTGCGGGGGACGAAAATTCTCCCAAACTGTCGATAGCGCCGTACGCGTTTTACAGTTGTAGCCGCTTGTTGGAAGTAGAACTTGCTCCCAACGTTCAGGGGATAGGCGTATTTGCGTTTGGTGAAACCACGCGACTTACCAAAGTCACGGTAAAGAGCACGGGCGTGACAAACGGCGACGAAACGACGCTTGCCTTTGAAAACGACGCATTCGGCGGAATATACGGATACTACGTAACGCATCTTACTATCGGCAAAGACGTACCGACCTTTAACATTGCGGGCGTATTCGGTTACAACCTTGCCTACATCAATTTGGAAGAAGGCAGCAAGTACTTTACGGTACAAGACGGCGTATTGTTTAACAAAGACATAACGACGCTTATCTACATACCCAAAGGCGTGACGGGCAAGTACATCGTACCCGACAGCGTAACGTTGATACTTTCCACCGCCGCATTACGGCACGTCGGCTTGACGGAAGTCGTCATCGGTCTTAACGTTGTCGAAATAGGCGACAGAGCCTTTTACGGCTGCACGCAGTTGAAGAAAGTTTCCTTCAAAACGCCCAGCAAGATAGAGATTATCGGCGGCGAAGCCTTTGCGCAGTGCATAACGCTGCTCGAAATAACCTTGCCAAAGAGTCTTGTTACGTTAAAAGCGACCGACGGCATAGTTCGCGTCTTTGAAGACTGCGCCTTGCTCTCCGCCATCTACGTAGAAGAAGGCAGTACAAAGTTTTCTTCAAAAGACGGTATTTTGTACACGATAAACGCAGAGGGCGAATTAAACGAATTGTGTTTCTGTCCGAGAGGTTACTCGGCAAACGACGGATTACTCACAATCCCGAGCACCGTCGTATCGATATGGTCGGGAGCGTTTTCCAACACGATCGGACTCAAAAAGGTTGTGTTTGAAGACAATGCAAACATCCTTTTGGGTAGCAAGATATTTGCAAATTGCTACGCCTTGCAAGAAGTAATTTTGCCGCAAGGCTTGGTAGGAATCCCGCAATACGCCTTTACCGAGAGTCCCAACCTCGAAAGGGTGTACGTACCCAACACGGTAGTAGCGATAGGTTCTTACGCATTTGACAGACTTGCAGGTCTTAAAACCATAGACTTTGAGCGCGCAGACGAGGTAAACAACAAAGTTATCACGATAGAGAGAGAAGCATTTCACGAGTTGTATGCGTTAAGAGTTCTCACGTTGCCGGACAGACTTACAATGATGAAAAACTACTTCTCGCGCAGACTTACCGCATTAGAAACGGTAAACATACCCGCGTCGGTAGAAAGCATAGGGTCTTACGTATTCTATCCTTTCGGTGTTGCGTTGGCAGGCGCAAGAGTAGTTGGCCCGTATATGAGCAATCTCACCACCGTCAACATAGAAGACGTTGACCACCCCATATACGAAGGCGAAACGCAAGGCAAACCTGCAAAACTCAAGACTATCGCAACGTACGCTTTCCAAAACAATAAAAACCTTAAATACATAAACCTGCCCGACAGTCTTACCAAAATAAACAGATTTGCTTTCCATTCCACCGCGATAGAGCATTTGTCGATACCCAAAGGACTCAATTTTGCCGGCGGGAGCGGTGAGTTTAGCAATATGCCGCATCTGATTTCCGTAGAATTCACGGGTTACAACGTGACATTGATTACGAGTCAAATGTTTAGCAACAACAAAAAGATGAAAAGCATAATCTTGCCGCCCAGCGTCGCCACGATTGAGAGCAACGCGTTTTACAAGTGTACTTCGTTGGAATCGATAACGATTGACGTATACCCCGACGATTACGAAATCGAGGCAAAGAGGGGCAAATCCGACTTGCACACGATAAAACAAAACGCATTTGCCGATTGCGACCACCTTAAAACCGTAGGATTAAAGCAATACGCAATGGGAGAAAATCCCAAAAACGTATTGCCCGACGGGTTTACTACGATAGGCAACAGAGGATTTTACAGATTGTTTGAGATAAAGTCGATGGTGTTGCCCGCTACAATCAGGGATATAGGCATTGAGGCGTTTTTTAGCAGCGGACTTACCGACATAGAGTTTAAGACCTATGCCGATGGTGAAAACGCAGGCAAGAGCGAGTTGAAGACTATAGGCAAAAACGCATTTAAAAACACCTATATTAAGGAATTTGTATTCCCCGAAACAACCGGTGATTTGGCAATAGGCGTAGACATCTTTAAAAACTGTACAAATCTCAACAAAGTCACGTACAGCAAATCCGTCAAAGTCGCGCCTGTAGATTTGATTAAAGGCGCGCGCAATGTGACGGAGATAGTATTCCCCGAAGGCTCTACCGATTACGTCCAAGACGGCAACGTCATTTACAATGCGGCGGGCGATAAGGTAATATACGCCATTAAACAACTTACCACAACCGAGTTGGTAATTCCCGCAAACGTCACTTCTATAGGCAACTACGCCTACAAATCGCAGGGTAATATTACCAAAGTGTATATCCCCGACAGAGTTCAGACGATAGGCAACTTCGCTTTCTTCAGCAATCTGAAACTGGAAGAAGTGTTTATCTACAAGACAAAGGACGACGGTACGGGCAAGTTTGTTGCGGATTTGGACGAAAACGGCAATTATCAGTCCTCCAAAATCAACAACCTCAAATCGATAGGTCAGTCAGCGTTTTTAAACTGCCAATCGCTTAAAGTATTCGATATTCCCGATTCCGTCGCAACGATAGAGAAGGAAGCGTTTGTCAACTGTACGAGTTTTGGCTCGACGGCAACGGAAGATAACCCCTTTATCTTGCCGTCAAGTATCAAATCCTACGGCTACGGCGCATTCAGAAACACGGGACTCAATTACGTAAAATTCGAAGGCGATTTTAGCAGCGTGGCGATAGGCGGATACTTGTTTGGTTATACGAGTTCGCTCAAAAAAGTGGACTTAAACACACAGGAAACGCATATTACCAAAATACCCGACTATATGTTTTACGGTAGCGCGATTAGTCAAATCGACTTGACGGGAATCGCAACCATAGGCAACAGCGCGTTCTATTATTCCGGATTGACTTCCGTCACCATACCTTCGGGCGTAACGTCTATCGCTCTGTACGCTTTTGCTTACTCTTACAACCTCACAAAAGCCACCTTCCAAAACAACGCAAGCTTGAGAGCGTTGCCCAACGGATTGTTCTCCAACTGCGGTTCTCTTACCGAAGTGGAAAATCTCGACGGCTTGCCCAACTTGACGCATTTGGGTATGTACACCTTTGAGTACACGGGATTAAAGAGTTTTGTCATACCCGAAACGATAGAACATCTAACCGACAAAGCAGATACTCCCGCAGTAGCCAACAAAATCGTTTACACATTCTTTAGATGCTACGAGCTGGAAAAAGTTGTGTTGCCGAGCAGATTGCAAACTATGGGCGCAAGCGTATTCCAGTACTGCGACAAACTTACCGACGTGTACTACAACGGATACGTAGGTACGGGCGCGGTAATGCCGAGCAGTCTGAGAGTTTTGGGCAACAACGCGTTGGGCGGCACGGGAATACGCACGGCGGACTTCTCGAGAATGCCCGCGAGCGCAGTGTTCGGTACGCTGTTTATGCAGGACTGCGTAAACCTCACAAGCGCAAAATTTAACGATAGTATTACGACGTTTGGCAACAATACCTTTAAAGGCGCAAAATCTTTGAGAGAGTTTGACTTTAGAGATTATCCGCTTGTTACCAAAACAAGCGAGGGAATGTTCTACGAGTCCGGCATAGAAACGGTGACGATATCCGACAGTATAACGGAAATTAAAAGCAGCACGTTTAGAGACAGCACATTAAAGAACATCGTTATGTCGTCGTCGGTTACCGCTATCGGAACGTCGGCGTTTGCAAACTCCGCTTTGACGAGCATAGACTTGAGTAGCGTTACCAAGTTTGACGACGCCGTCTTTGAGGGATGCGAAAAACTTTCCGGCGTAACGTTTAACGACAGTTTGACGGCGTTAAGCGGTCGTATGTTTGAAATGTGCAAATCCTTGATTCAAGTCAAACTGCCTGCTTCGCTCAAAACTATCGGCAAGGGTACGTTTGGTTACAGCGGCTTGCAAAGCGTCGCAATTACGGAACTTGTAGAAAAAATAGACGGAAACGCGTTTTATAATTGCGAATCCCTGACGAGCGTAATATTTAAAGGCGGAGCGGTTTCCCTCATAGAAACGCAGGCTTTTGCAGAGTGCGTAATGTTGGAAGATTTAGAATTGCCGCAAGGTTTGGTCAATATCGGAAACTACGCTTTCCTCAACACCAAAATCAAGACGGTGTATATCCCCACGACGCTTAGCAAAATAGGCGTGGGCGCGTTTGGCGGCTGTACGGAAATCAACGAGTTTATCGTTTCTCAAGACAACCCCGTATTCAAAACCAACGACGACGGCTTGCTGTTGGACGCAGGCGGCAAGTTGGTGGCGTATCCGTGGGGCAAAAAGACGTTAGACTTGACGGGCGTAGAAGTCATAAGCGAAGGACAGTTTGTAGGTACTACCGTGACTGATTTGGTCATACCTAATACGGTAAGAGAAATCGGGTTCTATGCGTTTGCTTACAGCAAGCACCTCAAAACCGTCACCTTCGAAGAAGGCAGCAAGTTGACAAGTATCGGACAGTTCTCCTTCCAGTACACGCCTGCTTTGGAAACCGTCGATTTGACAAACGCAACGAGCCTTACCGCGATAGAAGACCGTGCGTTTGAGCGCTCGGGATTGATGTCGATAGTATTACCGGAAACAGTCAAGAGCATAGGCATCTCGTCGTTTAGTTATTGCGACAGATTGACTTCGGTAATTATCAAAGGCGAAGTACAAACGGGAATCAACACCTTTATGTTTAGCAAAGCGTTGGAAACCGTCGTATTCGAAAAACCGATAGCGTCGTTGGAAACCAACTTGTTTAACGGTTGCTCGTCGCTCAAAAACGTTGTTCTGCCCGAAGGCTTGACCTTAATCGGTCAGGCAGTATTTGCAAACAGCGGCTTGACGGAGTTTACGTTGCCCAAGACGGTAGAAAGAATAGAGTACTACGCGTTTAAAGATTGCAAAAACCTTGCTACTTTCAACATTCCGGAAGACGCCAAGTTGTACAGCTTAGGAAACAGCGCGTTTGAAAACAGCGGACTTAAGAGTATCAAGCTTCCCGCAAGCCTTAAAGAAATCAATCAAGCCGCGTTCTCCGGTTGTACCCAACTCGAAACCATCGAGTTTGCAGAGCCGACGGAAAACTTGCTGATAGAAACGTACGTCTTTAGAGGCTGCACGTCGGCAACAATCTATATTCCCAAAAAGGTTACGTTAAACGCCGCAAGAGTCTTTGAAGGCTGGACGGCAGAGCAAACCATCTACGTAATAGATAGGTCTGAGATAGACGTTATGGAAGACTGGTACGGAATGTTTACCGATTTGCTCACCTACGCATGGTACTCAGACGCCGCCGCAAACGTCGTCTGGAACTACGCGATGCCTTAAAAACGCGCGTGTTTAAACGCAACGATTACAATTGTCATTGCAATACAAAAGCAACAGCGTATCTGTTGCTTTTGGCGTGACAATCTATTGCGGAAACAAACCGCATAAAAAAATAGTATTAAACAGCAGTTTTTTCCCTCCTTCTTTCCCTTTTTAAAAGGGGCTAATGTTTCTTCATTTCTACCCCACAGCGGGGCGGGTTTCCCGCCCCGCTGTGGGGTTTTTAACGGCTTTTTCGCCCGTCGCTATTGTCACAGCAGTCGGCACAAAGCGCAGCCGAGCACCGCTCCTACGAGGCTTACAAACAAGGCGCAAAGGATAACGAGCCATACGTTTTTTACCTTTGTTTTTGCAAAGTATATCCCCGCCATATAAAAAACAGTGTCGCTGCCGTCTACTATCATACAAGCGCAACGCCCTACAAAACTGTCCGCGCCGTATTTGCTCAAAATATCCGACAGCATTGCGATACTTCCGCTGCCGCTCAACGGACGCAAAACGACGAGATACGAGAGTTCTTGCGGGATTCCCAACTTTGTGAGTAGCGGCGACGCGATTTTTGTCAATAGTTGGTCAAGTCCGCCCGCCTGCAACAGTTTGAGAGCCAAAATTATCGTCATAACGTGCGGAAAAAGGTTTACGACGGTTTCCGCGCCTTTTTTTGCCCCCGCAAGCATCGCGTTGTATGCGGATTTCTTTTTGAACGCGCAACTCAACAGCAACGTCACAAACAAAAAGGGTACGATATACGCGCTCATTTTGAGTCCTCACTCGGTTTAAAAAACAAAAACGCCAACGCAATGCTCAGCGCCGTCGTTGCCACCGTCACGATGAGGCAGGGCAAAAATATGTCTGCGGGACTTGTACTGCCAGCCGCCGCTCTCAACCCCATCACCGTGCTGGGAATGAGTTCCAACCCGCTGGCGTTAAGCAAAAAGAGGGTAGCCATCGCGCGGGACATTTTTTCGTTTTTTGCCTTTGGCATAAGTTCTATCGCCGCTACTGCGGTAGGCGTGCTTGCGTTTGCCACTCCGATAAGGTTTGCCGATACGTTGACCAACAAGTACTGGTTTGCGCGGGGACTCAACTCGCCAAAAAGTTTTGTTATTATCGGTTTTAAAAGCGTTTCCGCAGCGGAAAGCGCGCCCGCCTCCTTCATAATTTCGATAAAACCGCCCCAAACGCAGTACGCGCCGAGCAACGTCACGCACAACTCAAAACTTTCGGATACGCCGGAAGTCATTACGGTAAGCAGACCATCGGGATTTTTTAGGGCGGTAGCGACGATGCCCGACAGCATAATAATCAACCACAAAACAGACAAAGCAAAAACCCTCCGTACCAAATATTTTATGACGGCTTGTCTTGCGGTATTACGTTTGATTTTTTTAAAAACGGCAATACTCTCGGTATGAAAAGATTTTTGCCGCTATTTTTGACGTGGTTGTTTGTTTTGGCAGTTTTTGCCGCAAGCCCCCGCCCGCTGTACGCTTTTGCAGACGGAAAAGCCGAAGTTTTTTACGACTACAAAGTGGATACGCATTTAAAAACCCAACCAAACGGAAGCGGTTGCGTCGTGTTTTGCGACGCTTGCGACGTAAAAAAACTTCCCGCCGACTACTACGCCGTCACGATAACGGTAAAAAAATTGCCGCCGTTGCCTTTGCGTGTGAGATTCGAAGAAAAATCCGCAGAGTATTCTACGCGCTTTTGTTTTTGTCCTTGCTTAAAAAAAGGCATTACGATATCGGGATTTTCCGTCAATCTTCAAATAGCGCAGGTAGGCGACGATATAAAAATAGGTTGGCCGGTCATTGCGGGCAGTTTTTAAAAAAAAGTTTGCCGCCGCCCGTTTAAAAACTTTAAAATAGTCAAAAATATTATCAAAAAAGGAGATTTATTATGGAAAAAAACAAAAAAAGCAGTTCTTTTGGCAGATTTCTGCGCCAAAATCTGGCGTTGGTAATTATCGTCGCATGCGCCGTTGCCGCTTGCGTTCTTGCGCTCGCTCTCAACGGCAAAAAGAAAATAGACAAGCCCGTAGGGGGCGACAGTAGCGTGACGGGCAACGGTCAGACGGGCGTACCCGACGAGCCGCCTATCAAAATTCCCGAAAAAAAGCAGTACCTTTCGCCTATTTCTACCTATACAGTCGGTATGGACTACTCCCGCGACAGCGAATACGTTCTCGTTTACAAAAAGACGCTCAACGAGTACAGCGTACACAACGGCATTGATTTAATTGCAGAAAAGGGTACGGCAGTGCTTGCGATAAACGACGGAAAAGTCACAAAAGTGACCAACGACTTCGGTATGGGGTACACGGTAGAAATCACCCACGACGACGGATACGTATCCCGCTATTGCAGTTTGGGCGAGGACGTGACGGTCACGGTCGGTCAGGAAGTGGAGAGAGGACACAAAATAGGCACTACGGACACCACCGCTTCCTTCGAAAATTTGGAAGGCGCGCACCTTCACTTGGAAATTTTGAAAGACGGCGCATACGTCAATCCTCGCGACGTAATAGAGTTTTAAGTACACGGTCAATGCGTCAAAAAATAGCGGCTTTTTAAACGAGCCTAAACAAAACCCGCCGCGCGGTTTAAAGTTCCGTTGCGGCGGGCGTTTTTTTGTTGTGTTTAAACGCTTAAAACGCAATTTTTTGCAAAAAGCGTCAAGCAGTCAAAATTTAAAGTTTAAAGCGGACACTTATCCAAAACTTCTGCGGTAAAGACCGCAATCTTTTTTTCCGTATCGGCAACTATCGCATACAAATCGTCGGCAAACGCTTTGTCTTTTATGCTTGCGGCGTTTATTCTCAAATTGTAAATGCCGCCCCACAACGCGCTTATCGCAAGCCTCCCCGCAAGGTATCCGTCAGAAATCACTCCTTTGTCGCCGCGCGTGACCGCCGTTTTAACGAGGTCGAGCAACTGCAAGCAGGACTTAACGGTTTTTTTGGGGGGATTGCAGGCGTTTTTGCAACCGTCGAGAATGGCTTGACGGCGAGTTTCTTTTTGTTCTTCCGTGTCTTTGGGAAGTTTGTAGCATTGCATAAGTTGACCGAATACGTCGGCGTCGTCGTCCATAAGCGCAAACAACTGATTTTGAAGCGCAGAAGCGACGAGAGCGGTTTTTACCAACTCTTTGTCGGGTTCGAGTCCTTTGGTGAGTTGTTTGTTGACGGTGACGTTGCATACCATCATAGTCAGTCCGCACGCTTCCGCTCCGTTGAGAGCCGCAACGCCGCCGCCGCCGGGCGTAGGCGCAGAAGAATTGAGTTGGTCGATAAAATCAACGATTTTTAAATCTTTAAACATAGTGCCACCTTAAATTTTTATTGCTTTTTTTGTCGGTTGTGGGTTTGCGTGATTTTAGCCTCGATAAAGTCCCGCGTATACGTTTAATATAACAAATTAAACCGTTGCTGTCAACCAAAAGGGGACAAAACCGTCGCCCGCTTTTTTCCGACAACCAACCGCAAAAGAGCGGCTATTCCGCCGTTTTGGTCACGTCTATCCAGTCGTGACAGTTTGAGAGGTCGGCAAGACCGTCGGGAGTGAGTTCTATGGCGCTGTTTGCGCTGCCGCAAGCGGGAAAAACCGTTTCAAAGCGTTTGAGCGAGTTGTCGAGATAAACTTTTACGCCTTGATTTACGGCAAAGGGGCATACGCCGCCCACCTTGTGACCTATCAGCGTTTCGGCTTCTTCTGCCGTCAGCATTTTGGCTTTTTTGCCGAAAAACGCCTTGTATTTTGCGTTGTCTACGCGCGCGTCACCCGCCATAACGATGACTGCGGGAGCGCCGCCTATATCAAAAGACAAAGTTTTGGCAATGCGGCACGGTTGCGTGTTTAGAGCGGCGGCGGCAAGCGGTACGGTGGCGGAAGAAACGTCAAATTCCATAATTTTGTCCGCTACGCCGCGCGTTTCAAAATATTCTCTTACTTTTTGTATAGACATAAAAAACCTCTCCCGACCGTAATACCACAAAGGAGAGTTTTAGTCAACCAAAACCGCATACGTTTGCAAAAAAGTATTGCAATCGACAAAAGCAAAGGCTTTTTTGTAAAAAAAACCGTTCAAAACAAAAAGCGGCGGCAAAGGAAGGCGACTTTGCCGTTTTTTTAATTAAAACGGAAGTCGTTGCGTATACTAAAAATATGAAAATAGTTTTTGCGGGCGGGGGTACGGCAGGTCACGTAACTCCCAACGTAGCGTTGATAAACAATCTTGACAAGACCGACAAAGTTTGGTATTTTGGCGGCGACGGCATAGAAAAATCGCTTGTAAAATCGCAGACCGCCGCAAATTACGTAAAAATTTCCGCTCCCAAGTTTGCGCGCAAGTTTACGCTCAAAAATTTAGCGATACCGTTTTGTCTTGCAAAAAGCATTACGTATTGCAAAAAACAGCTCAAAAGTATTTGTCCCGACGTAGTTTTTGCAAAAGGCGGGTACTTGAGTTTGCCCGTCGTTGCGGCGGCAAAAAGTTTAAAAATCCCCGTCGTTGTTCACGAGAGCGATATATCGGTAGGGCTTGCCAACAAGTTGTGCGGCGGCAAAAACGTCTTGAAACTCACTGCTTTTCCCACGACAAAATGGAAAAATTCCGTCTGCGTCGGCGCGCCTTTACGCAAACAAATATACTCTGCAGACGCTAAAAACGGACTTAAAACTATGGGGTTTGACGGAAAAAAGCCCGTTTTGCTGTTTTTGGGCGGCAGTTTGGGAGCAGTTCAACTCAACGACCTTGCCTTTGACGTTGCGCCCGCATTAAAAAACGAGTTTGATATATTCGTCGTCACGGGAAAAGGCAAAAAAATACGCGCCGACGGCGTGCGTAGCGCGGAGTTTGTAGACAATATATTCGATTTGTACAAAGCCGCCTCTCTTTGTGTCACGCGGGGCGGCGCAAACACGTTGTTTGAGTTGACGGCGGCGGGCGTTCCCTTTGTAGTCATACCGCTCAAAAAGGGCAGCAGGGGGGAGCAACTGCAAAACGCAAAATATTTTTGCGAGGTCGGTTGCGGAAAAATTTTCGATTCCGACTCCGACGACCTTGTTTCCGTCGTAAGGTACGTTGAAAAAAACAAATACGTATTTAAAGACGCCGCGCGCCGCCAAAAGGCGGACGGCACGCCTAAAATAACGGAAATTTTAAAGCAAACGGCAAAAAATCATGCTTTGCCCGCCATACGCGGGTAGACCGTTGCAAAATCTGCGGCGTTGACTTTTTGATATTCTTCCGCCGTCATATACCTTACGGAACAGCGCGAAACGATAAAATCGACGTAACTTTGCGGAATCTCGTCGTCGATAAGTTTTTGGTAGATTTTTTTAATGTCGTATTTTTTGGTTTTCATGGTTTTTTACCTCCTCGATATTAGATTTATCCTTGCAATTTGTTGCGTTTTTGCGGTTTGTTTTGTTTTTACAACCGCATATTAACACAAAAAAGTTGACAACTGTTTGTCATATATAGTAAAATAAATTTGCAAAATTTTATATTTTTTTGTTTTTGCTTTAGTTTTGCAAAAAACTTATCCCGACGCGTCGCTATCGTTTTTTTGGGCAAATCGGTTTAAAGCGGTTGCGGCTTTAAACGCCGCGATTTTTTAAACTTCTCGGGGTAATTATTGCCGCAAAAACAAAAAATAAACGGAGGTTTTTTGTGCAGATAGGCGTTGTCGTGGGTATATTGAATACGTTGCTCACTTCAAAAAGAGTTACCACTATGCAACTTGCGGAAAAATACGAAATGTCGCGTCGTTCCGTCATCAGGTACGTAGAAGCGTTGAGCGAAGGCGGCGTTCCCGTGATAACTTATCGCGGTCGGTACGGCGGGTACGGGATAATAGACAGTTACAAAATGACCGCGCAGTTTTTTACTTCTACGGAGTACGAAAGGCTGATAAATTCCGTCGAGTCCTTACCCGTCGACGACGTAAACCGCAGCATAATAGACAAACTCAAAGGATTAAAGAGCGCGCAGGGGGCTCACTATACGTTGAGCGACAAGGTAATAATAGACACGGGTTTTTCTCCCGCGTTTGAAAACAAATTCAAAGCCTTGCAAAAAGCCATAAGCAATCGCCTCGTCACCGAGATAACCTATATGGACAAGGAAGGCAAGCAGACGGACAGAACGGTTTACCCTTGCAACTTTGTGTACAAGGACAATATATGGTACGTTTACGCTTGGTGCGATATGCGGCAGGACTTCAGATTTTTTAAACTCAACCGCATCGTGGGCATAAGTTTGACCGACGACGTTTTTCCGCCGCAAATAATAGACGTAAACGCCACCGCATTAAACTCTTTTGTGGAAGAAAAGCAAAAAATAACGGTTACGCTTGCCGTAGACAATCGCGCCGTAGTAGAAGTAGCGGAGTGGTTGGGCGAGGACAGCATAATAAAAAAGGGTACGGACTACCGCGCCGTCGCAACCTTACCCAACGACGATTTTTTGATAAACAAATTAGTCACCTTTGGCGATAAAGTTAAAATAATAGAGCCGCAAAGTTTGCAAGACGAGTTTATCGGCAAACTTTCCGCGCTTCAAAAAATATATATGCCGACGATACGCGGCAAAAAAACCTTGTACCGTTTGTCAGAAAAGCGGTTGGTTCCCGAAAAACTATCCGATTCTGCGCTTAAACGGTTGAGATGACAAAACGAATACAAAGCGCAAAAATCAAGACGCGCGCAAAAAAAGTTGTCGTTGCCGCCGTCTTTAAGTTGTAAAAAAAACGGCAAAGTGGTACAATAAACAAGATAAGCAATAAAAAAAGCAAATAAAGAGGTTTTTATGAGAGATTTAGACAGTTACAAAAATTATTTGTTTGACGCGGTGACAAAATTGCTTAATACGCCGAGTCCGACGGGTTACTACAAGGAAGTTATGCCGCTACTCAAAACTATGGCGGAAGAAGTCGGTGCAAAGTTTGAGTTGACAAACAAAGGTTGTGCGGTTTTGACGGTAGAAGGCAAAAACGACGGTTATCTCGGCGCGTGCGCTCACACCGACACGTTGGGCGCAATGGTAAGGAGCATAGACTCAAAGGGCGGTTTGTGTTTTACCGTTTTGGGCGGTCCGCAGTTGCCGACGCTTGACGGGGAGTACTGCACGGTAATCACCCGCGACGGCAAAAAGTTTACGGGTACGATACTTTGCAAGAGTCCGTCCAGCCACGTATACCCCGACGCAAAGTCCCGCCCGCGCGACGACGCCAACATGTACGTCAGGCTTGACGAAGTTGTCAAAAACGCCGACGACGTAAAAAAACTCGGCATAAACAGCGGCGACTATATCTGCATAGACACAAAAACCGTAGTTACGCCGAGCGGGTATTTAAAATCCCGCTTTATCGACGACAAAGCCAGCGTCGCGTGCATTTTGACGGCGTTTAAGTACATAAAAGACAACAAAATCGAGTTGAAACACGGTTTTAAGGCTTTAATAACGATGTACGAGGAAGTAGGTCACGGCGCGGCTTTCGTTCCCGACGGACTTATCAAAATGTTGGCGGTGGATATGGGTTGCATAGGTCTTGACCTCAACTGTACGGAACACGACGTCAGCATTTGCGCAAAAGACGGCGGCGGACCTTACGACTATGATTTTACCAACCAACTTATCGACCACGCAAAGCGGCTCAACCTAAAATACGCCGTAGACGTTTACCCGTTTTACGGTAGCGACGTAGGGGCTATGTGGCGCGGCGGCAACGACATTGTCGGAGCGTTGGTAGGCACGGGAGTACACGCAAGTCACGGTATGGAACGCACGCACTACGACGGCTTAAAAAACACGACGGCGTTGATTCTTGCGTATTTGGGAGTTTTGTAAAATCAAAAATCGGCGTTGAGGCGTCGGGCGCAAAGATTGCTAAAAAAAGTTTGTAAAAACCCTTGACTATTTTTTTTGTATGTTATATAATAGCAAGGCTGAATTTGTTTGTGAGGTGATTACCTATGAAAGAAAAAATCCATCCCGATTATCACGAGGTCACTGTCGAGTGCGCTTGTGGGGAAAAATTTGTTACCGGCACCACCAAAAAGGGTGACGTCATCAAGGTAGAAATTTGCAACAAATGCCACCCCTACTTTACGGGAAAACAAAAGTTGGTTGACGCAGGCGGCAGAGTTGACAAATTTAAAAAACGTTACGGTATATAGTCTTATCGGCAAAAGCAAAGCGCAGATCAAACTTCTGCGCTATTTTGTTGCATAAAAATTTTTTATTTGGTATAATAGCCTAAGAGTACGCAAAAAGTATAATTTAGGTTTAGGCTTAACGATAAAAAGTCGCAAAACAACGAGATTTTTATGGCGAAAACAAAAATCGGCGGACAAGCGGTGATGGAAGGCGTAATGATGCGCGGAGCAACCGCAATGGCATTAGCCGTCAGGGACGAAAGCGGCGCAATACGTTTGGAAGCAAAGCGAATCCCAAAACAAAAAAAGATAAACAAGATACCTTTTGTACGCGGCGTGGTAAATATGGTAAGCAATCTCGTATTAGGCACAAAGACGCTTACCCGTTCTGCGGAAGTAGCCGGCGAGGACGAAGTGACCACCGGCGACGGAAAGGGTTTTAAAATAGCGATGGCAATATCCATGCTGTTGGGTTTTGCTATTGCCGTTTTTCTTTTCATATGGTTGCCGGCGAGCATTCCCGAGTGGATAAACCGCATTTTTAAAGTCAGTCTTTCACCCGTTGCGATAGTTGCTATTCAGGAAGCGGCAAAACTGATTATTATGACGCTTTACTTTGTTTCGGTGGGGCAAAATAAGGAAATCAAGCGCGTGTTTATGTATCACGGCGCAGAACACAAAACCATAAACTGTTTTGAAGCAGAAAAGGAACTCACGGTACAAAACGTAATGGCAAGCAGCAAACACCACGACAGGTGCGGTACTTCCTTTATCGTATTTGTATTTTTGTTGTCGGTGATAGTGGGTATGATAGCGGCGATAATTTTTAAAGCCGTAGGTTTTTTGGCGTACTTTGACAAAAAGTGGATAAGATTTTTGATAAACCTTGCCTTCGTACCCGTCGTTGCGGCGATAAGTTACGAAGTTCTTATGGGTTTGGCAGAGACCGAATGCAAGTTTTGGCAACCTCTCAAATGGTTGGGCAAGCAAATGCAAAAAATAACGACGCGCGAGCCGACGGAAGACATGTGCGAAGTTGCGATAACGTCCTTTCTCAAAGTTTTGGAGATGGATTCGGACCAAACGATAAAGGAGCAGAGTTTTCCCGCGCCTATCACTTACGCCGAGTTTTTGGAGCATATCAAGGGTTTGCTCAAAGAATACGATATGGACGTTTTAAACGCCGAATGGGCGGCGGAAGGATTGCTCAATCTCAAAGACGGCGTAGACAAATCCAAACTAAAGATAAGTTTTTGTTGGCTTGCAAAGGCTCGCAAACGGCTTAAAGAGGCGAGCGAAGGCAAACCGTTGCAGTACGCGATAGGTACCGCGCCCTTTTTTGAGTATTTTTATTACGTGGACAAAAAAACGCTTATTCCCCGACAGGAAACGGAGTTGCTGTGCGAAAAAGTAATAAAGGCAAACCCCAAAAAAGTTTTGGATTTGTGTTGCGGTAGCGGCTGTATAGGCTTGACCGTATCAAAAAAGGCCACCGCAAAAGTTTTGCTTGCGGACGTGAGCAAAGACGCGTTAAAAGTCGCAAAAGCCAACGCAAAAAAGGTCAATGCAAAAAGGGTACGGTTTGTACGCAGCGATATGTTTAAAAAGGTCAAAGGCAAGTTTGACGCCATCGTTTGCAACCCGCCGTACATTCCGACGGCGGTAATAGATACGTTGGACGACGGCGTAAAAAATTATGAACCGCGCGCGGCGTTGGACGGCGGCAAAGACGGGCTCGATTTTTACCGCATACTCGCGAAGGAAGCGGCGGCGCGTCTTACCGACGGCGGCGTTTTGTATATGGAAATAGGTTTTGACGAAGGAAAAACCGTTCCCGCATTATTTAGCGAGCAGTACGACGTAAAAGTTTTTAAAGACTATTCCGACCACGACAGAATGGTGATAGCCGTCAAAAAAGGCAAAAATTAGTCTTTTTTTGGGCTTGCCCGCAATTTTACCTAAAAAACAAAAAACGATAAGGACAATATGTTTAACAAATTAGACAAAATAAAAGACAGATACGACTTTTTGACGGCAGAAATCGCAAAGCCCGAGATAATAGCCAACAACAACGAGTGGAAAAAGTTGGTAAAAGAGCACGCCAACATCGAGCCTGTGGTAGAAAAATACGGCGAGTGGAAGGCGGACCGCAAAGCGCTTGACGACAGTTTTAAGACTTTGGAGAGCGAAACGGACAAGGAAATGCAAGAGTTGTTGCACGAAGAAATCAAGCAACTCAAGGAAAAGATAGAAAAGACGGAAGAGCAACTCAAAGTGCTTCTTTTGCCGGTAGACCCCAACGACGAAAAGAACGTTATCGTAGAAATTCGCGCGGGGGCGGGCGGGGAGGAAGCCGCCTTGTTTGCTGCGGAAATCAAGCGTATGTACACGATGTACGCCGACAAAATGCGTTGGAAAGTCGAGGAAATCGACACCAACGAAAACGAGTTGGGCGGCATAAAGGAAACTTCCTTTATGGTAGTAGGCAACGGCGCGTACAGCAGATTCAAGTTTGAAGGGGGCGTGCATAGAGTTCAGCGCGTGCCGGAAACGGAGTCGCAGGGGCGCATACACACAAGTACGGTTACCGTTGCGGTGTTGCCGGAAGCAAAAGACGTAGAAATAGAAATAAACGAAAAAGACCTTAAAGTAGACACTTACCGCAGTAGCGGCGCAGGCGGACAGCACGTCAACAAGACGGAGAGCGCGATAAGAATCACGCATATTCCGACGGGCATAGTCGTTGCTTGCCAAACCCAACGCAGTCAGATACAAAACCGCGAGTACGCTATGGAAATGTTAAAGAGCAAACTTTACGATATGTACCAGACGGCGGCGGATAAGGAATACGCCGACAGGCGTAAAACGCAGGTAGGTACGGGCGACCGCAGCGAGAGAATAAGAACGTACAATTTTCCGCAGGGACGCGTCACCGACCACCGCATAAACTACACGATTTACAGCATCGACAACTTTATGAACGGCGACATAGACCAAATGATAGAGGCTTTGCGGCTTGCCGACCAAACGGCAAAACTTCAAAACAGCGAAGATTAAAAATCAAAGCGGCAAAGACAAAAAAACAAGGATTTTACGCTTACGCGCAAAAATATAATATTTTAAAGGTTAATAGCCTTTGGAGGAAAAAATGTTGACTTTTACTGACAGAGCAAAAAACGTTTCACCCAGCCTTACTCTTGCGATTACCGCAAAGGCAAACCAAATGAAAGCGGAAGGCGTCGACCTTATCAGTTTTGCGGCGGGAGAACCGGATTTTAACACCCCCGAGTTTATTTGCAAAGCGGCGATAAACGCCATAAACAAAGGGTACACCAAGTATACGGCGGCGAGCGGACTTCCCGCATTAAAACAAGCCGTATGCGCAAAACTCAAACGCGACAACAACCTTGACTATACGCCCGACCAAATCGTAGTAAGCACGGGCGCAAAGCAGTGCTTGTTCAATGCCGTACAAGCGGTGGTTCAGGACGGTGACGAAGTGATAATAATCGCTCCGTACTGGCTTACTTATCCGGAACTTGTCAAAATATGCGGCGGCAAACCCGTTGTCGTAAACACCGACGCAAGCAAAGGATTTATGCTTGACGTAGCGGCGGTCAAAAAGGCAATCACGCCCAAAACAAAGGCGATAATACTCAACACCCCCAACAACCCCACAGGCACGTTGTACACGGAAGACGTTGTGAGAGAATTTGCGGAAATGCTTAAAGCATATCCCGACATATGGATTATCTCCGACGAAATTTACGAAGCGCTTGCTTATGACGGACACAAACACTTTTCCGTCGCGCAAACTTGCGAAGAAATCAAAAACCGCACCATCGTCATCAACGGAATGAGCAAAGCGTACGCAATGACGGGTTGGCGTATAGGTTACTCCGCTTCTACGGTAGACGCCGCAAAGCGTATGGGCGCATTGCAAAGCCACGAGTCCAGCAACGCCAACACAATCGCGCAACACGCGTCGATAACCGCCTTAAACGACGGTCAACCGTTTATCGCAGATATGCGCAAAGTGTTTGAAGCTCGCCGCAACGCATTGCTCGATTGCTTTAAAGGTTTTGACGCCGTAAACTGCGTAAAGGGCAACGGAGCGTTTTACGTAATGGTAAACGTGAGCGGTTTGTTTGGCAAATCCTTCAACGGAACAAAAATAGAAAGCGCGTTGCAGTTTAGTCAACTGCTGTTGGAAAACGCGCACGTAGCGGTTATTCCGTGCGAAAGTTTCGGCGCAAAGGACTATATCAGACTTACTTATACGTTGGATATCCCCGTCATTCAAAAGGGCGCGCAACGCATCAAAAATTTCATACAAGAAATCAAATAAAAATTGAAAAAAGTATTGATTTTTTGCCGATTTTTGGTAAAATAATACTATAAAATATCAGGAGGCAACAATGGGCAAAATTCAACTCATTTACGGTCCTAAAGGCTGTGGCAAAACCAAAAAACTCGTTCAGATAGCCAACGACAGCGTAGCAGACGCAAAAGGCTCCCTCGTCTATATCGACAAGGATATGTCGCGTATACACGACCTCGCTCACGCAATCAAACTCGTCGATACCAGCGAATACGACGTGCGCGGAGAAGATACGTTTTTGGCGTTTGTCAAAGGAATGCTCGCGGGAAACTACGATATCCAAACCATATTTTTTGACGGAATAGTCAAAATAGTCAAAAAAGATATTGTCGACTTGCAAGGACTGTTCTCTCGGTTGGAAAAAGTTGCGGAAACGAGCGGCGTGGACTTTATCTTTACTTTCAGCACTCAAGGGAAGTTGCCCGAGTATCTCACCAAGTACCAAGTACTTTACGAGTTTTAGTTTTTTGACGTTGACGGGTACGGTTTTGCCGCTTTATGCGGCTTGACAAAATTGACAACCCGCGTCAAAAACGGTACGAGCAAAGGTTGACGGACTTTGTATTGCTTATATTGTCCGCAACTTTTTGCTATTTTCTATCGTCGTTAACAAAGCCGAAGGCTGTTTTTTTGGCAAGCCTTCGGCTTTGTTTTGTAGCCTTTAGCGAACAAGACGTCGCAACCAGCGTTTTGAGCGACGAGTACACGCTAAAAATCACCTATAAGGAAACCGGCGGAACGCGCACGTTGACGGTGGAAAAAATCTGACGGCGATTTTTGGCAAAAAACAAACGATATAATTATTCCGCTTGCGGCGGCGTATCGGTTGCGACAACTTGTGTATCTGTTGCGGCGGAGGAATTTAATACGACGGCGTTGTCTTGGTTTGCAAGAGCGTCGTCGTTTTGTTGTTTTGCGGCTTTACGTTTTTCCGCAACGGATTTTATTATTCCGCCGATAATGGCAATGAGAACGATAACTTCTCTTATGACGGCAACGGGAGAGCGCGCCAACGCTCCGTGCGCTATGCTGAGCAGTTGTTTGCCTGCGCAGGCGGTTTTGAGAGCCGCCCAACTGTTGAGATGATTTGCAAGCATAAAGCATACCGTACCGATGACGGGCAAGGCTTCAAACCACACTTTGACAAAGGGCAACCCTACGCCGAGAGCGGCGGCGACGAATATAGCGGTAAGCCAAAAAGGCATACGTTTGTCTTTTTTGTCGTAAAAAATTTGCGCGACGTTACGCAAAATGGATACTGCGTAACTTATGCAGACGGGATAGCGTTTGAGAATTACAAATTCTATAATGCAAAAAACCAACGATACCGACAGCAGTACCATAAATTTTTTGCGGCTGACGTAAAACCCCGCAATCATAAGGATTGTGGCGATAAGACTAAAAATTTGGCTTACCCAGTTGATTTCAATTCCGAATAACGTTATATACATACCTTGTCGATTTTAACACAGACGCAAAAAAAAGGCAAGCAAATACGGCAAACCTAAAAAAATGCCGCCGCAGATTTAAAAAACTCGACGGTTTTTTGGGCTGTTTTTTGTCGATTTTTAATATCGTAAAGAGCGTTTTGCAAATTGCGTTGACTTTATCGGATATTTAGCGTATTATATCGGTATGGAACAATTCGATTTGGAAAAAGATATGAAAAAGTACCTTAAACAAGCCCGCGTCGTTGTGCCTTGCTTTGCGTTGAGCGTGGCGTTTTCTGCGGTTTGTTTTGTAACGTACGCAATAAGCGAATTTACTTCGTCGGATTTTTCCACCGTTGCTTTCGTTATGTTTTTGGCGTTTGCGGCGGTGGCTATCTCGTCGGGGATATTTTACTTTAAAAACCACAAAATTTACGACGTATTCAACTATATCGACGCATATCCCGACGCAAGCAAACCGCTTACCGCCCTTGCGGGAGATTTTTATCGCGGAAGATTGCAACAAAAACTGTCGGAAACATCTCTTACCCACGCGTCTGTGGATTTTTACAAGGTTAAGGGAGTGCATTTTATGCTGTTGACGGGCGTGCGCCCCGACGGAAAAATAGTATCTGCGGAGTTTTATACCGGCGGCGTGGCGTTGCACGACGTTACGGAAGGGATAACGGCGGAGTTTAGATACGACCAACTCATTTTTGACGACGACAACCCGACGGACAGGGCGGTTGCGATGTTGGAGCGCGCCAACATCAAAGAGTTGGCGGCGGCAAAAGCCGAGATACAACGAGCCAAAAACGATAAAGAGTGACCGACAAGCCGCTTTGCAAAAACGGACTTACATCACAAAAAACAGACCAAAAAACAAACTTTAAACGACTTAAAAGCAGGCTTAAAAAACGCAAAAAAACCGATTTAAAAAAGGCGAAGCAACAATACGCATTCGCCTTTCTTGATTTAAAATTTTGTATACGTAATTACTTTTTGCTTACCAAAGCAAGTACGCCGTTGACGATAAACACTACGCCGAGCACGATAAAGAACCAGTCTATCATCACCCATTTGCTTACGATAAGCAACGCGCCTATTATTATTGTGACGATTGCGGCGATTATCTGCATAACGTTGCGGTTTTTGTTTTTAAAGATTTCCGCAAGGTCCATTATGCCTTTGATGACGAGCAGCGCGCCAAAAACGATAAGAACGATTTCTACAAACAGCCAGCCGCCGAGAATAATCACCACGCCGATAACGACTTCTATAATGCCGTTGGTCAGATTTTTTTTGATAATGTCGTAGATACCGAGAGCGATAAAGACGATACCGGCGATTGTGAGCAGCCAGTTGAGCATTCCGCTGCGGAAAATGCAAAAAAGCGCGCCGATAACGATGTACAGTACGGCATTGATTACGTTGTTGCTAATTTTTTTGTTTGCCATAATTAAAGCATCTCCTTGTATTATTTGATATGACCATAATATTACTTTGCCGCAAAAAAGTCAACCGTTAACGGCTTAAAAAACAAATTTTTTGTCGTTAAACAAAAGGTTTTGCAAAATATCAAAAAAAACTTTACACGACGCAAAAAAAATACTATAATTAAATACGGGTTGACAAAAGTCGACGCCGAGTTTAAAACAATCCGTTCCGTCGCAAAACGCGGCGAAAAAACAGTAAAAAAGGAGGCAAATATGTTGCAAACTATTTTGGAATCGTTGCCCGTAGAAACGTGGCTTATTATTGCCGCAATCGTCGTGGTTGCGATAGTTATCGTTGCCGTCGTGATAAGCGAAGGGCGGCGCAAAAAGGCAAAAAAATTTGAAGACAAAACCGGCGTAGAGTACGGGGAAAAGCACAGATATTCTACTGACGACGCCGCTACAAACCAAAACGACCAAGCAAACGCCACGTACTTAAAGGGCGACATAATCGTTGCGTGCGGACAGACGTTGACGGCGGGCAAAAAAGGAGAATTAGCGCCGGGTAAGTACACGGTATTGACAGCCGTAGAAGGCGTGGACAGTTTCAACGTTCGCGTAGGCGGTTTTGTGCGGGAATTACAGCACGACAGCGTAGTGGTTTTGGGAGAAGGCGATACCTTTTGTCCCGTCAGCCACGCCGTGATATTGAGATAGGCGGGAATTGCGACGTCGTTTTTTTAAAAAACGGCGTCAAACAATCGTACGACGCAACCGATTTGACTTCTTGTCGGAGCAAAACAAAAAAAACCTTTAAAATTGCCACAAATGCGATAAAAACGTTTGTACTTTTTTGCTCTGTTTGATATAATTAAATGCGATAAAAACAAATTGTTTTTGAGGAGAATAGATATGGCTAAAAAAACACCACTTTACAACAATCACCTTGCTCACGGAGGCAAAATCGTTGAGTTTGGAGGGTTTGAGTTGCCTATTCAATACGAAGGTAGCGGGCTTATTGCCGAGCATATGGCAGTGCGCACCGCTTGCGGATTGTTTGACGTATCCCACATGGGCGAGTTTGAACTCAAAGGCAAAGGCGCGCTGGAAACCATTCAGATGCTTATGACCAACGACTTTACCGATATGACGGCGGGGCAAGTTCGTTACACTATGATGCTCAACGAGAAGGGCGGCGAAGTGGACGACTTGTTGGTTTACAAGTTTGGCGACGAACATTATTATCTCGTAGTCAACGCAGGCAACTGCGAAAAAGACGCAAAGTGGGTGGAAAGTCATCTTCTTCCCAACACCACCTTCAAAAATCTTTCCGACGCAATCGGACAGGTAGCGTTGCAAGGGCCCAAAGCCGAGCAGATTATGCTCAAGATAGTCAGCGCGGACGATTTACCCGACAAATACTACACGTTTAAGCAAAACAACGCCTTTTTGGGCATCAACTGCATAATAAGCCGCACGGGTTATACGGGCGAAGACGGATTTGAAATTTATTGCCCTGCAGAAAAAATATCCGAAGTGTTTGAAAAATTGCTTTCCGTCGGTAAGGAGGAGGGACTTATTCCCTGCGGTTTGGGCGCGCGCGACACTTTGCGTTTTGAGGCTTGCATGCCTCTTTACGGACACGAGCTGGGCGAGGACTTTTTGGCGACGGAAGTCGGTTGCAACATCTTTATCAAGATGGACAAACCAAACTTTATCGGCAAACAAGCGCTTTTGGACAATCAACCGCAATTCAAGCGCAAAGCGATAGAGTTGGTAGACAAGGGCATCGCGCGTGAAGGCAGCGACGTTTACGACGCAGAAGGCAACAAGATAGGCAAAGTGACAACCGGCACGATGAGTCCGTACTTTAAAAAGGCTATCGCAATGGTTCGTATTCAAAAACCCTATATGGGCGAAGAAGTGTACGTTGACGTGCGCGGCAAAAAACTCAAAGCAAAGGTAATAAAAATGCCTTTTTACAAAAGAGCCAACTAACGTAACGCCGCGTCAAAAAAAGCAAAACGACGTTATGACGACAAAAAAATAATCTAAAAACAGGAGTTTTAATATGGAAAATTTACTTTTCAGCAAATCCCACGAATGGGTAAAAATCGACGGCAACAAAGCGAAAGTAGGTCTTAGCGACTACGCGCAACACGAATTAGGCGACATCGTATACGTCAACCTTCCCGAAGTAGGCGCGAAGGTAGAGATAGAAACTGCTTTCACCGACGTAGAATCCGTTAAAGCGGTCAGCGAAGTTATCTCTCCCGTTTCCGGCACAATCACCGCAGTCAACGACGAGTTGGAAGGCGCTCCGGAAATGATAAACAACGCTCCTTACGACGCTTGGATTATAGAAGTCGAGTTGACAGGCAAAGGCGAACTCATGACGGAAGAGCAATACAAAGAGTTTTGCAAGCAATAAGCGATAACTTAAAACAAAAAAATCATCGGGAGGGGACGGAACGCTTTTGCGGACGGGTTTTCTCCCGATTGACTTAAAAACCAAAAGGAGAATTATGAGCATTTATACACCTCACACAAAAGAGGACGTCGAGGCAATGCTTGCCAAAATAGGCGTAAAAAGTCTTGACGACCTTTACGTCGACGCTCCCAAACAGTTGATATTAAAGGATTTGCCCATCGCAGACGGCAAAAGTCAGATGCAGGTGGAAAAAGATTTTAAAGTCCTTGCGTCGCAAAACAAAGTTTACGACACGATTTTGCGCGGTTGCGGCGCGTACGACCACTACATACCCGCTTGCGTTCCCGCATTAGTAAACCGCAGCGAATTTGTCACCGCTTACACCCCGTACCAGCCGGAAATATCTCAAGGCGTACTTCAGTGCATATTTGAGTATCAGACGCTTATGTGCGAGTTGAGCGGAATGGACGTATCCAACGCCAGCGTTTACGACGTTGGCACTGCCGTAGGCGAAGCAATCACGATGTGCGCAGAACGCAAAAACAAGGCGATAATAGTAGGTGCGGTAAACCCGCAAACCGTTCAGGTTGCAAAGACTTATTGTTATGCGGGGGACAGACAAATAGTAGAAATCGCGCCGCAAAACGGTCTTGTGGACTTAAAAGCGTTGGAAAACGCCATTGACGACGACACCGCTTGCGTAATAGCGCAATGCCCAAACTATTTTGGTCTTATCGAGGACATGAAAAAGATAGGTCAACTCGCGCACGATAAGGGCGCAAAGTTTGTTTACGTATTCAATCCTATCGCAGCAACGGTACTTGCGACGCCCAAAGAGTGCGGCGCAGACGTTGCAGTTGCGGAAGGTCAACCACTCGGTATGCCTTTGAGTTATGGCGGAGCGTATCTCGGTATTCTCACTTGCGACAACAAGATGAGCAGAAGAATGCCCGGTCGCGTCGTTGGCGAAACGGTGGACAAAAACGGCAAAACGGCGTACGTTCTCACGATGCAGGCAAGAGAACAGCACATCAGGAGAGAAAAGGCTCTGTCCAGCATTTGCAGCAACCAAGCGTTGTGCGCAACTACGGCGGTAATATATCTTGCCGCAATGGGCAAAACGGGAATGGAGCAGGTAGCCGACGCGTGCGTAAGCAAAGCGCATTACCTTGCGAGTCAACTTTGCAAGATAGACGGAGTTAAACTCAAATACAAAGGCGAGTTTTTCAACGAGTTTACCATAGAAACAAACAAATACACCGCCGCCGTCGTCAAAAAACTCGACAAAGCGGGTATTTTGGGCGGTTGCAAACTCAACGCCACCGACAGCATTTGGTGCGTGACGGAAAAAGCCGACAAAGCGACTCTCGACGCCGTCGTAGACGCTTTTAAGGAGGTAAAATAATATGTTGATTTTTGAAAAATCGGTAAAGGGCAGGACAGCCGTCACTTTAGACGAGTTGGACGTTCCAAAATACAACCTCAAGGCAGAAAAGCGCTTAAACCCCGCTCGCCTTCCCGAAGTGTCGGAAATCGACCTTATTCGCCACTATACAGAACTTTCTCGCAAAGCGCACGGCGTAGACAACGGTTTTTACCCTCTCGGCAGTTGCACTATGAAGTACAACCCCCGCTTAAACGAGGCAGTAGCCGCTTTGGAAGGGTTCACGCGGATTCACCCGTTGCAAGAGGCAAAAACGACGGTCGGTTGCAAAAAACTTCTTGACGAATTGAGCGACGACCTTTGCGCAATCACGGGTATGGACGCTATGACGCTTCAACCTGCGGCGGGCGCGCACGGCGAGTTTACGGGGATAATGCTAATAAAGGCGTACCACGAAAGCCGCAAAGACTTTGCCCGCAAAAAGATTATCGTTCCCGATAGCGCACACGGAACAAACCCCGCCAGCGCGCATATGTGCGGATTTGAAATTGTCAGCGTCAAAAGCAACCAAGAAGGCGGCGTCGACGTAGAAGAACTCAAAAAAGTAGTCGGCAAGGATACGGCGGGACTTATGCTCACCAACCCCAACACGTTGGGCTTGTTTGACAAAAACATTTTGAAAATAACCGAAATTATCCACAAAGCGGGCGGCTTGTGCTACTATGACGGCGCAAACCTCAACGCCGTTATGGGCGTAGTACGTCCCGGCGATATGGGTTTTGACTGTATGCACCTCAATATCCACAAAACCTTTTCTACACCGCACGGCGGCGGCGGTCCCGGAGCGGGCCCCGTAGGTTGCAAACAGTTTTTGGCAAGTTTTCTCCCCGTACCCGTATTCGGGACGTTGCCTAAAGGGTACAATCCCAAAAAGAGTATCGGCAAAGTCAAAACTTTTTACGGCAACTTCTCGGTGTTGGTAAAGGGCGCGGCGTACATCAAAACGTTGGGTAGACAAGGCATAAAGGACGCCGCTCAAAAAGCCGTTCTCAACGCAAACTACTTGCTTGCCTGCCTCAAAAACGATTACCAAGTCGCTTACGACCGCATTTGTATGCACGAATTTGTGCTTACGTTGCAAGGTTTAAAGGACGAAACGGGCGTTGCCGCTATGGACGTGGCAAAAGCAATGTTGGACTGGGGTATCCACCCGCCGACGATGTACTTCCCGCTCATCGTACACGAAGCGCTTATGTTTGAGCCGACGGAAACGGAAACGAAGGAAACTTTGGATCACGCGGCGGAAGTAATGCTCACCATACTCAAGGAAGCAAAACAAAATCCGCAAGCGTTGCACGACAGCCCTCACACTACCGTCATAGGCAGAGTGGACGAAGTTCGCGCCGCTCGCCAACCCGTCCTTAAATACGCCTTTTAACTCAACTTGACAAGGCATATTCAAAACAAAGTAAAAAAGTTTAAAACCAAACAAACGACCAAAACAAATCCGCAGAGATGATTTTTCTGCGGATTTATTGTTTCTTTTCAAAGCAATAAATGAATTTTTTCTGATTTGTTAATAAAATTTTTGTTATTTACTTGACACGTAATTTTTTATAATGTATATTGATAATGGGTTGATATTCGACTATCTTACTCTTTTTGCTTCGATAATTATGGTGAAAATATCTATAAATAAAGGAGGATTGTATGAAAAAAGTAATTATGAAAAAAGTAATATTGTCAATTGTTGCATTATGTCTTGTTGCCTTTTGTCTTGTAGGCTGTGCGTGGCACACAATGGACATTATTGTCCCAAGTTGGCAAAGCGTTTATGAAGACAAACATTTTCCGATAGCGCACAATTTTGGAAAGTATAATCACAAAAGATCGTCGCGCAACAAGATTGATTATGTGATAAAAGTGTCTGACGGCAACGATTTTGAAAAAAAAATAGTCGGCAACAACAACTTGTGGCGCACCGAAGCCAACAAGTATGGCAGAAAAATCTTAATATTTTTTGAGGACGGCAATTTTTATTCTGTCGAAAAAGTGGAGGCAAAAAACAAATACCATGTTTATGGCGATTATGGTCGATACATAGGCAAAGGCGACAAACCGGAAATATATTATTTTCCGTTTTTCAACGCTTGGCACGACTCTTTCGCGGAAGGTTTTGTTTTTTTGCGCGACAATCCAAATCCGATAGAAGTCAAACACGACTGGGGATTTTATTACGAATTCTATAGCAAAATAGGCGAAACTTACTGTAAAATCGACAAAGAAAACAAAGCGGTATGGTCCAAAGCCGCTTTAGGTAAAAAAAGGAGACTTTCGGAAGGCTACGCGATAAAACTCACTTTTTCCGACAAAGACGGCAAACATTACGTAAGTATAGAACTGTTTGAATAAAAAATCGCAACACGTTAACTAAAAACAAGGTCAAAAAGCGGAAAAAACAATAGTCAAAAAGGCGATACAAACGCGTTTGTATCGCCTTGATTTTTTTGAGTTGTCAGATTTTGTAAGTTTCTTTAAATTCGTCGGGAACGACGGCAAGATTGCAATACTTTTTGTAGATGGATATTATTGCGAGATAGTGGTCAAGCAATTCCGCGCGCTCGGTTTCCGATATGTCTTTAATCAAGTTTAAAAAGTGGTTTTGAACGTAGGCGTTGTCTGCTTCTACCAAATCGATACCTTTTTGAGTGGGGGAAACGAGTATGATTCTGCGGTTGAGCGGGTCAAAATCTCTTTGCACCAACCCTTTTTTGATAAGAGTATCTACAAAACGAGTCGTTTTGCTCGGCGTGTAGTTGCAACATTTTGCCACCTGCCCCATAGTGCTTTGCCGCAAATCGTAAATTTTTACCATTGCAGACCTTTCTTGCGGAGTGAGAGTGTTTGAAGAAGGCAACAACCCCGTTTCCGTCATAACTATGTTGGCGCGGTAAAAAGCCATAAGAACATTAAACAAATACAGCAGAATATACCCCGAGTTTTTGTTTGTCGGCTGCTCAATGCAGTATATCTTGTCGTTTATGGCAAACTCTAAAGCGTCTGCGCCGTCAATCACGCGTCGTTTGAACTTTGTGTTTAAATCTATGGCGTCTTTCATTTTTAAACTTCCTTATATATATGGTTGTTGATATTTTTAGTCAATTTTTGCGGTTTTTTTGTTTTAAAACAATCCAAAGCGTCACGGCAAGGAGCGTTTGTTAAACTTGCAATATATATATCGCCCAACGGAAAGTCCGTTACTCTCTCTATAAATGAAATTAACATATTTCACAATAAAAGTCAATCAATATACTTGACAAATATTTTATTTTATAATATTATCATTTTAGAAAGGTTTTAAAATAAAAACATTTTTGATACCTTTTATAAAATTTTTTAGTACGGAGGTACAATCTGATGAAAAAACTCACAAAACTCTTGATTGTCGTTTTGGCGGCGGTAGTGTTGACGTTGTGTTTTGCTTCTTGCGCAAAGACAACGTACTACACTGTTACATTTAAAAACGGCGAGGAAACGGTGGCAACAGTCACCGTAGAAGACGGCAAAACAACCTATGCCGCAAACGTAACTACAAGCGAAGGTGTACGTTTTGACGGTTGGTACGACGGAGAAACAAAGTTTGACTTTGCGACGGCTATCACCAAAGACCTGACGCTCACGGCAAAGTTCACGTCGTTGACCTACACCGTCACGTACGATTTAGGGTACAAAGAGGCAGATATGCCCGCCGCGCCCACGCAAAACGGCGTAAACTACAACGGAACGTTTACCGTTGCGGCAGAGCCTACGAGAGTGGGATACGTATTTTTAGGTTGGTCTGACGGCAGCAAGACGGTAGCGGCAGGCAGCAACTATGTCGTAAGCGACGCCGACAACGTAGTTTTGGTAGCCACGTGGGAGTACAAAACGGTAACGGTACGCTTTTTTGACGACACGGGGATAGTAGACAATCTCACAAAGCAAGTACCTTACGGCAGCGACGTAATTGCGCCGACAAAGGACGAAGTTTCGCACACTTATGCGTGTTATGAACTGGACAAGTGGCAAGACGAGCAAGGCAACGACGCGGTATTCTCGGCTATTAAAACCGACGTTGACTATTATGCGGCGTACGATTATTTGCCCTCTGACGACAGATTTTTCAGTTTCACGCTCAACGAGGACGGTCAATCTTATTCCATAAGCATAAACGGCGACAAAAAATACGATTACGACGACCCCATACCCGACTATCTCGTACTTCCCAAAGAGTATGACGGCAAACCCGTAAACACGGTAGAGGAAGAAGGGTTTACTTATCTCGACGTCACAAGACTTCATATTCCCGGCTCTATCAAGACGATAAAGCCCATCGGTTTTTATCAATTGAGAGAAATGACCGATTTAGAAATCGAAGAAGGCGTAGAACGTTTGGAAACGATATCTTTTGCGAGTTGCTATTCCGTATCCGAAGTGCGCCTGCCTTCGACGATAAACTATATCGGATTCAACGTATTTTATCGTTTTTACGGTTTGCAAAACATAGTTATCGCGCAAGACAACCAAACCTTTAAGGTAGAAGACGGTTTTGTCAAAAGTCTTGACGGAACAAAACTTTACACCGCGATATATCCCGTCGTTGGCAGCAATTGCACTATCGGCAAGGAAGTCACTTGGATTGCGCCGGGACTGTTTTGCGACGACAACCTTCTCACGAGCATAACCATCGACGCCGACCTTGACTATATCGGTTGCGGAACTTTTTATCAAAGCGGAATCCAAACCGTCACGATAAACGGCGTGATAAAAGAAATTCACGGTTACACCGACGTATACACAAAGTATCCGATGCTTAACGATAGAGAGCAGTACAACATGATGCCTTACGGCGCGTTTGAAGCGACGAGAAGTCTGACTACTCTCACCTTTAAAGACGGACTCACCTACATAGGCGGCGGCGTAATGCACGGCGGCAGTCTTACGAGTATCACGTTGCCCGACAGTTTGGAGCAAGTCGCAATCGACGCTTTTTATTGTTTTGGCGAGCCTCTTCACCAAACCATTAAAGTCGTAGGAAACAACGCAAACGCAAAATACTACACTATTGACGACTCCGCCTTTTTGCAAAAGGGAACGGACGGCGACACGCTGTTGTACTTTGCCCCCGCAAGCAAAGTCAAGGAATTTGTAATTTCGCAAAACGTCAAGGACATAAACTATTACGCTTTTCAAAGTAACGCTAATCTTGAAAGCGTGACAGTCCCCGAAGGTATTACAAGCCTTAAATACGGCGTATTTAGCAATTGTCAAGCGCTCAAAACCGTTTCTCTCCCGTCCACGCTTACCGAGTTTCAGGTGGGTAGTTCTCCCTTTTCTGACGAGGACGGAGCGTCCGTTTGGTCGCGCGTGCAGATAATGGGAGAGTCGTCTGTGTTTGCTTCTTGCCTTGCGCTTGCCAACGTTGTTTACCCCAACGGCAACAACGTGACAAAAATACCGGCGTATACCTTCAGCGGTACTGCGTTGACTTCCTTCACGATTACGGCAAAACTTACCGAGTTTACCAACGAATCCGTATTTAGCGAAAAGTTGACGGAATGGATTGTAGAAGAAGGTTGCACGTTGGACTATTCGGCAGAAAACGGCATTTTGTACAACAAAGCAAAAACGACGTTGATAAATTACCCCGCGCCCAAAACCGAAGAAACATTTACGTTGCCCGCAACGGTCAAAACGGTAGCGCGACTTGCGTTTTTTAGAGCCAACAACCTCAAAAGCCTGACCTTTAACGAAGGTTTGGAAGCGTTGGGTCCCAACGCTGTATTAGGTTGCGAAAATCTGGAAACGATAACCTTCCCCACGACTCTCGCGAGCATCGACATTACTGCCGTTGCCGAGTGCGCAAAACTCAAAATCGTCGAGTTTAAAGGCGAATCTTTGGAGCTTGTGAGGGAAGATCTCTTTAGCGATTTCATTTTGTTCGCTTACTTCTTTGAGGACGAAGAACACTTCGTTTTTGAATATCGTTTAGCCAACCAACTGGTAATTAAAGTACCAAACGACAAATACATAGCGTACTATGAGATTTTCTTTGAAGCAAGCGCAGAGTATAGCGACAGAATCGACGATAGCGGCATTGCCAAAGTTACTTACAAGTTTGACTCAAAAGGCGGCAACGACGTTGCGGCAGTGACCGCAGTCGTATTGACAAATCTTGAGAAACCCGTCAAAAAAGACAGTTTCTTTTGGGGTTGGTATTTGCAGGACGGCACGCAGGAAGGCGTCGAGTGGACTAATCTCGTACAAGTGCCTTATTACTATGCCGAAGGCAACGAAGTTACGCTGTACGCGCGTTGGGAAAACGAGCGTAAACAGGACGGACTTAGTTGGGAAACTTGCTATGACGTATCCGATCCTACCACCGTCATAAATATCGACAAAGAAGGAACGTATTACTTCTGCTTTACCGTTACCGCTACGGGCAAACTTATCGACGGCACAAACGGACTTCCTTTTACGAGCGAAACGTTGGAAGGGATAGCGTCGAGCGGCAACAGAGCGTGGGCAATGCTTTACAGCGGTTTGCCTAAGGAAGGGGAAGACATTTATGATTATATGATATCGAGAGCAAAACGTTACGTACAAGCAGGTCACACCTACTATATGACGATTGATATTCAGAGTGGCAACCCCGACGCAGCAATAACTTTCCCGATTAGTTTCTCCATAGAGTTTAAAGTAGACACGAGCAAACTTCCGCCTTCTGCAAACACTATGGCGGCTATCCTGCCCGACAAACAAGATTAACTTTGTCAAATTACTTTGTATCTCCGAGAGCCTAAAAGACTCTCGGAGACGCGTTTAAAAAAGGTTAAAGAAAAAACGCAGACAAAAACAGGCAAAGTAAACGCAGATGAAAAAAAGACAATAAAATAAGATAGATAAAAACAAACAAATCAAAAAGACAAAGACAGTCCGAGATAAAAGCATAGTTATTTTCTATGTCCGATTTTCTCCTTATAAACAACGCGTTCTGACCGTAGACCGCGTTGTTTTTTTGCGTCGTTTTGGTTTTGCGGCGTTTTGTTTACAAAAAAAGGTTGCCGCGTCGAACGGCAACCTTTGGTAGATATTTATATCGTTAATTTTGTTTTGCGTCGATAAGCGAAAGGTTATCCAAAGAAGGTCATAAGCAAACCTGCGGCAACCGCGCTACCGATAACGCCTGCGACGTTGGGTGCCATAGCGTGCATAAGAAGGTGGTTGTCAAGGTCGTATTCTCTGCCGACGTTGTGTACCACGCGCGCCGCCATCGGTACTGCGGAAACGCCTGCCGCGCCTATCATGGGGTTGATTTTGCCTTTGGTAATCCAGCAAAGCAATTTGCCCACAAGCACGCCGCCGGCGGTTGCGAAACTGAACGCCGCAAGTCCGAGCACGATAATGAGAAGCGTTTGCGGAGTCAAGAAACTGCTTGCCGTTGCCGTTGCGCCGACGGAGATACCGAGAAACAGCGTCACGATATTCATCAATGCGTTTTGGGCTGTATCGCTGAGTCTTTCCGTCACGCCGCATTCTTTAAGAAGGTTGCCGAACATAAGGCAGCCCAAGAGTCCTGCGACGGAGGGGAGAATAAGAACGGTCACAATTGTCACGCAGATAGGGAAAACGATTTTTGTTGCTTTGGAAACCTGTTTGGGGCTGTCCATTCTTATCATTCTTTCCTTTTTGGTGGTGAACAACTTGATTATCGGCGGTTGAATCAGCGGGATAAGAGCCATATAGGAGTACGCCGCGATAGCGATACTTCCCAAAAGGTGCGGAGCGAGGTTTTTGGTCAACCAAATAGCGGTAGGACCGTCCGCGCCGCCGATTATGCCTATAGAAGCGGCTTCCTGCAGGGTAAATCCCGCGTCGCCTATAGAGTTTTTGCTGAGTACGGTAGACGCAAAAATAAAGGCCGCATAAATTCCGAATTGCGCCGCCGCTCCCATAATAAGGCTGATGGGGCGGGAGAGCATCGGGCCGAAGTCGGTCATTGCGCCTACGCCCATAAAGATAAGGCAGGGGTACACGCTTGTTTTTACGCCGATGTACAATATATCTATCAAACCGCCTTCCTGCAAGACCAAAGCGTAATTTACTTTGCCGCCGGGAAGCAGTTTGTCGCCCGTCCAAAAGTCTGCGTGAAAGAGCATATCGCCCGCATTTTTGTCTGATACGATGTTGGTAAGAAGCATTCCGAAAGCAATTCCCACCAAAAGGAGCGGTTCAAACTGTTTTGCGATGCCCAAAAACAAAAGCACGCACGCTACCGCAATCATAATCCAGTTTTGCCAATCGAGTGTCGCAAAGCCGCTGTTAGTAAACAGTTCTGCTACGCTGTCAAAAATATTCATAAGGACTTTTTACCCCCTTTTTTTACGCTAAATCGTAGAGGGGAGTGCCTTGCTCTACTTTTGAGCCTTTGCTCACGTGAACTGCCGTGACCGTGCCGTCTTTGGGCGCGTTGATTTCGTTTTCCATCTTCATGGCTTCTATCGTCATAACGACGTCGCCTTTTTTGACCGCTTGACCTGCGGAAATTTTTACGTCCATGATTGCGCCGGGCAACGGACTCTTTACTGCCGTCGCAGAAGACGCGGGAGCAGCCGCCGCTGCGGGAGCGGGTTGAGGAGCAACGGGAGCCGCCGCTGCGGGAGCGGGTTGGGGAGCAACGGGAGCCGCCGCTACGGGTGCGGGCGCCGCTTTGGGAGCGTCTATTGCTTCGTATTCGTTTATAATGACTGCGTTGCCTTTTTCTACTTCTACTTCGTAAACTTTATCGTTTAATTTGACTTTGTATTTCATTTTATTTTACCTCGTCGATACGTTTGATGCTGATAAATTTAAGTTGGTTGAGAGGGGTTTTGAGTTCGTCCGCCAAAATAGCCATTACCATAGCGGCGTCTTTGGGGTCGACGTTGTAAAGGTCGATGCCGCCACAACTGCCTATTTTTGACGTTGCCGTCGCAACTAAAGTTGCGGGAGCGGGCGCGGGTGATGCGGTTGACGTCGGTTCGGACGATTTTTTATCGGATTTTTTGCTTATTCCGCCCATAACGGCGCGCAAAAGATAAATTACTCCGATAAGGAAAGCAAGCACCGCAAAGATGAGCAAAAAACTTACTCCCGATATTGCAAACACGTCTCCTGCGGGCAACTGCGTGGGTTTGTCGAGTAATAATGTATACATAACGATTTTTTTATTCCTCCGCTTCTATACTATAAGTGGCGTGGTTGCGTTCCTTCGCTTCTCTGTCTGCAAAGAATTTTTCCGCAACCTGCGGGAAAGCGATATAACTCAAAACGTCTTCGTCGTTTCTCGCAATGCCTTTGAGTTGTTGTTTTGTTTCTTCAAATGCGGGTTTTAAAGTGTCCGCAAAGCGGCAAGTGATTACCGGAGTATCTCCCAACGCTTTTTTGCGAAGTTCCTCGTTTACTTCGCCGGGCGCTTTGCCGTACTCTCCGTGAAGGTAGGCTTTGACTTCTTTACCGATGCTGTTGTAATGTCCCATAAGTACGTTTTGCGTCGCTTGCACGCCTACCATCTGACTCATCGGCGTGACGAGCGGGGGATAACCCAAATCTTTGCGAACGTTGGGCACTTCCTCCAAAACGGCGTCGAGTTTGTCCAAAGCGTTGAGTTGCTTGAGTTGTGAAAACAGGTTGCTGAGCATTCCGCCGGGAACTTTGTAGTTGAGCGCGTCGGTGTCGGTAGTGAGCGCGCGAGGCATAAGCGTTCCGTTTGCGATGTACTCGTCGCGAATAGGTTTAAAGTGGTCGTTAACCTTTTTGAGTACCGCCATATCGAGGTCAACCTGATAACCGAGTTGTTTGAGAAGGTACGCCAAAGTTTCCGTTGCAGGTTGGCTTGTTCCGCCGCTGAAACAACTTGTTGCGGTGTCTATAACGTCCGCGCCCGCCTCTATGCCTTTAAGATAGGTTGCATAAGCAAGCCCTGTCGTGCAGTGCGTGTGAAGAATAACGGGCAAACCGACTTCTTCTTTGAGGGCTTTGGTGATGTCAAAAGCCTCTTGCGGCCCCATTACGCCTGCCATATCCTTTACGCAGATGGTAGAAACGCCCATTTTTTTCATTTCCTGCGCAACGCCTACAAAGTTTTTGAGGGTATGCACGGGGCTCGTGGTATAACTTATTGCGCCGCTTGCGACTGCGCCGCGTTTCACCGTTTCTTCTACAGCGACCTTGATGTTGCGCGTATCGTTTAAAGCGTCAAAAATACGAATGATGTCGGCGCCGTTTTCTACGCTTTTTTGCACAAACATCTTTACTACGTCGTCGGGGTAGTGTTTATAACCCAAAAGATTTTGTCCGCGCAAAAGCATTTGCAACTTTGTGTTTGGCATCTTTTGGCGAATTTTACGCAATCTTTCCCACGGATCTTCGCTCAAAAAGCGAAGGCAACTGTCAAACGTTGCGCCGCCCCAACACTCGACGGAATAATATCCCGCCTTGTCCATCGTCGACAAAATGTCTTCAAATTTTTCCAAAGGCAACCTTGTCGCGATTAAAGATTGATTTGCGTCTCTCAAGACGGTTTCCGTAAATGCAACCTTTTTCATTTCTGTCTTTTTTCCTCGATTTTAATTATATATTTTTGGTGTTGTCAAGGGAAATTTTTACAAACCCCAAACTCTACCAATACTATAATATCATGTTTTTTGTAAATGTCAACCAAAGTAACCAAAGTAAATTAAATAATAAAATTTTATGAACTTTATACGCCCGCCGACAAATGCGTCCAAAATTTGTCGTTACCTTTTTTTCTGCAAAAAAATTGCTTTTGCGGCGATTATGTGGTATAGTTTATTGTATTCTACGAGGTAAACAAAAATGGATATTATCAAATCTCTGGCGGAAGAATTTTCTCTCAAACCGGAATACTGTCAAAATATAACGGATTTGTTGGACGAAGGCAACACCATACCTTTTATTGCGCGTTACCGCAAGGAAATGCACGGAAACTGCGACGACCAAGTACTGCGCGCCTTTGCCGACAGGTTGGAGTATCTTCGCAATTTGGAAAAACGCAAGCAAGACGTTGCCGACGCCATCACGGAGCAACAAAAAATGACCGACGAAATCGCTCTCGCATTGTTTAAGGCGCAGACGTTGACGGAAGTCGAAGATATTTATCGCCCCTTTAAACAGAAGAAAAAGACTCGCGCGTCGGTGGCTAAGGAACGCGGACTCGAGCCGCTTGCCGACGTCATTTTTGAGCAGACTACGACGGAAAACATTGATACGTATGCGCAAAATTACGTCAATGAAGAAAAGGGAGTGCTTTGCGCGGCAGACGCGGTAAAGGGCGCGTGCGACATAATTGCAGAGAGAATCAGCGACGACGCGGAGATGCGCAAAGTATTGAGAGAGTTTATCAAGGCAGAAGGCGAGATAGTCACCAAAATCGTGCCGGACAAGCCGGAAGCAAAAACTTACGATATGTACGCCGATTACCGCGAAAAAGTTTGCAAGATACCCAGCCACCGCGTTCTTGCGATAAACAGAGGCGAAAAGGAAGATTGTTTAAAGGTCAGCGTCGTAGCCGACGAAGAAACGGCGTTAAACAAACTTGCGGCGCGGTTTATTTTGCCGCAAAGCACGACGAGAGATTTGATGACGGCTACCGTTTCCGACGCGTACGACCGCCTTATTTTCCCGTCGTTGGAGAGAGAAATTCGCAGCGACCTTACCGATATGGCAAACGAGCAAGCGATAAAAATGTTTAAGGTCAACCTCAAACCGTTACTTATGCAGCCGCCGCTAAAAGGCAAGACGATTTTGGCGGTAGACCCCGCATACCGCACGGGGTGCAAAATTGCCGTCATAGACAGTCAGGGCAACGTACTCGACACGGGAGTCGTATACCCCACGCCGCCGCAAAACAAGACGGAAGAAGCTTGCAAAAAACTCACGGAAATGATAAACAAATACGGCGTAGACGTAATAAGCATAGGCAACGGCACGGCGAGCAAAGAGGCGGAAATTTTTGTAGCCGACCTCATATCCCGCCAAACCCGCCGCGTTTCTTACGCCGTCGTCAACGAAGCGGGCGCGAGCGTGTACTCTGCGAGCAAACTCGGCGCGGAAGAATTTCCGCAGTACGACGTATCTTTGAGGAGCGCGGTTTCTATCGCGCGTCGTTTGCAAGATCCCCTTGCAGAACTCATTAAAATCGACGTCAAGAGCATAGGCGTCGGTCAGTATCAGCACGATATGCCGCAAAACAGGCTCACTGAAGTGTTGGACGGCGTAGTCGAAGATTGCGTAAACAGCGTCGGCGTAGACCTCAACACTGCCAGCCCGCGCCTTTTGAGTTTTGTTGCGGGGCTAAACAGCGGCATAGCAAAAAATATAGCGGAATACCGCAAAGACAAAAAATTCACCTCTCGCAAGCAATTGATACAAGTCCCAAAACTCGGACAAAAAGCCTTTACGCAGTGCGCGGGATTTTTGCGGATAACCGACGGCGACGACGTTTTGGACAACACCGCCGTACACCCCGAGAGTTATTCCGCCGTCACCAAACTTTTGGAGCATTTCAACCTGACCAAAGACGACGTTAAAAACGGCAACGTCAAACAACTCGCGTCGCTCGTCAAAAACGAAGGCGAACAAAAAGTAGCCGACGCCGTAGGAGTGGGCGTTCCGACGCTAAACGATATAGTGGAAGAAATTTCAAAACCGGGCCGCGACATTCGCGACGCTTTGCCCACCCCCGTACTTCGCAGCGATTTGTTGGACATAAAGGACCTGAAGGAAGGTATGGAGTTGGACGGCACGGTACGCAACGTCATAGACTTTGGCGTATTTGTCGATATAGGAGTGCATCAAGACGGCTTGGTGCATATCAGCCAGATAGCCGACGGATACATATCTCACCCGTCAGAAGTTCTGTCGGTGGGCGACGCCGTACACGTCAAAGTTTTGGGCGTGGACCTAAACAAAAACAAAATAAGTTTAACGATGAAAACGTCGCAAAACCCATACGGAAAAAAACCAAAAGGGGATAAACCCAAAACGGATAAAAACCAAAAAGGACAAAAAGGCGGCAAAAACGACGCCAACAGGCGTTTTGACGGCAAAAAACAGCCGCCGCAAGAGAGTCTTGACGACGCATTAAAGCGTTTGCAGGCAAAGTTTGGGAGAAAATAGTTATGATTACGATAAAGCAAGTGCCAAAAGAGCAGATATTGCAGTTGCGTCACGACGTTTTGCGGCAAGGCAAGCCGCTTGACAGCGCAAACTTTGAGGAAGACGACAGAATCGGTACGATACATCTTGCTTACTTTGACGATGACGGCAAAGTGGTAGGTTGCGCCACTATGATAGTGACGGCGGATACGACTTTAAAAACGATACCGCAATACAGATTGCGCGGTATGGCGGTAGAGCCAAAAAGCAGAAACAAACTCGTCGGCACTGCGTTGGTAAAAATGGCGGAGTTTGTCGCGCTCAACAATCAGGTAGAGTGCGTATGGCTAAACGCAAGAGAAACCGCAAAAGATTTTTACGCAAAACTCGGTTACAAAACGGTGGGCAAACCCTTTGAAATCGACGGCGTAGGCGTTCATTACAAAATGGTCAACTACCCGACGGAACACGTTTGCAACCACGATTGCGGCGAATGCGCCCAAAAGGGCAAATGCCAACCTTAAAAACCGCAACCGACAAACGATACAAACCACCCAAAACCAAGCAACCATATAATATAGTAAATGTACCTTTTAAACCCAGCAACAAACAGAGAGAAACAAGCCAACGTTTCTCTCTGTTTTGATTTTAGTAGTTTTATAAGGTTTTTTATACGATATGCACGCATTTTGTTGGGTTTGGGGTTACGAGTATCCTTACTTTATTGAGGCTACAACAAACTATACTCTTTACCTACTCGCATATAATACGTACGTGCTAATAGTTGTGATTGCACAAGGTACGCTTCCGCGAGATTGCCACGTCGCGATTTTTTTATAGATTAGTATTATCAAGTTAAAAAATCGCTCCTCGCAATGACACTTTAAAATAGTTTAGCACGGTGTTTTACTTGTCATTATGAGGAAAAAATTTGCAAATAGCAAAACTAATCCTTATGACGGCAAATTTTTGACGTGATAATCGCACGGAAGTGAACCTTGTGCAAGATATGGTAAAAATACGCAACTCGCCTTATGCATAGAAGTAAATACCGCAAAACGCCAAGCCTTTGGGCGATGCTGTGACGATATTGCAATCTCGCGGAAGCGAACCGTATGCAAGATACAGTAATAACACGCTCATTGCTAAATGCGTCAATGTATAAATTATAACGGCTCTTGTCAAAACGTTGTACCGCATAATTTTAAAGTTTAAACCACGCAACAAACAGAGAGAAACAACCCGCGTTTCTCTCTGTTTGTAATTTTTGTTACAAAAAAGCAATTATATTGTAACCGTTTGGATTTTTTTTGGTCAATTAAACCGGTAAAAAATAATAATTAAACATCATCGGATTTTGTTTGGAATACAATATATTAGAGCGGCGCGACGGCTGCCGTCGGCTGTCGTGCGTGCAACCTGCAACGCAAAAACAAGATAAAATTATCAAAAATTTACTCAAAGTAAATATCGGTCATTCAAATTTCAATGCAATTTTGACAGATTTTGTGATTTTTAAGGCGTTTTTGCGGCATAAAACGGGCGAATGTGAGTTGGTCACATATTTCGTGTGATTAAGTCACGCCAAGATGTGACTTGCTCTCTTGACAAGACATTTTATTTGAAGTATCATAACCATATTAAAACGGAGGTAAAATCTTATGAAGAAAACAAAACTCATCATTTCTCTCGTATTAGCATTTTGCTTGTTGCTATCCGTAATGGCAGGATTTGCCGGTTGTAACAGAAAACCACCGCCTGATCCTGTCGATCCGTCAAAATTCCCTACTGACGGAAGGGTATACAACGACTTTAAAGTCGGCGGACAAGTAATTTTGGGCAACAGCACGCAAGTGAGCGGATACTTCCGCTGGCCCGGACTCGGACAAAGCAGCGCAAACGCGGCAGATCAGGACATCAGCAGACTGACCGCCGGTTATGCGACGATGGAGTCCGACAAAAACGGCACTTACGTATGGAACAAAACTGCAGTCAAAGAGCATACGGAGCAAGAAATCAAACACACCGACGGATCGACCACGTTTAAGATCACCATCACGATAAACGAAGGTCTTACGTACAGTGACGGTTCTCCGATTAAAGCGGTGGACTACCTTGCTTACACGCTTGCCATGAGTTCTCCCGTTTCTAAAGCCGCCAAAAACTACGACCGCGCAGGTTATAATTTGGTAGGTTGGCCGGCGTTTAACAAATACGACGGCACAAACGACGGGCAATCCGGCGCGTCAAAAACGTTTGCGGGCTTGCGTTTGTTGGGAGAGTATCAATTCTCGGTAGAAGTCAATTCCGACAACTATCCTTACTACTTTGCAGACACGCTTGGCGCGATAGGCTGCAACCCCCTCAAGCTTGTTTTGGGCGACGGGGTAGAAGTTAAAGACGACGGCAACGGCGCATATCTTACAGACGGTTGGTATGCAAAATCCGGCGCAAACTACACCAAAGCGGACCACATCAAGGCTGCGGAAATCGATACAAAAACCTATCCTTATTCCGGTCCGTACACCATCACAAACTACGACAGCACCAACTGGGAAGTGACGTTAAAAATCAATCCCAACTTTAAAGGCAACTACGAAGGTCAAAAACCTCACGTAGAAAACATCGTTTACAGAAAAGTTGTCGAAGAAACTCAATTCGGTCAACTCGGCGGTGGCGAAATCGACGTATTGAGCAGTCTTACCGGTTCCGGTCCCGTCAACACTGCGTTGGCATTTGCAAAGGGCGGAAAATTTAAAAACGTCAACTACGACAGAGCGGGTTATGGAAAGGTTCAGTTTGACTGCGACTTTGGCCCGGCAAAATCCGTCGGCGTGCGTCAAGCGTTTGCGTACTGCTTGGACAGAAACAACTTTGCTACAACTTTCTGCGGCGGTTTTGGTAGCGTCGTTCACGGACCGTACAGCGTAAACTTCCAAGCATATCAGGACAATCAGACTTTGTTTGAGAGCAAACTCAACACTTACGCCGTCAGCACCGCTAAAGCGAAACAAGCGTTGGAAGCAGACGGTTGGACGTACAACGCAGACGGCACACCTTACAGCGGCACGGGCATTCGTTACAGAAAACTCACCGCAGAAGAAGTTTCGTCGGCAAACAGCAGTTGGTTTATCGATTACAAATCCGTCAGCAACACCAACGCAAACTTTAAAGACGGCACAGAATACAAGACGGTAAAAGTAGGCGACGATTACTATATGCCTTGCGTTATCAACTGGTTTGCAACCGTCAACGAAGTATCCGCTCTGCTCAAGACAAAGTATATTGAAGGTACGGCGTTGTTGGAGTGCGGCATCGGTTTGACGCAAACCACAGGTGAGTTTGCGGTTTTGCTTGACAACATTTACCGCAGAGGCACATTCTCCGGTACGCCGACGTACAGTATGTTCAACCTTGCAACGGGCTGGAACTCCAGCATTTACGACTATTCCTACAACTGGATTGACCAAACCGATCCTCTTTATGAAGCCTATTTCGGATACAGCACCAACAAGTTGTCCGACCCGTACGACGCCGACTTTAAGTGGAACACGCCGGACAAGGCAAATCAAGGTCTTACTTACGATCAAGCGATGCAAAAGAGCGGCGGAAAACTCGGTATGAACTATATTTCCTTCGCAATGGTTTACAGCGTAAAACCCGGCGACACTACAGAATACAACAAATGGTTTGCGGCGTATATGATTCGCTGGAACGAGTTGCTGCCCGACATTCCTTTGTACGGCAACGTTTACTACGATTGCTACAACGCAAAAATCCTCAACTTTAAAACCTCGCCCTTCTTTGGCGCGGCAAGAGCGATTTTGTACTGCGGAGTGTCGGAAGCTCAAAACTAACTATCAATTAGTTGATTTAAAAAAAGCTAATCGCTCTCGATAACTCAATAGGGGAGAACTGTATTCTCCCCTATTGTCATAACGGGAAATTGTTTTGCGCGGCTTGCAAATTTGAGCAAAACGATAAAAAACGTTTGCTTTGAGTTTTTGCGGTCATTGCAACAAATTATTTTGTACGTTATCAAAAAATAGCTACAATAAACGACAATAAACAACAAAACAAAACCAAACAAAACAGGAGGAAACAATGAGAAAGTATCTGATAAAAAGAGTGCTTTATATCGTCGTGGTCTTTTTGTTGTTGTCTTTTTTTATGTATGCGATTTACGCTCTTATCCCCTTTAACAGGGCGGACGTTTTGGCAGACTTGCAAAGAGACTTTTACAAAACCGATCCGGAAGGGTTGGAAAGACTACGCACGGAGTACAAGATACAACTCGGCTATATCGACAAAAACGGCAAGACCATCAACATAGTCAGGCGGTGGAGCAACTGGCTTGGGATAACCAAACTAAACGGCAAATTCAACGGTATTTTGCAAGGTAATTTCGGCGTCAGTTACGAACTCAACCAAAAGACCGTTTTGGAGGTCATAAAAGAGCCGATGGGCAATACCATATTCATAAATATTTTTGCCACGATACTCGCGCTCGGAATAACCATTCCGCTGGGAATTTCCTGCGGCGTTCATCGCGGCAAAAAGCGAGATACGGCGGTGCAAGTGGGGAGTATAATCGGATACAGTATGCCCGTGTTTATCACGGCGATACTTTTCATATTCCTTTTTGCGATAAAAATGCAAATCTTTCCCGTATCGGGGCAAAAAACACCGGGAAGTACTTACGTCGGGTTTATGGCGTTTGCGGACAAAATGTATTATTTGGCGTTGCCGCTTATCGTAATGACCTTTTGTTCGCTTGGCGGTATGACTCGGTACGTGAGAGCGGCGATGATTGACGCGCTTTCTATGGACTGCATACGCACGGCGCGGGCAAAAGGTTTGACGGAAAAAACGGTAATTTACAGCCACGCCTTCAGAAACGCTCTTATCCCCATAGTGACTTTGGTGGTGGGATGGTTTTTGGGCATCTTTTCCGGCTCAATTATGATAGAAAATATTTTCGGTCTAAACGGTATGGGCAGACTATACATAAACTCTCTCTCGCTAAACGATTTTGACGTAGTGCTTACTTTGCAGATGTTTTACGTCTTTATCAGCCTTTTGGGGAATTTTATCATCGACATTCTCTACGGCTTTATCGACCCGAGAATAAGAGTTTCGGCTTGACGCGGGAGGTGTTTTTATGAAGAAAGACGATAAGAAAAAATTAAACGATAATATCGATACCGACGCAACGGTCAACGCGGCAGAGGACAAAACGACCGCCGTCGACGTCGACAACAAAGCAAAAACGGCGGAAAACAAGCAAGATACCGTCGTAAAAACGGAAAATAAAAAAGACGTCGCAACGACGGAAACGGAAACGGAAAAAATCACGGCTGACCAAACGGAAAAATCGCAAAAAACAACCTTTTTTGCAAAGGTCGGAGCAGGTTTTGTTTGTTTTGGCAAGACGATAAAGCGGTGGTTTAGGCGTATGTTTATGGGTTCTCACAAAGAACTGTCCGAGATGGAAAAGTTTGGCGTGGAAAAAATAATAAGCCCGACCAAACAGGTAGTAAACAGTTTCTTCCGCAAGCCGCTCGCGGTAATCGCGCTTTGCATCGTCGCGTTGATGTTTGTGTTTGTGTTTATAGGTCCGCTCTTTTCCACTCAGGACTTGAGTTATGAAGAAAACTTCCACGCGGATTTGCCGCCGGGATTTTCCTACTTAAAAGTGCCTAAAAAACTCGCAAACAACGTAAAAAGCATTTCTTCCTACTCCTTCTTTTCCGTAGGCGTGGACAACGACGGAAATATGTACGTTTGGGGCAGTAAAAAAATGCCCACTTCCGCAAACAAGTCTGATATGGGCGTAATACCCGACGAGTTGAAAAACGCCAAAATCGCTTTTGCGGCGGCAGGGTACGACCACGCTATAGCCATCACGCAAGAAGGCAGAGTAATAGGTTGGGGCGAGTTTGATTGCGGACAGTACGGGGAGGAAGGTTCTCTCACGTCGTTGGCGTCGAGAGTTTACAAGATGCCCGAGCCGCTTTTGAGCGGAACGATAGACGCGTCGCAGGTTGCGGAACTCAACTGCGGATATCAGTGTTCGTCCCTTGTTATGAAAGACGGCAGAGTGTACGCGTGGGGCAACTATACCGGCGCAAACAATATGCGCGCTCTCAACTCTCTCACCGACGTAAAAAGCGTCAAATTTTTAAAGAACAACTGCGTCGCTCTCAAAAAAGACGGAACGTTGTGGTTTGGTTCCGCCGCGCCCGCCTTCGAAACGTTGGAATTGCCTCAGGAAGACGGCACTTCCCGTTTTGTGCAGTTGAGCGACTATATCGGCACGAGAAAAGTACAAAGCATCGCTACTACTTCTACCGCGTTGGCGTTGTTGATGGACGACGGCGAGTTGGTGATTGCCGGCTTGTTTGTTCCGACAAAAACAAACTTTATCAAAAAGCCCGACTTTGCCGACGACGAACAAATATTGAGCGTAGAAGGCGGCATAAAACACTTTACCGTATTGACTTCTAAAGGCAAAATTTACGCCTTTGGAGAAAATTATCTCAATCAGTGCAACGCGCCCAAAAAGACTTTCACCAACGGAGAAACCATCATCGCGGGAGCGTTTCAAAATTACGTCGTGTCGGCAGAAAACAAAATCGTGGCAAAGTGGGGGCTAAACGGTTACCTCTTTGGCACGGACAACTTTGGCAGAGACGTGTTCAACCGCGTTATGCACGGCGGAAAAATGACTATGACAATAGGCGCGGTCGCAGTAATCATATCCACGATAATAGCGATAGTAGTCGGTTGTATTTCCGGATATTTCGGCGGGTGGGTGGATATGCTCATCATGCGTATTACGGAAGTGTTTGCGTCTATTCCTTTCCTACCCTTCGCATTGATACTTTCCGCAGTAATGGCGGGCAGCAACATCTCGGAGGACACGCGAATATTTATGATAATGGTTATACTCGGACTGTTGAGTTGGACGGGACTCGCTCGAATGGTGCGCGGTCAGGTTTTGGCAGAAAGAGAAAAAGAGTTTGTTATCGCCGCAAAAGCGATGGGGGTAAAGGAGAGCAAAATCGCTTTCAAACACATCTTGCCCAACATAATCTCGGTAATTCTCGTCAGCATAACTTTAAACTTTGCAGGGTCTATGCTAATTGAGTCGTCGTTGTCCTATTTGGGGTTTGGCGTAACCTTGCCTCGACCGACGTGGGGCAATATGCTTGACGGGTGTCGAGGAGAAATCGTCATCGGAACCTTGTGGTGGCGGTGGTTTTTCCCGTCGATATTCCTGCTTGTGACGATAATCGCGATAAACACGATAGGCGACGCGTTGCGGGACGTTATCGATCCGCGATCTTCAGCCGAGCGGTAAAAAGGAGGTAAACGGTAATGGCATTATTAGAAGTCAAACATTTGCATACCTATTTTAAAACGAGAAAAGGCATAGTAAAAGCCGTCAACGACGTTTCCTACTCGCTGCAAGAAGGCAAAACTATCGGTATTGTAGGCGAGTCGGGTTCGGGCAAAACCGTGTCGGCAATGAGCGTTTTGCGGCTATTAGACGGCAACGGATACATAGATTCCGGAGAAATTCTTTTTGAAGGCAACGACCTTACAAAACTCAAAATAGAGGATTTGTACAAGATAAGGGGCGACAAAATATCCGTTATCTTTCAAGAGCCTATGACCTCGTTAAACCCCGTGTTTACCGTGCGCAAACAACTTGCCGAGCCTTTTATCGTTCATCGCGGAATGAAAAAGCAACAGGCAAATAAGGAAGTAATCAAAATGTTGGAGGCGGTTCAGATACCAAACCCCGCAGAAGTCGCGCGGCAGTACCCGCACCAGTTGTCCGGCGGAATGCGTCAAAGAGTAATGATAGCGATGGCGCTTGCCTGCCGTCCCAAAATTCTCATTGCGGACGAGCCGACGACGGCTTTGGACGTAACGATACAAGCGCAGATTTTGCGCCTTATGAACGATTTGCAAAAGGAAAACGGCACGGCAATTATCTTTATCACCCACGACTTGGGCGTCATAAATGAAATGGCTGACGACGTAGTAGTGATGTATTGCGGGCAGGTAGTAGAACAGACTTCCGCTCAAGTGGTGTTTACCGATTGCGAATACTCTCACCCGTATACGGAAGGGCTTATGATGTCCATACCCAGTTTGGAAAATCCGGACAGAAAACTCGAACCGATACAGGGCGCGGTTCCGCACCCGCTCGCATTGCCAAAAGGCTGCAAGTTTGCGCCTCGTTGCAAGTATTGCACGCAAAAATGCGTAGAAGAAGAGCCGACGATGCAGGAAGTGGCGCAAGGTCAATTAGTCAGATGTTTTTATCCCAAAAAGGAGGAAAGAAAAAGTGCAAAACACCAGAAAGAAGTTGTTGTCTATTACAAATCTTAAAAAATACTTTCCTATAGCAAAAGCCTCCGTGTTTCAGAAGGACCGCCTTTACGTGCGGGCAAACGAAGATATTTCGATAGATATTTACGAAGGGGAAACGTTTGGGCTTGTCGGAGAATCCGGTTGCGGCAAATCCACTTTGGGGAGAGTTATTTTGCAACTATACAATCAGACTGCGGGCAGCACTTTTTATTACGGAAGGTCGCGCGCAGAAGTCGCGCCGATTTACGTAAAAAATATACTTTCCGAGCCTGAAAAATATCTCAAATTGTACAAGGAAGCGCAAGCGAAAGCCGACAAATCGGAAGAACAAATAGCGGCGTTGGGAGAAGAAGCGACTTTTTACCAACTGCAGGAAAACAATCTGTTGCAGGCGGCGGCAAAGTCCGCCCTCATGAACGTCGCAAAAGTTTTTGGCGGGTTTATCACTGTGCCTCAACTCAAAGAAAGCGCGGAAATATTGCTCAGACAGCATCACGCGCTTGTAAAAATAGAAAAAATCAACGCTAAACTCGTAGAAACGGAGGCAAACGTCGATTATTTGGAAACCAAACGCAAGGAAGTTTTGCAAAAGCAAGGCGAGGAAAACGCTCGCAGAATCGACCTTGCGATAAAGAAAGCGGAAGCCAAAAAAGAGTCGTTGGAAAAAACCCGTCAGTCGTTGGAAAAAACGGTGGCGGACACTCAAGAAGAAATCGACGCTTTGCGCGCGCAGTTTAAAGACGATGCCGAGTTTGCAAAATACGAAAAAATGCTTGACGGCGGTATAGATTTGTCCCAACTCAAATACAACGAAATCAGGCGTTTGAGAAAGGACATTCAGATAATCTTTCAGGACCCGTACTCTTCGCTCGATCCGCGTATGACGATAGGTCAGACGATAGAGGAAGGTCTTGTCACTCACAAGTATTTTAAGCACGGCTCGGAAAAAATGAAGGAGTACATTCTCAAAGTAATGAACGATTGCGGATTGCAAGACTATATGTTGCACCGCTACCCGCACCAGTTCTCCGGCGGTCAAAGACAGAGAGTGTGCATTGCCCGCGCCCTTGCGGTCAAGCCCAAGTTTGTGGTTTGCGACGAGTGCGTATCCGCGCTTGACGTATCGATTCAATCGCAGATAATAAATCTGTTGCAAGAGTTGAAGAAAAACGAAAACCTTACCTATCTGTTTATTTCACACGACTTGTCCGTCATAAGGTATATTTCCGACCGCATAGGCGTGATGTATCTCGGCAACATAGTAGAACTCGCAAATGCGGAAAAAATATTCTCGGACCCGCGTCACCCGTACACCGTCGCTTTGCTCAGCGCAGTGCCGACCACCGACCCCGACGACAGAGAAAAGGAAAGAATTATTCTCGAAGGCAACATACCGAGTCCTATTCGTCCGCCGGAAGGTTGCAAGTTTAACACTCGCTGTTTTATGGCGACGGAAAAGTGCAAACGCGTACCGCCGCCCCTTGTAGAAGTGGAAAAGGACCATTACGTAGCGTGTCACTTCCCCGACAAAAAAGTGGACCAAAAGGGCGACTATCTGTTTGAAATGCCCAAGACGGAAAAACGTTCTTCCAAACTTGCCGACCTGTAAAAAAAACAAAGAGTTAACAAAAACGATGCTGTGGAAAAAATTAAAAAAATTTAATAAGAAAAAGGAAACGGATTTAAAAGAGGAAATCGAGCAAAACGGCGGTTTGGAAAAAAACGATTTGTCCGCTATGACCATTGCCGCGCTCGTTACTATCCTCCCCGTTTGCTTGCTTGTACTCGTCGCGATTAGCGTGTTGGGTATGTGGGCTTTCGGAGCGTTTGGATAAAAACCTCGTCTTTGGTCCTCTCACCTCCATATCGATTTTTATTATCGGATTGCGACAAAAAAACGATTGCGGCAAAACTTTTTTGCCGCAACGCAAGCCGATACAAAAAAAGGACTGCGGGCGAGGTTTTTTAAAACCGATTTTGTTTTAAAGGCGTATTTTTTTGCGAATGCCGCCGCTTAACTCGAGTATAGGCATCGGGTATTGTTGAAAGGCGGGTAAAAGTCAGCGTTTGTTGCGATTTTTTTGTCAAAAAGGGTTTACAAGACGGTTTTTTTTTGTTATAATTCTACAAATTATGGTAGACGTTGACAGAATAAACTATTTGGCAAAAAAAAGCCGCGCAGAAGGTTTGACGGAAGAAGAAAAGGCAGAACAGGCAAAGTTGCGTCGCGAGTACGTTGACAGCGTAAAACGCAATTTGGAAGCGCAACTTAAAAACACTTACGTCATAGACGAGAAGGGAGAGAAGCGCCCTCTCGCGCAAAAAGAGTTAAATTGACTGCGTTTTTTTGACGCAGTTTTTTTTATAGCGTCGCTAAGTTGTTTTGCAAGCGGCGGCAAACGAATCGGTAGGATATATTTGGAGAATATATGGATAAAAATTTTAAAAAACACGTATTGATGAGCGCAAAAAAGACGGTTGCGGACAAAGTTTTTAAAAACTGCAACCTGATAAACGTATACAACGGCAAAATCGAGCGTTGCGATATAGCGGTCAGCGACGGCATTATCGTAGGCGTAGGCAGTTATGAAGGGAAGGAAACGGTAGACCTCAAAGGCGCGTACGTTTCTCCCGCGCTTATCGACACGCACTTGCACATAGAAAGCACTATGTTGTCCCCCGCAAACTTTGCAAAAGCGGTAGTTCCGCACGGCGTAACCACTTGCATAGCCGACCCGCACGAAATTGCCAACGTTTGCGGCGAAGCGGGGATACGTTATATGATAAAAGAGGCGTCTACCGTGCCGATGGACATAAAAATGATGATGCCGAGTTGCGTTCCCGCCACTCCGTTAGAAAATAACGGCGCATACATCGACGCCGCCCTCACGGAAAAAATGCTTGCCGACGACGATATATTCGGGTTGGGAGAATTTATGAACAGCCCCGCAGTTTTGAGCGGCGACGACGAGGCTCTCAAAAAAATATACGCCTGCGTCAAAGCGGGCAAGACGGTGGACGGGCATCTCGTCGCTCCGACGGAAGAAGGGATAAACGCGTATCTTACGGCGGGAGTATCCACCGACCACGAAAACGTTTTTGTCAAGGAAGCGGAGGACAAACTCGCGCGCGGGTTTTACGTAATGCTACGAGAAGGCACTTCTACCCGCAACTTGGAGCAGTTATCTCCGATTTTTGAGCAAAAAAATCTTCGTCGGTTGTTGCTTTGCACCGACGACAAGCAAGTGATTGATTTGTACGAGAGAGGACATCTCGACAACAACGTTCGTATGCTGGTAAATCTCGGCAAGGATATAGTAGACGTTTTGACCGTCGCGACGTTAAATGCGGCGGAGTGCTACGGTCTTAAAGACAGGGGCGCGGTTGCGCCGAGCAAAATAGCCGATTTTATCGTATTTGACAATTTGGATAATTTTGTAGTGCGGCAGGTTTACAAAAACGGCGAATTAGTTGCGGAAAACGGCAAAGCGTTGTTTGACGGCAAAAGTATTCCCGACAAATCCGTCACCGACACTATGCGCGCCAAAAAAATAACGCCCGCCGACCTTGCGTTAAAGGTTAAAGGCAACGTCGCAAAGGTTATCAGAATTATGCCCAAAAACGTCGTAACCTTTTTGGAACGCAGAAAAATCAACAAAAAAGACGATTTTTACGCGCCGACCGACGGACTTAACAAAATTTGCGTCGTAGAGCGGCACAAGTACACGGGCAACGTCGGAGTCGGTCTTATAGAAGGTTATGGAATAACAAACGGCGCGCTTGCGTTGTCCATCGCTCACGACAGCCACAACGTGATAGCGGTAGGCGACAACGACGCGGATATTGCGGCGGCAGTCAACGATATTATCGATTGCGGCGGCGGTTGGACGATAGTAAGCAACGGCAAAGTGGTAGGGCGACTTCCGCTCGTCGTTGCGGGACTTATGAGCGACAAAGACGCGGACTATATTTACCAAAAAACTAAGCGGTTGATAAAAACCGCTCACCAAATGGGCGTAAAAGACGAGTACGCGCCCTTTATGGCGTTGTCGTTTATGTCGTTGGTAGTTATTCCGTCGGTCAAAATAACGGACAGAGGACTGTTTGACGTAGAAAAATTTGACTTTACCGATATAGAAGGCTGATATTACAAAAATTAAAAAGGTCAAAAGCGAGCAGCGATTTTTAAAAAAAACCACAAAAAACTACCTTAAAACGGAGGAATAAAGTATATGCGGCAGATATTGTTGACGGAAGGCGATTTGCTGGATAAGGATGGCAATCTTTGTCAAGCCGGTTATGCTTTCGGTTTAGTAAAAAAATACAGCAGAGACGCGGTAAAAGCGTCAAAAATGCGTATTAAGGAATGGGATTATTACTATGTCGGCAACCAAGAATACGGCGTTGCGTTGACGGTTGCGGACAATTCTTATATGAGTATGGCGTCGGCGTCGCTTATGGACTTTAAAAACAAAAAATTTGTCACCGACAGCGAAATAAAGTTGTTCAGCAACGGCAAACTTCGCTTGCCATCTTCTTCTTTGGCGGGCGACGTAATTTACGAAAGCAAAAGAGTTAAAATCAAATTCGTCAATTTTGGCGACAGAAGACAACTCGTTTGTTCTTTTGACAAGTGGGGCGCAAAAAAGAGCCGTTTCACTTGTCGGTTTGAGTTGACCGATATGCCGTCCCAAAGTATGGTAATAGCCACGCCCTTCGACAAAAAAGCGCACTTTTACTACAACCAAAAAATAAACTGTATGACGGCAAACGGATACTTCAGCATAGACGGACAAGCCACAAATATGAGCGGACAAGCGGTGCTCGACTGGGGCAGGGGAGTCTGGACTTACAAAAACACGTGGTACTGGAGCAGTCTGTCTTGCGACGCGCAAGGACGCAAGTTTGGTTTTAATCTCGGTTATGGTTTTGGTTGCAACGACGCCGCAACGGAGAATATGCTGTTTGTTGACGGAAAAGCGCACAAACTCAACGACGTCGTTTTTAATATTCCCAAAACGGCGGACGGAAAAGACGATTTTTTGAGCGAATGGACCGTTACTTCCGACGACCACAGGCTTAATCTTCGCTTTGAACCTATCCTTGACAGAAACGACAAAATATCTCTCGGCGTACTCGCCACCGACCAACATCAGGTTTTCGGCAGATTTTTTGGCGACGCGACGCTCGACGACGGAGAAACGGTGACGCTAAACGGTCAAATCGGTTTTGCGGAAAAAGTTTTCAACAAGTGGTAAAAAGGTTGATAAACAATTCGGCAAAAAAATCAATTCCCCCCAAAAACAAAAAAGCGTTTGCACGTTTGCAAACGCTTTTGTCGTAGTCAAAAAACTATTCCGCTTTGGGTTCTGCCTTTTTGGTGGTTTTTTTGGCAGGTTTTTCTTCGCCGTCGGCAACCTTTTTGGTCGTCTTTTTGGCTGCGGGTTTCGCTTCGCCGTCAGCGGCTTTTTTGGTAGCCTTTTTGGCGGGAGCGGGCGCCTTTGCCGCTTCCTTTTGAGCGCGAGCCTCTTTGCGGGCTTGCTTTGCGGCGGCTTCTTCCGCTGCTCTCTTTTGAGCGGCGGCTTTTTGTTCTGCTTGTTTGAGGGTCTTTGCGTCGGCTTTAACGACGATGACGCCTTTTTTCAACAGGTTGAGAGCGTTGCCGATTTGCGCTTTTGCGTGGTTGGCTTTGTTCTTGTGAATTACGCCTTTGACGGCTGCGTTGTCGATAGCGTGAGAAGTCAAGGGCAGCAATCTTTCTGCTTCGTTTACGTCGTTTGCGGAAATTGCCGCGTTAAACTTTTTGACGGCGGTTTTCATCTCGCTGAGTACCATTTTGTTCTGCATTCTTTTTTTGTCAGAAACGATAACTCTTTTTTTGGCTGATTTAATATTAGGCATATTAGTTCTCCTTAGATAATTAACTGATTTTAGACTATAAGATTTTATCATACTCTTTTAAATTAAGCAACAATTTTTAAAGCATTTTTTTGCGTCTTTTGTAAACAACCGTCCTAAAATTGCATATATTACGGTAAAAGAGGGGTAAAAAAGGGCGTAATGGGCAGAAACATAGCCGTAATCGACAGCGGAACGGGCGGGTTGTCGGTATTAAAAGAGTTAAAAAAACGACTTCCGCAGGAAGATTACGTTTATTACGCCGACAAAAAAAATATGCCGTACGGCAAAAAAACCGACGAGCAACTCAAAAAAATAGCCGTAGAAATCGTCTTTCAACTAAAAAGCAAGTTTGACGTAAAATTGTTTGTGTTGGCGTGCAACACGTTGACTGCCGCCGCAGTGGATTTTTTGCGGCAAAAGTTTTCGGACTCGCTTTTTGTAGGGGTAGAACCCAACGTAAAACAGGCGTTGGCTTGTTGCGACGGAAAAATTCTCGTTTTGGCGACGCCTTACTCCGCGACGAGCGAGCGGGTGAGGGACAGGCTGCAAAACAAAAGAACCGTTTTTGTCGGCGTGGACGGGCTTGCGGAGTTGATTGAGTACGGCGCGTCGGACGACGAGATAATAAGTCGCGTCAAAGAGGCGTTGGCGGGGGTGACGGACTTTGAAGCGGTGGTGTTGGGTTGCACGCATTATTCGTTAAAAAAAGATTTGTTTAAGGATTATTTTTGTTGTCCCGTGTTTGACGGAAACGACGGAGTAGCAAAGCGGGTAGAGTTTTTGCTATGCAAATACGGCTTGAAAGAGAGCCAAAACACGCCTTTTATCGTTTCAAACGTAGATTTTTTGCAAAAAATGCAGTATGCGCAAAAAAAAATTTGAAAAATTAAGCACAAGGTATTGAAAAAAGTTGCGTTTTGTTGTATAGTATTTCTATCACGATTACAAGAGGTATTTTTTTATGGCTGCATTTTTAGCAAAGAATATTCGTAACATTGCGCTTATCGGGCACGGCGGCGAAGGCAAAACCACCTTGACGGAAGCAATATTGTTTAACGCAAAAGCAATCGACAGACAGGGCAGAGTAGACGACGGCAACACCGTCACCGATTTCGATCCGGAAGAAACAAACAAAAAGATTTCAATTAGTCTTGCGACGGCAAACTGCGCTTACAAAAATACAAAGTTCAATTTGCTGGACGTTCCCGGATTTTTTGATTTTGAAGGAGAATTTGTACAGGCTATGGCAGTGGCGGATTGCGCCGTCGTAGTCACGAGCGGTAGCGGTTCTCTCACCGTCGGTACGGAAAAGATGCTTGACTACTGCGTTGCAAACAAAGTGCCCGCTATGGTTTTTGTTTCCGGTATGGATAAGGAAAACGCAAATTTCTATACCACGCTTGACGCAATACAACAAAAGTACGGCACAAAAATCGCGCCTATGATGTTGCCTTTGATGCAGGGCGGCAAAATGCAAGGTTATGCCAACATTGCAGACGGCAAATACTATCCGTTTGGTTCTCACGGAGAAAACGGACAACCTATCCCCGTAGAACTTGCGGAAAAATATAACGAAATTAAAGCAATCGTAATGGAAAAAGCCGCCGAAAGCGACGAAGAACTCATGATGGAGTTTTTTGATAAGGGCGAACTGAGCGAAGAACAGATTATTGCCGGCATCAAAGCGGGCGTGCGCGATGGTAGCGCCATCACGGTGTTTGGCGGTAGCGGTCTTGCAAACAACGGCGTGTTTAACCTTATGAACAACATCATCAAGTTTATGCCTTCTGCAGACGAGGCTAAACCCATCGTAGCAAAGGACGACGCAGATAAGGAAGTTACCATTTCCGTTGACGAAAAAGCGCCCGTCGTTTTGCGTATATTCAAAACCATAGCCGACCCGTTTGTTGGCCGACTCAGTTTGTTTAAGGTTCTTCGCGGGACGTTAAAGAGCGGCATAACTCTCAAAAATCCCAACAAAGACGGCGACGAAAAAATTTCTACTATTTACTTCCTTAAAGGCAAAAAACAAGAAACCGTCGATTGCGCTTATGCGGGAGATATCGGCGCGTTGGCAAAACTTTCCAACACCACCACCGGCGATACCCTGTGCGAAGGCGCCGCATTGTACTTGCCGCCTATCGTTATGCCTACCCCCGTTTTGAATATGGCGGTTTACGCAACCAAAAAAGGCGACGAGGACAAAATTTTTGCAGGACTTAACAGACTTAAGGACGAAGATATAAGTTTCAACGTCGTCAAAAACGCAGAAACAAACGAAATGTTGCTTTGCGGCGTTGGCGAAACGCAACTCGATATTTTGTGCCGCAAACTTAAAAATAAGTTCGGCGTGGAGGCGGTTCTCAAAGAGCCGCGCATCGCTTATCGCGAAACAATCAAAAAGACGAGCGAAGCGGAAGGCAAACATAAAAAACAATCGGGCGGCGCAGGTCAGTTTGGCGTTTGTTCCGTTAGGTTTGAGCCGGGCGCGGCAGACGGCGAATTTGAATTTGTAGACGCAGTAGTCGGCGGCGCTGTTCCGCGTCAGTTTATCCCCGCAGTAGAAAAAGGCTTGAGAGAGGCAATCAAATCGGGCGTTTTGGCGGGTTATCCTATGGTCAACCTTAAATGTACGCTGTTTGACGGAAAATATCACCCCGTCGACTCTAAGGAAATCGCATTTGTTTCCGCAGCAAAACTTGCTTACGGCGAAGGTATTCCAAAAGCAGCCCCCGTGCTGTTGGAGCCGATTTATAGCCTTAAAATCACTGTTCCCGAGAGTTTTATGGGAGATATTTTGGGCGATATGAACAAACGTCGCGGCAGAGTTTTGGGTATGGAGTCGTGCGGAGATAAACAAATAATCAACGCAGAATGCCCGCTCGGAGAAATTACTAAATACGCCACCGATTTGCGTAGTATGACGCAGGGCAGAGGCAGTTATGTAATGGAGTTTGCCCGCTATGAGGAAGTGCCGGCTACGAGCGTACCCAAAATTATAGAAGACGCAAAGAAGTTTGCCGCAGAAAAGGAAAACGCATAACAACGTATTTTCTCGTTTGTATCTATACGAAAAAAGTCAACTTTTCCCGCTTATATCGCTACGAAAAAGTAAACTTTTTTCATTCGTATCGATACGATAAAACAAACCAAATTTCAACCCCGCAGCCAAACGCCTGCGGGGTTTTTGTTACACAAAAAACAACCACTCGATTGAGTGGTTGCAAAAATACGTGGTAGGATTGAGTGGACTCGTAAGGAGCGGCGGCATAGAAAGGCGGGGGAGAGAAAGAACGATTTAATATAGCGGCGACGGAATAGCGGCAATGCCGCGTCACCCCGAGCCCCACCCACTTA
>CAKQEP010000010.1 GCA_934230325.1 uncultured Clostridia bacterium | reverse complement strand
TGACCGCACGATCAGCTCCATGCGGTTTCGTGCCGCTTCGTCAATCTTAGCGCAATACTGTCTTACGTACACCCAGCTATACGGGTCCGTTTTTTTTGTGCAAAAAAAACAGCGGTTGATTTTAACGTAAATAGTAATGCAATTTTAGTTTTTGCCTCCTTGCATTTAGTAAAGCGTGTATTTATACTTCCGCTTGCACAAGGTTCACTTCCGTGCGATTATCACGTCAAAAATTTGCCGTCATAAGGATAAGTTTTGCCATTGCAAATTTTTTCCTCATAATGACACAACAAAACACCTTCACTCGTTTATAAAGATATTACTCTATACTTTGTAATAAAGTTGGTACTTTAAAGTGGCTATTTTTTAAATTGTCATTGCGAGGAGCGATTTTTTAACTTGATAAAACTAATCGATAAAAAAATCGCGACGTGGCAATCGCACGGAAGTGAACCATATGCGAGATACAGTAATAACACGCTCATTGCTAAATGCGTAAAGGTAAAAGGAATAACGGCTTTTGTTTTTTATCTTAGCCGTTAAACATATAAAAATCTTTAATACAGAAGCGAAATACATAAAAAAACTATCAGCTTAATAGTAAAAGGCAATAAGTTGTCGACGCTCGACAAAAAGAGTGTAAGTGTTGATTAAACTTTATGAAAAAGCGGAAAAAACGTTTGAAAAAGGTTTTTTTGTGTGTTATAATAAAGTCGAAAAAACGCGGCAACGGGCGTATTTTATCTAAAAAAAGGAGCAAGCGAACGATGGATGAAAAGCTGAAAAATCGTATAACGCCGCACGACCTTCTCAAGCGGTTTTTTGTCGAGTATTTTGACGGCGTATTGCTGATTGACGTCGACACGCAGCGGTTGCTCAATATGGGTGAAGAAGCAAAAGGCAGATATTTTTCGGGGGCAAAATATGACGGAACGCCTTATGACGAGCAGGTGGTTGCGCTTGCAGACAAAAGGATTGCTCCTTCCGAAGTCGACCGGATAAAAAACGCGTTAAGCATAGCGACGATAAAAGAAAAACTTTTGTCGCAAAAGACGTATACGGTAGAGTTTAACACCGTCACAAAGGACAACGCAATTGTTTTTTTGCAGATTCTTTACGAATATCTTGACGAGCAAAAAGACGTAATACTTATGTTGTGCAAAGACGTAACAAAAATCGTAGCGGGAGAAATCGACCCGTTGACGGGGTGTTATAACCTCACGGGGTTTCACCGCAGAGTTGACGAGTGGATAGCGTCAAACCCTGACAGAAAGTACAGAATGCAGCGGTACAACATAGACAGATTCAGGGACATAAACGGCGTTTACGGATACAAGACGGGCGACAAATTATTGCGCGACGTAGGCTTGTATATGCGAAAAAAGGATTCTGCGGACAGTTTTTCGGCGCACATCGGCGCGGACCATTTTGTAAGGTTTTGCGCGGCGGATATAATGACGGTTCAGGAGTGTTGCGATAATTTTATAGACGGGTTTGCCGATTATGACCTAAACATTCCCGTTACGCCGCACGTCGGCGTATACGATTTGTGCGAAAAAGGCGTCGATTCTTTTGGTATGAGTTATCGCGCGTTGCTTGCGTTGCAAACGATAAAGGGCGATATGAACAAAAAAATCGCTTATTACAAAAGCGAAATGTTAAAAAAAGAGCAGGAACATCTCCAACTTCTCAAAGGGGTAGAATCCGCGATAAAAAACGAGCAGTTTGAAGTGTGGTTTCAGCCGCAGGTCGATTATTATACAAAACGCATAATCGGCGCGGAAGCGTTGTTGCGGTGGCGGCATCCGACCAAAGGGCTGTTGACTCCCGCATCCTTTGTTCCTTTGTTGGAAAAAAGCAATTACGTTAGCAAAACGGACAATTACGTCATACAAAAAACCTGTCGGTACTTGCGCAAATGGATGGACGCGTTGCCGCAAGAAGATATTAAGGTATCGGTAAACTTGTCGCGACACGACTTTTATGACCGCGCTTTTTTTGCTAAAACGGAAAGAATACTGCAGTCTTGCGGCATACCCTACTCTGCGCTTCACCTTGAAATTACGGAAAGCGCATATATGACAAACCCCGACCAACTGATAAAAGAAATAGACAAGTTGCGGCAGAAAGGTTTTTGCGTGGAAATCGACGATTTCGGAACGGGGTATTCGTCGCTTAACCTTCTCAAAAGCGTAAGCGTGGACAAGCTCAAACTCGATATGAAGTTTTTGTCCGTCGGCGGCGACAGAAAAAAAAGCGAAGTTATTATTGCCGCCGTTATCAAAGCGGCGCAAACGCTCGGTTTGCAGGTAATTGCGGAAGGCGTGGAAACAAAACAACAAGCGGATATGTTGCTCGGGTTTGGTTGCAATCAAATGCAGGGATACTTTTTTAGTAAACCCGTCACGGCAGAGCAGTACGAAGATTTGCTGTTTAAAAAAACGACCTTGCCCAACCTTGTTTGACAAACGGCAAGAATTTAAAAGTATAGCGGCAACGACAAAAATATAAAGCCGCTATATTTTTTTGTTGACGTAAATAGTAAAGTCTTTTTAATTTTTGCCTTTGCGCATTTAGTAAGTTGCGTGTTTGTAGTGTATCTTGCATGCGGTTCGCTTCCGCGAGATTGCCACGTCGCGATTTTTTTTGTCGATTAGTATTAGCAGACTTAAAAAATCGCTCCTCGCAATGACAATTTAAAAAATAGCCGCTTTAAAATACCAACTCTTTACAAAATATAAAGTAGTATGTTTAGATACGAGCAAAGGTGCCTTGCTTGTCATTATGAGGAAAAAATTTGCAAATAGCATAATTTATCCTTGTGACGGCAAATTTTTGACGTGATAATCTCGCGGAAGCGAACCTTGTGCAAGCGGAAGTATAAAACCGTAAGCCGCTAAATGCGAATAGGCAACCACTATATCGGCTTTTATTGTTTTTCGACAAGTTTTTTATAAGGACCGCTTCCGCGGGATTGCCACAGCGTAAATTTTTATTTATAAAGTCAGGTTTAAAAAATCCAAAAATTTACGCTTCGCAACGACAATTTAAAAAACAGCCGTATAAAAAACCTTGCAAAACTACAAAAATCAAAAAAAGAAAGAAACAGGTTTTTTACGACGCTTGCAATTTGTCTTATTTTGATATATAATAAAAAAAGCAAAAAGCAACCAAAAAAGCGAACGTTTGAGTTTTGCGGCGTTCTACTACAAAAAACAGAGAGGAAGTTTATTATGAAACTTATTTGCGACGGTTTGGATTTAAGCGATGCGATAAACAAAGTTGGCAGGGCGTTGCCTTCCAAAGTTATCAATCCCGTATTAGAAGGGATAAAGCTCACGGCACAAGACGGAAAGCTCACGGTTTTTGCGTCGGACACGGAGTTATCGGTTCAGCGCGCGATAAACGCAGAAATTATCGAAGACGGAGAAGTTCTTGTTCCCGGTCGATTTTTTTCCGATTATATCAAGCGGCTTACCGACGAACAGTTGGAGTTGTTCACCAACGAAAAAAATCAACTTCGCATAAAGTACAGCGACAGCGAAGGTTTTGTACAGTTGCTCAACGGCGGCGATTATCCTGTATTTAAAGAGCCGGAAAACTCTCAACAGACGGTTATTTTGCAACGCGAGTTGAAGGACAGCATAGAAAAAACGATAATAGCCGTTTCCGATGACGAAAGCCGCCCCACTCTCAACGGATGTCTTTTGGAGTTTGACGGATTTACGCTCACCACCGTTGCGTTGGACGGGTACCGTATGGCGATAAACAAAAAGCCGTTGGAAAAAGAGTCGCAACACGTAAAAGTTATCGTTCCCACCCGCGCCCTAAACGAAATCGACAGGCTTTTGGGCGACGATGAGGAAGTTGCGGCGATAAAAACCGAAGAAAATCTTATTTTTGTCGATTTGGGAGATACCAAAGTGTCTTCGCGGCTGATTAACGGCGAATTTATCAATTACAACCAACTTTTGCCGCAAGATTTTGTTACTAATATCGTCGTGGACACCCGCAGGTTGGAAAATTGCCTTGACAGAGCCAGCCTTCCTTCCCGTCAGGAAAAAAATAATCTCGTAAAGTTTGAAATTAAGGAAAATATGCTCACCATTTACGGAACTTCGGAAATGAGCAACGTCAAGGAAAATATAAACATTAGCCTAAAGGGAAAGGATTTAAATATCGCTTTCAACGCGCGGTTTATTGCCGACTGCTTGAAGGTAATAAAAAACGAATTTATCAAAATGAGTTTTACTTCTTCTATATCCCCCAGCATAATTACCCCCTGCGATACCGACGAATCCACCTACTTGGTTCTTCCGGTGCGTATGGTCAACTAATTTTTAGGGCGGATAGCGGCGCATCTTCGGGCTACGTTTGCGCTCAACAAGCAGTCACGTACTACTTGTACGCTCCTGCCCGTTTCCCGCAACTGTTGCCCAAATCTGCACCACTCTCCACCCTAAAACAGTAAATACACGCCAAAAGGTGTTTTACTTGTCAAAAGCGAGCAAAATTGTACGCTAAAAGCGTACAATTTTGAGTGGCAATCAATTTTTATATGTCATTGCGAGCAAAAGCGGTTGTTGTAAAAAAACTAAAAACCGTTGGCAAATACGATTGACAAAGCAAAAAAAATAAAATATAATAAACAGTACGGGTTTATAAACCCGCCTAAAAACTATTCGGCAATACAAGGAGTATTTTAATATGAAAAGGACTTATCAGCCCAAAAAAAGACAACGCAACAAAGTTCACGGTTTCCGTAAAAGAATGAGCACCACCGGCGGCAGAAGAACGTTGGCTCGCAGACGCAACAAAGGTCGCGCCAAGTTGTCCGCATAGTCGGTTTGTCCGCGTAAAAAGTTGCAAAAGGCGTACAGGTTAAAAAGCAATTCTCAATACGTTTACGTTTACAAAAAGGGTAGCGTCTTAAAAAACAAGACGCTTACTCTCATTTTTGTTAAAAACAATTCGCCAACGCCAAAGTTTGGCGTTAACGTGACCACAAAGTACGGCAAGGCGGTACGCCGCAACAAACTTCGTCGTCAAATCAAAAGCATATGCATACCGCTTGCAAAAGAGGCTGACGGCGGTTATTACGTTTTTAGACCTCGATTTGACGCGCAAAACGCGCCGACTTTTGCCGTATTGCAAAACGACGCGCAGGATTTGATAAAAAAATCCAAACTGACGGTACAGCCGATATTAAAAAAGTAAATGAAGTACGTATGCGTCGCATTGCTCAGGCTTTACAAAAACACACTGAGCAAAATAAAAGGAAAAAAGTGCATTTACACGCCCTCTTGTTCCGTTTACGGGATAGAGAGTTTTTTGGCGCACGGTTTTTTTAAAGGCGGCTGGCTTACGTTAAAGAGAGTGTTAAGGTGCGCGCCGTGGGGCAAAGGCGGTTTTGACCCCGTTCCGTACAATTTTAAAGGAGATATCAGATGGTGTATCTGACGCAACTGTTGAGTACGAGTTTCGACGCGATAAAAGACACCCTGTCCCGCTGGGGACTCAACTGGGTGGGCGGTATCGACTTCGAGTTTTCGTCAAAAGTAAACTTTATTTCAAAAGCGATAATGGGAATGTTCGCGTGGTTGGGAAATTACGGTTGGACCATTATTTTGTTTACCTTATTTTTGCGCTTGCTTACTTTGCCGCTTGATTTTTGGCAAAAGTTTTCCATGAAGAAAAACAGCAAGATTATGGGCGAAATAAGCGAGATAATGGAAAAAATCGACAAAGCTTATGCCAACAACCCGCAATCCGCAAACGCAGAAAAGCAAAAAGTGATGAAGAAGTACGGTTATAAGCCCTTTGGTATGTGCTTGCCCACAATCGTCACGATGGCGGTGTTCATTTTTATGTACACTTCTTTGAGCAACTGTGGTAGCGCTCTCAACATAAAAACTTACCAAAAAATGCAGGAAACGTATCTTACCGCGTACTGCCAAGTCATAGACCGTTACAAAGACGCGCCTACTTCCGTCAGCGACGGGCAGGGCGGGTATTACACCCCCATGTATTACGCAGAACACAAAGGAGAAGCGTGGTTTGCCGCATTGTCGCAGCAAGATAAGGAAACGTTGCAAGCCGAGTACGACCGCATAAGCGCAGAAGCGGAAAGATACGCCAAGCAACAGACCGTCATCAAGTACGAAACCGACCGCGAAGGCTTTTTGTGGATAAAATCCATTTGGCGTAGCGACGGTTGGCAAAAAGCCCTGCCGGAAAATTACAGCGGGTTTACGGGAGCGTTGTCGGGCAACAAAAACACCGACGGACTTACCGCGCCCGACTTGTACGCCAACATTTACGACGCTTTGAGCAATCCGGAAAAATATTTCGACGCCCAAAACCCGACGGAAGCGGCAGAACTCGCTAAAGCGCAAAAGGCGTTGGGTTATGGCAAAAACAAGTGGAACGGCTTGCTTATTTTGCCTATTCTTGCCGTCGCGTTGAGTTTTGTTACTACGCTTATCGGCAACAAATCGCAAGGAAACTTGGGTACGGGGCAGCAGGCTCAAAACGCAAAGAGCCAACAAAAAATGATGATGTTTATTATGCCGATTATGATGGGCGTGTTTGCTCTCACCAACTCTGCGGCGTTTGCGTTGTACCTCGTCGCAAGCAGCGTATTCAGCATACTATTCAATTTGATAGAAACTCCGATAATAGACAAGATGGTGTCAAAGCGCGCCGGCGTTGTCAAAAAAGATGTCGGATACAGGAGATAAAATGGACAAAATATTAGGTAGCGGCAAAACGTTGGACGCCGCTATAAACGACGCGTTGCAAAAAACCGACTACACGAGAGAACAAATTGACTACACCGTGCTTACGGTGGGCGGTTTTTTGAGAAAGTTTAAGGTGGAAATCAGCAAAAAACTTACCGAAGGCGACCTTTACCAAAACTATATAGAAACCGTCCTTAAAAAAGCGGGACTCGACCTCTCCGTCACCAAAGAAGAAACGGAAGAAGAAGTCAAAATCGACATAGAAGGCGCGGATTACAACACCGTCATAGGCCGCAAAGGCGACGTTTTGGACGCATTGCAGTTTTTGGCAAGTATAAGTCTTGGCAAAGACGCCAAAAAACGTCTTTTTGTAGACTGCAAAAATTATCGGGAAAGACGCCAAAAAACTTTGCTTAAACTCGCCGCAAACCTTGAGCAAAAAGTTATCCGCACCGGCAGGAGAGTCAAACTCGAGCCGATGAACGCTTACGAACGCAGAGTTCTGCACACCGCTCTCAAAAACAGCCAAAACGTAGTGACGCATAGCGAAGGCAACGAGCCGTTCCGCTTTGTCGTTATCGAGCCGTCAGAACAACTCGCGGAAGAAATCAAAAACCGCAAACCGCAAAGAACGCAAAAACAAGAAGCGTCAAACGACGTAAGCGGCGGCAAACGCAAACAATTGCACTTTGCTTATAGGACTAAACCTAAACGCCCCTCGTTTTAGGGCGGATAGCGGCACGCCTTGCCGCTTGCGTGCGGAACGTATCCGTCGGTCACGTATTTCTCTATACGCTCCCTCCGCCTACGCCCGCCAGCCGCGCCAATTCACACCACTCTCCACCCTAAAACGGTAAATACACGCGCGAAAGGTGTTTTAACTTGTCATTGCGAGGAGCGATTTTTTAAAAACGGCAAAAATAATAAACCCAACAAAATGCTTGCATTTTGTTGGAGAGGAGCAGCCCGCTGTAGGGCGTAGGCGGTATATGAATATATGCCGACAAGCCTTTGGGCGGCGCTGCGACGAAATCTCGCAAAAGCGAACCATATAAAAAACCGTCGAAATACGTAGGCGGCATATATTCCCCCATTACTCTCATAGCAGCAAACAAGTCAAAAAGCGCAACGGAAGTTGCAAGGTCACGCCGTTCTGCACTGCAACATACAATCGAAACCAAAATACAAAAGTGCAGATACAAAAGATAACGTATCGGCGCTTTTTTGTTTTAAACGACTCTCGCAAACCAAAACCAACGACAACCAAAAATCATAAAAACAAACCAAAAAAACCATACAAACAATCCAAAAAAAGGACCGAGAACGATGCGTAAAATAGTAGCGCAAAGCACGCCCGTAGGGCGTAGCGCGATAGCGGTATTGAGAATGTCGGGAGAAGGCGTTAAAGCCGCCATAAAACCGCTTTTCAAGCCTTTCCCCACAAATGCAAACCAACTGCGGCACGGCGTTTTTGACGCGGGCAACGGCGTCAAGGACGACGCAATGCTCGTATATTTTGACGCGCCAAAAAGTTTTACGGGGGAAGAAATGGCAGAGTTGTATTTGCACGGCGGCGTAGTTATTGTCAGGGAAGTTTTACGTCGGTTGTTGTCGGTCGGGTTTGAAATCGCGCAAAACGGCGAATTTACCAAGCGGGCGTTTTTAAACGGAAAAACAAATTTGAGCAAGGCGGAAGGGCTTATTGACATTATCGACGCGGAGAGCGTTGCGGGGTTGAAGGCGGCGGAAAGTCTTGCGGCGGACAAGTTGGGCAAAAAGACCGACTTGTTGCAATCAAAACTCACGGAAGCGTTGGCGCGCGTCGAGGCGGTTTTGGACTATCCGGAAGAAGATTTGGAGCAAGACCAAATCCCCCCCGTCAAAACATTGCTTTTGGAAACGGCGGCGGGCTTGCAAAATCTGTTGGACACGGCAACCAAAGGTCGCACGGCAAAGTACGGAGTGCGAGTTGCGTTGTGCGGCGAGCCTAACGCGGGCAAGAGCAGTTTGTTAAACGCGCTTGTCGGTTTTGACCGTGCCATCGTCAGCGACAGGAGCGGAACGACGCGCGACACGTTAGAGTCGGACGTTGAGTACAAAGGGATAAAGATGACCTTTATCGACACGGCGGGGATAAGGGAAACCGACGACGACGTAGAGCGGCAAGGAGTTTTGCGGGCAAAGCGAGCGATACAAACGTGCGACGTTGCGGTACTTGTGAGCGAAGGCACCCCCCCCGTTTTGCCCGACGATTGTCGCGTTCCCGTTGTTACGGTATTGAATAAATGCGACAAAACCGAAGATTGCGAGTTTGTTCCCGATATTGTTTTGTCGGCAAAAACAGGCAAAAACGTCGAGCAACTAAAACAAAAAATATACGACTTGATGAGCGGCGACCAAGTAATATCGGCAGACCTACTCGTCACCAACGCCCGCCACGAAGGTTGTTTGACTCGCGCGGCGGAGAGCGTTGCGCAGGCGTTGAAACTTATCGACGACGGAAGCACCGACATTTTGGCGGCGGAAATAAGGCAAGCGTGGGAGTTTTTGGGGCAAATCACGGGCAAATGCGACGGGCAAACCGTCGTTGACGAAATCTTTTCCCGCTTTTGTCTCGGAAAATAACAACGTCAAGCGTACCATACAAAAAATAATCACGACAAACTAAAAAACGGAAAAAAATGACCAAACTTTACTTTGATACGATAGTAATAGGCGCGGGGCACGCCGGTTGTGAAGCGGCGCTTGCTTGCGCGCGGCTCAATCAAAAAACGTTATGTCTTGCCACAAATCTCGATACGGTGGCGTTTTTGGCGTGCAATCCGAGTATCGGCGGCACTGCAAAAGGTCAGATAGTCAAGGAAATCGACGCTTTGGGCGGAGAAATGGCTGTCAATGCGGACAAAAGTTTGTTGCAGTTGCGAATGTTGAACCGTAGCAAAGGTCCTGCGGTATACAGTCCGCGCGCGCAGGTGGACAAAAATCTTTATCACGCCAACATGAAGGCGGTTTTGGAAAAAACGCCTAATTTATATTTGAGGCAAGGCGAAGCGACCGACGTATCCCCCGTCGATTTGCCGTCAGACGGTTGCAATTACGCCGTCACCGTTGCGACGGGGCTTGTTTATTACGCAAAAAGCGTAGTCGTTGCCAGCGGCGTGTACCTAAACAGCAAGGTAGTCATAGGCAAACTTGTTCAGGATTGCGGTCCAAACGGCTTTGTCAACGCAAAAAAACTCACGGATAGTTTAAAGCGGTTGGGTTTTAGGATAATGCGATTTAAGACAGGCACGCCCGCGCGGATAAACGCTCGGAGCGTAGATTTTGGGCAGATGCAAATTCAAAACGGCGAAAGTTTTATGCCGCCGTTCAGTTTTTTAAACGACCAAAAAAAGCAAGAACAAGTTGCGTGCTATCTCACCTACACCACGCCGGAAACCAAAAAGATTATTTTGCAAAACAAAAACCTTGCGCCGATTTTTTCCGGCGATATACAAGGCGTCGGGCCGAGATACTGCCCGTCGATAGAAGACAAAGTGGTGCGGTTTGCCGATAAGGAACGGCATCAGATTTTTTTGGAGCCGGAAGGCGCGGACACCGACGAGTTGTACGTTCAGGGCGTATCCAGCAGTATGCCGGCGGAAATTCAATACCAAATTTACCGCACGATAACGGGCTTGCAAAACGTAGAGATTATGCGCGACGCTTACGCCATCGAGTACGATTGCATAGACGCCACCGCATTGTATCCGACTCTTATGAGCAAGGATAACGCGGGATTGTTTTTTGCGGGGCAGATAAACGGCACGAGCGGGTACGAAGAAGCGGCAGGTCAAGGCGTTGTCGCGGGGATAAACGCCGCCCGTTTTAACGATGGAAAAGATTTGTTGGTACTCAAACGCAGCGACGCATACATAGGGGTACTTATCGACGACCTTACCACAAAAGGCACAAACGAACCGTACAGAATGATGACGGGCAGAGCGGAGTACCGCCTTGTTTTGCGGCAAGACAACGCCGACGCGCGCCTTACAGAAATAGGCAGGCGGGTAGGTTTGGTGAGCGACGAGCGGTACAAAAGGTTTACCGACAAAAACAAAGAATTGCAAATTGCTCAAAAAACTCTTATACGTATACTAAAACCGACGGAAATCAACCCCATTTTTGCGCAAATAGGAGAGGCGGAAGTCAAGACGGGCATATCCGTTGCCGCCGCTCTCAAACGCCGTGACGTAACCGTCGATTTACTTGACGAAAAACTCGGACTGTTTAAAGATTTGTCAAAGCAAGCGCGGGAACAAATAGAAATAAACGTCAAGTACGAAGGGTACATTTTAAAGGAAGAACAAAATATCGCCGCCTTTAAAAAAGCGGAAGAAACGCCGCTGCCCGCCGACATTGACTACTCAAAAATAGAAGGATTGCGTATAGAAGCGCGGCAAAAACTCAACAAAATAAAACCGCTTACTTTGGGGCAAGCCAGCAGAGTCAGCGGGGTAAGTCCTGCCGATATTACTGTACTATCCGTATATCTTTCCCGATTGTTTTAGGTTTTAGGGCGGAGAGCGGCACATCTTGCCGCTTGCGTGCGGAACGTGTCCGTCGGTCACGTATTTAAATACGCTCCCTCCGCCTACGTCCGCCAGCCGCGTCAATCTACACCACTCTCCACCCTAAAACGGTAAATACACGCACGAAAGTGTCTTACTTGTCATTGCGAGCAAAATTGTACGCTAAAAGCGCACAATTTTGAGTGGCAATCTCGCGGAAGCGAACCTTGTGCAGACAAAAGTACAAACACGCACTTTACTATATGCATATAGGCAAAAACAATATCGGCTCTTATTAAAATATTGTACCGCATCAAAACTTGTAAAACAATGCGGCTCACTTAAACCAAAAAAACGGGAGAATTATGATAAAACAAGCGATAAAAGCCGCTTTTGGCGGGTACGTCGATTTGACGCAAGAGCAAATAGAAAAACTTGCGGAGTATTACGCCTTTTTGACGGAATACAACAAAAAGGTAAATCTTACCGCCGTCACCGATTGTCAAGGCGTTGCAATCAAGCATTTTTTAGACAGCGCGTTGGGCGCTCGGTTTGTTCCGCAAGGCGCCTTGTTGTGCGACGTCGGGAGCGGCGCGGGGTTTCCTTCTGTCGTGATAAAGTTGATACGTAACGACGTTAACGTGACAATGGTTGAGTCTGTGGGCAAAAAAACGGAGTTTTTGCGGCAACTTTTGGCAAAACTCGACTTGTCTGCTACGGTGGTAAACGCTCGTGCAGAAGACCTTGCAAAGACGCAACGAGAGAGTTTTGATTGCGTGACGGCTCGAGCGGTGGCGAGTTTGCCTGTTCTTATGGAGTATTGCGCGCCGCTGGTCAAGGTGGGCGGCGTATTTTTGGCGTACAAAGGCGTTGACGGGCAAAACGAGGAAAAAACGGCGGAAAACGCCGCAAAAGTTTTGGGGCTAAATGAACAGACCTTTGCAGAATTTGTACTTCCCGACGGCGGGGTGAGAAATATTCTCGTTTACTCAAAAATTGCGTTTACGCCGTCAAAATATCCGCGCGGGCAAAACAAATGCAGAAAAAATCCGATTTTGTAGGAATATTCGCAAAAAAATCCGCTTTTGCGGCGATAAAATAAAGCAAAACCTTGCAACAAACGGCAAAATATGCTAAAATTCAACTTAACAGGAGAATTATGGGAAGGATAATTACGTTCAGCAATCAAAAGGGCGGCGTCGGCAAAACCACGTCCGCAATAAATATTGCTTCCTACGTTGCGCAGGAAGGCAAAAAGGTGTTGCTTGCGGATATCGACCCGCAGGGCAACGCCACTACCGGTTTGGGCGTTGCAAAAAATCTTCTTGATTTTACTATGTACGACGTTTTGACGGGCGACGCGTCGGCAAAAGACGCAATAATCGAGTCTTCCGTCAAAAATCTGGACGTTTTGCCTTGCACAAACGACCTCGTCGGCGCAGAAATCGCTCTCGTCAAGGTAAAAGACAGAGAGTTTGTGTTAAAAACGGCGTTGGACAAGGTAAAAGACGACTACGACTTTGTTTTTGTGGACTGTCCGCCGTCGTTGGGGTTGTTGACCTTAAACGCGCTGACGGCGTGCGACGGCGTAATCATACCCATTCAGAGCGAGTTTTACGCTTTGGAAGGTTTGAGCCAACTCATCAACACGATAAAAATCGTCACGCAACGCACAAACCCGTCGATAAAGATAGAAGGCGTAATACTCACTATGTACGACGGAAGAAGCATTATGAGCCGACAGGTTTCTGCGGAAATCACAAGGTTTTTTGGCGCAAAAGTGTACGAAAACCCCGTCCCCCGCAACATCAAGGTGGCAGAAGCGCCGAGTTTTGGCAATCCGATAAGCGTTCACGCGCCAAAGAGCGCGGGCGCGCAGGCGTACCAAAACATCGCAAGGCAGTTTTTAGAAAGAGAATCGCAAAAATAGCGATATAGAGACGCGGCAAAAATAGCGAATTAGCGATTTAGCGACATAGCGACGACACAGCAAAAATAGAGACGTAGCGGCAAAGTGAAAAATCAAAAGCGGCAAAGTAAAAAATCAAAAAAGGCGGTTTTAAACAAAAGGCAATCGCCTCAAAAAACAAGTCAAAATCAAAAAAAGATACCGATTTGCGGCAAAAACCTAATTTTGTCACAAAAATAAAGAGGAGGCAAAAAATGGCAAACAGAAACAAAGGTTTAGGCAGAGGGCTGTCCGAGTTGTTGGGCATAAACGAGTTGGACGTCAGCATACCTCCCCGTCCGACTTCCCCCAAAGAAATCAAGGCGGAAGAAAAAGAAAAACCCGCCGTCACAAAAGAGCAGGTTTTGGCGGAAGCGCGGCAAAACGGCGATATAGACGGAGTTACTGCCGTCAACATAGACTTGCGCGATATAGACCCCAACTACGAGCAGCCGCGCAAAAATTTTGACGAGCAGGCGCTCAACGAGTTGGCGGAAAGCATACGAATGCACGGCATTATCCAGCCCATCGTAGTGACAAAGATGGGCATGCGCTACATGATAATCACGGGTGAAAGAAGGTTTAGGGCGAGCAAGATGGCGGGCAAGACCTCTATTCCCGCAATCATAAAGAGTTATACCCCGCAGCAAATCAAAGAAATTTCTCTGATAGAAAACCTGCAAAGGGAGGACCTCAACCCCGTAGAAGCGGCGCGCGCGATACGTCAACTTATGGACGAGTTCAACATGACGCAGGAAGCCGCCGCCGACCGCATAGGCAAGAGCCGCAGCGCAATAGCCAACACATTGCGGTTGTTGTCGCTTGACGACAAAGTTCTCGATTTGATAGAGAGCGGGAGGTTGTCGGCAGGTCACGGGCGCGCTCTCGTGGTTATCGAAAACAAAAAGGACCAACTTGCCCTTGCCTTAAAGGCGTGCGACAACAAGATGTCCGTGCGCGACCTCGAAAAAAAGGTTCGCGATTATCTCAACCCCAAACCGCAGGAACTCAACCGCATAAAAGAAGCGAGTTTGGAGTTGAAAGACCTCGTAGGCAATATGCAACGGTGCTTTGCGACAAAAGTTTCTGCTATCGGCAACGAAAACAAGGGCAGAATTTACATAGACTACTACACAAAGGACGACCTTGACAGGATAACCGCTCTCATCAGGTCGTGGCGACAAAATTTTGACAAGCAGGGCGGTTTGGACGAATGAACGATATAATAAACAACGAAATAAACAGCGAAACAAAAAAAGACCAAACAAAAAACGACAACCAAAAAAAGACCTTTTATATAACAACGCCGTTGTATTACAGCAGCGGCAAACTTCATTTAGGGCATTGTTATACCACCGTCATTTGCGACAGCATAGCCCGCTTTAAGCGTATGGACGGGTACGACGTATTCTTTTTGACGGGTACGGACGAACACGGTCAAAACATAGCGAAACGCGCGGAAGACAACGGGTATTCCCCCAAAGAATTTGTGGACAAACTCAACGTCGACATCAAAAATCTTTGGAAGTTGATGGATATAAGTTATGACAAATTTATCCGCACCACCGACGACTACCACGAAAAAGCCGTGCAGAAAATATTTACGCAACTGTACCAAAAAGGCGATATTTATAAAGCCGAGTACGAAGGTTGGTATTGCAGTCCTTGCGAGTCTTTTTGGACAAACAGCCAACTTCAAGACGGGAAATGCCCCGACTGCCACAGAGAAGTGGTAAAAGCAAAGGAAGAAAGTTATTTTTTCCGCCTTTCCAAGTATTCTGACAGATTGCTTAAACTTTATGAGGAAAATCCCGAGTTTTTGTTGCCTAAATCCCGCGTTAATGAAATGGTAAACAACTTTATCAAAACGGGTTTGCAGGACTTGGCGGTGAGCCGCACGAGCGTAACGTGGGGAGTTCCCGTTCCGTTTGACCAAAAACACAGCATTTACGTTTGGGTGGACGCGCTGTCCAACTACATTACCGCTTTGGGCTACGGCAGCGACGACGACAGTTTGTTTAAAAAGTACTGGCCTGCCGACGTTCATATGATGGCTAAGGAAATCGTAAGGTTTCACGCCGTCATTTGGCCGGCGTTGCTTATGGCGTTGGATATTCCTACGCCAAAACAGGTTTTTGGACACGGCTGGTTGCTGTTTGGCGGCGACAAAATGAGCAAGTCCAAAGGCAACGTCGTTGACCCGTACTTCTTGGTCAACCGCTACGGTCTTGACGCGATAAGATATTACCTTTTGAGAGAAGTTCCTTTCGGAAACGACGGCGTGTACACGACGGAATCTTTGCTCAACCGCTATAATGCGGATTTGTGCAATAGTTTAGGCAATCTCGTGAGCCGCACTACCGCTATGATTACGCAGTACTTTGACGGAAAAATTCCCCAAAAAGGCGAGTTTTTGTCGGTTGACAAAGACCTCGTCGCTACGATGGAAGGGTGCCTTAAAAAGGTTCGCGCCGCAGTAGACGGCTTGGATATGCCTGTCGCTATGGCGGAAATTTTTGCGTGCGTGTTTAGAGCAAACAAATATATCGACGAAACAACGCCGTGGTCGCTCGCAAAAGACGAGAGCCAACGCGACAGATTAAAGACGGTTTTGTATTGCCTTGCGGAAAGTTTGCGTATCATCGCTACGCTGTTGTCCCCGTTTTTGCCGCAAACCGCGCAGGGAATTTTTGATAGGTTGGGACTCGGTAAAGTTCCCGACAACTTTGACGACGCGCAACGGTTTGGCTTGATACAGGCGGGTACGACGGTAAATAAAGGCGAAAATATGTTCAACCGCTTAAACGTTAATAAAGAGTTGGCAGAATTAGAAAAAATAGCGTAAAAAGGATTTTGATATGACGGACAAACAAGTAAGGACAAGGTTTGCGCCAAGCCCTACCGGATATTTGCATATAGGCGGGTTGCGTACCGCGCTTTATAGTTATCTCTACGCCAAAAAAACAGGCGGAAAATTTATTTTGAGAATAGAAGACACCGATCAGGGGCGTCTTGTAAAAGACAGCGTTAAAAACATTCTCGACACGATGAAGGAAGCGGGTTTGTTTTATGACGAAGGGCCCGACGTCGGCGGCGATTACGGACCTTATATTCAGAGCCAACGCAAAAACGAATATTTGAAGTATGCGGAAATTTTGGTGGAAAAAGGCGCAGCGTATTACTGTTTTTGCGACAAAGAGCGGTTGGAAAACCTTCCCGACGTAAACGGCGCGCGCAAATACGACAAGCATTGCCTAAACTTGCCAAAGGAAGAAGTCAAACGGCGGCTGGCGGCTGGCGAGTCGTGGGTTATTAGACAAAATATGCCGACAACGGGCGAAAGCAGTTATTGCGACGCGGTGTTTGGAGAAATAACCGTCAAAAACGAAGAACTGGAAGATAATATCCTCATCAAATCGGACGGTATGCCTACTTACAACTTTGCAAACGTCGTAGACGACCACTTGATGGGTATAAACGTCGTTATGCGCGGCACGGAATACCTTACGAGTACGCCAAAATACAACTTGCTGTACGACGCGTTTGGGTGGGAAAGACCGCTGTACGTTCATATGCCGCCCATTATGCGGGACAGCCAACACAAACTCAGCAAACGCGACGGCGCGGCGAGTTATGAAGATTTGATAAACAAAGGTTACCTTAAAGACGCGATAATCAACTATATCGCACTGCTCGGTTGGTCACCCAAGAATAATATGGAAAAAATGTCCTTCGAGCAACTCAAACAACTATTTGGGCTGGAAGGCATAAACCGCTCCCCCGCCATTTTTGACGAAACCAAACTCAAATGGCTTAACGGTTTGTATATCAAAGAGTTGACTGCGGAAGAATTTTTGCGCATTGCCACCCCTTACCTTGACAAAAGTAAGGTGGCGGGCAAGTACGACTACGCAAAAATATGCCCCCTTATCCAAAGCAGGGTAGAAGCGTTGACGGAAATCCCTCAAAAGGTCAACTTTTTGGAAGAATACGGCGAGTTTGACCTCGAATTGTTTGAAAATTCCAAACAAAAAAGCAGTAAGGAAGTGGCAAAAACAACGCTGCCTATCGCAAAAGCCGCCTTGCTGGGCGTTTCGGAATGGACAAACGACGCGCTCTATGCCGCGTTGGTGGACGCCGCAAGCAAAAACGGATACAAAAACAGCGCGTTGCTGTGGCCGATGCGCGTCGCAATCAGCGGTCAGGCAAGTACGCCGGGCGGCGCAACGGAACTCGCTCAACTTTTGGGCAAACAAGAAACTTTGCGTCGTATGGACTTTGCTACCGACCTGCTTGCCAAATCCGAGTAAAAATCAACTCGCAAAAAAGTTAACTCAAAAGGGGTAAAACGTTAACTCAAAAAAGTAAAATCTTAACTCAAAAAGAGTAAAAATCAACGCAAAAAGGCTAAAACATTAACTCAAAACAATTAAAAACCAACTCAAAACAAAACAAAAGTTAACTCAATTAAAATAAACCTATATGCATTTAATAATAAGCGTATCAATACTTCCGTCTGCACAAGGTACACTTCCGTGCGATTGCCACAGCGTAAATTTTTATTTATTAAGGTTAGATTTAAAAAAGCCAAAAATTTACGCTTCGCAATGACAATTTAACGATAGCCGCTTTAAAGTACCTACTACTTATAATGTATAAAGTAATACCTTTATACCCGAGCGCAGGTGTTTTTACTTGTCATTATGAGGAAAAAATTTGCAATGGCAGTACCCTAAAAACCCGTCAAAATGCTTGCATTTTGACGGGTTTTAGTTTTATCAAAGTTAAAAAATCGCTCCTCGCTTTTGACAATCGCACGCGGGTGCTTTGGTTGGGGTGCGGTTTAATCTCTTTTGAGTTCGGCTTTGATGCGCCTTACGCCGCTGCTGCTGGATTGCTCTTTTGTTATTACAAACTTGCCCAAGTCGCCCGTGTTTTGCGCGTGCGGACCGCCGCACATTTCCATCGATACGTCGCCGATGGTGTATACCTTGACGATTTCGCCGTATTTATCGCCAAAAAGTCCCATTGCGCCGCGTTTTTTGGCTTCTTCTATGGGCATTTCCTCGCATACGACGGGAATTTTGCGTTGTATCGCTTGATTTACCAAATCTTCCGTCTGTTTGATTTCTTCCTGCGTCATAGGGCGGTGGAAAGAAAAGTCAAACCGCAAGCGTTCCGGCGTAATGTTGCTGCCGCGCTGTTTAACTTCCTCACCCAAAATTTTGCGAAGGCTTGCTTGCAACAAGTGCGTCGCAGTATGCAAAAAAGTTGTCGCCTGACCGCTGTCGGCAAGACCGCCCTTAAAGCGTTGCCCGCTCGCGTCGTGGCTGAGTTTTTGGTGTTCTGCGTATTTTTGGTCAAAACCGTCTTTGTCTACTTTAAGACCTCTTTCCTTTGCCAACTCCGTCGTCATTTCTACGGGAAAACCGTAAGTGTCGTAAAGGCGGAACGCCGTCGCGCCGTCAATCACGTTGCCTTCCAGTTTGTCTACTATGCGGTTGAACTCTTTTTCGCCGCCGACGAGAGTGCGGAGAAACTTTTCTTCTTCCTTGTTCAACTCGTCAACGATTCTCGCGTGGTTTACCTCGAGCTCCGGATACACGTCCTTGTAAATTTGGACGTAAACTTCCGCAACTTTGGTAAGGTCGCCGTTGTTTAAACCGACGTCTCTGCCAAAACGAACGGCGCGTCTGATGAGCCTACGCAAAACGTACCCTTGATCGACGTTGCTCGGCGTGATTCCCATCGTGTCGCCCAACAAAAACACTGCGCTACGCACGTGGTCGGCAATAATCCGCATTGCGCGCGTCGTTAAGTCGTCGCCGCCGCCGTACTTTTTGCCGCTCAACTCTTCTATTTTTTGGATTGCAGGCTTAAAAACGTCGGTTTCGTAAACGCTGTCAAACCCGTTGAGAACGCAAACCGTGCGCTCCAAACCCATACCCGTATCTACGTTTTTTTGCGACAACGACTCATAACTGCCGTCGGGAAGTTTGTTGAACTGCATAAAAACGTTGTTCCAAATTTCGAGATATTTTCCGCAGTCGCAGTCAGGTCCGCAACCGTCGTGGCAAGGCTTTTTGCCCGTATCCCAAAAGATTTCCGTATCGCTTCCGCACGGTCCTGTCGTACCGGCTATCCACCAGTTGTTCTTTTTGGGAAGATAAAATATTTTGTTTTCGGGGATTCCGCATTCTTTCCAAACGCGTGCGCTTTCCTCGTCGCGCGCGCAGTCCTCGTCTCCCGCAAACACCGATACGGCAAGACGGTTTTTGTCAAGACCGAGATACTTTGGGCTTGTCAAAAACTCAAAACTCCATTTTATCGATTGTTCTTTAAAGTAGTCGCCCAACGACCAGTTTCCCAACATTTCAAAAAAGGTGCAGTGTCCCGCGTCGCCTACTTCGTCGATGTCGCCCGTGCGGATACACTTTTGAACGTCGGCAAGTCGCACGCCCTTAGGGTGCTTTTGTCCCATAAGAAAGGGGATAAGCGGATGCATTCCCGCAGTGGTAAACAATACCGACGGATCGTTTTCCGGAATAAGGCTCGCGCTGCTTATCACGGCGTGTCCGCGCTCTTCAAAAAACTTCAAAAAGGTTTCTCTCAAATATTTGCTTGTGATGTTCTTCATATTTTTCCTCTTTAAACAAGACCGACAAAATATCGGTCCTGTCAAAATATTTTTATACCGTTAATGTTTTTTGCGGCAAAACCATACTTTTTTGCCGCTGTTTTAGGGCGTGTAAAAGGGGGATAAACTCCGCTTTAAGTCACGCCGCTTGCTTTTTTGTGTATTGCTATTGCTTTTTGTTTGCCGTGATTGACTTTTGTTTGCTGTGGTTGCTTTTTTGTCTGTCGGATTAACTTTTTTGGCTTTTTAGCGTTTAAGGTCCATTACGACGTCTTCCTTTTTGCGGCGCATAGCGACGGAAATCAAAAAGGCTACGAGATAAAATACGGGAATGATATAGACTACGAGGCACATCGTAACGTTGGGGGTTATTCCCAACAAATTTCTCAAAAACGAGCCTACGCCGTTGCTGAGATTTGACAGCGCAAACATTGCCGCCGCAATTCCCGATATTATCGCTATTATAAAGTACCACCAAACGGCTTTTTTAGCGAGTTTTCCGCCAAAAATGCGGAAAAAGTTTACCAAAAGCGCGATGACTGCCGTCAGTCCTGCCAAAATAAACACGCTGCCTACTATATACTTCCATATCGGCAGAGAGGCAAGTCCGCCGCTTTTTACCGTTTGTATGACCGTAGTCGTAAAGGAAAATCCCGTAAAGGCGGCGCCCGACTCGGTAAACAAGCACAAGTGGTAGTTGTTTATCCAGTTTTCCTTGAATATTTTAACCCACCCGACGAGCAAGTAGATAAAGGCGGCAAACAGAACAAACATTACAAACCCGCCAAACCGCGCGCCGCCCTTGCTTGATTTGGTTTTTTTGGCGGTTTTGGTTGCGGCAACGGCGTTTTTGTCTGCCGCCGCGTCTGCCGCGTTGCCTGCGGTTTGCGGTGACGGCAACTGTCCGACGGCGGGATTAAGCGTTGACGTTGCAAATTCAAAGTGACATCTGTCGCACACTACGGCGTCGCCCGCCACAGTGTGGTTGCAACGGGGGCAGATTTTTATGCTGCCGCCGCGATAAAGTTTTGTGCCGCAAAACTTGCAAAATCTTGCCGCGCCGCTGTTTACCGTGCCGCATTTTGCGCACACGATGGGGTCTTCCGGAGTGCGTAAGTGCGCTCCGCATTGATAGCAGTACTTTGCAACTATGGGGTTGGCGGTACCGCATTTTTCGCACACGTTAAAGTTGTTGGAGTTGTTCATTTGTTCTCCTCCTCGCACGGGGTAGTTGCCGAGCCTTTAGGTCTGCCGCATTCCGTACAATACGCATCGTCGTTTGCGTTAAAGTTGCCGCAGGCGCACTGCCACCCTTCCTCCATTTTTTTGGCAAGGTTTGGCGACAGCGGGTGTCTGCAAGAAGTACAATACACTGCGTCGGGCTTGTTTTCCTGTCCGCAGACAAAACAATAAACTTTTGGAACGTCGACGGTAAGTTTAAGACCGCATTTTACGCAAAACTGTCTGTCCTCGTCGTTGAGCGTGCCGCAGTTGCTGCATATCGTCTTTCTCGCGCTTGTGGGCGATTGAAGATACGCGTGTTTGATTTGGTCGGTCGTCTGTTTGTAATCCAGCTGAAAATCGTCGGTATCGGCGTCTGCAAGCGGATAAAAACAGTAGTTGCAATAAGTATCCGTCATTTGGTTTGGTCTGCCGCAAAACGGACAGATTTTGCGTTTTACCACTTTGTGAAGGTTGTATTGCGACATATCCTTGCCGCACTCGGGGCAAAACACGTCTTGAATACACACTTGCCCGCCGCAAAACGGACAGGAAAAAGTATCCGTGACGGGGGGCGTCGATACGGTTTGCGTTGCGGATTGCGCCGCGACGCCGCCGCCAAAAGAAGGCAAAACGGGCTCTGCGACAACGGTTTGCGGCGTGTTTAACTCACAGCCGCAATTTGTGCAGTGCGTATACAGACTGTCGCATTTTGCGCCGCAACGCGGACACTTTACTTCCGGCGTCAAAGGTAACTCAAACTCTTTGCCGCCGCAGTTCTGACAAAAATTGTTTTCCGCAGGGTTGCGTTCTCCGCAAATTTTACAAATCTTCATATTTGCCTCTCGACCAAATTATACCTGTTTTTTAAGTATATGTCAACTTTTGTTGTTAAAACTATCCTTTAAACCTACGATTTCGTTAAAAACGGGGTGTAAAGGCGTTCCGTCGCGGTCTACCGCAAAGTATCCCACGCGCATAAACTGAAACCTGTCGCCCACGCTTGCGTTTTGCAAGGATTTTTCTGCAAAGCCTTCTACTGTCGTCATACTGCACGGATTGAGCCGCTTGGTAAAGTCCGTTTCGCCGTTGACGACGGGGAGCAACAAACTCGAAAGTTTGCGCACGGTAATAGCAACGCAATCGGCGGCGTTTACCCACTGAATTACTCCCTTGACTTTTATGCCGCTTTCGTCGTGTCCGCTCTTGCTGTTTGGCAAGTAAGTACAACGAATTTCCTTGACTTTGCCGTCGTCGTCAAGGTCAAAGCCGTCGCATTTGACGATGTACGCGCCTTTTAGCCTTACGTACCCGTCGGGTTTTAAGCGGTGGTACTTTGGCGGGGGATTAACTTCAAAGTCGGAGCGGTCGATATAAAGTTGCTTACCAAAAAGTACGGGGCGGGTGGTGACGGTCGGCGCGTTGGGATTGTTTTCTACGTCCAAAACTTCGCTGCCTTCGTAATTTGTTATCACCAACTTTACGGGATCGAGAACCGCCATAACCCTGTCGGCCGTAACGTTGAGATTTTCTCTCACGCACGCCTCGAGATAACTCGGCTCGACTTCGCTGTTGGCTTTGCATACGCCTACTCTCTCGCAAAAATCACGAACCGCTTCTGCGGGGTAACCGCGCCTCCGTATGCCGCAAAGCGTGGGCATACGCGGGTCGTCCCAACCCATAACAAATTTTTCTTCCACCAACTTTTTGAGAAAACGCTTGCTCATAACGGTGTTTGCTACGTTTAAACGCGCAAACTCTATCTGTTGCGGCTTTTGAGAAAAATCGCAGTTGTCCACTACCCAGTCGTACAACGGGCGGTGGTCCTCAAACTCCAATGTGCATAGGCTGTGAGTGATGCCTTCTACGGCGTCTTCTATGGGGTGGGCAAGGTCGTACATAGGATAAATGCACCACTTGTCCCCCGTGTTGTGGTGGCGCGCGTGAACTATGCGGTAAATTACGGGGTCGCGCATATTGAGGTTTGGACTCGCCATATCGATTTTGGCGCGCAAAACCTTTTGTCCGTCGGCGTATTTGCCGTCTTTCATTTCTTCAAAAAGACGCAGATTTTCTTCCGTAGACCTGTCGCGATAGGGGCTGTTTTTGCCCGCTTCCGTAAGAGAACCGCGCGTGTTTTTGATTTCTTCCGCAGTCAAATCGCATACGTACGCCAACCCCTTTTTGATGAGTTTGACGGCGCACTCGTACATAACGTCAAAATAATCGCTTGCGTAAAGAAGTTTGTCCCACTCAAAACCTAACCACTTGATGTCCTCTTTGATGCTGTCAACGTATTCTTCGTCTTCCTTTACGGGGTTTGTATCGTCAAAGCGAAGGTTGCATTTGCCGTTGTATTTTTGCTTTACGCCAAAGTTTATGCACAGACTCTTGGCGTGCCCTATATGTAAATATCCGTTTGGCTCCGGCGGAAAACGCGTGACCGTAGTCTTGACTTTGCCGCTCGCCAAATCGGCGTCGATGATTTCTTCGATAAAGTTTTTGGATTCTGCGGGCGTTGCTCCCGCATGCGCGTCGTCAATCATAAAAAATAATCCTCTTTAAAAATGCTCGTATATTGTCGTTGTTTGTACGTTGTAGTCGTATAGTACCGTTTTTGTCGTTTTTGCTTTGTTTAATAACAAACGGTACGCCTTTTTGCGTCCTTTAATATCAGGCGTTTCCGTCTAATGGCGGCGGGGAAAGGTGGTCCGCTTGGTCGGGAGGCGGCGCGTCGTATTCTTCTGCGTCGGGAGGCGGCGTTTCCAAGTCCCACGGCAAATCGTCGGCGGACGCTCTTGTAAAGTCGTCGTTTTGGTCGGACTCCGCTCCCGTATCCGTATCCGTTGCCGCCGCCGCTTGTTGCGACTTGAAAAAGATTTTTTTGTCGTCTACAAAGTGCACCAAATCGCCTACCCAAACCAAAGGAATTTCTCCCGTTTCGCCTTGACGGTTTTTGGCTACTATGAGTTGTACGGGTACGGCGTAATCGTCGGTCGCTTCGTTGCTCTTGCTGATAAACATGACTATATCCGCGTCTTGCTCTATCGCGCCCGACTCCCTCAAATCGCTGAGTTGCGGTTTGCGGTCCTTATCGCGCTCTACCAAACGGTTTAACTGGCTGAGCGCAATGATGGGAACGTTGAGTTCTTTGGACATAATTTTGAGATTTTTGGTAATGTTGCTGACTTCCTGCTGGCGGTTTTCCTCCCGTCTGCCGTTTGAGTCGCCCGACATAAGCTGTATGTAGTCCACGACCACGAGGTCGAGTCCTTCCCGCATTTTTAACGCGCGAAGTTTCGACAACATTTTTGCGGGGGTGTTGAGGCTGCTGTCGTCGATAAAAATCTTGTATTTTTCCATCGCTTCGGCGGCGGTGAGAAGTTTTTGAAAATCGGAAAGAATGAGTTTTTCCGTTCCCGTAACTTTTTTCATACTGACGCCGGATATTCCGCACATAAGCCTTTGAACAAGTTGCGACGCAGGCATTTCTAAGGAAAACAACGCCGATACCTTGCCCTTTTTTGCGGCGTACTCGATAATGTTGAGCGCAAGACTGCTTTTTCCGCAACCGGGACGCGCGGCAAGAATGTTGAGAGTGCCCGCTTGCAGTCCGTTGGTAAGTTTGTCCAACTGAACAAACCCCGTCATAAGCCCGCGATACGCGTTTTTGTTTTTGTACATTTCGTCACAGCGTTGCAACACGTCGTGAACGCTGCCCTTTATGTGGGTGAGTCCGCTCGTCTTGTTGGTGTCGCTGATGTCAAATATTATTTTTTCCGCTTCCGCAAGCATCGTTTGCTTGTCTTCGGCTTGCTTCAACCCCGCCAAAATGTCCGTGCAACCCCGCGCGAGTTTGCGCTTTGCGCTTTCTCTCGTAACGATATCGAGATAGTTTTTGTAGTTTGCCGCGCTGGGTAAGTAGGTGGCAATGGTAGTAAGATACTCTATGCCGCCGACGGCGTTGAGTTGTCCGTTGCGCTCCAAGTTGTCGGTGAGCATAACCAAATCCAAAGCCTTGTTGGACTTAACTATGTCGTGCATAGCGCAAAAAATCGTTTTGTTGGCGGGGGAATAAAAATCCTCCTCGCTCAAATCCAAAACGACGTCTTGAACCGTGCGGTCGTCAAGCAAGGCGCAACACAAGACGGATTGTTCTGCGTCCAAGTTGTAGTGCGCCGTATTTAATGATTTTGCGCTTTTGTGCGCGGCGGTTTCGTTTGATTTAGGCATTTTTTGCTCCGTAAAAAACTTGTGGCGTAAAGCGAAAGATAAACTTGCTAAGTTAAAGATAAACCTACTAAGTTATTTATCATTATACAACAAAACCGACGCTTTTTCAAGCGGTTTATAAATATTGTTTTACATTTTATTGCGGCAAATCGGGGAGAGGGCGGCTTTTTGCTCCGTAAATCTCCGTTTTTGGTATGGATTTGTAAGTGTTTTGGCGAATTTTGACGGATTTGGTCAGTTTTCCGCCTACGTAAAAGTCAAGGTAAGTTTCGCTCGATACTCCGTCAACGCCGTTGGATAAGATCAAAAACTGGTCGGCGTAAGGTATTTTGTCGCAAAAATCGCCCTTTGTATCGGTTTTTTTGACGGTTTGGTAGGGAACGGTTTTTGTCACGACGCTGCGCGGAACGATTTTTACGTCGGTTTCCGCTCCAAAAATCTCTACCGTCGCTTTACCGTTTTTGCAATGCGCCGCAAAGTAAAGGGGATTGCCCGTTTCGTTGGTAAAAACGAGGTCCGCGCCGCCGCCGTTTACCATTGCGTCAAGTCCCGCCGCAACGTAACTGCTTTTGACGGAATGTTGACAAACCGCGTTGACGGTTACGCCCGCCCGCAAAAGAGCGTTGTATATCGTCGTGCTTGCTTGACAAACTCCGCCGCCTACGCCGTCTACGTATTTGCCGTTTACCAAAATTTTTGCCGTTTTAAAGCCGCGTTTTTCCGTTCTTTCTCCTACCGTTTGGTTAAAACTTATCCTTTGACCGTTTTCCACCGTCAATCCGTTAAAAAAGGACAACGCCAAAGCGACGTTGGTCTGTCTGTCGGCGGTACTGCTTGCGCAACTCGTATAAAAACCGCCGCGTTTTGCCGTGAGTTTTTTGGCGGCTTGCGTAGTAAGGCTTGGCGCAACGTCGTCGACGGGAAGGTTTACGTCTACTTGGTTTGCGCCCTCTTTAAAGGCGTAAAAAATCTCGTCAAACAGTTTTTTAAGGTTGACTTTTTTGCCCGTTTGGTGCGGGGTTATTACAAATTTTTTGTCGCTGTCGGGAAAGAATTTTATCGTTGCGTCAACGGGCAATTTTTCTATTTTGTCGCAAAATTGCGTTACCGTATGCTTAAAATCGGGCAAAACGTAACACAAGGACATATACCCGTCAATGCCGCGAGCCTGCCAAAACTCTATCGACTCGGCTTTGCCCGTCACCGAGTGAAAAATCCGTCTGTCGCTCCGTTGCTTTTTGTCAAAACCGTCGATATGCTCCGACAGGTCGTAGGTGCGACAAATTTCGCCGTACCGCAAAACTATGCGGGCGTTCCACGATTGCGAGCAAACCGAAGCGTCGGCCGGTTTTGTCAAAAAAAACGCGCCCGTCACAACGACGAGCGCGCAAAATAAATAGGTCAAAATCTTTTTTTTCATACATTTACCGCCATAGATGCGATGAGATTTTGCGTTCTTTCGTCAGGCTCAAAAAAACTGCCCAACGATACGCCGTAACTCTCGCTGTGAAAATCGCTGCCGCCAAACACGTACAAATCGTATTTTTTGGCAAGGTACAAGTAAAAATCGCGCTCGACGTTAGTATGAGAAAAATACGCCGCTTCTATTCCTTTGAGTCCGAGCCCCGCAAGGTATCGGACGTACGCCTCCGCTTTTACGCTGTTTAAACGAAGTTTTGCGGGGTGCGCAAGTACGGGAACGCCGCCGTACCGACAAGCGAGTTGTATGGCTTTTTCCGGCGTGAGGCGTTGACTGCTCACAAAGGCTTTGCCGTTTGGCGCAAGGTACTCGTCAAAAGCGCGCGGAACGCTGTCGCATATCCCCGCCGCAACGAGTTGGCGCGCGATGTGGCTTCTGCCCAAAATTTCTCCTTTGTAAGTGTTTTTAAGCGCGTCGTAGTCTATCTTTATGCCGAGTTGATAAAGACGGTCTATTATTTTGAGGTTTCTCGCTTCCCGCATTTCCTGTATGCGGAACATGCTGGCTTTAAAGGCGTCGGAATCGTAATCTATGCCGTATGCCAAAACGTGCGTTTCCGTATCGTCTTTGTACGCCGACAACTCGATGCCCGCAACGACTTTTATTTTTTTGCCCCGCGTAGCCGCTACCGCCTGCCCCGCTCCGTTGGCGTTGTCGTGGTCGGTGATGGCGATTACGTCGAGTCCCGCCGCGTTTTCTTTCTCGACGAGGGTGGCGGGGGACAATTCTCCGTCGGAACAGTTGCTGTGAATATGCATATCGACTTTCATGCCAAAAATTATACTATTTTAAGCCGCATAAGTCAATCGGAGTAGTCAAAAGTTTAAAAAAATGGCGATAGCGGGCAATTTTTAGGCATCAAACGTTTTGATTTTTTGATTTTTTGTGCTAAAATAGTTATCGCTGAAAGTTGTAGCCAAAGACGGTTTTTTTTGAAGGCAGGCGGTTTTTTTGACGGCGCATTTTAATAAGGTTGTCTTTTTGGGTTATAATTTAAAGTTGCAAAACAAAAGCGAAAAAAATCAACTAAACCGCTTGCAAGGGAAATTTGCAAAATCGACAAACCTACTTACTACTAAACAAGGTTGCAAAAAACAAAACCGCTTGCAAAAAAAGTTTTAACAAAAAAACGATAATTGACAGAATAAGGAGATATATATGCAATATTCACACGAAGTGGAACAAATGTGTTGCGTCAAAAAAGGGTGCAATCACGGACCTGCCCCCATTCCCGAAGAAGGCAAATGGGTTCTTGCGACGCAGATAAGCGACATAAGCGGTCTTTCTCACGGGGTAGGCGGGTGCGCTCCGCAACAGGGCGCGTGCAAGTTGACGCTCAACATCAAAAACGGCGTCATTAAGGAAGCGTTGGTAGAAACCGTCGGGTGCAGCGGAATGACTCACTCTGCGGCGATGGCGGCGGAAATTCTTCCCAACAAGACGTTGTTGGAGGCTCTCAATACCGACCTCGTTTGCGACGCGATAAACGTTGCGATGCGCGAGTTGTTTTTGCAGATAGTTTACGGGCGCACGCAATCGGCGTTTTCTGACGCGGGGTTGCCGATAGGCGCAGGGTTGGAAGATTTGGGCAAAGGTCTGCGCAGTCAGATAGGCACGATGTACTCCACCGACAAAAAGGGCGTAAGGTATCTGGAAATGGCAGAAGGTTACGTCACCAAGTTGGCGCTTAAAGACGGGGAAGTCGTCGGGTACGAATTTGTTCATTTGGGAAAACTTATGCAGTACGTTACCGACGGAATGGACGGCAACGAAGCGCTCAAAAAAGCGACGGGTAGGTACGGCAGGTACGACGAGGCGGACGAATATATCAATCCGCGTAAACAATAGGATAAGGAGGGAAACGTTAATATGATTAAGTTTGAAGGGTACGAACGCAGAATAAAAAACATAAACGCTCAACTTCCCCTCTTTGGTATCAAGGATTTGGAAGACGCAAAACGTATCTGCGACCAACACGATATAAACGTGGAAAAAATCGTTAAAGATATTCAGCCTATCGCGTTTGACAACGCAGTGTGGGCGTACACCGTCGGCGTTGCCATCGCTCTTACAAAAAAAGCCAAAACGGCAAGCAAGGCGGCGGAATATATAGGTCAGGGATTGCAGACGTTCTGCATTACGGGCAGCGTAGCCGACCAACGCAAAGTGGGTATCGGTCACGGCAACCTTGCGGCAATGCTTTTGGACGACAACACCGAGTGCTTTGCGTTTTTGGCAGGGCACGAAAGTTTTGCGGCGGCAGAAGGCGCAATCGGTATCGCGCGCACTGCAAACAAAGTTCGCAAAAAGCCGTTGCGCGTGATTCTCAACGGGCTGGGAAAAGACGCCGCGTATATAATAAGCCGCATAAACGGGTTTACTTACGTCAAAACCGATTACGATTTTTACAGCGGACAACTTAACGTTGTGGAAGAAAAAGCCTTCAGCAACGGAGAACGCGCCCAAATACGGTGCTACGGCGCAAACGACGTCAACGAAGGCGTCGCGATTATGATTAAGGAAAAAGTTGACGCAAGCATAACCGGCAACAGTACCAACCCGACGAGATTTCAACACCCCGTCGCAGGAACGTACAAAAAATGGTGCTGGGAAAACGGCAAAAAATACTTTTCCGTTGCGTCGGGCGGCGGTACGGGACGTACTTTGCACCCCGACAACGTAGCCGCAGGTCCCGCTTCTTACGGAATGACCGATACTATGGGACGTATGCACGGCGACGCTCAGTTTGCCGGCAGCAGTTCCGTCCCCGCTCACGTCGATATGATGGGATTTATCGGTATGGGCAACAACCCGATGGTGGGAGCAACCGTCGCTTGCGCCGTCGCAGTCGCTCAAAACGTCGATAAGTAACGACAAAAAACGCAAAAAAAAGGATTGCAAACACAATATAAAAAAGCCAAAGCAACAAAAAAACAAATCTAAATAATACAAATATAGATTTTGGCGTAAATGCGGTATCGTTTTTGGTACCGCATTTTTGTTTGCGCCGACAAGAAAAGCGTCCCGCTCGCATATATAGATATTGCGTTATATTTTGCAAAAAGCAAGTACTTTAAGGCGGCTTTTGAAAAAAAAATTATACCGCGCCAAAAGCCGCAAAACAATCGTTTTTTTCTTTTTAAAGCGGGCGTGTCGGGTTTTTGGGCAAGCGTATGGAAAAATCGACGACACACGCAATAAAATTTTTTAAAAAAACAAATATTTTTCTCACAAAAAATATAAAAAAATAATTTTCACAAAACGCTTGACAACAGGTGTAGGCGTATGTTAATATCAATGTGAACAAATGTTGTGCGGGGGGGGGTAAAAGAGTAAAATTAAATTGAGTCAACGAGCGATTTCAAAAAAATTAAAATTATTTTTAAGCAAGCAAATCCGCAAGGAGTTTTGATACGTATCCCGATGCAAAAAACGACGGGAAAACTTTTGCGGGTTGTCTTTCCTTTTCTCGCTTTGGCTCAACGTACGAGTGGCGGGAGAGCGTACCAAAATACGAACGTTGCGTTGCGGTAAAAAAACAAAAAAAGGGCGGTTTTTGGCGTATTTTGACAACAAAAACGCTTAAAATCACGATTTTTCTCAATTTTTGGCATTTTTTAGGCGCAAAAACGGTTGCGAACCTAAATACAGTTGACGGTTGAGTTTTTTTGAGTATAATATAAGAATGAAGTGAAGCATTGCACAACGATATAAAAAATTTTAAGTAGAATAACAAAAAAACAAATACAACTATAAGCGAGGGTTTGTTTAATGAATAAGATAGTCAAGATAATTTTGATAGTAGTGAGCGCGGCGATGACGTTTACGGGCGTTCTTTTATATTTCGTAGTTTCAAAAAACAATACGTTGATGAAAGATACGACTATTACGTTGCGAGAAAATACTACCAAAACGTTAAAGGCGGAGATTAAAGACATTGTGCCCGACACTAAAAACGAATACGTAATAAATCTTACCGGCGAAAGCAAGAGCGACCTTATCGTTACTCTTGCTTTTCGCATTAAAAACGACGGCGAATTGAAAAATTTTATCCACGTGGAAATAACGACCAACGACAAAACGATACAAAAATCCCTTGACGAGTTGCTAAAAGGCGACAAAATAGAGCTCGGCGCAAACGTGAACAAAATAAAAATCGTTTACGCTATGCCCGCGACCGTCGGAAACGAAGCGCAAGGCAAGAGCATATCGTTTTATATCGACATCAAAGGAACGAGAAAAGCAGGGTAAGGTTGTTTTGTTATGGATAAAAAAATAAACGACGCTACGCCAAAACGCGCAAAAATAGGCAAGGCGTTGCGGATTGCGGGCGACGTTATCCTCGTTTTGATAGTTGCCGTCGCGCTGTTTGCGATAGCGGTGAGCGTTGCGGCAAAAAAGGATAAGGACGGCGCGGCGACGATTTTTGGGTATCAGTTGCGGTTTGTGCGGTCGAGTTCTATGGAAAAGAGCGAACATACCGACGTGTCCGCTTACAAAATCAAAAGCATAAAGGTAAAGTCGTGCGTTTTTGTCAACGTTGTTCCAAAAGACGAGCAAAAAAAGGAAAAATGGCTCGATTCCGTCAGCGTGGGCGACGTTTTGACCTTTAAGTACGTTTACGGAAAACAGGAAACTATCACGCACCGCGTCGTAAAAAAGGAGTCAAAACCTTCTGGCGGCTTTTTGATAACGCTGGAAGGCGACAACAAAACCGACAACAGCGTCGTAGGTCAGCAAATAATAGATACGTCGCAGGAAAACAGCCCCAACTATATTATCGGGCGGGTTGTCGGGCAGAGTTATTTTTTGGGATTGCTCGTGTACGCGTTTAAAAGCACGGCGGGGATAGTTTGTTTGATAATTATTCCGTGCCTAATAATCATTGCGTTGCAGACGATGCGAATAGTAAAGGTTGTCAACGCCGACAAAAAAGATAAGATGTCCGCAAAACAGGAAGAACAGGCAAACGAAATAGAACAACTCAAACGCCAACTTCAACAACTTAAACAAGCGGCAAAGGACAACGAGGAAACCCCGCAACGGGAAGAAAATCAAGAATAAGTACAAAATTTTTCTATTGGTAAATTTTTTGTTCGCTTTTGACAATCAAAAACGCCGCTTTTGACAATCAAAAACGCCGCAAAGAGCGGTTAAAAACAACGGAAAACGTATCGGGCGATACCGATAACAAAAATAATCCATATAAACAGGAGGTCAATAAAATGGAAGTTCTCACAATTTTGTTTATCTCGGCGGCTCTGGCGATAGGGATATTCTGCGTAGTCGTAGTTTGTCGGGATATGGCGGTAGAAGCCCGCCAACGTCGCGAAGGCGCAAAAGCCGACGCAAAGGCTAAGGAGTTTTGTCAAGCGGAAGCGCCGCCTGCGCCCACGCCGCCGCCTGCGCCAGTTGTTCCTTTGGTGGCGGAGGAGGAGGAAACGGAAACGATTGCCGCCGCCGATACGGAGCAATCTTTGTCGGAGGAACAGGAAAGCAACGTTGCGTTTTCTGCGGGTTCGCAGACGCTGGAAGAAAAATATCTGGAGTTATCCCCCGAGTTTAAGGGGTATTACGACGAGATAGTCAGGTATGCGATGTCGGTTGAAAACAGCAGACGGTTTAAAAATGCGGGTTATGAAGAGTACAAGGTGGGCAAAAACCGTCTTGTAAGGTTGAAGATAAGACGCGGCTTGATTGTGTGCGAGTTGGTTATCCCAAACCTAACCTTTAAAAATTACATCAGCGACAACAAAGTTGCGGTCAAGCAAGCGCCCGCAGTAATCAAAGTCACGGACGAAGCGGCGTTGTCCGCAGTCAAAGACAGCATCGACATAGCGGTAAGCGCAATAGAAGAAGAAAAAATCTACAAAAAAGAACAAGCCAAAATCAAGCGCAAACAACGTAGGGAAGCCGCCGCATTAGCGAAAGAACAGCAACGGCAGCAGCAACCGCAACAAACCGAGTAAAAGCCCCGCTTTGAGCGTTTTTCCGCAACGTCGTTGCCGTATCAAAAGCGATGAGCATTTTTTAAAGTGTCATTGCGAAGCGTAAATTTTTGGGTTTTTTAAACCTAACCTTGTAGATAAAAATTTACGCTGTGGCAATCTCGCGGAAGCGTACCTCGTGCAGACGGAAGTATTGATACGCTTATTATTAAATGCATATAGGCAAAGAGTATAAAGACTCCCGTCAAAATATTGCGAAATCAAAACTTGTGAAACAATGCGGTTCGCTTCCGCGGGATTATCACGTCAAAAATTTGCCGTCACAAGGATAAATTATGCTATTTGCAAATTTTTTCCTCATAATGACAAGCAAGGCACTTTCGCTCGTTTATAAAGATATTACGTTGTACCTTGTGCAAGCGGGCAAAAAACGGTATCAATGTGTTTTGGAGAGTCCAAAGCCAAAAAAGATAAATATTTAAAGGAGGTAACAAGCAATATGGGAGCAAACAAAATCAAGACCCTTTTGATGGCGAGTATGATGATTATGTTGTGTATGGCGGCGTTGGTCGGCGGAACTTACGCTTTGTTCAGCAAGGACGTATCGGTAGAAAACCATCTTGTGGCGGGGACTCTTGATTTAAAGATGGAAAGAATCAAACTTGTCAAGTCGGTAGTTGACGGCGAAGGTTATCTTTCTACTCAAACGTCGGATACGGTAGTTGATTTTGCGGGCAGTAGTAGCGCAAACAAAAACGTATTTGACATTGCGGACGGAGAAATGGTAGTACCCACGTCGTACTACGAAGCGACGATAAAGATTACCAACGTCGGCAGCGTAGCGTTTGAGTACGAGATAATAATAAAACTCAAATCCGCCGCAAACAAACTCGCAGAACAAATTATCGTGTCGGTTGACGGCAGTGACGGCGCGGCGTTGTCCACCTTTGACGCAGAAAACGGCAAAGTAGTCGTAGCAAAAAGGAGCGTTGCCAAAGGCGTGGCGGACCAAACGTTTGTAATAAGAATCGAGTTTAAAAACGACCAAAGCGCGATAAACAATTTGGCGCAAGGTCAACAAGTTGATTTTGACCTTATGGTCAAGGCAGTTCAGGCGACACAAAAACCTTAACAAATCGGACTTTTGCGGCGTCAGAAAAAAAGTCAAAAAGACGACAAATAGCGACAAAAGCCGCAAGCAAAAAAACAAAACGGAACGTTGTTAACCAAAACCAAAAAAACGACCAAAAAAATCAAAAAAATAAAACAAACAAAAAAATTTATAAGGAGATAAAATTATGACAAAACAAACCAAAAAAAGCGTAATCATTACCGCTTTGCTTGTCATAGCGTTGTGCGTAAGCCTTTTGGCGGGCGCAACTTTTGCAATATTTACTGCGGAAAGCAAAGCGAATATTGCGGTCACAAGCGGTAAAGTAGACGTTTTAGCGACGGTAGACGCCTCGTCGCTGGTATTATATTCGCCCACTATCGTAGGCGTAGACGATACCAACGCGGCAACGGCAACCAACTTCAAAAACGGCGGAACGGCAATATTGAACGAAAACGGCATTACTTTGTCGGGTATTTCCGCCGCAGACAAAGCGACCTTTAATATTACTTTGCAAAACAAGAGCGACATAAACATCAAGTGGAGATTAGTAGTAGATTTTACCGGTGACAAAATGTTGCTTGACGCTTTGGAAGTAAGGTGGATGGGAGATGTTATCCCCACCATAAAGACCGCTACAAAATGGATGGAACAAGACATAAGTTATACCAACACAATCCTTCCCTTTGAAATATCGGTAGAACTTCCCGCAGACGTAACCAATGATTTCGGCGGCAAAACCTGCGCGATTTCTTTCTTGATGGAAGCGGTACAAGGCAACGCTCCGACAATGAACTACATAAAAGACGGCATCGTCGGCGGCGGCACTGCTTCCGACCCCTACCTTATCGGCGAGTTGGGCGGACTTAAACTCTTAAACGAGTTTTATCGCAAAGAATACAACGCTAAAGTTGCGGACGGCGTGACGGAAATCGATTGCGCGGATTTGGGCGACTACCCCATTCATCTCATGGGCAACTTTGACGGCAATGGCGTAACTTTCAAAAATATCAAAAGCAGACTCTTTGGCTATGTAGGCGACAGCACTAAGGGCAAGTCCTACACGCTCAAAAACTTTACTGCGGAAATGGCGGGCGCGCCCAACTCCGTCGTATTTTGCGTCGATACGGAAAACATTACCTTTGAAAACGTAAAAGTAAGCGGCTATATGGAAGGCAACTGGAATATGGGCGCATTTGTCAATTACGGCACGGCAAACGGATATAGCAACGGATACGACTATACCGTCAACTTTGTAAACTGCTCTTGCGACGCAACCATCGTGAGCAAACAAAACGGAAGCGCCGCCGTTCTCGTCGGTCACGCTTTTGAAGGCGCCGGCAATACGGCAACCATAAACGTCGACGCCGCAACAAACGAAGGCGTCAACGGCGCAAGACTTATCGCAAAAGGTCCGAGTCCCAAAGGATACAAATACTTCGGTTTAAAATCGAGCGCAGTCAAAGTGTACGTTGACGGAGCGTTGCAGGAAGCGGCGGGATTCAACGATTACGCTTGCGAAGCAATCAACGAAATCAACCCGACCAAAGGCGCAACCGCGTATCAGATAGCGACTATGGCGGCGGCAAAAACCTTGAGAATTCAGGTTGTTTCTCAACTTACCGCTTATGACGCCGATGGCAACAAAATACCCAACTTGGCGGGAATCACCTTTACAAACTACACCGAAACAAAAACGGGGTTTGAAGGCGGCAGCACCGTAGACGTGTACGATTTGTTTGATTCCGTAGTAATCAAAAACGAAAAAACGGCAAGCGACACGCCGGAATTGAAATTGATAGACGGCGTGCTTTATCTCTACACCAACAGCACCGATAATTATTTGGATGGCACGGTATCGTTGATTGTAGCGCAATACGACGAAACGGGCGTGTTGATAGGCAGCGGCGTGTTGAAAATCTATACTATCAAGAAGGTAAACGCAACCGAAACGGCAAGTTTTGAAGCCGCTCTCGCAAACGCTTCTGCTCAGCAAGGCGTAACGACTTTGATACATCTCAACAACGGAACTTTCAATTTTTCCGCAGACAATAATTTGAAAAATAAGTCCGTTGTAATAACGGGCACAAAAAACAGCATAATCGATATGACCAACGTCGCAACAGGGCAAAGCACCGGCAACGCAACGATAGTTTTTGACGGCGTAACCGTTAAAAACGGAAACGAAAATTACAAAGGTATTCAACACGCCAAAAAGGTTGTTTTTAAAAATTGCGATTTTATCGGATTGCAACATTTGTATGCGGAAGAAGTAGAGTTTGAAAACGTTAACTTTACAAATATGCAAGGCAACTGCATTTGGACTTACGGCGCGAAAAAAGTTACCTTTACAAATTGCAAGTTCACTACCGGCGGTAAAGCAGTGCTTATTTACAACGAAGCGACAAACTTTGTAGGCGAATACTATTTTAATAATTGCGAATTTTATAGCGACCAAAGCCTTACAACCGAAAGAGCCGCAATAGAAACGGGCGACAACGGCGCCGCCGCAGGCAACAACACATTTAATATTCATATAAACAATTGCAAACAAAGCGGTTTCAGCGCGCACGGTAGCGACAATCCTCTTTGGGGCAACAAAAACAGTATGAAGAAAAATTATCTCAACGTTTGGATTGACGAAGTAAAAGTTTACTAATAAGTTAACAGAATTGCTTTGTAAGTATAAACGACAAAAAAACGACAAAAGGAGAAACAATCGTGTTTCTCCTTTTTTTTGAGTTTTTTAGTTTTATTAAGGTTTTTATGCGGTTTACTGCAAAGTACAACGTAATAACTTTATACCCGAGCGGAGGTGCCTTGTATGTCATTATGAGGAAAAAATTTGCAAATAGTAAAACTAATCCTTATGATGGCAAATTTTTGACGTGATAATCCCGCGGAAGCGAACCTCGTCGCAGCACCGCCCAAAGGCTTGTCGGTATATATTCATATACCGCCCTCGCCCTACAGCGGGATGCTCCTCTCCGTCAAAATGCAAGCATTTTGACGGTTTTTAGTGGTTGCGAACATCTAAACTTTTTGGCGGCAATATAAACAAGAGCCTATATAGTTTTTACTTTCACGCATTTAGTAATAAGCGTTTTTATACTGCCGCTTGCACGAGGTTCACTTCCGCGAGATTGCCACATCGTCGCAGCACCGCCCAAAGGCTTGTCGGCATATGTTCATATACCGCCTACGCCCTACAGCGGGCTGCTCCTCTCCAACAAAATGCAAGCATTTTGTTGGGTTTTTAGGAGTATTACCGTTACGCCTCGCAATGACACTTTAACGATAGCCACTTTAAAGTACCAACTCTTTGCAAAGTACAACGCAATATCTTTATACCCGAGCGGGGGTGTTTTTACTTGTCGCAATGACACGCTAAAAAACACTATGGCGTTACTGTTTGAGTGCTTTTACTTCCTTAATAAGGTAGGGCAGAATTTCGTTTACGTCACCGACGACGCCCAAGTGCGCTACGTTGAATACCGTTGAGTCTTTATCTTTGTTTATTGCGATTATGTTTTCGCTTTCTCCCATACCGGCAAGGTGTTGCACTGCGCCCGAAATTCCCAACGCGAGATACAGTTGCGGGCGAACGGTTTTGCCCGTTTGTCCTACTTGGCGGTTTTGAGGCAGAACGTTGTCGTCCACCACCGCGCGAGAACACGCTACTTCTCCGCCCAACAAGTCGGCTAATTCTTCCGCTTGTTTGACGCAACCTTTTGCGCCGCGCCCGACGGATACGAGATATTTGGCGTTTTCTATATCTACGCCTTGCGATTTTTCTACCTTTTCTTCTATGAGAGTAACGGCAAACTTGGATTTGTCAAACTCTGTTTTTATCGTTACGACTTCTCCTTTGCGGGAGGGGTCGGGTTGATTTTTTTGCATTACGCCAGGTCTTACGGTGGACATTTGCGGGCGGTGGTCGGGGCAGATTATCGTCGCAAACAAGTTTCCGCCAAAAGCGGGACGAGTCATAAACAAGTTGCAATCGGCGTCGGTTTCCAGTTTTGTGCAGTCAGCCGTGAGTCCCGTGCGCAACCTTGCGGAAAGTCGGGGCGCAAGGTCTCTGCCTATCCCCGTTGCGGGAAAAAGTACCACGTCGGGGGCGGCGGTTTTTATTATGTTGGCGGCGGATTGCGAATATTGCGCCGTCAGATAATATTTGAGTTCTTCCCTGTCCTCGAGATAAACTTTGTCTGCGCCGTACTCGATAAGAGTGTCGCACAAACCTTTTACGCCGCTGCCCAAAAGCATTGCCGATACGATTCTGTCGCTGTTTTTTGCGAGAACGCTTGCAATGCCGAGCAACTCTAAACTTACGTTTGCAAGTTTGCCGTCTCTTTGTTCACAAAATACCATTATTTCCTTTTTCATGACTTTCCCCCTAAACGATGTGCTTTTGTTTCAACTGTTCTGCAATCAGTTTTGCCGCTTGCTCCGCAGGCAACTCTACCAACTGCTTGTTGCCGTCGTATTGCTTGGTAAAGGTGGCTTTTACCTTTGTGGGCGAACCCGTCAAGCCTATGTCCGAAACGGGGCATTGCAATTCTTGTTGAGTCAATACGACAATTTCCTTTTGGTCTTGCGCGATTATGTCTTTTGCGTTCATGTAGCGGGGCTTTACGTTTGCGCCCAACACGGTAAAGAGCGCGGGAGAACCTACCGACAATATTTGGTATCTGTCCTCGATTTGCCTTTTTATCGTGAATCTGTCGGCTTTTTGGTCGTAGGAAAAATCTGCGCAATACGTGACTGCGGCTACGTCGAGATGTTCTGCTATTTGCGGACCTACCTGCGCCGTGTCGCCGTCTATCGCTTGACGTCCCGCTATTATATAGTCAAAACCGATTCGTTTGAGAGCGTACGCCAAAATCGTGCTTGTCGCAAGGGTGTCGCTACCCGCAAACGCTCTGTCCGAAACAAGGTACGCATTGTCCGCGCCCATCGCAAGGGCTTCTCTCAATGCGATTTCCGCTTGCGGCGGGCCCATACAAACGACGTTGACCTGCGCGCCCGTCTGTTGTTTGACGGTGAGAGCGACTTCCAACGCGCTCTTGTCGTCGGGGTTTATTATGCTTTCGACGCCTTCTCTCACGAGAGTGTTGGTTTTTGGGTCGATTTTAATTTCCGTTGTGTTGGGAACTTGCTTTATACAAACTGCTATTTTCATCGTTGATTTACCTCTTTACTTTAACAATGCGCCGCTTATCACCATGCGCTGAACTTCGCTCGTGCCTTCGTAAATTTCTGTGATTTTTGCGTCGCGCATCATTCTTTCTACGGGGTACTCGCGCGTGTACCCGTACCCGCCGTGCAACTGAACCGCTTTAGAAGTGACGGCAAGCGCGGTTTCTGCGCAAAACAGTTTTGCCATCGCCGCCCGCAAAGAAACGTCGCGGGATTTGTTCTGCTTTGACTCAACCGCTCTGTCCAACAAGCCGCTCGCCGCTTCTACGCGGGTGTACAGGTCGGCAAGTACAAATTGCGTGTTTTGAAACGCCGCGATAGGACGCTTAAACTGCGTGCGCGTTTTGGTGTAGTTTACCGTTTCTTCCAGCGCGCCGCGTGCAATTCCCAACGCCTGCGCCGCTATGCCGATGCGTCCGCCGTCAAGTGTTTTCATCGCAAGTTTAAAGCCTTCGCCCGCCTTGCCTACCATGTTGCAAGCGGGAACTTTGCAGTTTTGAAAAATCAACTCGCAAGTAGAACTTCCGCGTATACCCATCTTTTTTTCCTTTTTGCCGACGGAAAAACCTTCAAACGTGCGCTCTACCAAAAATGCGGCGCACTCTACGCCTTTGGGATTGCGACCGACTACGGCTATTACAAAGTATAGGTCGGCGTACCCTGCGTTGGTTATGAATATCTTGCTCCCGTTTAGTATATAGTTTTGTCCCGATTCGTCCAAAACCGCCGTTGTCGTTTGGTTGTTGGCGTCAGTGCCGGCGTTTGGCTCGGTCAAGGCAAACGCACCCAACCACTCGCCGCTCGCAAGTTTGGGCAAATATCTGCGCTTTTGGTCTTCCGTACCAAACTCGAGTATGGGCGCAACGCACAAAGAATTGTGCGCCGAAAGTATAACGCCGGTAGTGGCGCAATACTTGCTTATTTCTTCTACCGCCTTGATGTACATGGGGTAGTCGCCGCCCGCTCCGCCGTATTCTTCGGGTACGATAATGCCCAAAAGTCCGAGTTTTGCCATTTTTTCTACGGTTTCTTTGGGGAATCTCTCGTTTTCGTCAAGTTCGCTCGCCAACGGCTTTACTTCGTTGACGGCAAACTCCTTTATCATTTTGTCAAACAATTGATATTTAAAATTGCTCATAAGTCTGTTCTCCTCAATCCGCCGCTTTTTTAGTCGATTTTGACGGTCGCAACTCCGGTGATTACCGTTTTGCCGTCTTGATTTACGCAGGTGGTAGCAAGCTTGACTATGTGCTTGTCCTCGCGAAGTTCTGTGACTTCGCACGTCGCCGTTATCGTGTCACCCAAAAATACCGGCGCCGTAAACCGTACTTCCTGCCCGAGATAAATCGTCCCCGCTCCGGGAAGTTTGTTTGCCAACACCGCGCTGATAAGCCCGCACGTCGCTATCCCGTGAACGATTCGACGACCAAAAATGGATTTTGCGGCGGCAGCGTCGTCCAAATGCAACGGGTTTACGTCAAGACTTACTTCAGAAAACTTTTTGACGTCCTCATCGGTAAACGTCTTGACTATGCTGTCCTTTTGACCTACGTAAAGATTTGAGAATTTCATAATATTCACCTCTTTTTATGATTGTTTGTTTTTTTGTCGGTTGGGTTTTGGTTGTTGCTTTGTTTTGTAGTTTGGATTTGTGAGTTTTAAAATTTTGTCGTTTTGGTTTTTGATTGTTTAATTTTGCGAATTTTGTTTTGTCGGTCGGTCGCGTTTTTGTTTTGACCGCTTTAATTATGCACTTAAAAAAAGAATTGAAACGTGCGGCAAACATACCTGCAACGACCGTCATTTGTATTATAAGGGATAAAAATCTTATTGTAAACTAAATGAAACAAAAAATATGAGCGGATATTCATTTTTTTTGAATTTTTTTATGAATTTTGTCGATTGCGGGAGTTTTTGGAGCAAAAAAGAGGGAAATAAAAGACGCGAGTAGATTATCTCAACGCAAAAAGCAATACCTTTGTACACGAGCAAAAGTGTTTTTATGTGTCATTGCGAGCAAAATTGTGCGCTAAAAGCGCACAATTTTGAGTGGCAATCTCGCGGAAGCGAACCGCATTGTTTCACAAGTCTGAATGCAGTACAATTTTTAATAAAAGCCGATATAGTGGTTGCCTATTCGCATTTAGCGGCTTACGGTTTTATACTTCCGCTTGCGCAAGGTACGCTTCCGCGAGATTGCCACGTCGCGATTTTTTAATCGATTAGTATTAGCAAACTTAAAAAATCGCTCCTCGCAATGACACTTTAAAATAGTTTAGCACGGTGCCTTACTTGTCATTATGAGGAAAAAATTTGCAAATAGAAAAACTAATCCTTATGACGGCAAATTTTTGACGTGATAATCGCACGGAAGTGAACCTTATGCAAGATACAGTAATAACACGTAACTTATTCAATGCATAGAGGCAAGGACTAAAAAACGTATAGCCTACAAGCGTCGCCGCGACGAAATCTCGCGGAAGCGAACCGCATTGTTTCACAAGTATAAATAGGCGTAAAATATAAAGGAAGAAACAAACTTTGGTTTCTCCCTTTGTGAAGTTCTTTGTTTTTGTGGTTTGGATATTTTTTTGAGCAACTAATTGATGGGTTGGTTGTCGGTATCGTCGGTATCGTGGTCGGCGGGGGGGTTGGCAAGGTCGGCGGAGTCCTTAAAGGCTCCGTGAGTAAGCATTTGTCGGGCGGTGGCGATAATAACGTCGAGTTTTTGGTCGGTAAAATCTTGGTCGGATAACGCCAAAAGCCCTACAAAGTTTGCAATGCCCATCATACAATACGCCAACGTTTGCAAGTCCAAAGAGGAATCGATTTGTTGCGCGTCGGCTTCAAATCCGCGAATGTAAGACGCGGCAAACTCGCGGTAATACTCAAAAAACAAGTTTTTGTCGATGTACAACGCTTCCCAAATGAGTTTGTAGCAACGAGGTTTTTCCAAAACGTGAAGGATAAAGGTTTTTAAACCGACAAGCTCCTTTTCTATGCGGGAAGAACATTTATTTTGTATTATGGCGGCGGACAGGCGTTGTTTGAGTTCCCGCCCGTATTTTTTTATAACGTGAACGTACATAGAATACTTGCTCTCGAAATAAATGTAAAAAGTTCCGGTAGCAAGATTTGCTTCCTTTGCTATGTCGTTTACGGTGCAGTTTAAATATCCTTTGTCGTACAACACCGCTTCCGCCGCGTCCAAGAGTTTGTTGTAACTCTTTATCGCCGTGCGCGACAATGGCTTTTTTGTCACTTGCGTCATTACGCGAATCTCCCTTGCCGAAAGTTTCGGCGTTTAATTTTAGTATCTGCAGTTTTAATTTTAGTATCTGCAGTTTTATTTTTTGTATTTGCAGTAAATAATATAACCACAAAACGGCAACGTGTCAAGCGTCACAAAAAAAATAATTGAAAAAAGCGGATAAGGAATTTGTGAAAGACGCGCTCATAGGCGAGCAAAACTGTTTTACTTGTCATTATGAGGAAAAAATTTGCAAATAGCAAAACTTATCCTTATGACGGCAAATTTTTGACGTGATAATCGCACGGAAGTGAACCGCATTGTTTCATAAGTCTGAAAGCAGAGCAATTTTTAATAAAAATCGATATAGTGGTTGCCTATTCGCATTTAGCGGCTTACGGTTTTATACTTCCGCTTGCGCAAGGTACGCTTCCGCGAGATTGCCACGTCGCGATTTTTTTGTCGATTAGTTTTTTTAAGCTAAAAAATCGCTCCTCGCAATGACACTTTAAAAAAGCCGCGCAAGAGTATTTCTCTTTGCAAAGAATAAAAGCAGTGTTTTTTGTTCGTAATCAAAACGGTTGCCGTTTACTCGCAATTGCAATTTGAAAAAATGCGACAAAAAAACCGACTAAAACGGTATATTTTTATAAAAAAAGCATTGACTTTTCACAATCTGTTTGTTATAATTAAAAAAATGAACGCACGCTCATATTTTCAGAATTAAAAGGAGGTCAGCGATGAAAGTATTTATAGTTGCGGCAAAAAGAACGCCCATTGCCTCTATGCTCGGCGCGTTGAAAGGCGTTGACGCGGTGGATTTTGGCGCGGAAGTAGTAAAACAACTCATTTTGGATACGGGGATAAATCCTGCCGTTATCGACGAAGTTATCGTCGGAAACGTATTGTCGGCAAATTGCGGGCAAGGTCCCGCGCGGCAAATTGCGGTGAAAGCGGGTATACCCTACCAAGTTCCTGCGTATTCCCTTAATATGGTGTGCGGCAGCGGTATGAAAAGCGTCATAAACGGATACGACGCTATTTGCACGGGGAGAGCCGACGTAATAGTTGCGGGCGGAACGGAATCTATGTCGCGCGCGCCTATGCTTATTCCGCCGACGACGAGAAGCGGACACAAGATGGGGCATATTCAGGTGACCGACCACATGTTGCACGACGCGTTGACCGACGCATACAGCGGGGTTCACATGGGGATAACGGCGGAAAACATTGCTCAAAAGCACGCTCTCACGAGAGAACAGCAAGACGAGTTTGCGCTGGAATCGCAACAAAAAGCGATAGCGGCGGTAGACGGCGGCGTGTTTGACGAGGAAATTGTTCCGATAACGATAAAAAACAAAAAAGGCGATATAGTGTTTGCGCGCGACGAGTACCCAAACCGTACCACCGACGCGAAAAAGTTGTCTACGTTAAGACCGGCGTTTAAATCTGACGGAACGGTCACTGCGGGCAACGCTTCCGGCATAAACGACGGCGCGAGTTTTGTAATGTTGGCGAGCGAAAAAGCCGTCAAAGAGTACGGATTAAAGCCGCTGGCTCAAATCGCTGCGGTAGGGCAAGGAGGCGTAGATCCGCAATATATGGGATTAGGTCCCGTACCCGCAGTATTAAACGCGCTTAAAAACGCAAAAATGACCTTATCCGACATAGACGTGTTGGAATTAAACGAAGCCTTTGCGGCGCAGTCGTTGGGCGTAGTAAAAGAGTTGTCGGAGTCCTGCGGCGTAAGTCAAAAGGATATTCTTGCAAAAACCAACGTAAACGGCGGCGCGATAGCGTTGGGGCACCCCGTCGGCGCGAGCGGCAACAGAATTTTGGTCAGTCTTATCTATCAGTTGCGGCGCAGTCACAAAAAAACGGGGTTGGCGTCGTTGTGTATCGGCGGCGGCATGGGAACGGCAATAATAATAAATTCCGTAGAAGCGGAAAAGGAGGATAAATAATGAAACTTATCGATAAAGTAGCGGTGGTCACGGGCGGCGCAAAAGGTTTGGGCGGAGAAATCGCTAAATTGTTTGCGGAGAACGGCGCAAAGGTAATAGCGGTAGATATGATTCCGCTCACGTACCAAGCAAAAAACGTAGAGTACTATCAACTCAACGTCACCGACAGCGAAGAATGTCAAATATTTTTTGATACGGTAGTAAAAAAATACGGCAGAATAGACATTTTGGTCAACAATGCGGGCATAACTCGCGACGCAATGACCAAAAAAATGACCGACGAAATGTGGAACGCCGTTTTGCAGGTCAACTTGACGGGCGTGTTTAATCTCACTCGTTACGTCGGACCGCAAATGGAGGAAAAGGGCGGCGGCAGCATAATAAACATATCTTCCGTCGTAGGACAATTCGGCAATATCGGACAGGCAAACTACGCCGCCACCAAAGCGGGGGTGATAGGTTTGACTATGACGTGGGCAAAAGAGTTTGCTCGTAAGGGCGTACCCGTGAGAGTCAACGCCATAGCGCCGGGATACATTATGACGGATATGATGAAAACCGTTCCGCAAGATTTGTTAAACAAGTTTGCGGCGCAGACAATGTTGGGCAGGTTGGGACAACCGGAAGAAATCGCAAAAGCCGCGCTGTTTTTGGCAAGCGACGACTCGAGTTATGTCACGGGACAGACTATCGCGGTAAACGGCGGTATGAGATTATAAAAATCAAAAAATCAAAAAAGCAAAACTTTGGTTTTGTCACAAAAAAAGGAGTACGTATTATCATGAGTAAAGCAAACGTAGGTATCGTAGGTATTGCTACTTATCTTCCTAAAAAAACAATGTCGGCAAGAGAAATCAGTTTAAAGACAAACGGCGTGTGGACGGAGGAAGCGGTAATAAACAAACTCGGTATACGCCAAAAGTATTTGCCGGAAGAGTGTGACGGCACGCAGGAGATGGGCGCGAAAGCCGCTCTCAAATGCTTGGAAAACACGGGCGTCGCGGCGGAAGACATCGACGTGATTTTGTGTATCGGAGAAGAATGGAAAGAGTACCCGCTCACGACTTCGGCGTGCTATATTCAAGACAGAATAGGGGCGGTCAACGCGTGGGGAATAGACGTTCAAAACCGTTGCTGCACTTGCGTGTCGGCTATGAAAATGGCGGCGGATATGCTCGTTGCCGACGACCAAATAAACACTATTATGATTTGCGGCGGATATCGCAATGGAGATTTTGTGGATTATACTGACAAAAATATGTCTATGATGTATAATTTATCTGCGGGCGGCGGCGCAATGATTCTAAAAAAGAATTACGGCAAAAATTTGCTTTTGGGCAGCAAAATAATAAGTGACGGCTCGTTGTCAAGGACGGCGGGCGTAGAAATAGGCGGACAGGCTCACCCCTTTACCAAAGACAACATAGAAGAAGGTTACAAATCCCTTCGTCTCATGGACCCCGTCCGTATGAAGGACAGGCTCAATCAAGTGAGCATGCCAAACTGGTACAGATGTATTGACGAAAGTCTTAAACAGGCGGGTTTGACGCGCAAGGATATAGACTATCTCGATATTTTGCATATGAAACGCAGCGGACACAAAAGTATGTTGGAGGAGTTGGGTTTGACGGAAGACCAGTCCATCTACCTCGAAGATTACGGTCACGTCGGGCAGATAGACCAAATTTTGTCTTTAGAACTCGCGTTGAAAGCGGGCAAAGTCAAAAAGGGTTCGGTGGTATGCATGATAGCCGCAGGGATAGGCTACGTCTGGTCGGCAAACGTCGTAAGATGGGGATAGTTTTATGTTGGAAACCTTTGTAAACACGATATTAGGTACGTTGCCGTCAATGGCGGTCACCGTGCTTGCCACGCTTGCCGTGACGATGATTTTTAAAACTTCGCTCACGACAAACTTTGCGCAAGGCGTGATTTCCGCCGTCGGCTCTTACGTCGTATTGCAGTTGTTGACGAGCGGGGGAGTGCCGGTGTACATCGGCGTAATTCCCGCCATTCTTGTCGGCGCGGGTATCGGCGTATTTATCGATTTGGTGATTTTCCGCAACGGACGCTCGGTAAATCTCGTCGGCAAACAGATAATAACGATGGGTTTGGTTTCCGTTTTGGTGGGCGTGATTCCCTTTGTTTTTTCCGTATCTCGTATGGAATCCGTGCCGCTTATCCCCGTAGTCAATCGCGGGCTTATGTGGAAAATTACAGAAAACATTACTATTCAGATAAACACGCTGATTTACGTCGGCGTGACGGCTCTTATCGTTGCGGTGATTTTTGTCTTGCTCAACTACTCAAAGTGGGGGTTGGGCGTGCGCGCCACCGCGTCCAACGAATATATTGCGGGAATGATGGGCATAAATACTCGCGCCATCACCGCCATATCGTGGGCGATAGCCGGCGCAGTCGGAGCGGTTTGCGCCGTTATGTACGCGGGATTTGTTCAGATGAGCAACAGTTTGTTTTTGACGACGGTGCAAGTCAACGCTTTTCTTGCGGGAATTTTGGGCGGGTTTGCGACTTTTCACGGTCCTATACTCGCGGCGGTACTCATTTATCTCATTTACGGCGTTATCGGGTGCGTGTGCATTCTTGTCCCCGAGTTGTCCACTTGGAAGGAAGTCATGCTCTACGTCGTAATTTTGCTGCTCGTGCTGTGGAAGCCGCAAGGGTTGTTTGGACCGCGCGCGGTAAAGAAGGTGTAATATGAGCGACAACGCAAAACTTTTGAGTCGCGACGAGTTCGGCTCGCAAATAGACAGAAAAAACCAAATTAAAAAGTTTTTTGCAAATCCGATGTCGTCTTTTATCGTAACCTGCGGATTGCTGTTGTTTTTGCAAATAATCGCTATTTTGGGCAACGAAACGGGCGTTCAGATAATAAAGACAAGCACGATGTCCGCTCTCGGAATCACGCTTATTTACAGTATGATTGCCATCGGATTTTGCCTTTTGTTGGGCTACTCCGGCTTGGCGTCGCTGGGTACTGCGGGGTTTGTCGGGATAGGCTCGTATCTCGCATATTTCTGCTTTGAAGCGTGGGGATTGCCGTACTTTGTCTGCTTTTTTCTGACTCTGGTGATTTCCGTGCTTATCGGACTTGCGGTAGGGTTTATTTCCTTGAGAATAGAGGGCATTTACCTCGCGATAATCACGCTCGGACTTGCGGAGATTCTTCGCAACGCTATGCAGGCGATAAAGGCAACGATAAACATATCCTTAAAAAATATCAAGTTGTTTGGCGTTTCCGTACCCAAAACGGTGGTGTTTTGCCTTATCACCGTCACCTTTTTGATTTTGGTGTGGGTGACGAGCAACCTCATCAGAAGTCCTACCGGCAGAGCAATGCTGGCTATGAAAAACTCCACTGCGGCGGCGCAAGCGTACGGCATTTCTTTAATGAAGTATCGGCTTATGGCTTTTGTCATTTCTACGTGTTACGCCGCGATTGCAGGCATCATGTATATGATGTATATCCGCTCGATTTCCACTTCTATGGCAAACATATTCAAGTTGGCAACTTCGCTCAACATTTTGGCGGCGGTAATAATAGGCGGCGCAAAAAGTATATGGGGAGCAGTGGGCGGAACGGCAATAATTTACGGTTTGGACGCTTTGGTACTTCAAAATATAAAGTTTTTCCGCGACAACCCGACCTTTATCTCGATATTTATCGGAATACTTCTCATCGTTGTGGTTATGTTTTATCCCGGCGGGATAGCGCAAGCGGTGTTGGAGATAAAAATCAGAATCAAAGCAAAAATAAAAGCGGCAAGGGCAAAAAAATATGGCAACGACATCTGAAAAAAAGGCGCACGACCTTTTAAAAGCCATCAGGCGGCTTAAATTTAAAATTCAAAAGGAAACCGACAGGTTGACCGACGCTTTCGCGCGTAAATGCGACGGGGCGGTACGGCGGGAAAACGCCGCGCTCAAAAAGTTGCTAAAAAACTGTACCCCGCCGGAAGTTTGCGCGCAAGAGGTATTCGACAAAAAAATGCGGCGGTACGACTTAAAAGAAAAATGGGCGTTTAGGGCGGCGGACCACGCTTACGTCACCGCGCTATTCGCGGCGCAGCAAAGCAAAAATTTGTTTAAGGAGCAGCGCGGAGAGGAACTTTTGGCGGCAGAGCAAAAAGAACAGATTTTGGCGGCGGTGAGTCAGGAGCAAAGCGCGCTTGCGGAGCAACAGAGTCAGAGTTTGACGGCAAAGCAATCGCACGAAAAAGCCTTGCAAGAGATAGAAAACAAGCGCGCCGCTTACGTCGCAAAGTTGCAGGAGCAAAAGCGTAAGTACGTAGAAAAACACGCCGTATCGGCGGAAGAATTGCAAAGGCGGTCGGCAGAGTTTGACGCCGCAAGAGAACTCGCCGCAGAGAGAGCGGAAAAGAGCAAGCAATCGCTTTTGAGCCAAAAGGAAGAAAAACTACTTGCATTCACGCAAAAAAACGAGGCTAAAATAGCGGAATATCAACGGCAACTGTCGGCGTTGCAAGGCGGTCAAAAGGAATTGCCGCAGGGCAGTTTGTTGTCGGTAGAAAATCTTTGTATGTACTTTGGCGGTTTGCACGCGGTAGAAAATCTTTCTTTTGACGTAAAAAAGGGAGAGTTGTTTGGGCTTATCGGTCCAAACGGCGCGGGCAAGACGACGGTTTTTAACTGTATCACGCAGTTTTACAAGCCCACCAAAGGCGAGATTTATTTTGAAAATAAGGAAGGCGCGGTAGTAAGGCTAAACGATTACGCCGTTCACGACGTGATTTTGGAGGGTATTTCTCGCACCTTTCAAAACGTCGAAGTGATAAAAGAACTCACCGTGTTGGAAAATCTTATGGTTGCGGCTACGCGGTATTACGCCTCAAACATAGTGGAGCAGGCGTTGCATATGCCGATACTTGCGACGGAGGAAAAAAAGACCTACGCCCAAGCGGTAAAAGTGCTCGAGTTTTTGGGGTTGTCGGCTTATAAGGACAGGATTGCTTTCGGTTTGCCTTACGGAATACTCAAAAAAACCGAGATAGCGCGCGCCCTTATGACTCGTCCCAAACTCGTCATTCTCGACGAACCCGCCGCAGGTTTAAACGACCGCGAAACGCAGGAGTTGGCGACGCTTATCAAGCGGATACGCGACGAGTACGACTGCACGATTTTGTTGGTAGAGCACGATATGTCTTTGGTGATGGGCATTTGCGACCGTATTTGCGCCATATCCTTCGGCAAGATGCTTGCGATAGGCACGGCGGCGGAAATTAAGGCAAACAAGCAAGTTCAAGAGGCGTATCTCGGTACGGAGGAGGCGTAGTATGGACGATATTTTGCAGATAAAAAATCTGTGCGTAAACTACGGATTTATACGCGCTTTAAAGGGTATTGACATTACCGTCAAAAAAGGAACGATAGTGGCGTTGTTGGGCGCAAACGGCGCGGGCAAAACCACAACTTTGCGTACCGTAAGCGGCGTGTTGAAGCCGTCGGACGGAGAAGTGATTTTGGACGGGGAAAAGATTAGCGGCATACCTTCCTACAAAATAGCCAAAAAGGGATTGACGCAATCGCCGGAAGGCAGGTTTGTGTTTTCCGGACTCACGGTAGAGGAAAATTTGCGTACCGGCGCGTACCCGTTAAAGAGCAAGATTATCGACGGAAAGAGAGTGTCGGCAAAGCGTCAGACGCAAGCCAACTTTGCGAGAGTTTACGATTTGTTCCCCCGCCTTAAAGAACGCGCAAAACAGCAGGCAAACACTTTGTCGGGCGGAGAACAGCAAATGCTTGCGATAGGCAGGGCATTGATGGCAAGTCCAAAAGTTCTTTTGTTGGACGAGCCGTCGCTCGGTATTGCGCCGCTTTTGATAAAGGATATTTTTGATACGCTCGTCAAGATAAAGCAGGAAGGCACTACTATTCTCATAGTGGAGCAAAACGCTATGGCAACGCTCAAAATAGCAGATTATGCCTATGTTTTGGAGTTGGGCAAGATAAGTATGCAAGGAGAGCCGTCGGTACTGCTCAAAGACCAAAGGCTCGTAGAAGCGTATCTCGGCGGCAAAAAGTGAGCGACAAGCAAACTCGACAAAAAAAGACGTTAAAGAGCAATCTTAACAAATACAAAAAAATTTGACGGAGGGAAAGACCTCAAAGGAGTAAACCCATGAAAAAACTTTTTAAAACCTTATTAGTAACGGTGCTGACGGTTGTTATGGTTATGTCCGTTGCGGCTTGCACGGGCAACAAAGTTCAAGGCGTCGACACAGAGAAGCACGTCATCACGGTGGGCAACACTGCCGCCACCAGCGGTGTGTTTCAGTCGGTAGGCGAGCCGTTTAACTACGCGCTTAAAGCGAGAATGTGGTACTACACGGAAAAAGAAGACGGCTACAAGGACGAAAACGGCAACAAGTACACCATAGAACTCAAACACTACGACGACGGATTTGACGGCGCGGTGGGCACGACCTATACGGAAAAACTCGTGGAAGACGACAAAGTGTTTGCGTTGGTCGGTCACTTCGGAAGCAACACGGTTGCGGCAACGGTGGACTACATCGAGAGCAAAGGTATTCCGATGGTTTACGGCGTTTGCGGCGTTCCTCAACTGTTTGAAACAAAACGCAACGTTATGACCGTTCAGCCCATCTACAATACGGAAGGTATGTCGATGTTGGCGACGGCGGCAGCAAAAACCGACGGCAACATCGGGTTGGGCGCAACAAAGATAGGCGTCATCGCAACGACAGACGAAGCGGGCGCAGCAATCAAGGCGGGTATTCAAAGAGAACAAAAAGTTCTCAAACTTACCACCAACAAGGATATTTTCTATTATGACGTAGACGCTTCTGCAACGGACTTCTCCTCTGCGGTAAACGGCTGCAAGAGCAACGGTTGCGACGTCGTTATCGTTGCCGCAAACCAAGCGCCTTTTGTCAATATCAGCAATCAATTTGTCACCAGCAACTACGACAACGTTAAAATCATCACTTCTTACGTTTCTGCAAACTACGCCACGATGGGCGGCTTGCTTGGTAGCGGCGTTATTACCGCAACGAGAGAAGTTTATGCGGGCGCGTGGGTTGTCACGGGTTCTGCTCCGAGCGAAACCAAAGGCTGGAAAGATTTTGTCGAGTACGTAAAAGTTCTTACCGCTTATGACAAAGCGCAAGGCAAAACTTTGCTTAAAGATACCGACGCTACGTACGGAGCTTATATCAAATTGTACTTTGAAGGTATGGAATGGGCAAAAGACGGCGTATCTCCGTACTTCCTCAACAGTTATGCAATCGCGGGATACGTTGCGGGCGACGTGTTTGTACAAGGCTTGTCGAGATGCAGCGGCAAAAAACTTACGTGGAAATCCTACATCGACGCTATGGAGTCCGCCGACGTTAACGTTCCTATGGGCAAAAGTATAAGTTATGCCAACGGCAAGAGAATAGGTATCGACGCTTTGGCAGTCAACAAGTACACCGTCGCAAACCTTGCGGTGGGCGAAGTTTATCGCGAAATAACTTTCCTTACCGATATAGAAGCCAAAAATGGATTTGCAAAATAAATAAGTTACGATTTTTTCTGTCACGCAACCCCTTGTCTTTGCAAGGGGTTGTCGCGACGCCCTCAAACTACGCAAAAAGCGTTTTTAAGACTTTAAATCAGGAGAAACCAAATGTTTGATTCAACCAAAAAAACCGTCGAGTTGTCCAAAGAAAAATACGCGTATATCGACGTCGGCAACGGCGAAACGGTAGTTATGATTCACGGAAACATGAGCAGCGGCGTACACTATGCTCCGCTAATCCAAAGACTAAAAAATCAGTACCGCGTCGTCGCGCCGGATTTGCGCGGGTTTGGCGACACCTCCTACAACCGCCCCTTTGACTCGATGGAACAATTAGCCGACGACTTAAAAGAGTTTTTGGACGCTATCAAAGTTGACGGCGCGCATTTTGTGTGTTGGTCGGCAGGTTGCTGCGTCGCTCTCAAGTTTGCCGCAAAATATCCCAAAGCAGTCAAAAGCATTTTTGCGATAGAAGGCGGCAGTCACAAAGGGTATCCGATTTTTAAAAAAGACAAATCGTTTAGCAGTATTTACGGCGCGGCGTACGCCTCAAAAGAGGAAATGTCGCAAGACCCCGTTCAGGTCGCTCCCGTCGTTATGATGTTAAAAAACAAAGACGCCGCTCAAATGAGCGCGCTGTGGGACTCCGTAATTTATACCTGCAAAAAACCGACAAAAGAGGACAACCAAGTCTATATAGAAGAAACTCTCAAACAGCGTTGCCTCGTAGACCTCGACTGGGCTCTGGCAAACGTAAATATGAGCGACAGAGCCAACGCTTACGTCAAGGGGGACAACACGATATCCGACGTGACCTGTCCGTGCGCTTTTACGACGGCGGACAAAGACCTTTCCGTCCCCGACTGGATGGTTATGGAAAACGTCAACGCTATCAAAAACAGCAAACTTATCCTTTACAAGGACTGCGGACACTCTCCTTTGGTGGATTGCCCCGACCGCCTTGCGCAGGATATTACGCAATTTATCAAATCAGTGGAGTAAAAAATTATGGCTAAAACTATTACCGTACAACAAGCGTTGCAACTAATAAAATCGGGCGATATGATAGTCACGGGACTCGGCTGCTCGGAAGGCAGAGAATTTCTTTTTCATCTGCACGAGATAGCCGATAAGGTAAAAGACGTAACCGTCACAAACTGCTTGCCGATGGGGGATTACCCCTTCTTTTGCGACGCGCAATATAAGGATTCTTTTAAACTCGACGGCTGGTTTTACTCTCCGGCAATGAGAAAAGCCCACAAAAACGGCAATATTTCCTTTATACCAAACCACTTGCATTTGGCAGCGGTAAAACGTCTTGACCACGTGAGAACAAACGTTTACGTCGGCAACTGTACGCCGCCCGACAAACACGGGTACGTTTCCCTCTCGCTGTCCAACACTTACGAAAAACGTATGATGGCGGACTGCGACTATATCATTTTGGAAGTCAACCCAAAACTTCCCCGCACTTTCGGCGACGTTCAGATGCACCAAAGCCAAGTGGATTATTTTATCGAAACGGACTACGATATTCCCGAGATTCCAGACCTTCCCCCGACGGAAAAGGATTTGACCATAGGTAAAATTATCGCGGAGTACATCAACGACGGGGATTGCCTGCAACTCGGCATCGGCGGTATTCCCAACGCCGTCGCGGCGTCGCTTTACGGCAAGAAAAATTTGGGGATTCATACGGAAATGTTGACGACGGGTATGGCTCAACTCGCAAAAGCGGGCGTGATAAACGGCAGTTGCAAACAACGCGAAAAAGGCAAAATGGTGGCGGCTTTCGCAATGGGTACGAGAGAATTGTACGACTACCTCGACGACAACCCCGCCTGCGCCATTCTCGACGGAGGAACGGTAAACGATCCCGTTATTATCGCGCAAAACGACAACCAAATCTCCATCAATACCACCATAGAAGTGGACGTTACGGGACAATGTTGCAGCGAAACTATCGGTTCTATGCAGTTTTCCGGTAGCGGCGGACAATCCGACACGGCGTGCGGCGCGCAAAAGAGCAAAAACGGAAAATCTTTTATCGCTTTGTACTCTACCGCTATGGTTCGCAACCCCGAAACGGGAGAAAAGGAAGAAGTAAGCAAAATCGTCACGCAGTTGAAGCGCGGCGCGGCAGTCACTCTCTCGCGCAACGATATTCACTATCTCGTGACGGAGTACGGCGCGGTAAACCTTCGCGGAACAAACATAAGAGAAAGAGTAAACAAAATTATCTCGGTGGCGCACCCCAAGTTTAGGGAGCAACTGCAAAAAGAAGCCTTTGAGTTGGGCATTGTCAGATAAATTAAGATATGTATTTCGATTTTTGCGACAAAAAAATATATTACAAAACTTTCGGCAACGGAAAACCGCTGGTCTTGCTCAACGGAATTATGATGAGTACGGCAAGTTGGCAACCCTTTGTGTCCGCCTTGTCCGAGCAAAACACTTTGATTTTGCTTGACTTTTTGGATCAGGGCAAAAGCGCTTATATGGACGAGGATTATGATCAAGCCGTTCAGGCGGAAGTGCTTTTGGCGTTGCTAAACCATCTCGGAATAAACAAAGCAAGCCTTATGGGCGTGTCTTACGGCGGAGAAGTCGCGATAAAGTTTGCCGTCAAATACGGCGACAGAACGGACAGACTTATGCTGTTTAATACGACGGCAAAAACTTCCGACTGGTTGCGCGACATAGGCGACGGCTGGAAACGTATCGGGGATACTTGCGACGGACAGACTTATTACGACGTGACTATCCCCGTCATTTACAGTAGCGGTTTTTACCAAAACAACAGGGAATGGATGGAAAAAAGAAAAAAAGTTCTTGTTCCGCTGTTTAGTCAGCCGACCTTTCAACAGCGTATGAAACGCCTTGTAAACAGTTCTGACCGCCACGACTGCGTTGCGGATTTGCAAAAAATCAAAAATCCGACGCTGGTGGTCACTTGCGCCGACGATACTCTCGTCCCGCACGGAGAACAGGAAACGTTGGTAAAAAATATTAAAAACGCGCAGTACGTCGTCGTACCCGATTGCGGCCATTGCTTTATGTACGAAAAACCGCTACTTTTTACGTCGCTGATTTTGGGCTTTACCAACGTAAAAGATACGGAGTATGAAGGCTTTTGACGCCAAACCCCCGCAAACGTACCATACTTTATAAAAAAGCATTGCAAATACGGTTTTTATCCCTTGAAAAAATGCGGATATTGTGATATAATACTATACGGGCGATACCAAAAAACGCTCGCGACGAGAAGTTACCGCCAAAAATCACAAAGCGAAGCATAGATTTTTAAGGAGAAAAAGGGTATGTTTGACAAGTTGACGGCGATAAAGGATTTACCTTTTTACGATTATCTCACCGACGAGCAAAAACAACTCGTTTGCACCGATTCCGAAATAACGACGTACAAAAAAGGCGACGTGATAACGGGGTTGGAAAATCATTGCGTCGGTCCGTTTTTGATTTTGGAAGGCGTGGTAAGGGCGATAATCGACGACGAGAACTTTAGGGAAATTACCTTGTTTGAGTTGAGAAAAAACGATATGGGGTTGTTGTCGGCGGCTTGCGTTTTGGAGCATATTACCTTTGACGCAAAGTTTGTAGTAGAAACGGACAGCGTTCTTTTGACGGTAAAGTCCTGCGCCGTAAAAAAAATTATGGACGCAAACATAAACGCGCGCTGCGTCATTTTTGAAACGCTTACCGACCGTTTTTCGCTTTGTATGACCACTCTGCACGGACTTCTTTTTACTCGGTACGAGAGAAGAATGGCGTCTTTTTTGCTGGAAAGATATATCTACACGGGCGAAACGGAGTTTAGCATTACTCAGGAAGAAATCGCAAAAATGACGAGTTCTGCAAGGGAAGTAGCAGGCAAAACTATCAGACAATTTGCCAAAGACGGTATTCTCGAGTACGGTCGCGGAAAAATAAAAATTCTCGACATCAAAAAACTTAAAAATTTGACTTAATCGAAAGAACGGGAGAAGCGTAGTCGTCGTTTCTCTCTGTTTGTACTGTTTTTTTCATTTGGGGAGTTGCTCTCATTGTTGTGAGAGCAACTCTCTTTTTGTTTTTGCGTTAAACGGTTATAATAAGAACAAAAAGGGGAGAGGAATTGCGAATATGGACTATTTGTTGACTTTTTTGGAAGGTCTTGCGTCGTTTATATCGCCGTGTATGCTCCCGATGATTCCGCTTTATCTGTCCTATTTTGCGGGGGAAAACCAAAACGAACAAGAGGATACGCAACCGCTTGCGATTGACCTAAACAAAGAAATCGCAGAAAGTAAGGCAGAAGAAAAAACGGCAGAAGAAAACAAAATAGCAGAAAGCGAGGCAAAACCAACCGAAACAAAATCAACCGAAAATCAAACCGAAATCGCTAAACCGACCGAAACAAAACCAACCGAAGCTGCCAAAAAACAAAACAAAAAAAAGTATCGCGTTTTGGCAAGGTCGTTGTTTTTTGTGTTTGGGTTTACCCTTATGTTTGTAGTGTTTGGCGGTTTGGTAGGGCTGGTAAGCGGTTTTTTAACCAAATACAAAACCGTAGTCAACATTGTTGCGGGCGTAATCGTCGTAATTTTTGGATTGTCCTACGTGGGGCTGTTCCGTCTGCCGTTTTTGAAAGGCATTACCAAGTCTTACAAGATAAGCGGCGTATGGTCGGCGTTTTTGTTCGGAATCGTATTTGCGGTAGGAGTCGGACCGTGTACCGGCGCGTTTTTGGGTTCTGCGCTTGCGCTCGCCTCTGCGTCGGGAACGGTTTTTAAAGGCGTTCTGCTGTTGCTGTTTTATTCTTTGGGGATAGGTATTCCCTTTGTGGCGGCGGCGTTGTTGACCGACAAAACAAAAAGACTTTTCGGCTTTATAAAGCGGCATTTTAACGTTATAAAAATCGTCAGCGGAAGTTTGCTCGTCATTATGGGCGTTTTGATGGCTACGGGTGTTTTGGACAAACTGGGCTCGCTGATAAAATAGGAGGTTTAAAAACATGACCAAAAAAGTCAAAACTATCTTGTTGACGGTACTGTTTGCCGTGCTGTTTGTTGGCGCGGTTGTCGGCGCGTACTTCGGATACAAAAAACTGTCGGGCAAAGTTAATCCGCAAGGGCAAACGCCGTCCATTCAAGATAAAGGAAACTACAAGGACTTTACCGTCACCGACAAAGACGGAAAAACGGTCAAGTTGTCCGATTTTATCGGCCAGCCCATAGTCATCAACTTTTGGGCGTCGTGGTGCGGCCCGTGTCGGTCAGAACTCCCGCACTTTGACAAACTCGCCAAAGAGTACAAGGGCAGGGTGAGGTTTTTGATGGTAAACCTGTCCGGAGAACTCAAAGACCGCGTTATCGACTTTGTAAAGGAAAACGGCTACACATTCCCGCTGTACTTTGACGATACTAACAGCGGCGCAAACGCGTACTCGGTGTCTTCTATCCCCGTGACGGTGTTTATAACTGCCAAAGGCAACGTCGGGGCGCAGCGAGTAGGCTCTATGAGCGAGGCGGTTTTAAGAAACTATATAACGCAACTATTAAACAAGTAAAAAATCGACCGAATAATAAACAAACAACCAAACAACAAACAATCGACCGACCGATTTAATACGGGCGGCAAAACAAAACAGACAAAAACACAAATAAAGGAGGATTACAAAAAATGATAATCAACGTAAACAACGAAAATTTTAATCAAGAAGTAATGGCGGCAAAAACTCTCGTTTTGGCAGATTTTTACGCTACGTGGTGCGGACCTTGCAAGATGCTTGCTCCCGTTTTGGAAGAAATCGAAAAAAAGTACTTCGGAAAAATCAAAGTTTTAAAAATCGACGTGGATAAGGAAGAAGAACTTGCCGTCAAGTACGGCATAACGAGTATTCCGACGGTTATATTTTTTAAAAACGGCGGCGTCGTGACGTCTTTTGCGGGGTATAAAGCCGCGTCGGAAATAGAAAAAATAATAGAAAAGCACGTTTAAAGGGCAAAAAAAGGTAATTGTTGCAAAATTGTTGCAAATATGCCGCAGGTTTTCGGGGATTTTTTAGGTTAAATCCGATATTCTTTACACGTAAGCAAGAGGCTTGCAAATAAAAAAAAAGGAGTATCAAAATCATGAAAAAAATTCTTACTGTGTTCTCTCTCGTCCTTGCCCTTGTAGTAGGAGCGTCGCTGTTTGCCGCCTGCGGCAAAAAGAAGCACAACTACGACAGCAAATGGTCAACCGACAAAAACTACCACTGGCATTCCTGCACCGACAAAGGCTGCAAGAGCGTCAAAGACAAAGCCAAGCACACCTTTGACAAGTGGGTAACGACAAAAGAGCCGACCGCAACGACCAAAGGGCAAAAAACCCGTTCCTGCACCGTCTGCAAGGAAAAGCAAGTGCAAGAAATTCCCGCTACCGGCAAAAAGAGCCTTTCTCTCGCAAGCAAACTTTACGAAGAGTTTAACTACGTAACAAACGAATCTGCGGTAGAAGTTCAAAAGGATTGCGAAGGCGATTGCGGCAACTGCGACTTTGTAGAAAACGACCAAAACTATTTTGCGGACGGCAACTGCGGCATGACCTTTATCGAAGACGACGAAAACTTTTTTGGCGACAACTTTGGTAAAGCGTGCGAGGAAGCAGAGCAAAAAAACGACAAAATTCAAGCGCTCAAAAAGCAGTTTGACGAGATTATGGACGCTCGCGCCGACCTTTGGGACAAGGTTTTTGCGTCCTACGACCAACTCGACGACGACTTTGACTACGCAAACTTTGACGAAGCAAAATACATAGCGGAACTCTCCGTTCTTTCCGCCGAAGAAAAACAACTGCTTCTCGATGACCTTGCAAAACTTGACGAGATTTCGGCTCAACTCTACGAAACTTGCGGCGCAAACTGCGGAAGATGGTAAAAACCGCGCAAAAATAAAAAATTACCTGCCAACAGGCGTTGCGGATTCGCAACGCCATTGCGCATTAAGGGGATATTATGGCTTACAAAATTTATATTGCCGACGACGAAAAAAACATCAGAGAACTGCTAAAAAACTTTTTGGAAAGCGACGGGTACGAAGTGAGCGCGTTTGAAACGGGCGACTCGCTTCTTTTTGCTTTTGAAAAAACGCCTTCCGACCTCGTGATTTTGGATATTATGATGTCGGGGCGCGACGGAATCGAGTGCGTCAAAGAGTTGAGAAAATTTTCTTCCGTGCCGATAATTTTGTTGACGGCAAAAGACGGCGAACTCGATTACGTCAACGGAATAACGTTGGGCGGCGACGATTACCTTACAAAACCGTTTAGACCGACAATGCTTTTGATGCGCGTAAAAGCCCTTTTGAGAAGGGCGGAAATGAGCGGCGCAAAAAAGGACAAAAACGCAACGTATACCTTTGCCGATTTGACCTATTCGCAGGACCAACACTCCGTTTGCGCGGGCAAAACCGTCGTTCCGCTGACAAAAACGGAAATGAGCGTGTTGGCGTTTATGATTAAAGAGCCGCAAAAAACTCATTCGCGGGACAGCCTTCTTGACGAAATCTGGGGGTTTAGCGAGGACACGGAAACGCGCGCCATTGACGAAACAATCAGAAGAATAAGAAAAAAACTGTCCGCCGCAAAAAGCCTTGTTACCATAGAAACGGTGTGGGGGTACGGCTACAAACTTAAATCGACGGAGAAAGACTGATGACTCGGATTAAACTAAAAATTTTGTTTACCTGCCTGTGCTCGGTCGCGCTTATCCTTTGCGCGCTGCTTTTTGTCGTCAACGTCGCAATCCCCAAAGACTTGGAAAGGCAGGCAAAAAAAGCCATTTTGAGAGAATACGGCGAGTTTGACGAGGAGGAAAACGAAAGCAAAGGCTCAAACTTTTTGAGTTCCGGCGTCGGATATCTGGAAATCGACCAAGTAATAGACGATATGGTGTATCTTACCGAAACGGAAAAAGCCGTTTTGGCGTTTTGCGCCGACAAAAAACCCGTCAACGGCGAGTTTTATCGTATGAAAGATAAAAATCGCGACATCGTTTTGGCGGTTTATACGTCCGATGATGATTTGTCAGAAAAGTACGAGTACGCGCTGTACGTCGATATTCGCTCCATTCTCAACTACGTCAAATGGCTCAATCTTTTGTTTGGAGGGGTGATTGTAGTCGTCGGAGCAGTCGTGTGCGCCATAGGTCTTAAACTCGGCAAAACCATCGAGTCCGCGCAGGAAATCAGACAATCTTTTTTTCAAAACGCCTCGCACGAACTAAAAACGCCGCTGATGGCGATTCAGGGGTATGCGGAAGGGATTGTGACGGGAGTTTTGCCGACGACAAAATCCGCAAGCGTTATCCTTGAAGAAAGCGACAGAATGACCGCGCTCATAGAAGAATTGCTCGCGCTGTCCAAAATAGATTCGGCGCAAACTACGACGGAAGTGGAAACCATCAATCTGTCGGACGTAATAAACAGCGTTGCTTGTTCCTTTGCTCCCGCCTTTAAAAACAACCAAAAACAACTCAAAATAGATTTGCGCGACGACGTAACGACGTTGTGCGACCAAAACCAAATGAGAAAAGCCGTATCCAACCTTGTTGCCAACGCGTTGCGACACTGCAAAACCTGCGTTACGGTGTCTTGCAAAGAAGAAAACGATAAAATAGTATTAAAAATATCCGACGACGGCGACGGAATCTCCAAAGAAGACGTTCCGCACATATTCGAGCGGTTTTATACGGGCAAAAACGGCAATACCGGCATAGGCCTTGCATTGACCAAAGAAATAATAAAACTGTACAGCGGGGACATCAGAGCCTACAACCGCAACGGCGCGGTTTTTGAAGTCACTCTACCCAAAAACAAAAGAAAAAAGCCCTAAAAAACTTTTTTTGTCCTTTTATCCGAGCAAAACCGAATTGTGTAATCTCCTCGCGGTGGTGTTTTTTAAAGTGTCATTGCGAGGAGCGATTTTTTAAGTTGATAATACTAATCGACAAAAAAATCGCGACGTGGCAATCTCGCGGAAGCGGTCCTCGTCGCAGCGCCGCCCAAAGGCTTGTCGGTATATATATTCATATACCGCCTACGCCCTACAGCGGGCTGCTCCTCTCCGTCAAAATGCAAGCATTTTGACGGTTTTTAGGGGTTGCGAACATCTAAACTTTTTGGCGGCAACAACAAATGATAGCCGTTGTGGTTTTTACCTCCACGCATATAGTAAAGTGCGTGTTTACCCTTTGTCTGCACGAGGTTCACTTCCGTGCGATTTCGTCGCAGCGCCGCCCAAAGGCTTGTCGGCATATATTCATATACCGCCTACGCCCTACAGCGGGCTGCTCCTCTCCAACAAAATGCAAGCATTTTGTTGGGTTTTTAGGGGTACTACCATTGCAAATTTTTTCCTCATAATGACAAGTAAGGCACTTTCGCTCGTTTATAAAGATATTACTTTACACATTGCAAGTAGTAGGTACTTTAAAGCGGCTGTTTTTTAGAGTGTCATTGCGAGGAGCGATTTTTTAAGTTGATAATACTAATCGACAAAAAAATCGCGACGTGGCAAGACAAGCGGAAGCGTACCTTGTGCAAGCGGCAATGCGGTTTGGATTTTTGCGTAAAAAATTTGCATACGTACTTGATTTTTTGAGAAAGCTGTGCTAAAATACAGTTGTAAAACGTATCTTTTGTAAAAAACGACAACGAGATTCGGTTAAAATTTACGGCGGCGTTTATTAAATAAAACAAGGAGAAAACAGATTATGAAACAAAAAATCACAACGTTAATCGTTCTTGCGATGGCGGTTGCGCTTTGCTTGCTGGCGGTGTGCGCGCCCGTCGCTTTTGCCGACGTCGAGAGCGGTTCTTCCCCCAAAGTCTGCGCCGTAGTGGCGCACGGCGGCGTGATAGACGGCGCAACGGGCGAAAAATCGGTACGCGCGGGCAAAGTGGTGGAAATTAAACTTGACCAAACAAAATGGCAAGGTCACACTTTTGAGTGCTGGCGCAGCGACGACGGCACGACCGTTCCGCAACAATCTTTCAAAACTCTGGTAGAACGCGACGTGGCGTTTTATCCCGTATTTTCCGACTTTAAAGGGAATTACGGCGAGTGGACGACCTACAAAAAGGGAGAGTTGTGCGTTGACTTTTCCATTTTGGTAAGGGTTGACCAACAAAAGGGACTCAAAGAGTTCAGGTACGAGCAAGGGCGTTATGACCACGATTGCGATTATGAAAAATCAGACGAGCAGTACCACGTAAAACATTGCAATTATTGTTCCTATTCCGCAAAGGAACAACACAACTGGAACGACGGCAAAGTCACCGTCGAGCCGACTCACGGCAAGGAAGGCGTAAAGACTTTTTTGTGCTACAACTGCGGCGCGACCAAAACCGAGCCGATAGAAAAAACGGCAGAACACTCTTTTCCTTACAGTCCTAAAGACTCCGATTACGACATTGTAAAAGAAGCAAAAGACGGCAAAACGGGTATTCGCCGCCTTAAATGCACGGAAGGAGACGCGTTCGGGCCGGAAAAAGAGTATATCGCGGCAGAACTTCCCAAAGCGACGGCGGGAAAAACGCAACATTTTATGCTCAAACGCACTTCTCCTTACGGCACAAGCAGCGGTTTAAATCGCGCGAGAGTAGAGGAGCATTATATCGGCGACGACGCTTATTACTACGCCGTCAAGCGTGACGCAAGCAGTACGGGATTTGCTTTGCTTTGGGTGGACAAAGGGGAAAACAGCCCCGTTTACGTAAGGAGCGGCAAGTTTAACAGCGACAAAACGTCCTTTGTTCCCGACAGTCGGTACGGTTCGGCAGAATCGGATTATTACGGAATTTTGTGTTACGTTGACAATCGTCAAGAGTTTCTCGACCTTATAATGCACTGGTCAAACATTTACGAGTACGACAACGGGCTGTCCGTTTCCAACTTTTACTACACGATTTCTTGCGGGTACAGGTATTTTGAAACGCTGTACAACGACGGCAAATTCGACAAGATGGAATTAAAAAATTCCGATGCCGTTTTAGAAGGTTGGGACAAACCGTTAAGGGCTTATGATTACAACGACGGCAACAGAATACATAGTTTGTACGTTGACGACCGCAACGTTTGCGTGAGATACGCAGGCGGCGGAGAAACCGCCCAAATAAGTTATCGGGAAGTAGACGCTTTCCCATTTGCCGCGCCCGACAGAGATAAAATAACGCATTACAGTTATTACGTCGGCAACGGAAAATATCAAGGCGTGTACGACGACGGCGGGTACTTTGGTATGACGAGCAAAGACTCGAGCGCAGAAAACCGCACCGTGTATCACAACACCGTGCCGACGGGCAAACTGTTTAGCCACTGGGAAAAATACGATCCGTACACGCACAAGTGGGAGTTTTGCACGGACGAGGAGTCGTGGACGCCGTCCGTGACCGACGTTACGACGCTTCGCGCGGTGTTTAAGGACAAAACCGTTCACATTAAGGTCAACGGCGGCTATTTTGTCATAGAAGAAGGCTGGGAAAAGTGGAGCATAGAAAAATACAACGACGTTGACGTGGTTTACGACACTGTGATAAATTTGCGTTCTGACAGCAAACAAACGCCGGAAGGCAAGCAGGTAGCGGGAATAGTAGACGCCGACGGCAACGCCGTCACGGAAAGAAGAATTTACTGCAAGGCAGACGCGGAGTATAGCGTAATTTACGAGGATAAAGATATTTACGTTGACGTAAGAGCAGAGCACGGCGTCGTCAAAAAAGACGGCGAAGTCTTTAACGGCGGGCGGTTGGTAGTCGGTTTGCAAGTTACCTTTACCACAGAGAGCAGCGACGCAACCGCATACCCCAACTTTTTGGGGTGGTGCCGCACGGAATGGACCCCGTACGGAAAAAGTTATACCGTCGTTTCTACCGATACGACCTATACGATGACAATATCCGACAACAGTCGGGAAAATGAAGTTACGGCGGTTTGGAGCGCAGAAACTTCGCTTCCCGTTTTGGTCATAAACACGCACGACGTGACCGCAACAAACGGTTTGGTTCGCGCAAATTACGGCGGCGTTGCGACGTCTTGCGTAAGAGTTGCCGACGACAGTATGGTTTGGGCGATTGCAGACCCGACCAACCCGCGCGAATTGAGCAGATGGACGCTTTCCGACGCTGACGGCGACGGAACGGCTTTAGAGGTTCAGGAATACGACAAAAACGGCAACGCCTTTTACATAAGCGGCGGCGGAAAAGGCGGCGGCAAAGGTAAAGGCGGCGGCGAAGGAGCGTCTTTCCCCGCAAATATCGCGATAACGGGATACTTTAAAAAGTATTGCGTTCATACTTGCGCAAAATGCGGATGTTGTACGCTCCCGTCAACCGATACTTCTTGCGACGCAAAAAGATGCGAGTGCCAAGACGCGGACAACGCGCCGCTTATCATCACCAACACGGGCATTGTTAAAAGCGTGGTCGTGGCGGAAGTAGACGGCGTAAACGCGCAAGCCTATACCGTAGACTTGCAAAACAACGTCAATCCTTATATCGTCAACGTGCTGGCGGCAACCAACGACTTTAACGTACAACAACTTTACGATATTTCGCTGGTGGACGCCGACGGAAATCGTTACCAACTGACGGGCGGCGCAACGGCTACCCTTACCCTTAACGTCGGAGCAGAATACGCCAAAGCAATCGCCGACGGCAAAATGTTTGTGGCTCACGTGACGGAGTTTGGTACGGATTTGTACGGCGTAGGGCACAAACCCGTCACCGTAAACCAAGAAGAAGGCACGGTAACCCTTTCTGCAAGCGAGTTTTCTCCTTTCGCTTTGGTGTCCGCCAAAACCTTTAAAGCAACCTTTGACGCCAACGGCGGCTCGGGGGTAATGAACGCGCAAATTGTCAAACAAGGAGAATCTTTCACGTTGCCGCAAAACGGCTTTACTGCCCCCACCGGCAAACGGTTTAAAGGCTGGTCAACGAGCGCAGACGGAAAAATTATTGATACGCCCGACTTTGACCTGACCAAAGATACAACCTTTTACGCAATTTGGGAAACAGTTTCCGGCGGCGGCTCTACCGGCGGTACCGACAACGGCAACGGAAATACCACTCCAAAACCCCCAAAGAAAGGTTTAAACGGCGGCGCAATTGCGGGAATCGTAATCGGCTCGGTGGTTGTAATAGGACTCGGCGGATTTGCGATAGTGTGGTTTGTCGTTAAGAAAAAGACCTTTGCAGACCTTGCCGCAGCCTTTAAAGGCGGTTCAAAAAACAAATAATCGCAACGATATAAACAATAAAGCGAAAAAAACTATTAAATATTTAAAGAGAGTAGGAGCGTTATCCTACTCTTTTTATTGTTGTGAACAAACCAATCGAGCAAAACCGAGTTGTATATCTCCGCGCGGGGGTGTTTTTACTTCTCAAAAGCGAGGAGCGATTTTTTAAGTTGATAATACTAAAACCCAACAAAATGCTTGCATTTTGTTGGAGAGGAGCAGCCCGCTGTAGGGCGAAGGCGGTATATGAACATATACCGACAAGCCTTTGGGCGGTGCCTGCGACGAGGTTCGCTTCCGCGGGATTGCCACGCAAAAAATTTACTTCATAAGGACAAAATTTTTCTAATGGTAAATTTTTTGTTCGCAATGACACTTTAAAAAATAGCC
>CAKQEP010000009.1 GCA_934230325.1 uncultured Clostridia bacterium | reverse complement strand
GCCAAAGATCCGAGCGACGTCAAGGCGTTTGCGGGTTGGTTTACCGAGAGAAACGGCACAGGCACTCGCGTAACCGACCAATTCGGCAACGGCTACGGAAACTGGGCTTATGCCGATACGATGCAACTTCACGCTTACTTTGCGGATATATACAACTTTGCGGTTGTGGGCGATACGTATTCTATAATCGGCGTCAACAGAGCCATCGATTATTTGGACGAAATTACTTTGCCCGTACAATACAACGGCGCGTACGTTGCGATAATAGAGAGCGGCGCATTTGCCAACTGCAACAATCTTAAAGTAATAAACATTCCCGATACGATACAATACGTAGAGTCGGGCAACAACGGTAGCAAAAACTACGGCAGCGCGTTTTATCTTTGCAATACGCTCAAAGAGATAAACGTAATTTACGTACGCGGCAACCACGAAAGACTGTACGCTTCTCAAGACGGCGTGTTGTACTACAACAATCCGTACACTTTGGCAACGGAGTTGAAAGCCTACTTTAAAGCGGACGCAGAATTTGTGATTCCCGACTTTATCACCTTTAAGACGGGCGAAAACGACGGACAAGACGTGACGGAAACGCGCGCGGTCACGGTTGTTTCCAGAGGCGCGTTTTATGACACAAAACTTACAAATATCACGATAAGCGCAAAAATAACAAGCGTTTCTGCACTTTCCTTCTATCGCAACGCTTTGTTAAAAACGGTAACGTTTGCTCCGACGGCAGAAGGCGAAACGGCGGCGCAACTCACTTTGAGCGATTTTGCCTTTAACAACTGCGCCGCTCTCGACACGTTGAATCTTCCCGCAAGAATCAAAGATTTTGGCAGGTCTATGATATTCAACTGCAACGCATTGTTTGCGATAAACGTAGAAAAAGGCGGCAATTATTCTTCGGAAGACGGCGTATTGTTTGACAAAAACGGCGAAACGCTTTTGTGGTACCCCGTCGCAAAAAGAGGCGATTACGTACTGCCCGCAAGCGTTTCCGTAATAGAAAGCAATGCGTTTAGCGGAACTTACGATTTGGGCAAAGTAACGATAAGCGGCAAAATAACGACGATAAACAGTTACGCTTTTTACGGTATAAGTTCTGCGAAGTTTGCGGTTGAGTTTACAGGGGAAAAAGGCGATCCCGACTTGACGATAGAAAGCAACGCGTTTTACGGCTGCAACTCTCTCACGCAAGTGGTTTTGCCTGCAAACCTTCAAGTATTAAAAACCGACGCGTTTAGCGGTTGCGCTTTGATTGCGACCGTCACGGTAAACACTGACGCAAACGAAGCGTTTTCCTTTGAAGACTATGCGTTTGCGGACAGCGTGACAACCTTGAATTTGGGCGCAGGCGTACCCTTAATCACTTTTGAAAAGATATTTGGCGCAAACCTTCAAAGCGTTACTGTAGACGCAGAAAACGCCAACTATACTTCTGACGGCGGCGTCATTTACGACAAAGGGCAGACGCAGATACTTTTCTTCCCGACGGCTAAAGGCGGCGCGTACGTTACGCCCGCAACCCTTGTCGCGATAGGCGAAAAGACCTTTTTAAACAGAACCGCTCTCACTTCCGTCACGCTCACAAACAAAGTTGCGGAAATCGGCGCGGAAGCGTTTAGCGGCTGCACAAGCCTTTCCTCGATAATCTTTGGCGACGACAGCGTTTTGACTACGATAGGCGCAAAGGCTTTTGCCGGCTGCACTGCTCTCACCGAGATAACTTTGCCCGCAAGTCTTACGACGCTTGGCGGCGGCACGGATACAAGCGTATTTGACGGTTGCACTGCTCTTGCGAGCATAAGCGTTGCGGAAGGCAACGGCAACTTTGTTTCCAAAGACGGCATACTTTACGGCAAACAAGCCGAATCCGACGCTCTCAAAACGCTTATTATGGCGCCCGCAGGGTTGGAAGTGACGGGAGGCGCATTGCAATTGCCCGCCACAATAACAAGCATAGGCGCAAAAGCATTTATAAACAACGTCACGTTGAAATCCGTTGCGTTCAGCGGAGAACTTAACGAGCCGTTGACGATAGGCGCAAACGCTTTTGACGGTTGCAAAGAACTTGCTACGGTTGCGTTCCCCGCCAAATTGACGGAGATAGGCAACAACGCTTTTGCAAACTGCGCAAAACTTTCCGCCATAACAATACCCAACACTGTCGCAAAAATAGGCAACAACGCCTTTGCAAACTGCGTCGCGCTCGAATCGGTCGCTTTTGACGACGGCAACGATACGGTTGCGGTGACTTTGGGTACGTCCGTATTTGCCAACACTGCGGTGACGAGTATGACCTTGCCCGAAAGAATGAGCAATATCCCCGCAAGGGCGCTCAACGGAATGTACAAGTTGCAAAGTTTGGTTTTGCCAGCAAGCCTTACCAAACTGTACGAAATTTTCGGTATCGGCTATAGCGAAGGCAGCAACTACAGTATATCTTCCATTACGTTCAACGGGACAAGCAGACTTGTTTCTATAGAAGACAAAGCGTTGCAAAACGCCGCAAATTTAACGTCGTTTATCATACCGGACACGGTTACGACGATAAAGACGCAAGCTTTTTACCGCTCGGGACTGCAAAGCGTCGTAATACCTGCGTCGGTCAGTAAGATGTCGATAAAAGTCTTTAACGATTGTCCTAATCTTACCACCGCCGTTTTTGAGAGTGAAACCGTCGGCGAAGATTTTGACCAAGCGTTTTATCGTTGCCCGTCCTTGACGAGCGTAACTTTGCCCAGCAAACTGACAAAACTGCCTTACGGCTTGTTTGAAGAATGTCATAATTTGCAAAGTCTTACGATACCCAAAACCGTTAAGCATATATCTACGGACGTCTTTAAAAACACGTATTCGCTCAAAACGGTAACCTTTGAAACGTATACGGCTGAGGACGGCGCGGACAAAGCGGGCAAAAGCGACCTTAAAGAAATTTGCTTTAACGCGTTCAACAATTCCGCTATTCAAAACTGCGTTTTGCCCGATAGCACAAACGGCAGTATCGCTTATGCCGCGCAGGCTCAATATATTATAATGATTATGCCTACCGGCGTACCTTTTAAATCGTTCAAGAGAGGTACAACCGGCGTATTCTACAACTGCGACTATCTCGAATCGGTGACGATATCCGACTCTGCAAGCGCTGTTTTTTACGACATAATCAAAGATACGTATAGTTTAAAAACGGTAACGTTTGCGGGCGGCAGCACCGAGTACACCATAGTAAACCCGTTCATTTACAAAGGAGCGGATATAATTTACAACTTTAGCGCAAAGGTTGACGCGGTAGAAATACCCGCTTACGTCACGAGCATTGCGGACAAAATGTTTGCTTATAAGTATATCAACAAGGTTTATCTCCCCGACAGAATTACTTCCATAGGCGCGTTTGCCTTTAAGGGGTGCGAAAACCTTACCGAAGTAGTCTTTTACAAGACGACGGAAAAGACGTCGGGTGAAGGTGAAACAGCCGTTACGACATACGAAGCCGTCAAAGACGAACAAGGACAATTAGTGCCTGCTCAAGCCGAAGATATAAAACTTGCGACGATAGGCGCGTCTGCCTTTGAAGGTTGTACAAAACTTGCGGCGTTTGAGTTTTATCCCTCGATAACAAAAATAGGAAACGACGCTTTTGCGGGGTGCAAATCTCTCACAAACGTTGTTGTTCCAAACGTCGAAATGGGCGCAAACGTATTTGGCAACTGCACGGGCTTGACGAGCGCAACGGTAGAAGGGAAACCCGTAGAAAAAATGTTTGCGGGCTGTACTTCTTTGACTACGGTTGAGTTTAAAACAAACTTTACGGATTTAGCGGCTTATGCTTTTGAGGGTTGTACTTCTCTCGAGAGCGTGACTCTCCCGACGCAACTTGAAAGTATAGGAAATTACGCTTTCTCCAAATCGGGGTTGAAGGCGGTAGAAATGCCCAAGACGCTTGTTACCATAGGCGAATATGCGTTTTATGGTTGCGAAAATCTTGTTTCGGCAACTTTTGCCGCAGACGCCGCGTTGACGGCAATAAGAGATTACGCATTCTTAGATTGCGCAAAACTCTCTGCGTTTGACGTCAAAAATCTCCAAAACCTTGCCACTATCGGCAAAGGCGCGTTTGCAAAGACGGGATTTGAAACTTTTGTTTTCTCCGACTCCATAGTGACGTTGGGGTATGCGGAAAGTTTGTTTGAAGGCAGCGTTAAACTTAAAACGGTTTATCTGCCCGCAAACGTCAACTACATTCCGCAAAAAGCCTTTGCGGGTTGTACCGCTCTCACAAAGGTGGTTTACAACGGCTATACGGGGGACAAAACCTTTGCTTTGCCGCAAACGACAACCTTTGTCGCAGAGTACGCTTTTAGCAATACCGGACTTGTTTATGCGGATATTTCTAATATCGCGAGCGAAGGTTTTGGCAACGGACTGTTTAAAGACTGTTTTGCATTGACGCAAGTCGTGCTTAACAACGAATTGACCAAAATAAGCAACGAGGCGTTTGACGGTTGCGCTTTGCTCACCGACGTTAAGTTGCCCGACGCGCTCACCGAGATAGGCGAGGCGGCGTTTAGAAGCACCGGTTTGACAACGATAAACGTTGCCGAAACAATCAAAACCATAGATAAATATGCCTTTGCAAATACGGCAATAGCAAAAGTTCAATTCCCCGACGCAATTAGAAAAATCGGATACGGCGCGTTTGCAAACACCGCGATAACGTCGCTTGACTTGTCCGCTCTCGATATGACTGCCGTCATGGAAAGCAGTTTTGCGGATTGCGCAATGTTGAGTCAAGTAATTTTGAGCGACGTTTGGACGGCTATCCCCGCAGACTTCTTTAAATGTTGCTCCGCTTTGAGTAGCGTCGTGTTGCCTTCTGCTCTTACCGAAATTGGCGACAATGCGTTTTTGGGTTGCTCCGCTTTGAGTAGCGTGACAATCGATTGCGCAGGACTTACCGTTATCGGACAAAAAGCCTTTTTGGGTACGGCTTTGACGTCGGTGACTATCCCCAAAACAGTCGCCAAAATAGGCAACGGCGCGTTTGCGGCGGATACGTTGAAGGAAATCGAAATAGGCGACAATACAAACTTCTCCGTTGCCAACGGGTTCTTGTTTGACAAAAAAGGAAACGCTATCCTTTATTACGGCGACAAGACCGATATCGATTTGAGCAATATGGAAGAAATACCCGCAGAGTTTTTCTACGGCAGCAGTATGACTTCTATCGTTATCCCCGCTTCTGTCAAAACGATAGGCGACGGCGCGTTTGAAAACTCCGACATCACCACCGTAACGTTTGCGGCGGACAGCAAGTTGGAAAAAATCGGCAATCGCGCGTTCTTTGGTAGCAAATTGCAACAAATCACTATCCCCGCGACGGTAAACGCAATAGGACTACAAGCCTTTGCTTGCTGCTTAGAATTGACTACGGTTGTGCTTAATTCTGCAAAAGCGACCTTTGGCGACGAAGTATTTAAAGATTGCGCAAAACTTTCTTCCGTGACTTTGCCCAACGAGTTGACGCAAATCAACGGTAATAATACTTTTGAAAACTGTTCCGCTCTCACTTCTATCGTATTGCCGACGGCCCTCACGAGTTTGGGTGGTTATGCCTTTGCAAACAGCGGCTTGACAAGCATAACGATACCGTCAAAAATTACAGCGATTATGGAAGGAACGTTTAAAAACTGCAAAAACCTGTCTACGGTGACCTTTGCGGAGGGTAGCAACTTTACGTTGGTGAGTTATTACGCGTTTGCGGGCAGCGGCATAACCGCTATCGAGTTCCCCGCGACGCTCGCCACGATACAGATAAACGCCTTTGAAAACTGCAAACAATTGCAAAAAGTGACCTTTGCCGAGAGCGCTACCACGCTTAGACTGTACGATTGTGCGTTTGCGGGTTGCACGGCAATAAGCGAAATCGTATTGCCCAAAAACGTAGATATTCAATTAACTTCGACTTCCGGAAAGTTTGACGGAGTATTTTACGGCTGGACTGCAAACCAAACGATAAAGATAATGGCAAACAGCAGAAAGTTTTTAGCGGCAAACGCATTTACGAGTTATTCTTTGGCAAAAGCGCACTGGAACGGCGGTTGCAACGCAAAAATCGTGTACGAATACGTTGCAGAGTGACCACGCTCTTTGTGTAACAAAGGGTAAAGCTTAAAACCAAGACAAAAGCGGAGCGAAAATCGCTCCGCTTTTTGTATGCGGCGGCGTTGCGGTAACATTTGACAGCGTTGCCGTATCGCTTGACGGCGGGGCGGTTGCGGGAAAAGCGGAACGGCGCGGCGGGCGGTTGTTTTTTTAAAAACGGATATAGCCTTGACAAAAGACGCGCGGCGGGTTATAATATTAGTCGGTATAATAAACATGAACGAGTGCAAATCGACGATTTTGGTTATTTTAAAAATTGTGTGCGTCGTAGCGATGCTTACGATTGTCGCGGCGGTGTTTTTTCCCGCGTGTTCTGTCGTTTCGGTCAGAAACAACAAAAAAGCAAATACTTACAAAACGACGGACGTCATCGTCGGCGGCTTGTACGACAAAAAAAACGACAAGTTTGTTCACGATGAAACGGGTTATTACTACGTCAAGTACGAAAAAATGTCGGAAAACGCCCGCAGTTTTTATGATACGATGGTTTACGTGCCGGAAGGCAAAATAGGCAGGGCGACGGCGGTGGTCGCGCTTTTGGCGGTTGTTTTTGGCGGAGTTGCCGCCGTCATAAACGGTTTGAGCGGATTTTTTAAAGACAAGCGATTTGCAAACGTGCTTTGTCTTGTCGCAAATTGCGTGGCGGCGTCGCTTGCCGTCGTTCAGGTTTTTTTGATTAACGGATTGACTTCTTGCGTGCAAAATCCGAGCGCGCCCAACTTGAATTTTTCGGTTGTGCCGTCGGCGTATCTTGTTGTCGCTGCCGTTGTCGGCGTCGTCGGCGCGGCGGTACTCGCAACGTCGCTTATCGTGTTTAGGGAGAAAAAATGCTAAAAAACTATACCCCGTTGACCTTATGGAAAGATTTTGACCCGACGGAATGTCCGTTGGAGTCGTCCTTGTACAAAACTTTTGACAAGGACGGCGTAACCGTACAGATTTACACCTTTTGCGGAAGAAAAATAGGCAAACAGTCGAGCCGCGTGCTTGCTTACGTCGCTTTTAAACCGCAAAAAAAGGAAAAAGCGCAACCCGCCCTTATCGTCGTAGACCCGCTCAACAGGGTAAACGTAGACAACCTTTGTTTTTGGGCAAAGTTGGGGTACACGGCAATCGGTATAGATTATCTCGGAGAAAGCGAAGAACACGGCGGTCTTATGACAATTTATCCCGTTTCCCTTGCCTTTGCCGATTTTGACAACGCAAAAGACAAACTTTATACGGTGACGGAAGACGCTCAAAAAACGTGTTGGTACGAGTGGACTTTAAACACTCGCCGCGCCGTAACTTTTGCGCAGAGTCTTGCGCAGGTAGACGGCGAAAAGATAGGCTTGTACTCCCTTAAAGAAGGCAACGTAATTACTTTGCAGGCTATGGCGATAGACCAAAGAATAAAAGCCGGCGCGGTTCTTCACGGAAACCTTTGGGAAAACGTAGAAGAAGTTGACGACAGCGGATTTAATTCTTACAACGTCGCGGACCTCGAGCGGCAGATGGAGGAGTCTTGCCGCCACGACGAGTGGCTTGCCGCGATAAGTCCGCAAAGTTACCTTTCCTACGTAAAACAACCTTTTTACACTTGCGTAGGCACAAACTCACCCAACACCGATATGGACAAAACTTATGACTGTTTGTTGAGAATGGGCAACAACGGCGCGGGCGTGGTTTTGTTTGCGCCGAGAATGATGGACAGTTTGCCGAGCAACTATACGAGCAACCTTCAAAAGTGGTTTGACCACTTGTTGCGCGAGAGGTCCAACATTATGATGCAAAACGTCAACGTCAAAATTGACGTTTTTGAGCAGAACAAGCAGTTGGTAGTCAAAGCGCGCGCGACGGATTTACCCGTAAACGCCAAAGCGTCGCTGTACTATTGCCACAACAGAGTAGGCACGGAAAGCAGCCGCAACTGGATAGAAGTCCCGATGAAGCGCACCGACGACGGTCTTGTCGCGGCGTTGCAGATATACAGTCCCGCCACCCCGATAACGGCGTTTTGCAACGTTACGTTTCGCAACGGCGTCAACATAAGCAGCAACTTGCTCAAATTTGTTCCGTCAAAAAAGTTTGATATGTCAAACGTTACGCTGTCAAGGCGCACGCCGATACTTTACAACAACTCGCAGGAAGAAGCGGAGTTTACACCTATGAACATTATGGGTACGCAGACGACGGAGTTTATCGACCGCCACCCCGTATCTTTTGTGGTGGGCGCGCAGGGGATAAAGGGCGTTTGCGGCACTAATATGGGCAGTTTTGTCGTTTGCGACGACAAAGTTTTGTACAACGAACATTCTTTGCTGATGCTGGACGCTTATAGCGTAAACGAGCAGGACTTAAACGTGTACCTTATTTATCACTGGGGAGAACCTACCCACGCGGCGTACAAACGCACGGTAAGGCTTGCGGGCGGCAACATTTGGCAAAAAATAACCCTCGCTCGCACCGACTTCAAAAACGAACAAACGGGCAAATCGCCGGAAATGCGGGATATACGAGCCATTTGTTTCGGTTCTAAAGACGGCGTGGTTTTAAACAATATTTTGTTTACGTAACGTAAAAAACGGGCAAAATAAAATCTGTTCGGCAACTAATCTATGAATAAAAGCAAACAACCGCAAAAATACGAGTTAATCGGGATGGTGTTACTGTGCGCCGTCCTTTTGGCGTGTCTTTTTGTCAGGTGTTTTATTTTTTCCAACTACCGCGTCAAGCAAACGAGTATGAAACCTACCTTGATGCCGGAAGAAATTATCTGGGCGTCAAAACTCAAAAAACCGCAGTACGGAGATATCGTGCTGGTCAAAAAAGAAGGTTCGCCCGCGCCGCTCGTCAAGCGAGTGGTTGCGTTTGGCGGAGATAAGGTTTGGGCGGAAAAAACCGCGCCGGACTCCCACGAGTATTACCTTTGCGTAAAGACTTTTGACGGGCAGGTCAAGCGTATGACGGAAGAAAGTTATGACGGGAAAAAGGTGTTTTTGATGTCTGTCGATTACGACGCCGGCATAATAAAAAACAACGACGGAGAAGACGCAACGTCGGAAGAAAACGCATACGTAGTGCCAAAAAACGGACTGTATTGCTTGGGCGACAACCGCTTGTTTAGTATCGACAGCAGGTATTACGGAGCGTTTGACAAAAGCGCGTGCGTCGGCGTGGTGGTGGGTAAAGGTATGACCTTGCCTATCGTTATCGTCAGCGTTTTGGTTGCCGCAATAATAGTGTACGCGATTTTTGAGTGCCGATATTCGAGTAAGGCGATGAAAGAAATCGCTTGCGAAAAAATAGAAAAAACTTCCGAAATTTTGTCGGAAATAGAGCGGCAAACAAACAACGACGATTCGGACAAAAAAGACGGCGGCGGGGAGCAAGGAGAAAAAAACGATGCGACTTAAAACGCTGAGCGTAAAAAACTTCCGCAATCTCGACGAGCAGACCTTGCGACTTTCCGACGGGCTTAACGTTTTTGAAGGAAAAAACGCGCAGGGAAAAACAAATCTGTTGGAAAGTATTTATCTGTGCTGTTTGGGCAAAAGTCCTCGTACCGACAAACATAAGGAAATGATTGCGTACGGCAAGGATTACGCAAAAGTTTCGGTGGATTTTTGCAGTAGGTACGGCGACGCAGACATAAGCGTGTGGCTGTTCAACAACAAAAAAAAGAGCATAGCCGTCAACGGCGTTCCCATACTCAAAACGGGGGAGATGCTCGGATACCTCAACGCCGTTTACTTTGACCCCGACGAATTGCGCTTGATAAAGTCTTCGCCCGACAACCGCCGCAGGTTTATGGACGTGGACTTGTCGCAGACCGACAAAAACTATTTTTATTCTCTCGTCAACTACAACAAGGTGCTTTCTCAAAGAAACAGCCTTATCAAAAACGCAAAAGACGCAGATTCGCTCAAAGATATGCTGTTTGTGTGGGATACGCAGTTGGCGGCGCAGTGCGCGCGAATAGTTTTTAAGCGGCAGGCATTTTTGGCGCGACTCAAAGAAGTGGCGATGGAAACGCATTATCGCTTGTCGGGCGGGCAGGAAAGGTTGGAGTTGACCTATCTCACAAAAATAGAAGGGGATACCGTCGCGCAAAAACAGCGGTGCGCCTTTGAAGCCTTTACTTCTTCCTTAAAGCGGGATATGGAATTGCGGTACACTTCCGTCGGGTGTCAGCGCGACGACATAAAGTTTGCCGTCAACGGCGTGGATTTGAGAGAATACGGCAGTCAGGGGCAGCAAAGAACGGCGGCGTTGGCTTTAAAGTTGGCAGAACTCACCGTTTTTAAGGAAACGACGGGAGATTATCCCGTGTTGTTGTTGGACGACGTGTTGAGCGAACTCGACATAAACCGCCAAAAACAACTACTTACTTTTGACTCTGCATTACAGATTATACTTACGGCTACGCACATCGACGCAAACCTTCAAAAACAACTCGAATATACGGGATTTAAAATAGAAAAAGGCAAAGCAATAAAAAGTTAGTTAAAATCAGTTGACTAATTTTTTATTTTATGTTACGCTATTTTTAACAAATTCATTTTGCAAACACATTTTCGGAGGGGTTGGGATGAAAAAGGCTTGCAAAATATTGTTGATTATCAGCGCAATTGCAGGCTTTGTCGCTTTTGTCGTGTTTGTAGCGTCGGCAATTGCCGACGTCAAATGGATGGGGTTGTCGGTCTTGGGCTTGTACGGCGTGGGCTTGTACAGCCTTGCGGCGGGAATCGTTTCCTTGATAGGAGCGTCGCGCCTCGACGCAGTGTACGGGACCTCTAAAGCCGTCGCTTTGGGCGTCGTGGTCATTGTTTTTTGCAATGTCGTGGCGGGGACTATCATCTTGGCGGACCGCAAACGCTGATTTCGACAATACGTCGCGATAATTATAAGGATAAAAAAGGTAAAAAACGACCTACTTTTGATTGACTTAAACAAACGCTTAATGTATAATAATAGTATGGAAAGGTTTTTTGCGACTGACGGAAGCGGACTTACCGCATGGGAGCAAAAAATATGTTTTGGTCGACCGTCTGGGCAGTCTTGTTGTCACGCAACAAAACTGCCCTTTTTTTGTCGGTACTAAACAAAAAAACCGAGTTGCAAACGCAAACCGCGCCAAAAAACGAGAGAGCGGAAAAAACCAAACGCAAACCGTGTCAAAAAGCGCTTGACGGAAAAAACGAGCGACAAACAAAACCTAAATTAAAGAAAAAACAAAGTCTAAAAAACAAACCTAAAAAACTCTTTTTTGTGGAGGTAGATTTAATGAGTGCAAAAAAAGCGGCGATAGTAATGGGCAGCGACAGCGACTTGCCGATAGCGCAAAAAGCGGCGGAAGTTTTTAAACAGTTTAATGTGCCTTTTGAGTGTCATATATATTCCGCGCACCGCACGCCGGAAGTTGCAAAAGATTTTGCGACTTCTGCCCGCGCAAACGGGTTTGGCGCGATAGTGGCGATAGCGGGAAAGGCGGCGCACCTTGCGGGGGCGTTGGCGGCAAACACGAGCGTTCCCGTCATAGGGGTTCCCGTTAAGTCAAGCACTTTGGACGGTCTTGACGCGTTGCTTTCCACCGTTCAGATGCCGTCGGGAGTACCCGTTGCGACGGTGGCTATTGACGGCGGGCACAACGCGGCGTTGTTGGCGGTACAGATTCTTGCGACGGCAGACGACGAATTGTACGCAAAACTTGCCGAGTCCAAAGCGCAGGAAGCGGCAAAAGTTTTACAAAAGGACAAAAATCTGATTATTTAACAAGGGAGGACTCAACAAAATGCAAAAATTACAACAATTGTACGAGGGAAAAGCAAAAAAAGTATTCAAAACCGACCACCCCGACAAATATATCGTCAGTTATAAAGACGACGCAACGGCTTTCAACGGTCAAAAAAAGGGTACGATAGCGGGAAAAGGCGAGATAAACAACAGAATGACCAACTTCTTGATGCAAAAGTTGGAAAAAATAGGTATTCCTACTCATTTTGTCGAGCAGTTGAGCGGCACGGACACCGTAGTAAAACGCGTCGCAATCGTTCCGTTGGAAGTTATCGTTCGCAACGTGGCGGCGGGAAGTCTTGCTAAACGGTTGGGCGTTGCGGAAGGTACGGCGTTAAAAAGCACCGTTTTGGAGTTTTGCTACAAAAACGACGATTTGGGCGACCCGATGGTAAACGAATACCACATCTTGGCGATGGGCTGGGCCACCAAAAAAGAGTTGGAAACGATTGCGGATTACAGCCTTAAAATCAACGAGTTTTTGCGTGATTATCTGTTAAAAAGCAATATCCGCCTTATCGATTTTAAATTAGAGTTTGGCAGACTTGACGACGGCACGATAGTGCTTGCCGACGAGATTTCTCCCGATACGTGCCGTTTTTGGGACGCAACGACGGGCGAAAAGTTGGATAAGGACCGTTTCCGTCGCGACTTGGGCGGCGTAGAAGACGCATATCAGGAAGTTTCAAAGCGTCTTTTGGGCGAGTAAATCTGTTTTTTTGGTACCGACGACAAGCCTTCGGGCGGTATTTAACGTAAAAAAGAGGAAAAAATGAGCAATATTCACGAAGAATGCGGCGTTTTTGGCGCGTATTCAGCCAAAAGAAAACAACTTGCGTCACTTACCTATTACGGTTTGTTTGCGTTGCAACACAGAGGGCAGGAGTCCTGCGGAATCGTTGTCAACGACGGCGGCGAGTTTAGAGAACACAAGGACAACGGCATAGTCAACGACGTATTTACGCCGCAGATACTTGACCATCTCGGAGAAGGCAATTTTGCCGTCGGGCATGTCAGGTACGGCACGACGGGTGCAAACAGCAGGCAAAACTGTCAACCCGTCACCGTCAACCACATACGCGGCAAGATGGCGTTGGCGCACAACGGAAATCTTGTCAATTCCTTAGAACTCAGGCGTGAGATGGAGTTGAAAGGGTGCATTTTTCACACTTCCAGCGATACGGAAGTGATAAGTTACTTTATCACGCAGGAACGCATAGAGAGTCCCACGATAGAACACGCCATAAGCCTTGCGATGAACAAGATAAAGGGCGCGTACAGTCTTGTGCTTATGTCGCAGACCAAACTCGTTGCGGTACGCGATCCAAACGGGTTTAGACCGTTGTGTTACGGCGTGACCAAAGACGGAACGTTTGTAGTCGCGAGCGAGTCTTGCGCGTTGGACGCGGTTGGCGCAAACTTTGTGCGGGATATTTTACCTGGTGAGATAGTAGTGTTTTGCGACGACGGCGTTTACAGCGTGACCGACCACGTAAACAAAAAACAACGCCGCTTGTGCATTTTTGAGTACATATACTTTGCCCGCCCCGACAGCGTGATAGAAGGTCATAGCGTTCATGAGGCGCGTATACGCGCGGGAGAATTTTTGGCGCAGCAACACCCCGTAGACGCGGATGTCGTGATAGGCGTGCCGGACAGCGGGCTTGACGCGGCGATAGGTTTTAGCAGGGCGTCGGGTATCCCGTACGAAATCGGACTTATTAAAAACAAATATATAGGGCGCACCTTTATCGCGCCAAAACAAAAAACGCGGGAGAACATGGTAAAAATAAAACTCAATCCCGTGTCTACGGTACTCAAAGGCAAACGCGTCGTAATGGTAGACGACAGCATAGTGAGAGGCACGACTTCCGGACCGGTAGTCAAACTTTTGCGTGACGCAGGCGCGACGGAAGTGCATTTGCGTATTTCTTCCCCGCCGTTTTTGCACCCTTGCTTTTACGGTACGGATATAGATAACGAAAACAATCTTATCGCGTGTCACCACACGGTGGAGGAAATTGCAAAGATAATAGGCGTGGACAGTTTGGGCTATCTCGATTTGAGCAGCGTAACTGCCTTGCCGAGCGGCAAAGTCTGCGACGAGTACTGCACGGCTTGTTTTTCCGGAGATTACGCGACGGAAACGCCTCACGACGAAGGCAAGTGCAGAATGGAAAAAATGCGTCGGTTAAAATGAGCGCGGCAACGGTTTTGTACTCAAAATCGTCATACGTACAACCAAAAACGCAACGACAAACAGTAAAGTCAACGATAATCGACAACGCAACGAGGAGAAAATTAAGATGAAAAGTTACAGCGAAAGTTACAAAAACGCGGGCGTAGACATCACCGCAGGGTACAAAGCGGTAGAACTTATGAAAGGTCACATCGCAAAAACCGTCACAAAAGGCGTGTTGGGCGACGTCGGCGGCTTTGGCGGCTTGTTTGCGCTCGACCTCAACGGAATAAAAAATCCCGTTTTGGTGAGCGGCACGGACGGGGTAGGCACAAAACTTAAAATTGCCTTTTTGACGGATAAACACGACACCGTAGGCATAGACTGCGTTGCTATGTGCGTCAACGACGTGATTTGTTGCGGCGCAAAGCCGTTGTTCTTTTTGGATTATATCGCGCTGGGCAAAAACGTTCCGCAAAAGGTTGCGGATATAGTCAAGGGCGTCAGCGACGGTTGCGTTGACAGCGGTTGCGCCCTTATCGGCGGCGAAACGGCAGAAATGCCGAGTTTCTATCCCGAAGACGAGTACGACCTTGCGGGGTTTGCCGTCGGTATTGTGGATAGGGAAAAAATTATCGATAAGGAAACGCAGCAAGCGGGCGACGTCGTTATTGCGTTGCCGAGTAGCGGCGTTCACAGCAACGGTTTTTCTTTGGTTCGCAAAGTGCTTGACGTGGAAAACACCGATTTAACGAATCCCGTCAAAGAGTTGGGCGGCAAAAGTTTGGGAGAAACGCTGCTTACGCCTACCCGCATTTACGTCAAACCTATACTTGCCCTGTCAGAAAAAGTCACCGTCAAAGGCATAAGCCACGTTACCGGTGGCGGTTTTTACGAAAATATCCCACGCAGTATCAAAAAGGGACTGTACGCGGATTTGGACAAGTCCTCAATCAGGGTTTTGCCCATATTTGACCTTATCGCGACAAAAGGTCGCGTGTGCGAGCGGGATATGTTTAACACCTTTAATATGGGCGTGGGAATGACGGTAATAGTAGACAAACACGACCAAACCGTCGCGTTGGAAACGTTGCGGCAAAACGGCGTAAACGCTTACGTCATAGGTCAACTTGCCAACGGCGACGAGGGCGTGAGATTGTGAAACAAGTCAGCGCAGCGGTTTTGGTGTCGGGCGGCGGCACAAACTTGCAGGCGATAATAGACGCCGTCAAATCAAAAACGATAACTTCCGCAAAAATAGCCGTCGTTGCGTCCAACAATCCCAACGCTTACGCTTTGACGCGCGCAAAACAAGCGGGAATACCCGCCGTTTGCATAGACAAAAAGGGCAGAGGTTTGACGCAGGAGCAGTTTGAAAAGGAATTGCAAGCGGTTTTGGACGAGTACGGCGTGCAACTCGTAGTGCTGGCGGGGTTCTTGTGCGTTTTGACGGCGGATTTTTGCGAAAAATACCAAAAAAGAATAATCAACGTACACCCTTCGCTTATTCCCAAGTATTGCGGCGGCGGTTTTTACGGACTTAAAGTTCACCGCGCCGTACTTGCGGCGGGAGAAAAAGTGACGGGCGCGACGGTTCATTACGTCACGGCGGTAGTGGACGGCGGCGATATAATCGCTCAAAAACAAGTACCCGTTTTGCCCGACGACGACGAAAACACCTTGCAACGCAGAGTTATGGAGCAGGCGGAATGGGTGATTTTGCCGCAGGCGGTGGAAAGCGTTTCGCAACAAATATTAAAAGAACAAGGTTGACGTTAAAAAAACAAAGTTAACGCAAGGCTAATATTAAGAGGAAGGCTAAACAAAAATGGACGTTTACAAAACCGAAAAAATCAACGATATTTTAAAAAACAACAGTTACGCCGGACGCGGCATAGTTTTGGGCAAAAGCGCAAACGGCAAGTTCGGCGTTGCGGCGTACTTTATTATGGGGCGCAGCAACAACAGCCGCAACAGAATCTTTAAGCGTGAAGGCAACGGCGTAGTCATTTATCCTTTTGACGCGAGCAAGGTAGAAGACCCGTCGCTTATCGTGTACTCGCCCGTTCGCGTTTACAAAAACAACCTTATCGTCACCAACGGCGACCAAACCGACACTGTGTACGACTTTTTGGCTAAAGGCGGTTGTTTTTTTAAAGCCTTAAAAACGAGAACTTTTGAGCCTGACGCGCCAAACTTTACCCCGCGTATCAGCGGCGTGATGGATACTCAAAGCGGGGACTACAAACTTTGCATATTAAAGAGCGCGGACAAAGAGGGCGGCGCGTGCAACAGATTTTTGTTTGATTACGCCGCGACGGCGGGTGTCGGACATTTTTTGCACACTTACGTTTGCGACGGAAACCCGTTGCCCACCTTTGTAGGCGAGCCGGAAAGGGTGAGTATTCCCGACGATATAGACGAGTTTACCGACGGGATATGGTCAAACCTTGACGCCGACAACAAAATAAGTCTTTACGTCCGATACGTCAGATTTTCCGACGGGGCGCACGAGGACAGATTATTAAACAAAAACAAGTGAGGGAAAAAGTTATGACGGGACACGACGGATACATTTCTCCGTTATCTACTCGGTACGCGTCAAAAAAGATGCAGTACCTGTTTAGCGACGACTTTAAATTCGGAACGTGGCGTAGGTTGTGGGTAGCGTTGGCAAAGGCGGAAAAACAACTCGGACTAAATATCACCGACGAGCAAATCCGACAAATGCAGGCGCACCTCGACGACATCGATTATGACGTTGCCGCCGCAAGAGAAAAGGAAGTACGGCACGACGTAATGAGTCACGTGTACGCTTTTGGCAAACAATGCCCCAAAGCGGCGGGGATAATTCATCTCGGCGCGACGAGTTGTTACGTCGGGGACAACGCCGATTTGATAGCGATGCGCGAGGCGGGCAAACTCATTATAAATAAAGCGGCGCAAGTAGTAAAAAATCTGTCGGCTTTTGCTAACAAGTACAAGGATATGCCTTGTTTGGGATACACGCACCTTCAACCCGCGCAGTTGACCACCGTCGGAAAACGCGCGACGTTGTGGATAAACGAGTTGTGTATGGACATAGAAGAAATGCGGCACAGACTGGACAAACTTCAACTTTTGGGCAGCAAAGGCACGACGGGTACTCAAGCGAGTTTTATGGAGTTGTTTAAAGGAGACGCCGACAAAGTCAAGGCGTTGGACGCTCTCGTCGCAAAGGATATGGGGTTTGAATCCGTAGTCAAAGTGTCGGGACAGACTTATTCCCGCAAAGTAGACGCTTACTTTTTGGCAGTGCTGTCGGGATTTGCGCAAAGCGCGTACAAGTTTGCCAACGACCTAAGAATTTTGCAGTCCTTCGAAGAAGTGGAAGAACCCTTTGAAACAAATCAGATAGGCAGCAGCGCAATGCCTTACAAACGCAATCCTATGCGTAGCGAACGTATGTGCGCGCTGGCTCGTTACGTCATTATCGACAGTTTAAACCCCGCAATTACGGCGGGTACGCAGTGGTTTGAGCGTACTCTCGACGACAGCGCAAACAAACGCATAAGCGTAGCCGAAGCCTTTTTGGCGACGGACGCGATACTCAACATTTACATAAACGTATCGTCGGGGCTTGTGGTTTACGACAAAGTAATAGAAAGGAGAGTTGCGGAAAAGTTGCCCTTTATGGCGACGGAAAACATAATGATGGAGTGCGTCAAACGCGGCGGAAACAGGCAGGAACTTCACGAAAAATTGCGCGAACACAGCATTGCGGCGGCAAAAAAGGTCAAAACGGAAGGCGGTTTAAACGATTTGATAGACCGCATAGCCGCCGACGCCGACTTTGGAATGGACAAGCAAACATTGATGTCGCATCTTGACGCAAAAGCCTATATCGGGCGTAGCGCGCAACAGACGGAAGAATTTTTGCGTGACGTCGCGCAACCGATAATAGACGAGTACTGCGTCGGCGACGTATACGAGGAACTCAAAGTTTAGCGGCGGCAAACCAAACTAAAAAAGTTAACAAAACAAAAAAATCAAACCAAAAAAACCAAACGGATAAACAAATCAAACTAAACAAAACCGAGTATACGGCGGAAAAAAACAAGGAGAAATTATGAAAAATTTAGAGTTGAAATACGGCTGCAATCCCAACCAAAAACCTGCGCAAGTATATATGTCCGACGGAAGCGAACTTCCCTTTACCGTGTTAAACGGGCAGGCGGGTTACATAAATCTTTTGGACGCGCTCAACGCGTGGCAACTGGTGAGAGAACTCAAAGCGGCGACAAATATGCCAGCGGCGGCGAGTTTTAAGCACGTTTCTCCCACTTCTGCCGCAGTCGGCAACAAACTTGGAGAAAAACTCAAAAAAGCCTGTTTTGTGGACGACGTAGAAGGACTTGACGACAGCCCGTTGGCTTGCGCTTACGCTCGCGCGAGAGGCACGGACCGTATGAGCAGTTTTGGCGATTTTATCGCTTTGAGCGACCGTTGCGACGTTATGACGGCAAAACTTATCAAAAGGGAAGTCAGCGACGGGGTTATCGCGCCGGACTACGACGAGCAAGCGTTGGAAATTTTAAAAGCCAAAAAAGGCGGCAAATATCTTGTTCTTAAAATGGACGTAAACTACCGCCCGCAACCTATCGAAGTAAAGCAGGTGTACGGCGTTACTTTCTGTCAACTTCGCAACCAAGTAGAGTTGACGGAAAACTGCTTGACCAACGTCGTGAGCCAAAACAAAAATCTGCCCGACGACGCAAAAAGAGATTTGCTCGTTGCGTTGATTACTTTAAAGTACACCCAAAGCAACAGCGTTTGTTACGCTTTTGACGGACAAGCGATAGGCGTGGGAGCGGGACAACAATCCCGTATTCACTGCACGAGGCTTGCGGGGGACAAAGCCGACTTGTGGTTTTTGCGGCAGAGCGACAAGGTTCTCGATTTGCCCTTTATTCCGTCGGTCAACCGCGCGGAACGGGACAACGCAATAGACGCGTATCTCGGCAAAACGCCGGAAGACGTTCTTGACGACGGAAACTGGCAAAAATTCTTTACCGTGCGTCCGCAACCCTTTGGCGCGGAAGAAAAAAAGGCGTACTTATCCAAAATCAAGGGCGTAAGCCTTGCAAGCGACGCGTTTTTCCCCTTTGGCGACAATATCGAGCGGGCGGCAAAAAGCGGCGTGTCCTACGTCGTGGAGGCGGGCGGAAGCGTTCGCGATGACAACGTAATACAGACGGCGGACAAATATGGTATGACTCTCGTGTTTAACGGAATAAGGCTTTTCCATCACTGATATGAAGATAGTTGTTGTAGGTGGCGGCGGCAGAGAACACGCCGTGATAAAAACTCTTTTGCGTGACAACAAAGACGCCCAAATAGCGGCTTGCTCGGGCAACGCCGGGTATGACGACGGAGTAATCGTCACGGGGATAAAAGCAACCGACGTGGCGGCAGTAAAAGAGTTTTGCAAAAAATTTATGCCCGACCTTGTGGTAGTCACGCCCGACGATCCGCTTGCTATGGGTATGGTAGACGAGTTGACGGCGGCGGGGTTTGACTGTTTTGGTCCTACTGCGGCGGCGGCAAAAATCGAGAGCAGCAAGGTTTTTGCAAAAAACTTAATGAAAAAGTACGGTATACCGACGGCGGAGTACCAAACCTTTGACGACGCGGAAAAAGCGTTGGAATACGTCAAAACCTGTCCGATTCCTATCGTGATAAAAGCCGACGGACTTGCTTTGGGCAAGGGCGTAACCGTCGCTTTTGACCGCAACTGCGCAGTTGACGCCGTAAAAAGCGTTATGCGTGACAAAAAGTTTGGCGACTCGGGCAATTCTATAGTGGTGGAAGAATTTCTCACCGGTCCGGAAGTAAGCGTTCTTGCTTTTACAGACGGGGAGCGTATCGCGCCGATGACTTCGAGTATGGACCACAAACAAGCCTTTGACGGCGACAAAGGTCCAAACACGGGCGGTATGGGCGTAATTGCCCCAAACCCCTTTTATACCGACGAGATAGCGGCGGAATGTATGCAAAAGATCTTTTTGCCGACTATATCCGCGCTAAAAAAAGAAGGACGAATTTTTAAAGGTTGCATATATTTTGGTCTTATGTTGACTCAAAACGGACCAAAAGTGATAGAATATAACTGCCGTTTTGGCGATCCGGAAACTCAAGCGGTTTTGCCGCTTTTTAAAGGTAACTTGTACCAAGTGTTTAAAGACGTCGCTCGCGGCAACCTAAACCCCGCAACGGCAGAATTTGACAAAACAAAATTCAGTTGTTGCGTCGTCGTTGCGAGCAAAGGGTACCCGACGGAATACCAAAAAGGGTTTAAACTGTCCTTGCCAAAGGTAAACGACAAGACGGAGTTTGTATTTGTTGCGGGCGCGGCAAAAGATAAAGACGGAAATCTCGTCACAAACGGCGGCAGAGTTGCGGGCGCGACGGCGGTAGCCGATTCTTTGGAGCAGGCAATAACAAACGCGTACGAGATAGCCGACAAAATAGAGTTTAAAAACAAATTTTGCCGCAGCGATATAGGCAAAAAAGCGTTGGACTACGCCAAACGGCAATAAAAATCATATTGTCGGTAAAAGGAGCGACAGCGGCGTGACAAGACAAGCGGAAGCGGTCAAACTCGACAACGACAATACGCAACAAAAAATTATCCCAAAAACTACCAAAAAAAACGACAGCCGTGACAAAGACTTGCTACGGGAGGGCTAATGATATGGTTTATCAAATTTTTGTATCTAAAAAACAATGCTTTTCGGAAGAATCGGAGCGACTCAAGGCAGAACTCAAAGTTTTGCTCGGTATCGAGCCTACGTATTTGAGAATTTTTAACAAATACGACGTAGAAAACGTTGACAAATCCACCTTTAAAAAGAGCGTAAGCACCGTTTTTTCCGAGCCGCAGACCGACGAAGTTTTTGACGAGTTGCCTGTGGAGGAAGGTCAAAAAGTTTTTGTCGTATCCGCTTTGGCGGGGCAATTTGACCAACGCGCGGACAGCGCGGCGCAATGTATACAACTTATCAGTCAGCGCGAGCGTCCGCTCGTCAAGTGGGAAAAGGTATTCGTATTAGGCGGCGTTGACGACGAGCAGGCGGAGCGCATACAAAAGTACGTAGTCAATCCCGTAGACAGCGCGGTTGTTCCGCTTGCAAAATACAAAACGCTAAAACAAAAGACCGTATCCCCCGACAAAGTAGAAGTTTTGGACGGGTTTGTCGATATGGACGACGACGCTCTTGCAAATTTTATCGAGCAACGCGGACTTGCGATGGACGTTGCCGACTTAAAAACGTGCAGAGATTACTTCAAAAAGGAAAAACGCAATCCGACGGTTACGGAAATTAAGGTTTTGGACACGTACTGGAGCGACCATTGCCGCCACACCACCTTCAACACCGTCATTGACGAAATTGTTTTTGAGGACGAAGGGATAGAAAAAGAGTACAAAGCCTACCTTGACGCCCGCAAAGAGGCGGGACGCAAAAAGCCCGTGACGCTCATGGATATAGGCACGATAGCGGCAAAAATTCTCAAAAAACGCGGATTGCTCAACAATCTTGACGAAAGCGAAGAAATCAACGCATGCACCGTCAAAATCAAGGTAAAAATAGACGGCGTAAAGCGCGACTGGCTACTTCTTTTTAAAAACGAAACGCACAACCACCCGACGGAAATAGAGCCTTTTGGCGGCGCGGCCACTTGTATCGGCGGCGCGATAAGAGATCCGTTGAGCGGCAGAGCCTACGTGTATTCCGCAATGCGCGTGACGGGCGCGGGCAACCCGCTGACTCCCGTCAAAGACACGTTGAAGGGCAAACTTCCGCAACGCAAAATAGTCACGACGGCGGCAGACGGATACAGCAGTTATGGCAATCAGATAGGCTTGACGACGGGGTTGGTTCAGGAAATTTACCATTCCGGTTACGTCGCAAAGCGTATGGAAGTAGGGGCGGTAATAGGCGCCGCGCCTGCCGACAGAGTACGCAGAGAACGCCCGATAGCCGGCGACAAAGTTATTTTGTTGGGCGGAAAAACAGGGCGCGACGGTTGCGGCGGAGCGACGGGCAGCAGCAAAAGCCACTCTAAGGAAAGTTTGGCGGCATGCGGCGCAGAAGTTCAAAAGGGCAACGCCCCCGAAGAACGCAAACTTCAACGCTTGTTTCGCAATCGCGCCGCAAGTCTTATGATAAAACGTTGCAACGACTTTGGAGCGGGCGGCGTTTCCGTCGCAATAGGAGAACTTGCCGACGGCTTGGATATCGACCTCAACGCAGTACCCAAAAAGTACGACGGTCTTGACGGAACGGAGTTGGCGATAAGCGAATCGCAAGAAAGAATGGCGGTTGTCGTTGCCGACAAAGACGTCAAAAAGTTTTTGAAACTTGCCAAAAACGAAAATCTCGAAGCAACCGTCGTTGCGACGGTCACCGACGCAAACCGCCTTAAAATGAAGTGGAACGGCAAGTACATCGTCGACTTGTCCAGAGAGTTTTTGGCAACCAACGGCGCGGCAAAACACGCGACGGCAATGGTAAAACCCGCGTTGCCTTACCAAAAACAAATCAACGGCGACTTTATAAAAAGTTATACCGCGTTGGCGGGCGACCTTAACGTGTGCAGTCAAAAAGGACTTTGCGAAAGGTTTGACGGCACGATAGGCGCGGGAACGGTGCTTATGCCCTTTGGCGGAAAGTATCAGGCAACGCCGATACAGGCTATGGTCACCAAAATCAGCACGGAAAAAAAAGAAACCGATACGTCAAGCGTTATGGCGTTTGGGTTCAACCCGTATATTGCGCAACAATCCCCCTTTGACGCGGGATACCTTGCGGTTGTGGAGAGCGTAAGCAAGTTGGTTGCCGTCGGCGCAGAGTTTAAAGACGTATACCTTAGTTTTCAGGAGTACTTTGAAAAATTGCGGCAAGAACCCGCTCGTTGGGGCAAACCCGTCGCGGCGTTGCTCGGCGCGTTTAAGGCGCAAAGAGAGTTGGGCGTCGCTGCGATAGGCGGCAAGGACAGTATGAGCGGAAGTTTTGAAAAACTCGACGTTCCGCCCACCCTTTTGAGTTTTGCCGTCACCACGACCGACGCAAACTACGTAATAGGCAACGAGTTTAAAGAGCCGTTTCACAGGGTGATTCTTTTGTCCCCCGACCGTGACGAAAGAGGACTGCCTACGGCAGAAAGTTTGCTCAAAAATTTTGATACCGTCAGCGCGTTGATACGACAAAAAAAGGTAGTGACCGCTTATACGCTTACTTACGGCGGCGTTGCGGAAGCAGTGCTAAAAATGTGCTTGGGCAACAAAATCGGATTCCGTTTTAGAGACGAAGTGACAAACGAAGTTTTGTTTAGGTACGACTACGGCGCGTTTGTTTTGGAGTTGGCGGACAACGTTGTTCCCGCTATTGACGGCAAAGTGACGGATATAGGATACACCGCAAGAGAATCCAGTATCGTCAAGGGCGACGAAGAAATTACTCTCGACAAAATCACCCGCGCATATGACTGCAAACTTGCGAGCGTGTTTCCGACGGAAGCAACGCCTGCGGACAAACCTACGACGTACAGTTACTTTGCGCCAAAGCGCGTCGCTCCAAAAGTAAAAACCGACAAAATAAGGGCGCTTATACCCGTGTTTCCCGGTACAAACTGCGAGTACGACACCGCAAAAGCCTTTGCAAAAGCGGGCGCAACGCCGGAAATTTTTGTAATAAACAACCTTACGCCAAAAGCAGTGTCGGACAGCGTGAGAGCCTTTGCAAAACAACTTAAACAAAGCCAAATACTCTTTATACCGGGCGGATTTTCCGGCGGAGACGAGCCTGACGGCAGCGGAAAGTTTATAACGGCGTTTTTGCGCAACGAGGAAATCAAAAACGCGCTTGCAGACTTGCTCGGTCACCGCGACGGACTTGTCGGCGGAATATGCAACGGTTTTCAGGCGTTAATCAAACTCGGACTCGTGCCTTACGGCAAAATAATTACTCCAAAGGGAAACAGCCCGACTTTGACTTACAACAACATAGGCAGGCATCAATCCAAAATCGTTCAGGTGAGAGTGTGCAGCAACAAATCCCCGTGGCTGTCCGCTTGTCACGTCGGGGATATATTCAACGTCGCGATAAGTCACGGAGAAGGCAGATTTGTGGCTGACGAAGGGGAAATCAAACTGCTTGCAAGCAACGGGCAGATAGCCACGCAGTACGTCGATACTTACGGACTCGTGAGCGGCGCAACGGCGTTCAACCCCAACGGAAGTATGGACGCGATAGAAGGCATAACTTCTCCCGACGGCAGGGTGTTTGGAAAAATGGGACACTCCGAGCGTATAGGCGACAACCTTTACAAAAACGTTTCGGGCGAATACGATATGAAGATTTTTGAGAGCGCGGTAAACTACTTTAAGATTTGACCGACAAAAAGCAAATATGGCGGTAAAAAACGATACCGTATACAAAAAAGGCAACGCATCAAGCGTTGCCTTTTTTTGGTCGTTTTAAAATTTAACGTCGCAAGGACGGTTTGAAGTCGGTTGCTCGTATCAGTGGAGCAAGGACATAACGACGGACAATCCGCCTTGATACAGACAAATGGCGTCCGACGTTTTAAACGCCGTTACTTCCGCCGCGATATTCATCGGATTAGCGACGTGAGAAGAAGAAGTGAGCGCTTGTACCGCTTCCATACCTTCCGACATTTTTTGCAAAGCCATTTTGAGGCTTACTACGAGGTTTTCGGTGTTGCCGATACTGCCTGCGGGGATATACATAAGTATATTGTCGTTTACGCCAAACATCGGTATTTGTCTAAACGCTTCGACGGGGTTGTTGACTATTTGTTGAACGAGTTTGCCTATATCGTCGGCTTGCGCGTCGTTTGCGTCTTCAAACATTCTCGAGAAGGTCCAACTTGCGGATTTGTCGGTATTAACGACGGTGTGTTTACCTTTTACGATGGTGCTCGTAGCGGGAACAGTGCCGGAATACGCTTCCATAATGACCGACATAATGCTTATTTTGCCTTTGACCTGACCGCCTTCTATCGTAGCGTCTTTTACAAAACTACCCGCGCCGATACCTTGCAAAACTTGGTTGAGGTTTTTGATGGTGTTTACCATACCTTCCACGCCCAAAGTAGAAAACCAAATTTCGTCGCCGTTAATCCACGCATTGAGTTGGCAATCGGTGACCAAAACTTGCGGAGCGTCGTTGTGTCCGTCGCTTTTTACGTAGCAGGAAATAATGATGGGGCCGCCCGCTCTCTCGCAAACGGAATTGCTTATGGTAAGGTCGCCGCCGTGCAGATAAAACATATCCTGATACGCGTCGTAACTCTTTATGTTTTGCATCAAAAGTTTGCCTTCAAACGTGGACATATAGGAGATAAAGAATTTTCTGTTAAGAACGTTTTTGACGTTGAGATTTACTCTGTAGCTGCACTCCGCAAAGATTATGCCGCCCGCATACACGGGGGAGCCGCCGTCGTTGATATAGCGGTCGTCGTAAATGTTTGCGTTGCCCAAAACGTTGAGATTAAACAATCCCACCGTACCCAACAAGCCTTCCGCTGCGGGGTTTTCGCCTACGGTTGCGTGGATAAACTTTGCGTTGGAGTAGTCGTAGCCGTATCCGACGTCGTTTCCGCCAAAGTAGTCGTTTATGCCGTTGCCGGGAATAAGGGGAAGTTTTTCCAAATTGATGGTAAAGTAGTTGCCGTACAGATTAAAACTTTCGCCTTGTTGCGTAAAGTAAGTATCGAATACGTACGTGCCGTCTTTTAAAAACTTTGAGCCTGCGGGAATGATTTTTTCTCCGTTTTCGCCTACCGTTTTGATGTCTTTGGTGTTTGTCCAAAGGTCGTCGCTGTTAAGGTTTTGCGCATTGACTTCGATTGCGTTGTGCATAACGATAGCGGCGGGGCGTTGCTTTGCGGTTCTGTTTTGGTAACGTCCCGTAGAGTCCATAGAAGCAAGGTCGTCAAAGTCGTAAGCGTTGAGTCCGTCGATTACATAAAAATCAAAGGTCACGTCGGGGTTGCCGTTCATATCGTAGTTGTCGGCAAGTTTGACGGTGATTCTTACCGTGCTGTCAACGGCGTCGGAAGAAAACTGATAGGTTTGGTAAAGGTTGTTTACCGTGACGATAACTTTGTCGCCGTTTTTGTAAACGAGAGTATCTTCCTGCTCGCCCGCCGTCATCTCGAGTTTTGTCCAACTGCTGCCGTTTGCAACGCTGATTTCGGGATTGCTGCGGTACGCGCCCAAAGATTGCTCGTCGCCGTCAACGATAACGTTGAGTTCCGGCTTAAAGACAAACTCGTTGTCGTCGCCGACGTAATAGATTTTTTCGTCGTCATAAAACTGATTTTCAAAGGCTTTGTCGCCATAAGAGGCTTTGCCCGCTTGGCTTATCGTCGCTTCAAAATTGATGAGGTTTTCGGGTTTTGAGAAGGTCGCGACGGTATAAACTCTGTCCTCGTCAACTTCCCAAATCCAAACGTTAAACTCTTTGGAAGCGGCGTTGTTGTTTTTGAAGGACTTGTCCGTATAGGTCACGGTGACGATTTTTTTGCCGGCGGTTTTGGATATATCTTCCAGCTTGACATCCTCGCCGGTTTTTGCGTCTTTTACCGAGAAAGCGACGTCAGACGCCGTTACCGTTTTGTTTTTTGTTTCGTCGTTGTAGGTTACGCCGACTTTGATGGAGGAAAAATCGTATGCTTCGTTAATTTTGCAATCTTTTTTGTAGGAAGACACGGTGATTCCTTTGACTTCGAGTTTGCCGCAAGCCGCCAAACCGGTCAAAACCATCAAAGACAATGCGACCATAACAATCAAAGTAATAATCTTTTTGGTCTGTTGTTTCATACTTGATAATCTCCTTATTTTTTATTTTTGGTTTTTACTGTTTTTTTGCTTTTATATATAATCAGAAAAATCGGTTGCAACCCGTTTTGCCTTAAACTTTGCCGTTCTGCAAAGTTTTTGGGCGTTTGTAACGTAGGTCGCGGTTTTCTGTTGTTGTCAATCAGGCGGGTATAACGACGATATAAATTCGTTCCGTTCTGTCCGAGCCGTCGCTTGACCTGATGGTGATGTAAACGCCTCTGTTTGGCCGCAAAACTACTACCGACGCCATTTCTTCCCTTATCACAAATGCGCCTTGTATGGCGGTTTTGTCGTAAACGAAGGTGGGCTTTTTGTTGTCGGCGTCGTCGGGGAACATTCTGTAATTTAGTATAAACGTGTTGCGATTTTCCGCAATGTTGTTTTCATCGTACGTTCCGTCCACGTAGTCGCGTATGACAAAGCGTTTTATTCCGTCGTCGTCGATTTTGGTATATTTGTATTCCTTACCGTCGCTGCGAGTCAGGGTAAGGCACTCGATTTTTTCCACGTACTTTGTGGTGGGAAACATCGCCATTTTCATACCGAAAAAGTTGACGACAAGCACCGACGCGACAAACAGCACGCAAATAATAATGACCACTACTTTTTTCATGCTTACTGTTTCTCCTTGTAAAACATTTTGACCTTCAAAAAGAAGGTGAACGCCTTTGCCGCCGCCAAAACGACGGAAAGAATACTTACCTTTATCCACGCTTTGGTCATGCTTTCCATCGACAGCAACAGCGCGATTACAAACATAACCGCCGCCAAAATAAACATAAGCAATGCGGATATGTTTTCGTTGGGGTTGTTGGATTGCGAGTTGAAGGTGGCGTACTGCTCGTGTTGCGGGTTCATTACGTCGGTTTCCGCCGACCAAAACAGGTGGCAAACGTACACGGAGTACACCGACACCGCCATAAGAATTATCGAGCCGACGTTGAGCGGTTTAAACAAGCCGTAAGACACAAAGGTAACGATAACGCCGAGCAAACCTATCAAAAGGTTGAATACCAACTTGCTCAACAAGAGGGGAGCGTACCCCGTAGGCTGAATTTTGTTGAGATATGCCGCCGAGCCGTCTCTGCTGTACACGCTTGCGACGGAGATATTGCTTTGAAGCATTACCAACATAATAAGAAGGTAATTGAAACCGACGGTAAGTTGCGTTCCCAACAAGCGAGTGTTCATCGCCGAGTAAATTTTGTTGAGCAACATTATCGCAACGGGCAAAACGATGACGAGAAGGCAAAACAGAGAGATGAGGGAGTTGTCGCGCATACCTATCAAAAATTCCTTTTTGACGGCGGTCAAAAACTTTCCGCACGGCTTGTTGTCCTGCCGTTTGACGTTGGTTTTTTTGGTGTATTCAAAGGGCTTGCTTGCCATTTTGTAAAACAGCGGGCGCGCCAACAGCATACACAGCGTTATGCACACCGCAATTACGGCGATAAGAATCAAAAACGACCAGAGAGTGGACAGCGTAAACAGTTTTTGCGTAAAACCGTACCTTTTGCCCACGATTAGCGTCGTCAAGCCGTACAAAACCGTCATGTGTTTGGTAAACCAGTCAAGTCCCGCTTGAATTTTCCAGTATATCGTACCCCAACTCTTTACTATATCGATATTGTCGGGTATGAGGTTTATCAGTTTTACGGCGACAAAGGTCAACGCGCCCAACCCCAAAGCGATGAGGGTATACTGCAACCACTGCGCTTTTTTGACAAGTTGGTAAGCGTACATAGCGGGCATGGATAGCAACGCCGACACTGCGACGGGCAACACCGACAAAAACACAAACAACGCCGCAACCCACAAATAGTAAAACCACGCAAAGTGCTGAACGATACCGTAAGCGACAAATACGGGCATAATGTACATCACGCTTTTGCGAAGTTCGTAAATATAGTACACCGCGAGTTTTGACACAAAAATGAGCCACGACTCCGCAGGCAAGGTCAGCAACACTTGGTTGTCGCGGGAGAAGTACAGCGACTTTACCAACCCTATCGTAGTGGACAGCACGGACAGCGCAAGCATTATTCCGTACACTATCGCTATGACGGATACGGGAATATCGTTAATGAGAGAAAACACTCCCTTTACCTTAAAAAAGTACAGCAACAAAAAGCATATCGCCGTGACTGCCGCAAACTCGATTAAGAGCCACACGATTTTAAAAAGCGTCCTGCGAAAACTTTTTAGGTAGGACATATCGAGTTTTTCTTTCAGTTGCATCATCGTAAGCGATTTAAGCAACTTTACGTTGCCCTTAAAGGACAAATTTTGCTTGGTAGAGATTTCAGTCATGTTTGACTTCTCCTATCATCTGCATGTAAAAATCTTCCAACGCAACGCCGCCGTCTTCGATTTCTTTTATCGTTTTGACGCACTTGATTTCGCCCTTTTTGATTATCGCTATGCGGTCGCAAATTCTCTCCACAACGTCTATTATGTGACTGGAGAAAAAGACGATGTTGCCTTCCGCCGCGTGCTTTTTCATACATTCCTTTACTTGAAAAATGCTTTCGGGATCCAGTCCCGTCAACGGCTCGTCAAGTATCCACAGTTTGGGATTGTGCACCAACGCGGACATTATCGTAATTTTTTGCTTCATTCCGTGAGAATAGGTTTTTATCTTGTTGTCAAACGCAACGTTGAGATTAAACCGCTCCACCATATCTTCTATGCGCTCGGTACGCTCCTTTTGGGGGACTTCGTACAGGTCGGCAATATAGTTGACGTATTCTCTGCCGGTAAGATTTTCGTACAGTGCGTAGTGGTCGGGAACAAATCCCGTCTGACGCTTTGCAAACACCGACTGCTTGTCTACGTCATAACCGTTGATAAATATGCTCCCTTCCGTTATCGTCTGTATCCCGACGATGCTTTTTATTATCGTGCTTTTGCCCGCTCCGTTAGGCCCTAAAAATCCAAAAATCTGCCCGCCCTCGATGGTAAGGTTTGCGTGACGAACGGCGTATACGTCGCTCGTGGCGTACTTTTTGCCAAAATCTTTTAGTACAAGTTTGTTTACGTAATCCAGTTCCATAGGTTGATCCTCGCTTCTGCCGTCAAGCCTGCTCATAAGCGCGACTTTGTCGGCGTTAATCTTGCGGCGTCTTTCGCCGATTTCTACGTACAAGTCCGCCACCTCAAAAAATTGTTCGTACACAAACCAGACGGCAAAGGACATAAGTACGTATACCAAAAAGTACAACGCCTGATACACGGGGTAAAACGTGCAGGGGTACTTGCCTATTTTGACGGTAAAGGTCACGTCGCGAAGTTTTTCCGCCCACAACCCGAGTTTTTCCGCGACAAAGTTGCTGTTGATAAAAAAGAAGTCCACTTCCTTGATGTTGGAGTACCACGCGTTTAAAAACAACATAAGCGCGTAGTACGCCGCAAACGCAATGAGCGAATAGATAAACTGTCGCAGTTTAGGACGTTTGTATATCCGCAAAGCCATTAGCAACAACGGCATAAAAAACGCGCAGTAGTGGTTTATCCAAAACGCAAAGTTGCTCGCCATAAATATCGGGTCTGCGGTGTTTGGCATAAGCATAGCAAACAGCGCGCCCAAAACGTTTATGAACAAGGTGAAGTAGTACAGTTTGTCCCACTTAAACAGTAGGCAAAGCGGCACGATAAACATTGCCGTGTTGCATAGGTGAAAGGGCCATTCCGCTAAATCCAACAGCGTCACAAAGGAATATTTGTAGCAATACCCCATCATCGTCCCCAACGCGATAAACAGCAAAGCGTACCTGCGTTGCGCGTACTCGTATTTTCGGAAAATAAAGTATATTATCACGGGAACGATAAAGCCGAAGTACACCACAAGCCTGTGCCACAAGTTGAGGTCGTCAAAAACGACGTTTTTAGGTCCTTGCCCAAACATTACCTGAAAAAGGTAGTAGGGCATAGCGCACAACAACATTCCGCCCAAAGAAAGCAAAATGGATTTGATTTCGGTTTTGGGGTAGCGGATTTGCCTGTCAAAATACCAGATTCCCGCAATAAAAGCCGCCCCGACGCCTAATTCCGCGCCGTAAACAAGACACCGCCAGTCAAAATAAGTCAAAGCGGCTTGACCGTCCATCGCAACTACGACAACGGGCAACGTAACGAGAGAAAGCGCGCACGACGCCGCCGCAAAATACTTGGAGAGCGCGTCCAAACACTTGACTTTTCCTTTGTAGAAAGGATAGGTTTGCAACAAAATGACGGAAGCAAACCAAACCCACAACACGATGACGGACAAAGCGGCTTTAAACCCGCCGTTCTCGCCAAAGGGGGACTGTATGTTAAGCCCGACGGTGTACCTGATTTCAAATATTCCGCCGAGATACCGCGCGATAAAAACGGCGGTAAACACCAACGCTATTACCTTAAACAGCGTCGAAATTTTTTCTTGTTTGTTTCTAAACTGCCATATCGCTCCGCCCGTCAGCAAAAACGCGACGACTGCGCCGGCATAATAAATACCTACCATATACCCTCTTGTGTATTTATTGATAAATATTGCGTAAAAAATACGTCGTTAGGCATATATTTTTTAGCGTACAAAAAACGCACCCCCTCGACCAAGATGTAAAACAAAGGTTATGCGTTTTTGATTTTTGAGTCCTTTGCCGCGCGCCGCCCCGCCTTTTTTTAGCAAAGCAAAACCGCCGCCGCAAAAAACGACGTAGTATTTAGTTGAGATATTTTGACAAATATCTGTATGCGTACTTGGATTTAAGTACGGTAAAATCTTTTTTAAGGTCGGCAAAACGCGCGACTTGACGGCTTTGGTCAACGGAAAACGCCGTTGCTGCGCCGTCGGCAACTTTGGGCATAAGCATAAACCGAGTGTAAAAAGTGTACACCGCCGCAAAACTCACCGCAAAAGCGTATACGATAAGTTTAAAGTATACGCCGTATTTGTAAAATAAATCGACCGTAGCGGCGTTGGGCGTTGTCAAAAACTTAAACAATCCGTCGGTAAAAATGGGCTTTAACTGTTGCGCCGCGCCGTTGGGAACAAAACGATTGAGTTCTGCGCAAAATAAAGTACCAAAAAATACAGGCACGCCGATAAGTATAAAGTGTATTAAGTTTTTCAAAACGATTTTAAACTTTTGCATTTTAAAACTTGCTCGCCTACTGCTTTTGCCTTTGTCGATAGTTTTTTGATATACTTCAAAAAACCCTATACGCCGTTATTCTATCACAATAAAGGTTAAAAATCAAGTTAAATAGCAATATGTTTTTAAAATTAGCAAAAAATAGGTGTCACATCGTCGCATCACCGCCCAAAGGCTTGTCGGCATATATTCATATACCGCCTACGCCCTATAGCGGGCTGCTCCTCTCCGTCAAAATGCAAGCATTTTGACGGTTTTAATTAGGAATACGCACAATTATAGTACAAGTCGGCAAGCGTAAAAGCAAAAAGACCGTCTGAAAGACAGTCTTTTGCAAAGTAAAATAATAACAAAATTGCGTTTGCACGCAAACGATGTTGCGCCTGTCGTCGCAAATAAAAACTCCAAAGCGATGTTACGCTTTTGGAGTTTTGGTGGGAACAACAGGGCTCGAACCTGTGACCCCTTGCTTGTAAGGCAAGTGCTCTCCCAGCTGAGCTATACTCCCATATTTTGGTGACCCTAACGGGATTCGAACCCATATTACCACCGTGAAAGGGTGATGTCCTAACCCTTAGACCATAGGGCCAAAATACAAAATATATTAAAAATGCTTTTTTGCGGCATTTATAATTAAATTTGGTAGCGGCGGTCGGATTCGAACCAACGACCTGCCGGGTATGAACCGGCCGCTATAACCAACTAAGCTACGCCGCCAAATGGTTGCAGGGATAGGATTTGAACCTACGACCTCCGGGTTATGAGCCCGACGAGCTGCCAACTGCTCTACCCTGCGATATACATCGTCAAGCGATACTTGATTTGATGCTTGACTATGTTATCATTTTTATTTGCGGTTGTCAAGCAAAATCGAGTAATTTTTAAAACAATTTTTGACGGTGGATTGATTTGCGGTTTTTTGTCGGGTTTAGGGGGATACGTTTGCCGTTTTTCGTATTATTTTTGCTTGAAATGTGCAAAAAGATGACACAATCAAAAAAGTTGTAGACAAAGATTTTGATTTATTCATATCGATTGACGGAAAAACTTTTATCAAGTATAATCAGTATGGCAATTTTTATTTTGCGATTTGTAATATAAATATCGAGTCGTATTATAAAATATAGTTGCCGCAAAAAATTATGATATAATTATAATATTATTTAAAAAGATAATCCTATTAAAACAAAACGTAAAAATACAGGCAAGAGGTAAAAAGATGAACAAAGTAAAGATTTTTGGGGATTCAACGTTGGATTTGAGCAAAGAATTGTGCGCCGAGTACGATATTTCTATCGTTCCTCTTACTATTTTGTTGGGCGGAACAAGTTATAAAGACGGGGAAGAAATTCAGCCGCATCAGATATTCGAGCATTTTAACAAGCACAAAGAGTTGCCTAAAACCGCCGCGATAAACAGCGAAATTTACAAGGACTACTGGAAACCTTTTCTCGACGAAGGGTACGATATAGTTCATTTTAATATAAGCGGCGAAATGTCCACCTGCCACAGCAACGCCGTAAACGCGGCAAATCAGATAGGCGACGACAGAGTTCAGGTTGTGGACACCCGCAACTTGAGTACCGGCAGCGCGTTGCTTGCGTTGTATGCCGCCGACCTCGTAAAGCAAGGTTTAGGCGCAAAGGAAATCAAAGAAAAATGCGTCGCGCGTACGGGCGCGGTTCAGGCGAGTTTTGTCATCGACAGACTCAACTACCTTTACAAAGGCGGTAGATGCAGTAGTCTTGCGCTCATAGCGGCAACAACCTTGTCGCTCAAACCGTCGATAAAAGTCAAAGACGGCAAAATGATTACCGGCAAAAAGTATATGGGCAAACTCAACGCGGTTTTGCTTAAATACGCAAAAGACATCGTTGCGGAGTTCAACAACCCCGACTACACGCGCGTGTTTGTCACGCATACGGAAACGCCGTCGGAATACGTCAAGGAAGTAGTCGATTACGTCAAAACGTTGCCCTTTAAGCAAGTGTACGAAACCGAAGCGGGCAGTACCGTCAGCAGTCACTGCGGTCCGCACACGTTGGGCGTATTGTTTATAAACGACGGCGGCGACAAACAATGACGCAACAAGCGGGTTACGTTGACAGCCATTGCCACCTTGACGACGAGGCGTTTGACCAAAATCGGCAGGAAATCGTCAACGGGTTTAATGCGGCGGGGATAGAATTTGCAATAAACAACAGCAGCGACCTTAACAGCAGCAAAGCGAGTCTTGCGTTGGCGCAAACATACGACAAGATTTTTTGCACCGTCGGTTGCCACCCGCACGACGCCAAAACTTTTGACGCAAACCTCGTCGATTTTGTCGAGAAGGCGGCGCAATTTAACAAAACCGTCGCAGTGGGGGAAATCGGGCTCGATTACCATTACGATTTGTCGGACAGACTCACACAGCGGCGTGTTTTTGCCGAGCAACTACGGCTTGCGGACAGTCTTGGTTTGCCCGTCACGATACACACGAGAGAAGCGTGGGGCGACACGCTCAAAATTCTTGCCGACGGCGCAAAATACGTCAACAACGGGATACTTTTTCATTGTTTTAACGGCAGTAAGGAAACGGCGGAACTTTTGACAAAAAAATACGACGCGTACTTTGCGTTTGGCGGCGTAATAACTTTCAAAAATTTTGCGGGTGCCGACGTCGTTAACGGTATACCCGCCGACAGAATTTTGACGGAAACGGATTGCCCGTATATGACGCCCGTTCCCTACAGGGGAAAAACAAATCAACCGGCATACGTTGCGTTTGTAGCGCAAAAACTTGCGGAAATCAGACAAACGGACCTGCCCGTTTTGCTAAACAAAGTCAAGGAAAACACACTGCGACTATTCAAAAAAATCAAAAGTAAATAAAGCGTAAATTTTAAAGTGCGCCCCCAAATTTGGGGGCGTTTTTTATATGTGGTGCGGAAAGGTATTAAAAATGAGTAAAAAAACGAATTGTGGGTAAACTTTTGATTTTTTCAATTTCTCGCAATAGTGTGGTAAACAGGCTTGATTTTTTGAGAAATTTATGGTAGAATATAAAAAACAAAACGTATCATATATTGACACGCGGAACTATTAACGCCTAATAACCTGCAAAAAATGCAAAATACAGGCAAAAAAGGAGGAAAAATGGGAAAAGAATTAACTTCTCAGACAAAACTTACAAACCGTTACTTGCAGGACATCGAACAATGGAGAGAGACCGACGTCAACGATTACAACCGCAAAGTGGGTTTTGAACTGTCCGAAGCGTGGACGGGCGCCGTTATCGTATTTGCGTTGATGTTTACCGTATTCGGGTATGCGTGGGCGTTCATCGTCACGGTATTGCCCGATTCTGTCGGCACTACATTAAAAGCAGGCATAGGCGTCGTGGTATATCTGATTTTCACGGCCCTGTTTGCGGTTTTTATGTCGAAGAAAAATCTGAAAAAATTTGTCGAAGTAAATCGCGGAGAGGTCGGGCACAAGGGAGAACCGTATTATAAAAAGGTCGTTTTTATGATTCCCGTGTCGCTCGTGATAGGCGTAGCCGCAAACGTATGCCTATGGCTTTTTGCGATTAAAGACGTTAACAATTTCACTACGGATACTATGGGAACTCTTCAGCCGATTATCTGCGCGGTACTGTATCCGTTCTTTTATTATCTTTCGACGTTGGGTTGCCTTTCGGGGTTGCAGAAAAGAACCTGTCCGGTTTGCGGGCGTTTCGACAGCGTTGTGACGGAAAACACCGCAAAATACGGCAAAAAGCGCGAAGGTATGGAGCACGTAACAAAAACGCAGACAAAAAAGGTCGGAGAGGAACAAACGATCGCAAAATATTCCGACGGTTCTACCCGTGTGATTTCCTCAAAACCGATTTACGCGAATGTAGTCGTTGACGAATACGACGTCGAATACGGAACGGTTATGAGCGATTATATTACCTATTGCCGCCATTGCAGTTACATAAAACAGGGCACGCGCGAGCAGTCGTATAAGACAAGAGTCAATTGAGGAGGAAAGAAAAATGATGGAAGAAAAAGTATTGTTTCAATCCCCCGCCAACGAAAAAACCGTTCTTGAAAAAAGAGAGAGAATGGAACGCTTTGGCTGGATACTCCGAGACAGCTCGTACGATAGCGACAGAAACGTAACGAGGTTTTTATACACGCGCGATTTATCTTTACCCGAAAATCAGTGGAAGAAAGAATCGGAGGAGGACGCAGAGGACGCGCGTCTTGCCCAAAAGTTTGCCGAAAACAACATAGCATACTGCGAGTACAGAAAAAACGAAACAAAGAAACCTCGCTCGCACACGGCGATTATAGTACTTATGTTAGCCTTTGTCGTTCTGTGTGCGGGGCTTGCCTGCTTGTTCCGCTATACGGATATTCTTGTCTACGGCAAGTTTGAAACAGCTGAGGAGCTCGAGCATTTCAAACAGACGTTTGTATACGATTTTCCGGACGGAAAAACGCTGTTTGGAAAAACAAGTTGTACCTATTCTGAATTAGTTAATTTCCTTACTCTTGCGCTCGGCGGTATAGCTGCAATTTTTCTGGCGGTCATAGTCATCATGAGAAGAAGCACGAGAAAGAACAAATTGATACAGGAATCCGAATACCGCTACCTTGAAGAACGTCAGGAATATTTTGAGGATCTCGCTTTTAAAATGGAAGATCTTTACGACGAACTCAACGACTTGGCGGAACTTTCAAAATAGTAAAAGCCGCATAAAACGCGCATAAACGCCGTTTTTAGACAAATTTATCATCTCAAACATCCGTTTATTGATTTTAATAACAGCATACAAAAACAAGGGACAAATATCAAGATTGAATGTCCCTTTTTTTGTCCCCGTTTATGCCGTATGTAAAATTATTGTCAATTTAGTAATAAAAGCATATTTAAGAAAAATAAGCAAGAAATCTTTGTGCCTTTACCTTAAATTCCCTATGGGAACTGCGGTTAAGTGCCGCTAATTTTTTTCGTATATTTTTGCGATTGAAGTCGTTGCGTCGGTGATTTTTACGTCATCGCTGATTTCTACGCCGACGACGACAAAAACTTGGTTGTCTTTTGCCAGCACAATCAAGTCGTTTCTGTCGCTTTGCGGAATTTTTTTGTCAATCAAAAAGTCTTTCAGTTTTTTTGCGCCGCCGCCAAACTTTTTGAAAATATCGCCGTTTCTGCGGGTGCGAAGTACCGCCCCGTCGGGAATTTTGTCTGCGTCAAAGGTCAAAACTCTGTTTTTTTCGGTTTGGTCCGTCGAGAACAACGGGCAATGAGCGGTTTTGTCGGATTTTTTGACGTTTTCTTTTTTGCAAACTACGGTTTTGCTACCGATTTTAAACTCTCCTTCGCCAAAAACGATAACGGTTTCGTCTTTCGGTTGTTTTTTGGTTTTGCCGATAAACAACTCGTCGTAACGGCGCGCGGCAGAAAAACCAAAGGGCAAATCCACGCTTTTAGAGCCGTCGGTACTGTCCGCAAGTCGCAAAACGGCGTCGATATGCGCCGTGTGAACGTCTTTGTTGCAACCGAGCGCGCGGAAAATTTTATACAAAATTCTTTTGGACACGGGCGGGGGTTGTTTTAGCAGATTTACGCAAAAAGTCGCGCCGTCACCGTCAAAAACCACTTGGCTGACGTCTGCCAGCGAGTTTAAGTAATCGTCGTCTTCCGCCGCAATACGCGCAAAAGAAGCGATAGCGTCGGTGACTTCGGGATTGATTTTTTTGAGCAGGGGAAAAACTTTGTTTCGGAGCAGATTTCTGTTGCAATCGTCTTTAAAGTTGGTGGCGTCCACGACAAAAGGAAGGTCGTTTTGCCGCGCGTACTCGTCTATTTGCTCTTTGTCCGCGTCGAGCAGAGGACGCAAAAACTTTCCGTTAAGCCGCCTTATCCCCGCCGCGCCTCTCATTCCGCCGCCCCTGACGACGTGAAGAAGTACCGTTTCCGCATTGTCTTGTTTGTGGTGGGCAAGACATACAAAGTCGTAATTGTCGCTGACTTCCGCTATCGCTTCGTACCGTTTTTGGCGAGCGGCGGTTTCCTGCGACAAGCCCGTTTGTCGGCAAAAATCCAACACGTTTACGCTTTTTACGTGACAAAGTACGCCGTGTTTGTCGCAAAAATCTTTGACAAAAAGGGCGTCGGACTCGCTTTCTTGACGCATATTGTGATTGACGGTCACAACGGCAAAGTTTTTTGTCGGTTTACTCTTTAAAAAAAGATGCAGCATAACCATACTGTCCGCGCCGCCGGATACGCACAGCAAGTACTTTTTATCTTTTTGTATATCGGTCAACTTCAACATATTTTTTTGTAAGATAGGCGGTATACCTTTTTTAATGCGATAGGTGTGTCTTTTTTTTATGCGTTACCGTATTTTTTTGTTTGAGCGGCAACTTTAATGCGGCTACTTGTGGTAAGGCGTACCGTTTAAAATAGTAAACCCGCGATAAATTTGCTCGCACAAAACAACCCTAAACAGTTGGTGCGGCAAGGTTATTTTGCCAAAACTTATTCTTTCGTCTGCCGCCGCTTTGACTTCTTCGCTCACGCCAAAACTGCTTCCCACGACAAAAGTAATCGAGCCTTTAGTTTCTGCGGCTTTTTTTAAAAGTTTTGCAACGTCGTCGCTGTCCGTTTGTTTGCCCGCTACGTCGCACAAAATCTTTAAGCCTTCCGTCGCGGCGATAATGTTTTTGCCTTCCGCCGTCAACGCCTTTGCAACGTCTGCCGCGTTGGGTTTGTCTATGCGGCTTTCGTTAATCTCCGTTATTTCCGTATTGCAGTATGCGCCCAGCCGCTTGACGTACTCGTCTACGGCGTCTTTAAAAAATTTTTCCTTTATTTTGCCCACGCAAACGATTTTGACTTTTAGCATACGCTTATCCCTTTGCGTTGGAAATAAAGTTTGATACCCAAAACACGATGCAGACGGCTATGCCGCAGTACAACAAAAAGTTGTCGGAAAAGGTTTTTGGCTTGGCTTGATTTGCCCGTTCCTTCGCTATGTTTTGTTTGGATAGTTTTGTCATTTGTTGCGGTTGTTCCGTCGTTGTCGTCGGCGTTTCGTTTAGGTTTACGTCTTTGGTGACGGTTAAAAACAGCCACAAACCCACCCCCGCAACGACGAGTCCGCCAAACAAAAACGCGTACCAGTATTGGAGGACAAAAGCGTCTGCGCCCGCCGCGCCGTACGCCAGACTGAAAGCAAGGGACAAGGCGTTGTTTAAAAAGTGAACCGCAATCGCCGTCCACACGCTTTGAGTTTTTAGCGCAAACAGCGTGAGCGCGCACCCCATTACAAACTGATGAAGCGTCTGCGCGGGGGAGAAGTGGTACAGCGAAAACAGCGCGCCCGTGACAAGGCAGGCAGAAACAAGTCCGAGTTGTTTAAAACCGTTTGCTATTACGCCTCTAAACAACGTTTCCTCGCAGAAAGCGGGCAACGCCGCCACAAACACAAACAACAAAACGGCGTTAAGCGCGCCGCCGGTCAGCGGAACACTGCTTTTTGGTGTGTAGCCGATATTAGACAGCAGTTTTAAAAACCAAATCTGCAACGGGCATACCAAAAAGAAAAGACCTATCGCCGTGACGACAGCCAACGCAAAGGGCAAGAGTTTAGGTTTGTTGTTAAGCGTCGTCGCCGTCAAAAATTCCGTTTGCGTAACTTTGGAAAAAACTAAAGCCGTTGCAAACAAGCCGAGTTGCAAAACGGTACTTATCACCCAAAACCAGATACCTTTGTAATTTCCGTCTTGGTCGGTGAACTTTATCAGCATATTGAGCGCAGCAAAGACGAGGTTTATGGCGACGATGACCGCAACGCTTATCGTAAAGGCTTTGCACGCCTGATTTTTGTCGAATTGGTTTTTATACATTTATTTTTTCTCCACCGGTAAATTGTCTTGCGACAAAGACGTTTAGGTCCTTGCCTTCCTTCGCGCCGGAACGCTCTATATTAAACACCGCCTGATTAAACGCCATTTCTTCCGTGTTGTTGTCAAGGCTGATATGTCCCAAAAAGACGTTTTTTACGTTTACGTCGGGCAGAACTTTTAAAATTTCTCCCGCCTGACCGTTGGACAGATGTCCTTTTTTGCTCAAAATGCGTTTTTTAAGCGCGGCGGGATACGCGCCTTTGCGCAACATTTCTTCGTCGTGGTTGCTTTCCAGCAAAACCGTATCGCAACCTTTAAAAAAAGCGCAAATTTTTTTGACGTTGACCGCCCCCGTGTCGGTGACGGAAGCGACGGCGTGACCTTTGGCGTCGGCGACCTTGTACCCGACGCAAAAAGCGGCGTCGTGACTGCACTCAAAAAAGTCTATTCCGTACCCGAAACAGTCAAACGGACTGTCAAAAGTCGTCAACCTGCCGTACGCCGACGGAATCTTTAAGTACAAGGCATTTGCGCCCGATTCGTGTACAAAAACCTTTGCGCGGTCGTTGTATTTTAAAAAGCACTCCAAAGCCGATACGTGGTCGTTGTGCTCGTGAGTGACGAGTACGGCGTCAATATCTTTCAAGTCCGTCGCGTGCTGTTTCAGCGCGTTTTTGACCGAGCCTATCTGCCCGCCGCAATCTATCAAAATTTTGTGTCTGCCGTCGTCGATAAAGTTGAGATTGCCGCGACTTCCGCTGTATTTGTTGCAAAAAATCATATACGTATATTAGTTTTTGTCTTGTTGCTCGTCAAACTCGAGTTCTATGACTTTTTCGTCGAGTTCTTGCAAAAGTTGTTGCCTCGTTTTGGCGTATTCTTCGCTGTGCTTGTCGAGTTTTACACAGGCGGCTATGCGGTTTTGGCGTTCTCTCGTCAGTTTGTATTTAAAACTGAAAAATACGCCCAAAGCCATTATCAGTATGGGCAAAAAGGCTATCACTATCCTTATCGCAAGGTTTGCCGAGTCGGGTTGACTTGTCGGTACCCACGTGCTTTTGCCTATTCCTTCGTAAATTTTTTCAAAGTAATATTCCGCGTGTTTTGTGGGCGCGGTATACGTCGTTTCCAAATAGCCCGCCGCTCCGATAACCCAACTCGCTACGGCAAGTCCCAAAGCCTGCGCCGTCGTGTTTAAAAAGTTGGACAGACCGCTAAACGCGCCTTCTCTCCGCGCGCCGTAATACAGTTCTCCCGCGTCGCAAACGTCGCCGAAAGCGGTATGAGGGACCAAAACGGGACCGCCGATACCTATTCCGATTGCAAACGCCAAAACAAACAACAACCAGTCGGGGGCTTGTTTTGTGACCTGAAAAGTTGCGGGGTCAAACTGTTGTTGCGGCAAAAAGAACAAGACCAAAGCGATTGCCGCCCAAATTCCCGCGCCCGTCCGATACGCAAAGGATTTGCCTTTGTTTTTTATTATCGCAAAGTACAAGGGCAACGCCACGATTTGCGCCGCAAACATTATTGCCGCCGCAACGGTAGCGACGGGGAATCGTGCCGCGCCGTTGACGAGAGAATTCATATACGTGCCTTCTCTCAGCCAAAAGTCGCAATAAGTAAAAAAGTAACTGCTCATAATGGCCATACCCATACTGCTGCACATTTGCATACCGAGATAGTTGCGGTAAGTGCTCATTTTGAGCGGCTCGAAAAATCTTTTAAAATTGACCTTGTTTTTGACGGCGGGGCTTACTATCTGCTCCCGCGCAAACAACGCCGTCACAAGCACCGCAATACAGAATACGCCGCCGAATATCGCCGCCATAACGATATAACTCAACGGACCTTTTTCCGGTCCCGCTATCATTCCGGGTACCGCTACGCAAATTACGCTGCTAAAAATAGAAAAACCGAGTCTTACGGCGTTTACGTTGGTACGCTCCACAAAATCCGCGCTCATTTCGCTGCCCAAACTGTAATAGGGAATCAAAATGAAAGATTGCGTCGTTGCGTAAATGAGATATACCAAAACGGTAAGAACGACTTTAAGAGCGACGCTGTTTGTCACAAGACTCCACGGGAAAAACAGCAACACCATCGCCACGATTAGCAAAGGCGCGCAAATCAGCATAAAGAATCTGCGTTTGCCGTACTTTTTTGGTTGTTTTGCGTCGCTTATGTTGCCGATAAAGGGGTCGATGATGCCGTCCCAGATTTTGCTTACGAGCATTATCACGCCCACCCAGTACATAGGTATGCCGACGGTGAGCGTCAAAAAAGGCACAAACAAAAAGTTGATTATGTTAAAACTGCCGCCGCCAAATACGTCGCCGCACGCAAAAGCGATTTTGTTGCCCAGCGACACTTTTGGTCTGTCGGGATTTTTTATTTCCTGCATTAGAGTATCCTCCGTTAAAAAGTTGCGGTTTTTTGCGGCGGTTTTATCGGGTTTTGAATTGTCGTTGCGAGCAAACGGCAACCGCCGCCGTTGAGATAAAATCAGACGTTAAAGCGGAAAAGCACCACGTCGCCGTCTTTCATTACGTAATCCTTGCCTTCACTGCGAACTTTACCCTTTTCTTTGGCGTTGTTGTAGTTTCCGCATTCCAGCAAAACTTGGTACGGAACGACTTCCGCACGGATAAACCCGCGCTCGAAATCGGTGTGAATCTTACCCGCCGCTTGCGGCGCTTTTGTACCTTTTGTTATCGTCCACGCGCGCGTTTCCTTTTCTCCTGCGGTAAGGTAACTGATTAGCCCGAGCAAATCGTAACACTTTTTTATCATACGGGACAAGCCGCTTTCTTTTATGCCGTACTCTTGCAAAAACATCTGCCTGTCCTCGTCGGGAAGGGAAGCGAGTTCTTCCTCTACTTTGGCGCAAATGACCAGCGTCTGCGCGCCTTCCGTTGCGGCGTAACTCTCAACCGCCGCGACGAGCGGCAAATCTTTTTCCGACTTGCCCATATCTTCTTCTCCGACGTTTGCGGCGTATATGACGGGTTTGGAAGTAAGCAAAAACAGACCGCTTACCGCGTCTTTTTCTTCTTCCGTCAAATCCATCGTGCGGGCGGGCTTGCCGCTTTCGAGATGCTTGTACACTCGCTCAAACAGTTGCGCGTCCGCCGCCAACTTTTTGTCGCCGCCTTTAGCCATCGTTTTTGCTTTGTTTACGGCGCGTTCCGTCGCGTCCATATCGGCAAAAATGAGTTCTAAATTTATCGTTTCTATGTCGCGCAGAGGGTTTACGCTTTGCTCTACGTGCGTAACGTTGCTGTCGGTAAAACAACGCACCACGTGAACGATAGCGTCAACTTCTCGTATGTGACTCAAAAATTTGTTGCCCAAACCTTCTCCGTGACTCGCGCCCTTTACCAAACCCGCAATGTCTACAAACTCAACGTATGCGGGCGTGATTTTTTTGCTGTCGTACAACGCCGCCAACTTGTCAAGTCGCTCGTCGGGTACCGCTACTACGCCTACGTTTGGCTCGATTGTGCAAAAAGGATAATTTGCTATTTCTGCGCCGGCGCGCGTGATTGCGTTAAAAAGCGTGCTTTTGCCGACGTTGGGAAGACCTACTACTCCGAGTTTCATATTATCGAAAAAATCTCCATACAATATTGCAAACGAGCGGCGGCAAAAAAAGTTGCCGACTCTCGCATAACTTATATTATACAATATTAAATCGATTTTGTAAACACGAGGAGCGTATTATTTTGTCGGTAGGAGAAGCAATATTTTTGGGAGTAGTACAAGGATTGACGGAGTTTTTGCCCGTAAGCAGCAGCGGACACCTCGTTTTGGCGGAAAAAATAATGGGGCGGGAAGCCGACTTGTTTTTTAACATCACGTTGCACGTCGGAACGTTGCTCGCTCTTTTTACCGTTTTTAGACGTACCTTTTTTGATATTTTAAAGCACCCGCTAAAAGACAAAAGAACTTCTATGACCGTCGTTGCGAGTATTCCTACCGCTTTGATTGCGTTTGCGGTAAAAATATTTGTTCCCGACAACGTTTATTACGGATTGTTGCCGCTCGGATTTACTTTGACGGCGGTTTTGCTGTACGTCACGAGGCTGTTTAAATGCGAAAAAAATATGTATACAAACAAGCCTTTTTTGATTGCGTTTGCGGCGGGGACGGCGCAGGGGCTCGCCGTTTTTTCGGGTTTGTCGCGTAGCGGCGCAACCATTGCCGCTATGAGCGCGTTTGGCGTAAAAAGAGAACAAAGCGCAGAATTTTCTTTTTTGATTTCCGTACCCGTCATTATAGGCGGCGCGCTGTGGGAAGTACTTAAAGCGGCGCAAAGCAATACGCAAATAGAGTGGATTCCCGCCGTCGTCGGAGCCGTTGTTGCGTACTTTGTCGGCGTGATTTGCCTGCGGTTTTTGCTCGGATTGCTAAAATCAAAGGACTTGCACCGCTTTGCGTACTATATGATTATCCCCATACTGCTGTCCTTACTCACGCTGTGATTTTTTTGTCGGGTTGACGCCGCAAATCGGTTGTTTTGATTGCGGCGTTGTTTTGATTGCGGCGGTCGCGCCGCTCGTTTTTACTTTTTTTCTTATTTTTGTCCAAAACTTGTCTTTTTTTGCGGTATAAAAACCGTTAAAGTTAAAACAAGCCCAAAAAAGGGAAAAACCGATAGCCGCCCGCCTGTATTTGGCGTTTTTTATTGTTTTTGCGGTTTGGCGTAGGGAGGAAAAAATAAATGTCGGCAAAAAAATTTAAATATCAGTCCTTGCTTGCTTTGTTTTCTGCCGCAGCCTTTTGTCTGTTGCGTCTAAACGACGCGTCAAACGGAATGACTTCTTTCGGATTGTTTGTGGGGTTGCTGTACGCGGGAAACACGGTCGTACCGACGGCGGTGTTTGCGCTGACCTCCTTGATAGGCGGCGCGGACGCTTTTTTTGTTGCGTTGTCGCAAGCGGCGGTGATGGTTTCGCTGTGCCTTTTGCATTGCAAAACAAAAAAGAAAATAGGGCGGTGGTTGTTGCTTTTGTACATTTTTCTCGCTAACGTATTCTTTTTTGCGTACAAATTGCAACGCGCGGAGTTGTTTGACCGCCTCGTTTCGCTTGCGTTGGGCGCGGTTTTTTGTTACGTCTGCATTTACGCTATGCGCGCCTTGTTTGTGCGCGGGTTAAAGTACAGCCTGTCTCCGGACGAAGCCGTTTCCGTCAATCTCGTATTGCTTGCCGTGTTTGTCGGGCTGACCAAAATCACCGTTTTCGGCGCGCCGCTGATAAAGCCTTTCGCGCCGTTTATCATTTTGTTTTTTACCTTTGCCGCAAACCCGCAAACGGCGTTTTGTATGGCGGCAACGTTGGGAGCGGCAAGCGCGGTAGCGGGCAACGGTTTGATTATGGCGGCGGTTTACCTCGTGTGGACGGCGTGCGCGGTGGCTTTTTGCACCGTAAACAGATATTTGTCAACCTTTGCGTTGTTGTTGGGAGAACTGATAACGGCGTACTTTTTTGAAGTGTACGGGCAGTTGACCACCGTAAATCTCGTTATGACCGTTTGCGGTTGTTTTGCTTTTTGTTGCGTACCTTTTTCCTTGCTCAAGCGCGCCCGCGTCGTGTTGGGGCAAGACGGCGCGCAGTACTCGCCGCGCCACATAATAAACAGGCTCAGAATAAATCTCAGCCGCCGCCTTTTTGACCTTTCGGAAGTGTTTTTTTGTATGCAAAACACCTTCAAATCTCTTACGCGGGGGGTTATGCCGCCGCAAAAAGCCGTTTACGCAATAAGCAATCAGGTTGCCGACGTCGCGTGCAAAGATTGTTCTAAACGTTTGGTGTGTTGGCGCAATCAATCGCAGGAAACGCAGTCGGCGTTAAACGGGCTTACGGCTTGCGGGATAGACAGGGGGCGGGTTACGCTTTTGGACGTCGAGCCGTCGCTTGCGTCAAAGTGCCGCAGAATAAGCGCGGTCTTGTCCTGCGTAAATGCAGAAGTCGCAAATTACAAGCAATACTATCTCGTCAACAGCAGTTATGACAACAGCCGCGCCTTGCTTGCCGACGTTACGGAAGGAATAAGCAAGGTGATAAACAATCTTTCGGTTGACAGCCGCGCAACGTTGAGTTTTGACAGCAAGCGCGAAAAACTCGTAATGGAGCAATTGACTTTTTTTAACGTTCTGACCAAAGAAGTGGCTTTTGTTTGCAACCAAAAAGATATTTCCGTCACCGTAGTGGTGGACAAAAAGGACGCGGACAAACCGCAAATCGCAGAAGTAGTGAGCAAAGCGTGCGGTTTGGATATGTGTTGCAAAGCAAAGGAAAATCTTTCCGGCGACAACTGGTCGGCGTTGTACTTTGCGCCAAAACCGCGTTTTGACGTGTCGGTGGGGATAGCGTCGGCAACCAAACAAAACAGCGAAATCAGCGGAGATACGCACACTTTTTTGCGGTTGGACAACGACAAGTACCTTTTGGGGTTGTGCGACGGTATGGGTAGCGGCGAGCAGGCGCAAAACGCTTCCGCCGCGTCGGTAAGTATGGTAGAAAATTTTTATCGAGCGGGGTTTGACAACGACCTGATACTAAACTGCATAAACAAATTGATGACGGCGGCAAATACCGAAGTGTTTACCGCCGTAGACATAGTAGTAATAGATTTAAAGAACGGAGCGGCGGACTTTATCAAGTTGGGCGCGCCGTTGGGCGTGGTAAAGTGCGCCGGAGAAGTGCGATTTGTAGAGGGTTGCAGTCTGCCCATAGGCGTTTTGGAAGAAGTAAAGCCTGCGACTTCTCGTATGACGTTGGGCAAAAACGACCTCGTATTGCTTGCCAGCGACGGGTTTTGGGATAGTTTTTCCGACAAAACCGCGCCCGCCGTGCTTGTGGACGAGTGTTTGCTCACAAACCCGCAACTTATCGCGCAAAACCTCGTAGAACAAGCCCTTGCAAGCGCAGGCGGCGTTGCAAGGGACGATATAACGGTTATGGTTGCAAAAATTTATTGATTCGATTCGATTTGATTCGATTTGTTTTGTTTGGTTTGGCTTTGTTTGGGTTATCGATTTTGTTTGTGCGGTCGATTTTGCAAAGTTTTAAACCGCAATATCAAAGCCTTTGCGTGCAGTGAAAACATACGCCTACGCCGTCGGGACCGCAGTGACTGCCCGCCGTCGGGTTGACTTCTGCAAACTCTATGTTAAGGTCGTCGCCAAAGCGTTCTTTTAGCATCTGCGCCAAAATATCCGCTATTTGCTTGCAGTCGCTGTGACCTATTATCACTCTGTGCGACTTTATGTCGTCTTGAAGTTGCTCGACGTAATCGACTATTTTTTTGAGCGTCGATTTGCGGCCTATCGCTTTGGTGAGCGTAGCCATCATTCCGTCTTTGCCCATATGAAGCACGGGGTGTACGCCCATAATGTTGCCCATAGTCGCCGCAAGATTTGTCACTCTACCGCTGCGACGGAAAAATTTGAGGTCGTCGGCGTAAAAGAAAATCGCAAACTTGTCTACTTCTCGTTTTGCCCACTCGACTATTTCTTCTCCGGATTTGCCCGCCTTGTACAAATCGCCCACTTCCTTTGCGATGTTAAGGCTCAACGTGGTGATTCCTTTTGTGTCCACAGCAAAAAACTTGCGGTCGGGATAACGCTGCGCCAACTCTTTGAGCGCAATGTCCATTGCGTTAAACGTTCCGCTCATCGCGCGGGAAAAGTGTACGTACAAAATGTCGTCGCCACGCTTAAAAAACGGCTCGAAATAGTTTATGTACGCTTGCGGACTTATTCCGCAGGTCTGCGGTATCACGCCGCCGCGCAACATATCATAAAAACCGTGCGCGTCAAACGTTTTAAAGTCTACGTAAGGATACACTTCCTTTTGGTCGACGACGTAAGGCATGCTGATAAGGTTGTAACCGTAAAACTCCGCAAGTTCCGGAGTTATGTCGGTGTCGGTATCGGTAAAAAGAACAAGCATACTATTCTCCTTTTCTTTTGCGTTTTGGCTTGGCGTTTTGCGGATTTTTTTGCGTTTTGGGCGTTGCCGCTTGCAAAATGCCGCCGCTTTTGTTGGTTATTTTATTACTTTATACCAAAAAAGGGGCGATTTGTCCATCGATTACCGCAAAATTTTGAGTTTTGATACGGTTTGTTAAAATATGTAGATATTTGATATTCTTTTAAGTAAGCGCAGAAGAAAGCGGCAAAAGGGCGAGGGAAAACGCGGTTTTTTACCAAAAACAAAGTTTAAAAAGGGTAATTTTGTCAAAAATAGGGGTATGCTTATCGATTTGTTAAACTGCGTAAACGATTGCTTAAACTGCGGAAAAAGTCTTACCGACGCTTTTGTTGCCTTTGCAAAACGGCACGGATTCAGCGTAAAAAGCGTAAAAAAGTGTTTTGACAGCGTTGTGGACGGCTTTAAACGTCGCCCGCACCTTGCAAAAAAACTCGACGTTGACCTTGACCGACTTACAAACCCCGCTAACGCTTTTAATATGGCGGCGGTAAACGCCTTTATCCAAAGCAACGGAAACGCAAACAAATGCCTTTATACTTTGTGTCTTGGCGACAAAGAAGAAATTTCCGCATTGTTTAAGCGGTTGACAAAATTTTATCCGCAATACAAAACCGCCGACGTTTGCAAGGAAAACCCGCAACGTTGCCCGCCTCCTTCGAGTATGCGTTTTGCTCTCGATTTGCAAATGCGTACCTGCGTAAAATAAACAAAAAACCTCGTACAAAAAGTGCGAGGTTTGTTTTTTTTGCGAGTTTTTGCTTGTAATCGCAAATATTATTCAAAAAGAATAGAAATGCTTTCGTGCGAATAAATACGTTCTATCGCGCTGGCAAACACGTCGGCAACGGTGACTTGAACGATTTTGTCGCAACCGAGATCTTCCGGTTGTTGGATAGTGTCGAGAATTACCACTTGGCTAATCGCGCTTTCGTTAAGTCTTTTGATTGCCGGTCCGCTCAACACGCCGTGAGAACAGCAAGCGACGACTTCTTTTGCTCCGTTTGCTTTGAGGGCGGCTGCGCCTTGCGTTATCGTACCTGCGGTATCTATCATATCGTCCAACATAAGGCAGGTTTTGCCCTCTATATCGCCGATAATGTTCATAACTTCCATAACGTTGGCTTTGGGGCGGCGTTTGTCGATAATAGCGAGCGGCGCGTTGAATCTTGCCGCCATAGAACGGCTACGCGCGACGCTGCCCACGTCGGGGCTGACGATAACGAGGTCGTCGTTTTGGTATCCGTTTTGTTTAAAGTATCTTGCAAGCACGGGCATACCAAAAAGGTTGTCTACGGGTATATCGAAAAATCCCTGCAACTGCGTGCTGTGAAGGTCCATAGTAAGCACTCTGTCCGCGCCTGCCGCTTCCAACATATTTGCGACCAACTTTGCGGTGATGGGGTCGCGCGCTCTTGCCTTGCGGTCCTGACGGGCGTACCCGAAGTAGGGCATAACGACGGTGAGATTGCCGCAACTTGCGCGTCTCAACGCGTCAATCATAACGAGCAACTCCATAAGGTTGTCGTTGACGGGGGTGCTGGTGGACTGAATAACAAATACGTCGCAACCGCGCACGGACTCCTTGATGTTGACGCATACTTCCCCGTCGGAAAAACGGGAAACTTCGCAATCTCCGAGTTTAAGCCCGAGCCTGTCGGCAATGGCTTTAGCAAGTTTGGGACAAGAATTTCCGCTGAAAATCTTTACAGTGCCGTGATTCATGTTCATGATAAAAATACCTCACGTGTATATTCTTTTAATATGATAATCCTTTGCGACGGCGATGTCAAGCAAAACGCGGCAAGCAACGAGAATAACTCTGTTTTTTGCCGCATACCGTTTTTTTGCGTAGGTTTTTTGTTTGCCGCTTGCCGTTTGCGGCTTTTTTGTCGGTTTTTTTGCCTTTTTTTTGGCAGTTTTTTTGTTTGTCGATTTTTTGGTTTTGTCTTTTTTGGCGGCGGAAACTATTCCGTCATTATTTTTATTATTTCCTTATCCGTTTCCTTCATTCCGAGAGAAGCAAGGCGGCTTACGGAAGCGATGGTGTTGTCCACGCCTTTTTTTACTATGCCTTCTCCGCTTACAAATTCCTGCCCGTTGAGATACATTTTGTAGCCGAGCAAGGCGGTGAACAGAGAAGTGGCTATTTTGCCCGCGCAAGAAGGTTTTGCGCCGTCGCACACTATGCCGGAATCGATAGCGAGAGCGTTTACCGCCGTGTGGGCTATTGCGTCAAATCCGCCGCCGTCGAGGTAGGCTATTCCGCACGCCGCGCCGACGCCCGCGCTTACCGCCCCGCAATAAGCGGATAGTTTTCCTATCCCCGTTTTTTGGTGGATAGTCATAAGGTTTGCGACCACCAACGCGCGCAAAAGTTTTTCTCGCGGCGCGCCGACGCCGTTTGCGTAGGTTATCACGGGGATACTTGCCGTCATTCCCTGATTGCCGCTACCGGAAACTATCACGACGGGGAGTTCGCATCCGCTCATTCTTGCGTCGCTGCCTGCCGCCGCCGCCGCTATTGCCAAAGTAAAGGCGTCGGTTGCGTCTTTCGCTATGATTTTGCCTATGCTCGCGCCCCAGTCGCCGCAAAGGCCTTCGCGGCTTATGGCGGTGTTGACGGTTATTTGCCTGTCCAAAACTTGTTTAAGGTCGTTTAGGTCAAAAGTGTCGGCAAAGTCTACTATGTCTTCTACCGACAAATATCGGTAAAGACTTTCTAAACGGTCGGATTTTTCTATTTCCTTACCCAAAAAAAGCGATTTTCCGTTTAGGGAAACGTCGGTAACGTTGGTGTGGTTGTCTTCTATCGTGACCGACGCGGCGTTTAAACCGTCGGATACGGTGATTTTTATGTAAAAGGTTTTGGGATTGCTTGACGGAACAACCTTTATCGCGCCGCTCTCCGCAAAATCTTTTATGCGGGGTTTCTGCTCGGCTTTTACGTCGGTCAAAACTTGCAACTGCTTGTCGGGATTTCCAAACAGTACGCCCGCCGCTACCGCCGTCTGTATTCCTTTTTGTCCGTCGGTGTTTGGCACGATTACGCTTTTTGCGTTTTTGATAACGTTTCCGCACACTTCCGCAACTACGGAAACGGGTTCCGCGCCCAACGTCTGCCGCGCTTTTGCGGCGGCGTAAGCCAAAGCGATAGGCTCGGTACACCCCAAAGCGACGATAAGTTCCTTGTTTAAAATCTCGCAATAAACTCCGTATTTTACATTACTTTTTTGCATATAAATCACCCGCGTATTCTATTTGTGTTGTATAATAATTTTAACACTCGATTCAAACTATGTCAAATCGTTTTAAAAAAAAGAGTTACCGTGTTTTTGCGGCAGAAAAACGGCGGAGCGGCTGCGGCAAAAAGGCGATTTTTTTGAAGTGACGCGGCGGTACAAAAAACGGGTTTAAACCGATAAAAAAATAACTATAAAAAAATTGCAAAACCTATTGTATTTTGCGGCAAAATAGTTTAAAATAATGACGTTTAGCGCAGAGGTTTTTTTATGAAGGAACTTATCGACAGTATATTAAAGGCGGAGCAACAGGCAGAAAAAGTGATTGCCGACGCAAAAACGAGAGCGGCGGAAATTGCAGAAAAAGCGGCGGCGGATACGGAGAGTATCAGGCGCGAGGCGGAGAACGACGTAAAAAACGCTCGCCGCAGCGCGATAGCCAAAGCAAACGCCGACGCCGACAAAATGTACGCGGAAAAAATTGCGGAAGCGCAAAGTCAAGGGGAAGCGTTGCTTAAACAAGCGGAGCAAAAAACGCAGTCTGCCGCAGAATTTATACTCGGGAGGATAAATTTCTGATGGCTATTGCCGAGATGTCAAAATTGAGGTTGGTGGGTATGGAGTACGAGCGGCAAAAACTGCTCAACGCTTTGACCGACACCGGCGCGGCGCAAATCAAGTGCAGCGAACAACAATTGCTTGCCGTCGGAGAAGACGGTTCCGTTGCGGAAATGGACGACAAAGCGCAGAGAGTTGCGCAAGCGATTGAGTTTGTGGACCAGTGCGCCCACCTTCGCAACCCCGATTACAAATCCGACGGGGGCGTATCCGACGTCGTGTTTAACGATTTTATCGCCGTAGAAACAAAAGCGGCGGAAGTTTCCGATATTCTCAAAACGGTAGAAACGTTAAAGGCGGAAATAGCGCAAAACGCCGTTTTGCGCGCAAAATATAATATGCAACTCAACCAAACGCGTCAGTACAAAGACGTTGACGTGCCTTTTTGCGATGTAAAAAATACCAAAAAAGCGAGATTCTTTCTCGGAGTGTTGTCGTCGGAAGCAACTACGCGTATGGAGTTTTTTGTCAAAGACGAATGTCCTCTTTGCGTGATGGAGCGGGGCAACGCTACGGACAACGGCTTTGCCGTTTTGGTTGCGTGTCACTCTTCCGTCAACGAGGAAGTTGCGGCAAAACTCAACGAACTCAACTTTGTTTCCTGTTCGCTCAACTTTGACGTAAACGCAACGCAAAAAATAAACGAATTGACGCAACTTGTGGGCGACCTCGATAAGTCCGACGAGGAGTTGTCCGACAAAGCGGCGGCTTATGCGGACAAATTGCCGCTGTTGAGGCTTTTTGCCGACCGCATAGCCTTTGAAAAACAAAAGCAACTTTATAGTTTAAACTTTGAAAAAACGGCGTACACCTTTGCTTTGGACGCCTTTGTGCCTACCGACGCGCAAGAAGCGGTGGAGCGTAAGATAGGGGAAACCACCGACGCGGTGTTTTTCTCCTTTGAAAAACCTTCCGAAGAGGAAGAAGTGCCTACGCTTATGCGCAACAACAAGGTAGTACGGCAGTTTGAAAGCATCACCAACACTTATTCCGCGCCCGCCGCGAGAGAGTACGATCCAAACACTATGGTGGCTGTATTTTTCTCGATATTCTTCGGATTTATTATGGCGGATATGGGCTACGGAATATTGCTTATGTTGGGTTGCTTTTTGTTTGCCAAAAAAATTAAACGCGACACGGGTACTCGCCGTCTTGTCTACGTAATGGGCATCGGCGGAATATTCACCTTTATTTTCGGATTTTTGTTTGGAAGTTTGTTTGGCTTAAACGCAAGCCAAGCGGGATTTGAATGGCTGCCCAAAGCCGTTATTCCAGACCCCGTTGCCAACAGTCAGGAAGTTTTGGTGTATTCCCTGCTCGGCGGCGCGGTACACCTTATGTTCGGCTACATAGCAAAAGGTCTGTCCTGCATAAAACAAAAACGAGTTTGGGACGGAATACTCGACGGATTTGTTTGGGCGGTTTTCTTTGTAGGAATGATTCTTTTGTTTCCGCTTATGGCAAAGATGTTTTTTGAAACGTCAATATTCGGCATGAAGGAAGTGCCTCAAGCGCTTACTTACGCAGGCGCGGGCGTGTGCGGTTTGAGTCTTGTGATAGAAATCTTTCTCGCGGGACGTCACTCCAAAGGTTTCGGCAAGGTCGTGGGCGGCTTTTTGGCGGTGTACGGTCTTATCAACTTCTTTTCCGACTTGTTGAGTTATGCAAGACTGTACGGACTTATGCTGTCCGGCGCAATGATTGCAAATATCGTCAGCGTTCAAAGCATAAACCTTATGCACACCGGCGTGGTAGGCACCGTCGGCGCGGTGATTATCCTGATAGTAGGGCATTTGTTCAACCTTGCTATGGGCGTGTTGGGCGCGTACGTACACGACTGCAGACTTCAGTACATAGAGTTTTTCGGAAAGTTTTACGAGGGCAACGGCGAGTTGTTTGCGCCGCTCGGCTCAAACTTGACGTATACGTCGTTGGTGACAAATTCTTCGTCGGCAAAATAAGTATACGTATACGCAAAATTAAGGCAAAAACCGCCTAAAAACGGTTAAAATATTTCTCATTACACGGAGGTTTTTTTATGTTATCATTTCTTTTGGACGGCGAGGCAGCCGTCGTCGCTATCAACTGGGCGCCCATCATCGGCGGAATCGGCGTTGCGTTGACTGTGCTTTTGTGCGGTCTTGGCAGCGCGATAGGTCTTAAACTTACGGGTACTGCCGCAGCGGCGGTTTTGACGGAAAAACCCAAAAAGAGCGGCGACGCGTTGCTTTTGGCGGTTCTTCCCGCAACGCAGGGTATTTACGGATTTGTTTTGGGACTCATCAACTACAACAAAATCGTTGCTTTGACGGGTACGCAAGGCTGGTCTTTGTTTATCGCTTGCTTGCCCCTTATGGTTGTAGGTATGCTTTCCGCTATCTTGCAAGGCGCAACGTCGGTGAGCGGTCTTAAAGCGTTGGCAAAAAGCGACCTTTCCAGCGGCAAACTCATACTTTACCCCGCAATGGTCGAGACTTATGCGATTTTGGCGTTGGTCGTGTCCATTATGATGACGGGTAACGTCGGCTAAAAACAAAAGGACTACAAAATGTCACAAAACGGATTGATAGAAAGAATATTGTCCGACGCCGAGCAAACGGCGACGTCTATCGTAGAAAAAGCGACGGCGCAAGCCGTTGAGAGCGTTAAAAAAGCCAACGAAGACGCGGATTTCGCTCGTCAAGCCAACGACACGCGCGTAAAAAAAGAGTGCGACGATATTTTGTCGCGCCGCAAAACTTTGGCGCAGATAGACGCAAAAAAGGTGGTTTTGTCGTACAAGATAAGGTGCGCCGACGCCGCCTTTGACCGCGCTTTAAAAATGCTTTGCGATACGGACTCCAAAAAGTATACCGAGATGCTCGTCGGCTTGTTGGAAAAATACGCCGAGCAGGGCGACGTCGTTACTTTGTCCAAAGACGGCAAAGCAGACGTTACGGCGTTGAAAAACAGCAAAGTTTTTGCTCAAAAACAACTGACGATAGACGGTGAAACGGGCGATTTTGTCGGCGGAATAGTATTAAAAAACAAAAAATACGACAAAAGCCTTACCTTTAAGGACCTTCTTGACGAGCAGAAAGGGGAGATTTTGGGAGAAGTTCTCTCCCGCTTGATTTAGTATGGGCGATTTCATTTTCGGCGGAGTGCTTGCCGCCGCCAAAGAATCAAAACTTTTGGGCGCGGACAGGCTTAACAGAATGATAGAGTGCGACAACGGCGCGTCGGCGTTTAAACTCGCGACAGAAGCGGGTTTTGGCGGCGGCGCAGTCACGCTTGACGCCGCTTCCGCTTACGAAAGGGGCGCGCTCGTCGAGTTTGTAAAAAGAGAATGTCCCGACGAAAAAATCAAAAAGTATATCCTTGCCAAAAACGACTTTTTTAATGCGGAAGCGTTGGTAAAAAGCAAATATCTCAAAACCGACCTTTCCGACGTTTTGGCGGCGGGCGGTATGTACGACGTCGCGTTTTTAAAAGACGCGGTGTTTGACGACGATTATTCCGCTTTGGTCGCGCCGTTAAAAGACGCGCTGACGCAAGCCGACAAGTTGTTTGTCGAGGACGTTGCAGACGGTTTTTTGATAAACAATCTTTTTAACAAAGCGTACTACAAGTATTTGTTTTCGGTTGCAAAATCCCCCGTTTTGCGTAAAGCGTTGTCTTTTAAGGTCACTTGCGTAAACCTTATTGCGGCGTACAGGTGCAACGGGGAGGAAAAACTGTTTAAGCAAGTGTTTTTGGACGGGGGAGAACTGCCTTTTGACAGGTTGGTTCAGTTGCCCCGCAAAACGCAGGAACAAATCAAAAAAGAGTTTTTGTTTGACGATTACCGCGCGTTTGCAGAAACCGTCGCGGCGGAAATTGCGTCGGGCAAACCGCCCGTACTTGCGGAAAACGTCGCCGACAGCCACGTGTTGAAAATTTTTAAAGACAGGCGTTTTGATATGACGGGCGACGAGGAGTTTTTGTTGTATTGCTTGTACAAACAAAACGAAATTATCAACGTCAACGTCATTGTCGTAGGACTCAACGCGGGCGCGGACAAAAACGAAATCAGACACAGGTTGAGGGAGTGTTATGAAGGCTAACCTCGCTATTTTGGGCGATAAGGAAAGTATATTGTGTTTTAAGGCGGCGGGCGTAGACGCTTACGGCGTTACCGAAGCCGACGTAAACGTGACTTTAAGGCGGCTTGCAAAGGATTACAAGGTGATTTTTGTCACCGACAACTTTGCCGCCGCGACGGAGGAAACCGTCAAAAAATACGACGACCGTACCTATCCCATCATTATTACGTTGCCGAGCAAAGACGGCAGCAACGGGAGCGGTATGGCGTTGCTCAAACGTCTCAGCGAAAAAGCGTTGGGCGTGGATATTCTTAATAAAGAGGACAAGTAAATGCAAGGCAGAATCGTAAAAGTGTCCGGTCCGCTTATCGTGGCGGAAAATATGGCGGACAGCAAAATGTACGACGTTGTGCGAGTCAGCGACAAGGGACTTATCGGAGAAATCATAGAGTTGCGCGGCGACAAAGCGAGCATACAGGTGTATGAGGAAACGGGCGGTCTGGGAGTAGGCGAAATCGTAGAAAGTACGGGTACGCCTTTGTCGGTAGAACTTGCGCCCGGACTTATCGAAGGCATATTCGACGGTATTCAGCGTCCGCTAAAAACGTTGCTTGACAAGTACGGCGACCGTATCAGTCGCGGCGTAAAGGTCAACAATCTCGACCACGAAAAAAAGTGGCGGTTTGTGCCTTCCGTCAAGGAGGGGGACAAAGTAGAGGCGGGCGACGTCATAGGTACGGTAAAGGAAACTTCTATAGTTACTCACCGTATTTTAGTGCCTTTCGGAGTAAAGGGAACCGTTGCGAAAATATCGGAAGGCGACTTTAACATCGACCAAACGGTTGCCGTCGTCAAAACCGAGCAGGGCGACAAAAATATCTGTATGTTGCAGCGGTGGCCCGTTCGCAAAGGCCGTCCGTATAAGGAAAAATTGCCCCCGCAAGAACCTATGGTCACGGGACAACGCGTCATAGACACGCTTTTCCCCGTCGCGCGCGGCGGCGTTGCGGCAGTTCCCGGACCTTTCGGCAGCGGCAAAACCGTCGTTCAGCACCAACTTGCAAAGTGGGCGGACGCGGAAATTATCGTATACGTAGGTTGCGGAGAGCGCGGCAACGAAATGACCGACGTTTTAAACGAGTTCCCCGAGTTGATTGACCCCAAAACGGGCGAGCCGTTGATGAAACGCACCGTTCTTATCGCAAACACTTCTGACATGCCCGTTGCGGCGCGCGAAGCGTCCATTTATACGGGAATAACTATCGCCGAGTACTTCCGCGATATGGGATACAACGTCGCTATTATGGCGGACTCCACTTCTCGTTGGGCGGAAGCGTTGAGAGAAATGAGCGGACGCCTTGAAGAAATGCCGGGCGAAGAAGGTTATCCCGCATATTTGAGCAGCCGTCTTGCGGAGTATTACGAAAGAGCGGGTGTCGTCAAGGTTTTGGGTAGCCAAGACAAAAACGGCAGCATAACCGCTATCGGCGCTGTTTCGCCTCCCGGCGGCGACCTTTCCGAGCCTGTCAGCCAAGCGACCTTGCGTATCGTCAAAGTGTTTTGGGGACTCAGCGCGGCGCTTGCTTACAAACGTCACTTCCCCGCTATCGACTGGATGATAAGTTATAGCCTTTACGCCGACAAGATGAAGGAGTGGTTTGCAGAAAATATCGCGCCCGACTACAACGAATTGCGTCAGTTTATCAACACCGTCTTGCAGGAAGAAGCGGAGTTGGACGAAATCGTGCGTCTTATCGGTATGGACGCCTTGTCCGACAAGGACAGGTTGACGATGGAAATCGCCAAGATAATAAGAGAAGACTATTTGCACCAAAACGCTTTCCACGAAGTGGATACGTACGCGTCTTTGGCTAAACAATACAAGATGATGCGGCTCATTTTCACTTTTGATAAAGAGGCGCGCGTCGCGTTGCAAAATTACGCCGACCTTGACGATATTTTGCAGTTGCCCGTTATCGAGAAAATAGGCAGAGCAAAGTATATCGAGGAGCGGGATATTGCGGAGTTTGACGATATTTTGCGTCAGGTATCCGCCGAAATAAAAAATTTGACGAGGGGAGAGGGCAATGATTAAAGAGTACAAAACCATTAAGGAAGTAGTAGGTCCTTTGATGCTCGTCGAGGGCGTAGAAGGCGTCAAATACAACGAGTTGGTGGAGATTCTTCAACAAAACGGAGAAGTCCGCAGCGGCAAAGTGTTGGAAGTCAACGGCGATAAGGCGTTGGTTCAGTTGTTTGAAAGTTCGCAAGGACTAAAAATATCTTCCGCAAAAGCGAGATTTTTGGGGCGCAGCCTTTCGCTCGACGTTTCGGAAGATATGTTGGGCAGAGTTTTTGACGGTATGGGACGTCCCCGCGACGGCGGTACGCCCGTCATAGCTAAAAAAACTTTGGACGTCAACGGAGAACCGATAAACCCCGCCGCTCGCGATTACCCCAACCAGTTTATTCAAACGGGAATATCGGCTATCGACGGCTTAAACACGTTGGTAAGAGGTCAAAAACTGCCCGTGTTTAGTATGAGCGGCTTGCCGCACGCAGAGTTGGCGGCGCAAATCGCAAGACAAGCCAAAGTTTTGGGCAGTGAAGAAAAATTTGCCGTCGTTTTCGGCGCAATCGGCATTACCTTTGAAGAAGCGGATTACTTTATCAGCGACTTCCGCCGCACCGGCGCGATTGAAAGAACGGTGTTGTTTACAAACCTTGCAAACGACCCCGCAATAGAACGTATCGCAACCCCGCGTATGGCGTTGACTTGCGCGGAATACCTTGCTTTTGAGTGCGATATGCACGTTTTGGTCATCTTGACCGACATTACCAACTATGCGGAAGCGTTGAGAGAAGTTTCCGCCGCGCGTAAGGAAATTCCCGGTCGCAGAGGCTATCCCGGATACCTTTACACCGACCTTGCCACCATTTACGAAAGGGCGGGACGTATCAAAGGCAAAAAAGGCAGTATAACTCAAATACCTATCCTTACTATGCCGGAAGACGACAAAACTCACCCGATACCCGACCTTACGGGGTACATTACGGAAGGTCAGATTATTTTGTCGAGAGAACTCTACAAAAAAGGCGTAAACCCGCCCGTAGACGTGTTGCCCAGCCTTTCCCGCTTAAAGGATAAAGGCATAGGCGCAGGCAAAACCCGCGAGGACCACGCCGACACGATGAACCAACTCTTTGCGGCGTACGCACGCGGTAAGGAAGCAAAAGAGTTGGCGGCTATTTTGGGCGACGCCGCTTTGTCAAGCACCGACAAAATATTTGCGCACTTCGCTTTGGAGTTTGAAAAAGAATACGTTTCGCAAGGGTTTGAGTCCAACCGCTCGATAGAGCAAACGTTGGATTTGGGTTGGCGTCTTTTGCGTATGTTGCCGAGAGCAGAGTTGAAAAGAATCAAGGAAACGTACTTGCAAAAATATTACGACCAAAATTAAAAACGGAAAAACAAAGTTATGGCAAGACTTAACGTAAACCCCACGAGAATGGAGTTAAAGCGGCTTAAAGTTCGCTTAAAAACCGCCGTCAGGGGACACAAACTGTTAAAAGATAAATCGGACGAGATGATAAGAGTATTTTCCGCTCGTTTAAGACAAAACAAAAAACTTCGTCGTCAGGTGGAAGAAGACGTCGCGTTGGTGTTTAAAAACTTCGCGCTTGCGGGCGGCGTCACCCCGACGGAGCAACTTTTGCTCGCCTTTGCCATGCCTTCTACTTCCGTCAACGTCGATACGGGATTGAGTAGCGTTATGGGCGTAGAAGTGCCAAAACTTAAAGTCACAGTCACCAAAGGCAAGCACGAATACCCATATTCCTTCAACGGTATATCGTCGGAAGCCGATTATAGCATCAAAGCCGTCAACGAAATTATGGAGAAATTGCTGCAACTCGCAGAAATGGAAAAATCTACTCGTATGCTTGCGGCAGAAATAGAAAAAAATAAACGCCGCGTCAATGCGCTGGAATACGTCATGATTCCTCAACTGGAAGAAACGATAAAGTATATCTCGATAAAACTTGACGAAAACGAGCGTAGTAACGTCGCGCGCATGATGAAGGTTAAGACCTTAATCACTCAATAAAAGGGGTTTTAGGGCGGAGAGCGGCACATCTTGCCGCTTGCGTGCGGAACGTATCCGTCGGTCACGTATTTAAATACGCTCCCTCCGCCTACGCCCGCCTGCCGCGTCAATCTGCACCGCTCTCCACCCTAAAACAATAGTATATATCCGCGCGAAAGTGCCTTACTTGTCATTATGAGGAAAAAATTTGCAATGGTAGTACCCCTAAAAACCCAACAAAATGCTTGCATTTTGTTGGAGAGGAGCAGCCCGCTGTAGGGCGTAGGCGGTATATGAATATATACCGACAAGCCTTTGGGCGGCGTTACGACAAAATCTCGCGGAAGCGTACCATATGCAAGCGGAAGCACAAACACGCACATTGCTTAATGCGAATAGGTAAAAAGTATAGCGGCTCATAAAAAAATATTGTATTGTTAATATTATTTAATACCGAATTTCTCGTAAAACAATTATTTTTTACGAGAAATTTTTGTTTTTGAGTATAAATTTATTGACTTTTCTCACAAAAAAGGTTATAATTTACGAGAAAAGTCGTTGTGGGGTATTTTTTATGAGAGATTTTAATTATTCTTTGCTAAAAAACTTAAAGTGGGATTCGGAAATAGTGGGGTATCTCACTACAATTCACGAGGCAAAGGGCAGACAAGAGTTTTTCTTAAAGCAACAACCCGAAAAACTAAATAAACTTGTGGAAATCGCAAAGGTTAAAAGCACGGAGTCGTCAAACGACATAGAAGGGATAAGGACGACAAATACGAGATTAAAGCGACTTATGACGGACAAAACCACGCCCAAAAACCGCGACGAAGAAGAAATTGCGGGTTATCGAGATGCGCTCAACGTTATTCACGAAAGTTTTGAGTATATTCCGATGACGGCAAATTATATTTTGCAACTGCACAAGATTTTGTACTGTCATTCCCCAAAGAGTATCGGCGGAAAATTTAAAAACGTTCAAAATTACGTTACGCAGACCGAAAACGACAGGGAAGTTTTGCTGTTTACGCCGCCTGCGCCTTACGAAACGCCCGAAGCGATTGACAAGATTTGCGCAGAATACAACCTTGCCGTTGCAGACGGTCAAGTTGACACGCTCATACTGATAGCGATTTTTATACACGATTTTTTGTGCATACACCCTTTTTGTGACGGAAACGGCAGAATGAGCCGCTTGCTTACAACGCTTCTTTTGTACAGAAACGGGTACGTTGTCGGCAGGTATATTTCGCTGGAATCAAAAATAGCCAAAAGCAAAGACGCATACTATCAAGCGTTGCAAAAATCGCAATACGGTTGGGAAGAAGGCAAGGAAAACGCCATTCCTTTTGTCAAATATTTGCTCGGCGTTATTATTGCCGCATACAGAGATTTTGAAGACAGAGTTCAATTAGTAAGCGAAAGCGATTGCGCGTTTGATATGGTAAAAAAAGCCGTGACAAGCAAAATAGGAAAATTTACCAAAGCGGATATTGCGGCAACGTGTCCGTCGATAAGCAATAGTTCGGTAGAAAGCAGTCTTAAAAAACTGACAAGAGAAGGTTTAATCGAAAAACTCGGCGCAAGCCGCGCAACCTATTACGTAAAAAAAGAAAACCGTTAACTCGGCGCTGCGACGAAATTTCGCAAAAAATATTTTTTTATAATGACAAATAATGACAAGTAAAACAGCCTTGCGGGGAGCAAGGCTGTTTTGGTTTAAGTTGATGGGCGTTGTTTAATTTTATCGATAAATTTTTTAGTCGATTTAATATGGTTGATTGTTTATAAGTCAATCGATGGATATTGTTTTTGGTCGATTGTAATATGTTTTAAGTTGCGGTTTGACGATTTTTATTCTTCCGTTTCGTCGGAAACGTGTTGCTCGACTTCTTCGTCGGCGTCGGATATAGTCGCATTGAAATTGTCGTATTGTTCCGTCGATTGCCGTTCTGTTTCGATTTCCGTATCCGTTTGGTTTTCTGGTTGTGCGTCTACGCCGTCATCGTCGTCGCTTTGCGCTTGGTTTAAATCGTCAAGGCGGTCGATACTTGCAATTTCTTCCGGAGTAAGGTTGTTTTCTATCACCGTTTGTTCTGCGGGGGTAGGTTGCGCGATTTTTATTTCTGCTTTTGCCTCGTCTTCCTTTTGTTTATCGGCAACGTGTTTTTCCGCGCGCTGAATATCGGGCGCAAAGCCGTTGTTTAGCGACACTACTTTGATGTCAATGCCGTTAAAGGCAAAGTCGAGTTCTTTTTTGAAACTGTCCTCGATGACAAAACGAAGTTTTTGCGTTTGCGAATTAAGGTTGCCGTCGGTGAGTTTGATTTTTACGTACAGGTTAAAGCCGGGTTTATCGGCTTCTTTCACTGCGACGGAAACGAGTTTTGCGCCGTTAAGGCTGTTTACGCACGCTTTAATCATTTTGCGAATAACCTTGTTGGTCGTAGTGACCGCGCTCACGTTGTCGGAATTGAGCAAAACGGTTTTGAGCGGAACTTTGCCTTGCGTCATAGAAATGACGAGGTACACGGACAAACCGACGTAAATTATGCCCAACACGAGCAGAAGCGTAAATCCGATGCGGTCGTTGGTAAAGACGCCGCCCAGCGAGTCGACGTTTCGTATTATCGTGACGGAAATTATCGCAAGAACGATGCCGAAAATAAGTCCGACGGCGATAAGGATACAGCACAAAATTTTTTGAAGTGTGTTTTTCATGATTTTCTCCTTTTTGGGCGTTGATTTTGGTCGTTGTTTGCATTTAAACCGTTCCGATTTAAAAAAACTTACGCCGACTACTTATTGTCAACCCATATTGTATTTTAGTCAACGGGGCAAAAAATATACCGCCGATTGTCTTTTTGGGGGGTATTTTGTCGCAAAAAAGCATATACGTTAGCCTATTATGACGTTAACGAGCCTGTTTGGCACGACGATAACTTTTTTGATTTGTTTGTCGCCGACGAGAGATTTGACTTTTTGGTCGTCGAGCGCGACTTTTTCTATTTCCTTTGCGTTAAGGGAGGAGTCCACGTTGATTTTGCCCTTTATTTTGCTGTTGATTTGCAAAGCGAGTTCTACGGTGGGTTTTTTGAGCGCGTCGGGGTCGTACTCGGGAAACGCGTGATTAAAAATGCTATACGGTTGTCCGATTTGCTCCCACAACTCTTCCGTAACGTGCGGCGCAAGGGGGGCAAGCGTAAGCAACAAATCCTTTATCGCGGTTTCGAGAAGTTTTTTGTTGACGGGGCTTTTTCCGTCGCCCACGTACTTTGCGATAGCGTTTGTCAACTCCATTATGCGCGCGACCGCCGTATTAAAGGAAAAAGCGGGGTAATCCTGATTTACGCATTTTATGGTGTTGTTGAGAACAAAGTTAAGGTCGTATTCCCTTGCGGAAAACTCTTGCGTTTGCGGCAAATCTTCTTTAAGGTATTGAGTAAGGCGTTCTACCCTGTCAAAGAACTTTGCGATGGCTTTAATTCCGTCGTCGTTAAACGGACCGCCTTCTACGTAATTAAACCCGAAAGCGAGGTAGGTGCGAAAAACGTCGCTGCCCAAAGTCAGCACGTAATCGTCGGGGCTTATTATGTTGCCTTTGGATTTGCTCATTTTTGTTCCGTCAGGTCCCAAAATAGTGCCTTGATGAACGAGCGATTTAAAAGGCTCGTCAAAATTAAGGTATCCCATATCGCGCAACGCTTTGGTAAAGAACCTTGCGTACAAGAGGTGCATACAAGCGTGTTCTGCGCCGCCTATGTACTTGTCTACGGGCAAAATTTTGTTTACTACGTCCTTGTCAAAGGGCTTGTCGGCGTTTTTGCTGTCGGCGTACCTTAAAAAATACCAACTACTGCAAACGAAAGTGTCCAGCGTATCGGCTTCTCGTTTGGCGGGAGCGCCGCAGCAAGGGCAGGTTGTGTTGACAAATTCCTTGCATTTTTTGAGCGGGGACTCGCCGTCGGGTTTAAAGTCGACGTCGTAAGGCAATTGTACGGGCAGTTGATCTTCCGGAACGGGCACTATGCCGCACTTGTCGCAGTAAACGACGGGGATAGGCGCGCCCCAGTACCTTTGGCGAGAAACCAACCAGTCGCGAAGACGGTAGTTTGTTTTGAGTTGACCTTTACCCGCGCTTTCCAACTTTTTGATGACGGCGATTTTGCCTTGTTCGCTTGTCATTCCGTCAAATTCGCCGCAGTTTGTCATAACGCCGTACTCGGTAAAGGGTAGGCTGTCGTCGACGTCGGCAGAAGCGGCTTTAATGACGCGTTTTATCGTCAATCCGTGTTTTTTTGCAAAGATATAGTCGCGGGAGTCGTGAGCGGCAACGCCCATAACGCAACCCGTGCCATAACTATACAATACGTAGTCGCCTATCCAAACGGGAACTTTTTCGCCGTTTATCGGATTTATTGCGTACGCGCCGGTAAAGACGCCGGTTTTTTCTTTAGAAGTGGACAGTCGCTCGATTTCCGTCGTTTTTGACGCTTGTTCTCTGTACTGCTCCACCGCTTGTTTTTGGGCGGGGGTAGTAATTTGGTCAACGAGGGGGTGTTCCGGCGCGAGAACGACGTAGGACACGCCAAACAACGTGTCGGCGCGGGTGGTAAACACGCTAAACTTTTTGTCGCTGTCCGCCACGTCAAACTCGACTTCGCCGCCGACGGATTTGCCTATCCAGTTGCGTTGCATTGCCTTTGTTTTTTCCGGCCAGTCGAGATTGTCGAGTCCCGTGAGAAGTTCTTCGGAATATTCGGTTATTTTAAAAAACCACTGCGTAAGATTTTTGCGCACGACGGTAGCGCCGCAACGCTCGCAACAACCTTCCGAAACTTGTTCGTTTGCGAGCACGGTGTTGCAACTCGGACACCAGTTGACGGGAGCTTCTTTGCGGTAGGCAAGGCCGTGTTTAAATAGTTGCAAAAACATCCACTGCGTCCACTTGTAGTAGTCGGGCATACAGGTTTTGATTTCTGCCGACCAGTCGAACATTGCTCCCATATCGCGCAGTTGTTGCTCCATTATCTTTATGTTTTTGAGGGTGCTGTCGGCGGGGTGAATACCTGTTTTTATTGCGTAATTTTCTGCCGGCAACCCAAAACTGTCAAATCCCATAGGTTCAAATACGTTGAACCCTTTCATCTTTTTGTATCTTGCAAAACTGTCGGACAAAGCATAGTTGTACCAGTGCCCCGCATGCAGTTTTGCGCCGCTTGGATACGAGAACATTTCCAAAACGTAGTACTTTTTGTCTGTATCGTTTTTGTCAAAGGCGTAAAGGTTTGTGTCTTGCCATTTTTTGTTCCATTTTTTGTCGATTTGTACGTAATCCATCAAAAACTCCGTAGTTTAAAATATAAATCGGTATTATCTCGTCGATAAGATAATCCTTTGCAATACATTATTTTAAACCATATCTAAGCAAAAGTCAATTCTTTAAGATTGACCAAACAACCCCGCGCAATAAATTTTTTTGATTTTTTTTGGTTTTTGTATTGCAATATCCCGCGCGAAAGTGGTAAAATATCATTGAACAAAGATTTTTTCGGAGGCAAAGACATGACAAAAATTATTACGATAAGCAGAGAGTTTGGCAGCGGCGGCAGAGAACTCGGCACCCGCATAGCAAAACAACTCGGTTTTGCCTATTACGATAAAGAAATCATTAGCCAAATAGCGCAAAAAAGCGGTTTGGCAGAAGAATACGTCGATAGCGTTTTGGAGCGTAAAAACACCCAGTTTTTCAATTTTTCTTACGCGCACAGTTTTGCTTACGTCAACCCGCTCGTAGAGTTGCAAAGCAAAATATACGGCGCGCAACAGGATATTATCAGGGAAATAGCGCAAAAAAGCGATTGCGTACTCGTGGGACGGTGCGCCGACTATATTCTCAAAGACCTAAACCCGCTAACGTTGTTTGTTTACGCCGACATCGACAGCAAAATTAAGCGTTGCCGAGAAAAAGCCCAAAACGACGAGCAAGAGTACACCGACAAACAACTCAAAGCAAAAATATTGTCGATAGACAAGGGCAGAGCAAAGTATTACGGCGCGTACACGGGAGAAGAGTGGAGCGACAAAAAAAATTATCGCCTTTGCATAAACACGTCGGGAATAAACATAAGCGACATCGTTCCGTCGTTGTGTAAGTTTGCGGAAGTCTGGTTTGCCGAAAAAGCGGAGCAAAACCCCGCAACGGAAAAAGACGCGGACAAGTAAAAACGTCAACCCGCCGCCGACCAAAAAAAGTTGCAAAATCTCCAAAGGTAAACGAAATCAAAAAGCGTTTACCTTTTAATATATAGTTTTAAAAAACAAAAACGATATTTTGAGCAGTCAAAAAAACAAAAAATACGCCGCCGCAAAACAAAGGGCAGAAAAAATCGCAAAAACAAAGAAAATAGGCTTAAAAAGCAGGCAAAAATAATATGTTCACTTTTATTTCTAATTATTTTCAATTAGAAAAATAATAAAAGTTCTTGACAAAAGCTTAAGCAGGTGGTAATATAAGTAGGCTGTCGCGAGAGGCAGCGAGAAGCTTGAAAAGAGAATAGGTAAAAAAGCAAGAAAAA
>CAKQEP010000008.1 GCA_934230325.1 uncultured Clostridia bacterium | reverse complement strand
GCCGCCAGCAAGTTTGAAGATTAGACATAAACAAATCCTCCGCATGGTCTAAGCCATACGGAGGATTAACTGTTTTATGGACACCCGTCTATATACCGTTTCCGTTTTTTGATTGTTTATTTTGAGTTATTTTTCTTTTTTTTGGCGGCGCAAAAGCGATACTAAATCAGCCCCGTGACGAGAACGACGATCATAGCGATAGGGCCAACCCACTTTATCATAAAGGTATAGTATTTATCGTTAAAAGAGTTTGGCAACAGACCGATTTCGTCTTGCGTAAAGCGTTTGTTTACAAACCAACCTATCATCAAGCAAAGAATAAATTCCAGCACGGGCATAACGATATTTGCCGTCAGGTAGTCGTAAAAATCGAGAAAGTTCATACCAAAAATTCTTACGTTTGACCAAATACTGTACCCGAAAGCGACGGGCAGACCGAGCAAAATAATAATGCCGATAGTGATAAGTGTTGCGTAAACTCTTTTTATGCGGAGTTTGTCTTTTATGACGTCGACGACGACTTCCATAATGGATATGCTTGAAGTCAGCGCGGCAAAAAACACAAGAATAAAGAAAAGAAAACCGATAATTCCGCCGCCCACGCCGCCGATTTGGCGGAAAATTTTAGGCATTTCCTCAAACATAAGTGTAGAGCCGCCGGCAGACAGCGCCGCGTCGGGGTCGGAGGAAAAGGCGTAAATTGACGGAATTATTATCATTCCGGCGGTAAACGCGACAAAAATTACAAACGCGCCTATCCACCGCGCAGAGGAAGAAATGGACGTTTCTTTTTTCATATACGAGCCGTAGGTCATCATAACGCCCATCGCAAGGGATAGCGAGAAAAACAGTTGGCTCAAAGCGGAAGAAAACACGCTTACGACGTCGCCGAAACTCATTCCTTTAGCGTTGGGAACAAGGTAAAATTTTAAACCTTGCAAGGCGTTTGGTTGGCACACGACGTAAATTGCAAGTCCCAAGCAAAGCACCATCAAAATAGGCATAAGAATAATGCTTAATTTTTCTATGCCTTTGCCGACGCCCAAAATAATGACCGCCGCCGTACAAATCGTAAACACGGCAAAAAATACTATCGGTTGCCACGTTCCCGACGTAAACTGCGAAAAATAGTCGGGATTAGAACCGATTTTTTGCGCGGCGTTTATTATGTCGGCATAGGAAAACATATACTTTGTCACCCAGCCGCCGATAACGCAATAATAAGGCAATACAATCAAAGGGCAAATTATTCCGAGAATACCCACCCAACTAAACTTTTTGTTGACCGCGCCATAAGCGTCCAAAACGTTTTTGCCCGTTTTGCGGCCAACCGCAATTTCCATTTTGGTGAGAGAAAACCCTATCGTAACGGCAAAAACGATATATACGATAAGAAACAGCCCGCCGCCGTTTTGCGCCGCAAGATAAGGGAAACGCCAGATGCTTCCCAAACCTACCGCCGCGCCCGCAGCAGACAAAATAAAGCCCAACTTACTGTGAAACCCGTCGTTTTGTTGCGACGGAATGTTGATTTGAGTGTTTTGATTGTCGTCCATAAAAAAACGTCCTTTTTTGTCGGTTAAACAAACTAATAACGTGATTTTTTGCCGCCGTTTGTCTTAAACGAGCAAAACGGAAGAATATTTCACGCTTACCGCGCGCATTATAGTAACAAAAAAGGCATTTGTCAAACGATTGCGGTGTTAATTTTGTAAAATTATTTACACATAAATGGCTCATTGTTTTTAAGATTATTTTCTTTAAAAAACGACCGCCGCCAAATATTTTTTGGTAAATCTTGCATTTTTCTTTATTTTTTAGCGGCTGTTTTTTTTAATTGTCATTGCGAAGTGTAAATTTTTGGCTTTTTTAAACCTGACCTTATAAATAAAAATTTACGCTGTGGCAATCTCGCGGAAGCGTACCATATGTAAGATATGGTACAAATACGCACTTTGCTATATACATAGAGGCAAAGAGTATAAAGGCTCCCGTCAAAATATTACGAAATCAACACTTGTGAAACAATGCGGTTCGCTTCCGCGGGATTATCACGTCAAAAATTTGCCATCATAAGGATTAGTTTTGCTATTTGTAAATTTTTTCCTCATAATGACAAGTAAGGCACCTTTGCTCGTATCTAAACATACTACTTTATATTTTGTAAAAAGTTGGTACTTTAAAGCGGCTATTTTTTAAATTGTCATTGCGAGGAGCGATTTTTTAACTTGATAATACAAATCGACAAAAAAATCGCGACGTGGCAATCGCACGGAAGTGAACCATATGCAAGATACACTACAAAAACACAATTTACTGTATGCATATAGGCAACAACTACAATTGCGTTACTATTTATGTTATAATCAACCGCTGCTTTTTTTGCGCAAAAAAAACGGAACCGTATATACCGTTTCCGTTTTTTGATTGTTTATTTTGAGTTGTGTTTACTTTTTGGCGGCAAGGTAACTCGTTGCGAGTGAAAGCAAGGACACCAAAAGGGTAGCAATCATTCCCAGCCATTGCGCCGAACTTCCTACATTGCCAAAACTTCCGAAGTTGTGAGAAGTGCATTGTTTAGGCACAACTATCATTGTTGCGACGGAAATTCCCACCATTGCGAGCGCAAGAACCATCATAACAAGACCAAGCATTTTTGATGCGGATTTGCTGCTTACCACGCCCATATCGACCAAAGTTTTGCCTACGCTTGCCAACGCCAACAAACCTGCAATGATAACGGTAATAAGAAGTACCGTCGCAATCGCTTCGTTTGCGTCAAAGTCGAGAAGTTTGTATCCCGAAGTCGTGGAAGAACCCAAAACAGACGCATCAAACTTTACGTAAGGCAAAGCCAACCACCCGAACACCGAGCCTGAAAGAATGATGGTTATGAGGTCAAACAATGTTCTTTTGCTTGATTTTGCGGATTTTTTAGCCATAAAATACCTCCTGAAATTTTTTAGATTGCCTTTTTTTTAACAATCCTTATATACTTTAAGAATACTACAAAAACGACGTTATGTCAAGATAATTGAGTACGTTGTCGCTTTTTTTATACAAAATCAATAGTTTTGTTCAGAAATCTCAAAGTAAGATTGCGGGTGATTGCACGTGGGACATACTTCCGGCGCTTGCGTCGATATCTCGATGTGCCCGCAGTTTCTGCATTCCCAAATCTTGATTTGGCTCTTTTTAAAAACTTCATTAGTTTCCACGTTTTTGAGCAACTCGCGATAACGTTGTTCGTGACGCTTTTCTATCGCCGCTACAAGCCTGAACTTTTTTGCAAGGTCGACAAATCCTTCTTGTTCCGCCGTTTTTGCAAAGTTTTCGTACATGTCGGTCCACTCAAAATTTTCTCCGTCAGCGGCGGCAGATAAATTATCCTTTGTGTCGCCTATACCGTTGAGTTCTTTAAACCAAAGTTTTGCGTGTTCCTTCTCGTTGTCGGCTGTCTTTAAAAATATCGAAGAAATCTGCTCGTACCCTTCCTTTTTTGCCACAGACGCAAAATACGTGTACTTGTTTCTCGCTTGAGATTCCCCCGCAAACGCCGCCAAAAGATTTTGTTCCGTTTTTGTGCCTTTGTATTTGTTCATAAATTTACCTCCTGTTTTTGTCCTTATATTATATCACGGATTCTTAAAAAAAGCGATTGTTTGTATTATCGTTCCTTTTGTTTTTTTTGATGTTTTTCCGTTTGTATATGTTTTTTTATAAATATCGACTACATTAAAAATCAAAATTCCGTTGTATTGTTTACCTACTCGCATATAGTAAGTTGCGTTTTTATACTTTTATCTGCGCATGGTACGCTTCCGTGCGATTTCGTCGCAGCACCGCCCAAAGGCTTGTCGGCATATATTCATATACCGCCTACGCCCTACAGCGGGCTGCTCCTCTCCAACAAAATGCAAGCATTTTGTTGGGTTTTGGGGGTACTATCATTGCAAATTTTTTCCTCATAATGACAAGTAAAGCACTTTCGCTCGTGTATATCGGGTATATAAGGTACTACTTTATGCTTTGCAATTAGTTAGGTGTTTTAAAGTGGCTATCGTTAAAGTGTCATTGCGAGGAGCGATTTTTTAAATTTAGCAAAACTAAACAACAAAAAAAATCGCGACGTGGCAATCTCGCGGAAGCGTACCGCATTGTTTCACAAGTTTTGATACTCGCAAACCTTAACGGGAGCAACAAACTCTGTATCTCGCACTTTGCTTTTTTATATCAAAAAATCCGCAAGCCGCTAAATGCGAATAGGCAACCACTATATCGATTTTTATTGTTTTTCGACAAATTTTTTATAAAGACCGCTTCCGCGAGATTGCCACTCAAAATTGTACGCTAAAAGCGTACAATTTTGCTCGCAATGACAAGTAAAGCACTTTTGCTCGGGTACAAAGATAAAAACTACAAATGTATTAGTATTTACGTTATAATCAACCGCTATCTTTTTTCCTTTTACTGTTTTTCCACCGCCACCGTATTTATAATATATTATTTCTTTGAATTAGTAGTATTAGTAGTAGGGGGTGTGGAAAAGTGGATAAAGGCTTTTTAAAAACAAAAAACACCGCTTCCGCAAAAGAAAAAACAGATTTTAAACCAAAAAAAACACGGTAGAAAAAAAGTGTACATGTGCCGTTTTTATCCACATATTATAAAGCGCGCCAAATTTACTAAGTGGAAAACAAAAAGGAAGTCGGTTTTACATTATAAAAAATGCAATCAAAACCGTACAAAACAAAAAAGAAAAACGCAAAAAAACGGCGGAGGCAATAAAAAACCCTATTAAAACCGCCAAAAACGCCTTAAAAAAAATAATTCAAAAATTATATACCCAAAACCGCATACTTTGCTCTTGACAAATCAAAAAGTCGTGTTACAATTAAAATGATATATTATCCGGAAAATATAAAAAACAAAAAAAGGCGGTTCATAAAATAAAGAAGGGAAAGTTATGATAAAATTCGATCAGGTATGGGAGAATATACTCATTGAGATTCAGGCGCGCATCTCGGCGTTTGCGTACGACTCGTATTTTACTAATATGAAAGCAGTATGCTTACACGAGGACGTGCTTGTTATTTCTTGCGAAAACGAAGCAAAAAAGGCAGTTATAGAAAAGCGGTACGGCAACGTCGTGACGGAAAGCGCAAAAAAGATACTGCCTAATATGGAAAGCGTTTTGTTTATTCTTCCCGAAGAAATTGACAAATACAAAAAATACAGCGAAGAAGTTATACAAGAGGTAAACAGCGAAAACATCGTCATAGAAGAAGACAATATTTTTTCGCCAAAATGCACCTTTCAAAACTTTATCGTGGGCAAAAGCAACGAGTTTGCGGCGGCGGCAAGCAAGGCGGTGGCGCAAGAACCCGGCACAAAATACAATCCGCTGTTTATTTACGGCGGCGTCGGGTTGGGAAAGACGCACTTGCTAAACGCTATAGGTAATCATATAAAAACCACCAAACCCAAACTCAAATGCATGTATATCAGTTGCGAAAGGTTCACCAACGAACTAATAGGCGCGTTGCGCGGCAGCAACTACAACGACAGTATGAACGAGTTTCGCAAAAAGTATCGCAGCGTGGACGTTTTGATGATTGACGATATACAATTTATCAGCAAAACGGTGTCGACGCAGGAAGAACTTTTTCATACGTTCAACGATTTATACAACAAAGACAAGCAGATTATCATTTGTAGCGACCGCCCCCCGCAGGAAATCGTTCCGCTGGAAGAAAGGTTGCGCACGCGGTTTCAGGGCGGCGTCGTCGCGGACATAACCGCGCCGGACTTTGAAACGAGAATTGCGATTTTGCAAAGCGAAGCCTATTCTCAAAACCAAAACGTCAGCAACGACACGCTTAAACTTATCGCAAATCGCGTTCCGACAAACATAAGGGAAATGAAAGGCGTCTTGACAAAAATAATCTGTTACGCGCAGTTGACGGACAAAAATATTAACGATAAGGAAGTGCTCGACTCCGCGCTTAAAGAATACAACGACGACAAAAAAGAAGCGGTCACAATAGACCGCATAGTTGAGTGCGTGTGCAACTACTTCCCCAACGTCACCAAAAAAGATATTATCGGCAAAAAGAAAAATAAGGAAATCGTCGAACCACGCCAAATGTGCGTGTATCTCGTGACGGAACTTATGACCGTGCCGCTTTTGACCATCGGTCAGTACTTTGGCGGCAGAGATCACACAACGATAATGTATACAAGGGACAAAATGGCAAACCTCGTCACAACCGACAGCCATATCGCAACGCAGGTAAAAGACATAAAAAATATGATTGCGGGAAAATAACCTCAATCACAGACAACAAACAGCCACTCAAAAGCACGTATTTTTGCAAAAAATAAAGTAATACCCCCGTAAACGAGCGGGGGTGCCTTGTATGTCATTGCGAAGCGTACCTTGTGCAGACGGAAGTATTTATACGCTTATTATTAAATGCATATAGGCAAAAACAACAAAACCGTAACAAAAAACCCCGACAAAAAAAGCAAGGACAGAACATTACAAAGAGAGAAAATCTACACTTTTGCAAAAATGTAGATTTATTACTATCGACAGCATATTAAAACAAAAAAACTTGCATAAGTAATCAAAAATGTGTTAAAATTTATCCGTTATACGAGGAGGAAACACAAATGTTGTGTTTTTTTGAAGGTACGTTCAGTTTTGATATGCTAAACTGGGTGGACTACGTTATGCTTGGCATAGTTCTTGTCGGCATAATTATCGGCGCAAAACGCGGGTTTATGGACCAACTGTTTGCGCTGGTAGGCACTTTCGGCGCGTTTGTGGGCGCAATACTGCTTTGTAAAGTGGTAGGAAAGTTGATGGGGACTGACGGCATCATTTTTGATAAAATATCCGAGTTTTTAAACGGAAAATTTTCCACCGACGCAGGAAAACTGATTTATAATCAGCCGCTTGACTGGAGCGACAAAAGCAACGTCGACGCGGCGCTCGGAATAATGGGTATACCGTCATTTTTGAGCGGAATTTTCCTAAAAATGTTTGCAAAGTTCTCGCCCGACGGACAAAAAGCGGTTTTGGCAGACGTTTTGCCCGTTTCCCTGACGGAATTAGTCAACTGCGCCATCGCTTTTATCGTTTTGCTCATCGTTTTAGCAATTGTGATTGCAGTTCTTAAAAAAGTGTTGCTCAAAGCAGTAAAAGCACCCGGAATAAAAACCGTAGACACTTTGTTGGGCTTGATACTCGGCGCAGCCTTTGCCGTATTGCTTATGGTGGTCGTATGCCTTGTCGCAACAGCGCTCGCGACGATTATCCCAAAATTGCTGGATTTTGTCAACGATACGGTGTATCAGAGTTATTTCGGCAAATTCTTACAAAAACTCGTAGAGTGGATTTCCGGTTTTGTCGGCGGCTTTTTGAGCCTATAATCCGTCAAAATTAGCCAAAACTCACAAAAAACTGCTAAAAACAGCAAAAAAGACAACAAAAAAACCAAAAAACAACGATAAAGAGAGTTTGATACAAGTCAAACTCTCTTTTTTGCGACTTTACGCCCAAAAACCCGACGCATATAGGCTGTTTTACTTGTTTAAAGTAAATAAAACCGCCAAATATAAAGCAAGCGAAGGCATTTTGCCTATTATAAGGGTAAATATTTTTTAAAATGACAAAAAGGATTGTCTTTTAAAAAAATAAAGCGTATAATATGGTCAGTACGCTTTGTTCTGCAAAGTGTTTCACGTGAAACAAATTATGACAAACAACAAAACTATGACAAAAGGAAAAATCGCTCCCGCATTGTACGGCTTTACTTTGCCGCTGTTGGTAAGCGCGCTCTTTCAGCAACTGTACAATATGGCGGATTCCGTAATCGTCGGACAGTGCCAAGCAAACGGTGAGAGCGCAGTTGCCGCAATCGGAGCGAGTTTCGGCATAACTATGATTTTTATGTCGGTTGCATTCGGGTGCAACTCAGGTTGCAGCGTGGTTATCGGCAGATTGTTTGGCGCGCGGCGATACAAAAAGATAAAAACAGCCGTCGGAACGACGCTTATTGCCTTTTTGTCCCTTGCGCTATTGTTGACGGCGGTAGGACGGCTGGTCAGTCGGCCGCTTTTGGCGTTGTTAAACACGCCGCAAAGCATAATGGCTGATGCGGAAACATATCTCAACGTTTACGTGTACGGGTTGACCTTTTTGTTTTTGTACAACGCATGCACGGGAATTTTTACCGCGCTGGGCGACAGCAAAACGCCGTTATTCTTTTTGATTGCGAGCAGTTTGCTTAATATGGCGCTTGACTACGTTTTTGTTGCGTTTTGCGGCTGGGGCGTTGCGGGCGTTGCGTGGGCAACCTTTATTACACAGGCGTTGGCGGCGTTGATGTCCTTGTTTGTTATGACAAAACGCTTGCGCCACCTCGAAATAATGTCCATAGTCAACGAAGAACCCTTAGAAAAAGGTCAAAACTACCCCGTTTTCAGTTTTAAAATGTTGCAAAGCATAATGATTATCGCGCTACCGAGCATTGTTCAGCAAGGCGTGATAAGCGTCGGCAACTTTATGGTGCAAGGCGTCGTCAACCACTTTGGCGAAGCGGTAATCGCAGGATTTGCCGTCGGCGTAAAACTCAGAACCTTTGCTATGGCGATTTTTGTATCGGGAAGCAACGCGCTCGCTACGTTTTCGGCGCAAAATATGGGCGCAGAAAATCCGCAGAGAGTTAAAAAGGGATTTTTGTACAGCGCGCTGTTTACGTGGTGCGTGAGTTTGCCCTTTATAGTGCTTTACGTGTTTTTTGGCGAGTTTATGATTAGGTTGTTTGTAAAAGACATTTCCGCCGCCGCGCTAAACGCCGGTATGACCTACCTAAAAATCGTTGCGCCGTTTTTCTTTATCATATCGATAAAAACAAACAGCGACGCAGTGCTAAAAGGCAGCGCAAAAATGGTTCAGTTTATGATTTCCACAATGCTCGATTTGTTTTTGCGCGTCGGATTTGCCTATATCTTGGGATACTCGCTCAATACGGAGTTGGGAATCTGGTGGAGTTGGCCTATCGGTTGGGTAATCGCGACTTGCGTAAGTTTCGGTTTTTACCTATCGGGAATTTGGTACAAGCCGACAAAACGCAAATCGTTAGCCCAAAAAGCAATGGAAAAAGTGTAAACAAAACTCTTGGCAACCAACCCGCAAAGATTTTTTTAAGACAACGACAATTTTTTGATGACTTCGCCCGAAACTTCGGGCGAGGGTTTTTTTTGAAATTTATAAAAAACTAAAAAAAGCAGCATTTTTCCGCCGACAAGCAAAAAAACCGCTTTTTAGGCTTGTTTTTGACCAAAAAACCGCCATTTTACAAACCGCTCAATCCCTTTATTTTAAAGGGATTGAGCCAAAAACACCCCGTCCAAAACGCTCTCAGACAGAATAATTTTTTAAAGTACGGTTTTTCCCGTAAAAAAACCCGCCTTTTTTTGCTGAATTTTAAGGCTTTTTTAAGACCGAGCCAACGCAAACGGCAATTTTTGCATTAGTCCCGTCGCCCGCAATTTTTTTACTTGTCCCGACTTGTAGTCGTATGATTTTTCTACTTGTTGCAAATTGTGATTGTATGATTTTTCTACCCGTTGCAAGTAGTAGTTGCATATTTTTTCTTGCTTGCCCGATTAACAACCGAATACCTTTTCTTGCTTGTCCAAACAACGCCCGCCAAATTTAACGGCAGTGCCTGTCAAAAAAGCGACCGTTAGTATTTTTGCATTACCTTTTCTTGTTCAAGAGCCTAAATGTTAGACAAAATCGCCTTAATAACGTAATTACTACCATACTTCGTAAAACCATTCAGGTGGTTGTCAGACGTTGTTGTTTGTATATAGAGCGTTGTTGCGGTTGTTTAACGCCGCAAACTTATTTTGTTTCACGTGAAACAAGCCGCTTAAAACCGCGCACCGTTGCGTTTGCGGTTGATAATGAACCACAATAAGGCGCATTAAGGGTTGCGGCACAAGAGAAAGGTTGCAAAAACGGTTTGTATGCCGACAGTATAGATAAATTATTCTCACCGCCGCCAAAAGGGTAGAAAACGGCGGCAATAATCGTATTTATCCTATCTATAATGGCTTTATCTTTTTGGCAATGGGGGATTAACCACAAAAAAGTCAAAGTTTACGCCAAAAAAAGTTCTTAAGGGCGATAAGCATATAAAAAGCGGTTATATATATAAAAACAAGTCAATAGGCGACACAAAAAGCGTCGTAGTGACGGTAAAACGTATAGTTAAGTCGTAAAAATTGCAAAGTTGCAAAATGTAAAGCATTTGCGGCGTGTTTGATGGGGCGTTGCAGCGTATTAGTGCGTGTTTATCGTAGTTTAGTATTAGGTAGCCGCGCAATAGAGCGAAAAAGGTTGTTTTTTACGTCAAACTCGACGGTTAAGTATTGCGTAGTATAATAAAGTCGCAATACAAACGATTATTACCGGATTTTAAGGGCAAAACTTCAAAACGCATTGCCTGCTATCCGATTTGCTCAGTATTTACTAAAAATTTAGCAAATACTATACCCAGACATATAAAACCATACTAAAACAAATAAAAACGATATAAAGACGTATAGAAATATCAACTTGTATCTAAATTACGCCAAGTTGTAAAAAATATCTTAACTTGCATAAAAACTACGCCGACTTATATCAAAACCTATCAAAGTATATCAAAAACAGATACTTCGCACGTCGTAAGGTTAATGCCCGTGTTTTGTATCAAAAACATACCGAAATATATCAAAAACAATATCTAAACGTACGAAAACCACATCTAAGCGTATAAAAAATGTGCCAAGTCGAAACAAAAATAGGGCAAATCGTATTAAAACGATACTGAAGTATAGCAAAATTACGGCAAATCGTATTAAAACGCTACCAAAGCATAGCAAAATTACAACAAGATGTATCAAAACAACAAAAAAACCGACTTTAAACAACAAAAACTACCAAAAAATCAATACATATCAATAATGAACAATGTTTATTATTGTAAAAACTTGTATGTTTGCATATGGTTCACTTTCGCGAGATTTCGTCGCAGCGCCGCCCAAAGGCTTGTCGGCATATATTCATATACCGCCTACGCCCTACAGCGGGCTGCTCCTCTCCAACAAAATGCAAGCATTTTGTTGGGTTTTAGTGGTTGCGAATTTTATAAGTATAGTAACAACAATAAAAAAACAAAGGGCATTATACCTTTTACCTTCACGCACTGAGTAATAAGCGTATTTATACTTTCGCTTGCATAAGGTTCGCTTCCGCGGGATTATCACGTCAAAAATTTGCCATTATAAGGGCAAATTATGCTATTTGCAAATTTTTTCCTCATAATGACAAGTAAAGCACTTTCGCTCGTGTATAAAGATATTGCGTTGTACTTTGTAGTAAATATGTATTTTTAAAGCGGCTATTTTTTAAATTGTCATTGCGAGGAGCGATTTTTTAACTTGATAATAGTAATCTATAAAAAAATCGCGACGTGGCAATCTCGCGGAAGTGACCTTGCGCGACTGAAAGTACAAAAACATACTTTACTAAATGCGTATAGGTAAAGAGTATAACGGCGCTCTTTAAAGAATGGTAAAGCATTAAATTTTGGGCGGGCTGCTTCTCTCCGTCAAAATGCAAGCATTTTGTTGGGTTTTAGGGGGCTGTCATCGCAAATTTTTTGTTTGCCATGACAGAAACACTTTTTTGCAAAATAAATAATAATGTCTTTAATCGTAGCGGGGGTTTATCGAAAAACAGTTAGGTTGCTTGGGGAAAGCATAAAAAACATAAAAAAACACACTTTAAGGATATACAAAACAGTAATTAAAAACGTATCGAGACAAAGTTTTTTACAAACGTATCTAAAAAAGGTTGGCATAAGGTAAAGAAAAAAGAGAGATTGAGCAGGGTATGGAAAAGGGGTTTTTGGCGCGGATATTTGGAGAGCCTTCTATTTTGGCAAGGCTGGGCAATCGGTTTGAAGGTCAAAAAGATTTTAAAATGCGAAAGATTCCGCTTGAAAGCGGTTGTCTTACGCTTGTTTATCTTGACAGTATGACCGACGCAGAGCAAGTCGGTCGCTTTGTATTGACGCCGTTGACGCTTTCTGGCGGCGCGGTTACGGCGCAAAACGTAATGCGGCTGGTTACGCAGGCGGCGGGGCAGCAGTGCGGTGATTTTGATATTGCGTTAAAAAACTTGCTTGGGGGGTACTGTTTGATTTTTCTTGCTGACGGCAGTTGTTTTGCGTTTGACACCAGAATGACGGAAGGCAGGAGCATAACCGAGCCTCCTACCAACAGCGTATCGAAAGGTCCGCGCGAAGGGTTTGTGGAGAGCGTAAAAACAAACGTTGCGTTGTTGCGGCGGCGGCTTAAGACCGACGATTTCCGTTGTGACGAAACGACGGTAGGCAGGTACACTGCGACGACGGTAGAGATTTGTTACGTTGACGGCATTGCTGACGAAAAAACCGTGCAACGTATCAAAAAAAGGATAGCAAAGATAGATATTGACGGCATAATCGACAGCAGTTTTGTGGCTCGATTTTTAGACGACGACAAAAGCGGATTTTTTAAACTTGTCGGCAGCAGCGAAAAGCCCGACGTCGTGGCGGCAAAGTTGTTGGAAGGTCGCATAGCGGTGCTTGTTGACGGAAGTCCCGTTGCGCTGACCTTGCCTTATCTTTTTATCGAAGATTTGCAAGCGGCGGAGGACTATTACGAAGCGGCTCGAATGTCGACCGTCAACCGTGTTTTGCGGGCATTGAGCGTAATTATGGCGGTATTTATTCCCGCGTTGTACGTATCGTTGCAGACTTTCAACTATCAGATATTGCCCGCCAAGTTTTTGATAACGATAATCACGGCGACGCAATCCATACCCTTTAAGCCCTTTGAAGAAATGTTGCTTGTTCTTGTGTTGTTTGATATGTTGCGAGAAGCAAACTTTAGAATGCCGCGATTTGCGGGGATAAGTTTAAGCGTCGTTGGCGCGGTGGTGCTGGGTGACGCGGCGGTAAAAGCGGGACTTTTGGGCGCGCCCGCCGTTATGATAGGGGCGTTGAGCGGGATAGGGTTGTATTCTATGCCGGAAAACTCGTTGCTGTTCAGTTTGTTGCGGCTGGTATTTTTGGTGTTGGGGCGGCTGTCGGGTTTGTACGGTCTGACGCTGTTTGGGTTGGCGTTGGCGGCGTATATAATAAATCTCGACACGCTCGGCTACCCATACGCCGCGCCTTTTGCTCCGGAAGTTTTGTCTGACGAAAAAGACGCAATAGCGAAACTTCCGCTGGAAAAAATGAAGTTGCGTCCAAAAAGCCTAAAAAACAAAAACGAGGTGCGCCAAAAATGACAAACGACAAAGTTAAGCACGGACAAACGGCGTTGTTGCTGTGCCTTATTGTTCCGACGATAAAATTTATGACTCTGCCCATAAAACTGTACGAAACGTTTGGCAAGGACTTTTGGTTGGGGTACGTTTTGCTGTTTGCGGTGGATTTTTTGTGCGTTATTTTGATGCTTAAAGCGGAACGAATCAACTCAAACAATTTGCGAATTGACGAGATACTGTGCAAAAGCGTGGGGGTTTGCGTCGCCAAAGTCATATTTGGTGTCATGACGGCGTATTTTTTTCTTAAATTTGTTTTGCTTGCGCTTGACGTTTTGCAACTCGTCGGAAAAACGTTGGTGATAAAAAGCAACTGGGTGGTGTTTTCCCTCTTGCTGCTCGTCGCCGCCTTTTTTGTGATAAAAAACGGGTTTAACACTCTCGCAAGGTTGGCGCAGTTTTTGTTTGTCGGCGTGTTTTTGTCCCTCTTTGCAATCGTCGTTTTGTCCGTTCCGCAATGCGATTTTGTCAATCTTCGTCCCGTGTTGGAGAGCGGCGTCGCGCCTATGTTTAAATCCGCTTTGTACGGCGGGTTTGTGTTTGGCGACGGCTTGGTCTTTTTGCTTACGTTTGGAGAATACGACAAAAAATCCGTAAAAAACGACCTTAAAATGTTTTTTGCGTATTTTGTGGCGGCGGCGGTTACGGTGGCGTTGTGCGTGGTGTATATCGCGCTGTTTGGTCCGTACTGCGGGCAGGGAAGTATCGCAATAAGCAAAGTCAGTCAGTTTAATATTTCGGCGTCGGCGACGGGAAGGCTGGACTGGCTGCTTATCGCCGTGTGGCTCAACGCAATTATGTTGCAACTGTTTACGCTGGCTTTTTGTTGCGGAAAATGCCTTAAATTTTTGGCGGGTTTCCCGCATAAAAAATTCAACGTCGCGCTGTACGTCGGATTTTCGGCGGCGGTGGTTTTGTTGCCGCTTTTTGCAGACGTAGACGATTTTTTTTACGTTTACGTTTGCAAAGGCTGGGTTAAGTACGTGTTTTTTGTCGTGACCTTCCTTTTGCCTCTCTCAAGTCCGTTGCTTGTGAAAGCGGCAAACGCAAAGATAAAAAAAGGTTTTGACGGCAAAAACAAAAACGAAAACGAAAATAACGACAAAAACGGAAGCGAAAACAAAAATACTAAAAACAAGCCGCTCAAAGTAAAGGTAGGTCAAAGTGAATAAGGGTTTTAAAATATTGCTGATTTTGGCGGTTGCGGCGGTTGCGTTGGCTGTGGGCAAAAGTTTCACCGTGATAAACCTGTCCGAAAGAGCCATCGTCGTCGGAATCGGCATAGATTTTGATGCGCAATACGAAGTTACGGTGGAGATTATCGTTCCCCAAAGTCCGTCGGGTGAGTCGGCGGCGGGCGGCGCGAAAAAAACGGTGTCGGGCAAAGGTGAAACGGTGGGGTTGGCGTTGCGCGACCTATACAATAGTTTTGGCAAGACTCCGAGTTTTGGGGAGTGTTGCATAATAGTTTTGGGTAAAGACTGCGCCGAAAGGTGCAACTTGAAAGATTCGCTCAACTTTTTTTACAAGAGCGACGCCTTTAAAGACGGAACTCTCGTTGCGGTGTTTGACGGAAAAGCCGGCGAATTGTTTGAGCGAAAGACTCAGATAGACGAATACATCAGTTTTGCGTTGGAAACGTTACTGTTGACGGGCGGCAAGCGCGCGCAAATACCGCACGCAACGTTAAACGACGTTATGATGAGCCAAAAAACGGCGTCGGGCGGCGGTTTTGTCAATTTGATAACCTTTAAAGACGAGCAGACAGGCGGCGGCAACGGCAACGGCGTAAACGGCGGCAGTGGAAACGGTGGCGGCGGCAACGGCAACGAAAAGCCCAAAGAAGGAAAATTTGTCACCGACAGGCTTGCGTTGTTTAAACAAGACGTAATGTGCGGCGAGATAAGCCGCGACGAAATAAGCGGCTACAACCTTTATAACGCAAAAAAGGCGTTCACCGTATTTTTGGCGGAAATCGAAGGCAAAAAGTATGCGTTGGGGGTTGTCAATCAACACAACAAAACGGAATACGTTGCAGAAAATGGCGGCGTTGCCGTCAAGGTGGAAATAAAAATCAAAATAAAGGAAATGGCTACCGACACGACGGGGGACGTAAGTCCTTTGTTGCCAAAACTTGCGGCGGAGTTGCCGCCTTTGGTCAAGAAAGAAGCAGAAAGGCAAGCGGCGGTTTTTGTACGCAAAATATTTGACGCATGCGCAAAGTACGACTGCGATATATTAAAAATTCGCGACAACGTATACGCAAAATACGGTCAAAAAGCGGCGGAGGCAATCTCAAAAAAGGGAGAAGATTTTTGGAATAGCGTCAAACTCGACGTCACGGTAAAAGCCGAAGGCTGACGACGTAGAGATTTTAAAAACATCTTAACTTTAATATGGCGGCAAAATAAACGAAAGTCGTGAGTCGTTATACTCTTTGTCCGTCAAAATGTAAGCGGTTTGGTCGGGTTTTTGCGATACGTATTAGGTTTTGAGATTTGGTTTGATTTTTTACGGTGGCGGCGGTTTTGTTTTTGATACGTTTGGCAACACTTTAAAGCAAGATTGTTTTTTGTCCGGCTGTTTGCTTCTCGGTTTAAAAAACGCTCAAAAAGCGGTTGATTAAAAAAACCGAAGCAAAAAAAGGCGGCAAAAGCAAATATCGTTTGTTTTAAAGGAGTAACAAAAATGGAAAGTATCACGGTGTTCAGGCAAAACGCGGCGCAACTCATTGCAAAAAAACTATCGGCGGCGGCGGGTGAAAAATGCGTCTTTTTGTGTATCGGCGCGAGCGGTGTGGTTAGCGACAGTCTTGGTCCTAAAGTCGGCAGTATTTTAAACGAAAGTCAAACGCGACCGCTTGTGGTTTACGGTGACGGCGGCGGCAACGTCAACGCGGTAAACGTTTCTCTTGCGGAAAAATTTGTAAGGGCTATGCATCCCGACAAAAAAATCGTCGTCGTTGACGCGGCGGTGGGCGACAGTACGGAAGTCGGTTGCGTTGTGGTCAAGCAAGGCGGCGTTTGTCCCGGCGCCGCTACCGACAAAAAACTTCCGCAGGTAGGCGACGTATCGGTTTTGGGCGTAGTAAGTATGCGCGGCGCGGAAAATTTTTATCGCAGTCACGCCGACAGGGTATCGTTGGTGGACAAAATGGCGCAAACGATAGCGCAAGCGATAATGATTACTGCTTGACGAGAATGTTTTTGCGGCAATGTCCGCCAAAAAAAACCGCACAAAATCCACAAAACCTTTATTATTTTGACAGGTACTTTCAGTTGACTAAAAGGGCGTATTGTGATATATTACTTTATAACTATCAGTATAATGACACAATAAAAATATGCGAGCGGCGATTCTCGCAGTGTCGCGGCAAAAAGCGGCGGGCGTAGACCGTTGATTTGCCGCAAACGTACTTAAAAACAAGGAGAAAGTAGTTGAAAAGAGGCAATTTCAGTTGGGTATTGTGGATTTTTGTTGTTATGCTCGTCGTAGGCGTAGCGTTTTACGCCGTCAACGCGCAACAAAAAAACGCAAAAAAAGAGAACATAACTCGTTTTGACGAGGACCTTAAAAGCGGCAAAATAGAAAGTTTGTTTTGTCCCGCAGGCACTTATCGATACAACGTCATACTAAAAGACGGTCAGTACTCGGGCAAAGACGCGTCCAAGATGTACGACTACTATTTTTACGGAAGTAGCGGCATACACGAAAAAGTTCGCAACGCGGTGATGGAATACAACGCCAAAGCCGACGCCGACCTGACTTTGTCCAAGATAAAGTTGGAAGAAGCAAACCCCATCACCACAAACTACATGAACATCATCTTTTACGGATTGATAATTGCGGCGATGGTAGTTGTGGGCATAATGGTTTTGCGCGGGATTCGCACGCAAAACATGCAGGCGCTCAACATAGGCAAATCGGCGGCGCGGGTATCTCAAAACGTCAAGACTCGGTTTTCTGACGTTGCGGGCGCAGAAGAGGAAAAGGAAGAACTCGTCGAAGTTATCGATTTTCTTAAAAACCCCAAAAAGTACACCGAGATGGGCGCAAAGATACCTACGGGTATTCTGCTCGTAGGCCCTCCGGGAACGGGCAAAACTTTGTTTGCAAAGGCAGTCGCGGGAGAGGCGGGCGTTCCGTTTTTCTCGATAAGCGGCAGCGATTTTGTAGAAATGTACGTGGGCGTGGGTGCGAGTCGCGTTCGCAGTCTGTTTGACCAAGCAAAAAGAAATATGCCTTGCATCGTGTTTATCGACGAAATCGACGCGGTAGGACGTCATCGCGGCGCAGGTCTTGGCGGCGGCAACGACGAAAGAGAACAAACTTTAAACCAGTTGCTCGTCGAGTTGGACGGCTTTGAAGTCAACGGGGGAATAATCTGTATGGCGGCTACAAACCGTAGCGATATTCTCGACCCCGCCCTTATGCGGCCGGGCAGATTTGACAGGCAGATTTACGTTAACCGCCCCGACGTGAGAGGCAGAGAGGCAATCCTAAAAGTTCACGCGCGCAACAAGCCGTTGGCAAGCGACGTCGATTTTAAAGTCGTGGCAAGAATTACGGCGGGCAGTACGGGCGCGGACCTTGCAAACCTTCTCAACGAAGCGGCGATTTATGCCGTAAGACAAAAACACAACAAGATATTTATGAACGATATCAACGAAGCGTTGGAAAAACTCGCTATGGGCCCCGCCAAAAAAAGCAGGGTTGTCACCGAGCGCGACAAACGCATAACCGCTTACCACGAGAGTGGACACGCCATTCTCGGATACGTTCAGCCCGATTACGACGATACTATACACGAAGTTACCATTATTCCGCGCGGAAGAGCGGGCGGATACACTTTGTCCCGCCCCGACGGCGACCAGACTTACGTTTGCCGTAGCAAATACGTTGCGGACATCGTTATGACGTTGGGCGGCAGAATAGCCGAGCAACTCGTTTTGGAAGATTATACCACAGGCGCGAGCGGCGACATCAAACAAGCCACCAAAATGGCGCGCGATATGGTCGCAGAGTACGGAATGACCGACGCGTTGGGTATGGTTTATCTCGGCGGCGAGCAGGAAGTGTTTATCGGTCGCGATTACGGCAGCACAAAAGTGATAAGCGATATGACGGCGTCAAAAATCGACAACGAAATCAAGCGCATTATCGACGAGTGCCACAAAAAAGGCGAAGAATTGCTAAAACAGAACATGGATAAACTTCACGTTATGGCAAAGGTTCTTATCGCTAAGGAAACGATTTTTGAAGAAGAAGTCGAAATGATTATGAACGGCGCGTCCGCAGAAGAAGTGTGCGAGTCCGTAGACAAAAAATGGGCTAAAAAGGAAGAAGAAAATCAAAAACGCCTTGCCGTCCGCTTGGAAGAAGTCAAAAACACAAACGACGGAAACGACGGCAACGACAAAACCGACGGCGGCAACGCTCCTTTTGACGGCGCAAGCAACGACGGCGGCAACAAACCGACCGACAAAAAAGAAAAGGGCGACAGCGAAATAAACATTTTTGACCGCACCGTCAGTCGCTAAATATAGTACTCATAGCGCAGTAGGACAAGCAAAAGCATATTTATACTTTGCAGTAAGTAGGCGTTTTGAGTGGCTATTATTAGGTTGTCATTGCGAGGAGCGATTTTTTAACTTGAAAAAAAATAATCGACAAAAAAATCGCGACGTGGCAATCTCGCGGAAGCGGTCCATATGCAATCATAACTATTAGCACGCACGTATTATATGCGAGTAGGTAAAGGGTATAAAGGCTCCCGTCAAAATATTACGAAATCAAAACTTGTGAAACAATGCGGTTCACTTCCGTGCGATTATCACGTCAAAAATTTGCCGTCACAAGGATAAGTTTTGCTATTTGCAAATTTTTTCCTCATAATGACAAGTAAAACACCCCCGCTCGGATATAAAGATATTGCTTTGTGTTTTGCAAAGAGTGTATATTTTAGCGCGGCTGTTTTTTAAAGTGTCATTGCGAGGCGTAACGGTAATACCCCCAAATACCAACAAAATGCTTGCATTTTGTTGGAGAGGAGCAGCCCGCTGTAGGGCGTAGGCGGTATATGAATATATACCGACAAGCCTTTGGGCGGCGCTGCGACGAGGTGGCAATCGCACGGAAGTGAACCTTGTGCAAGATATAGTACAAATACGCACTTTGCTATATGCATATAGGCAAAGGGTATAAAGGCTAAATCGTTTTTGATCTGATAAAATACAACCAAAAAAAGGGAGAAACGTAAAAGTTTCTCCCTTTGTCGTTAGTGTGATTTTTAATCGCTAAAAACAAAAAGTCAACGGTTGTTTTATCGCTCGGGTTTAAAGTAAAGGTGTCCGCCGTATTCCGTTCCCGTCGCAAAAAGCGTCTTTTGTTGACAGTTTGGCGGAGTTGGCGGCATAAGTTGCCGTAATAGGTCTTGCGTTGTTTGCTTTTCTTCGTCGGTCGCTTGCGCCGTCGGTTCCGTTTCCGTCGCGGCGGGAGCGGAAATGACCGTTGCTTTGACGTACGCCGATTTGTATATTTTTCCGTTGGGAACGGCTTTTGTCCCTCCGTTCAAGTCTATTCTTAAGTCAGAAACGTCTTCTAACGGCGGGAGGTTGCCGTCGGGATCGCTTACGCTCAAAACAAGGAGCGGCGTTTGGTCTACAAAAACGCAACGATAAAAAACCGGCAATGTCAAAAGTTGACCGCTTGCGGTGGTCGTAAGCGTTGCATAATTGTTTTTGACTATTAGTTCGCGCGATTGTTTTGGCGGCATAGGCGTTTGGCAAGGGCAAGGGTTTTTGTCGTCGCAAGTCAACGCTATCATTTTGAGAACGACGGAAAACGCCGCCCCGCTCGCCGTGCTTTTTGCGCCGTTAAAGTCTGTAGCCGCGTTTGCGTCGGCGTAATCGGACACGCCTTTTACCGCGCAGTAAGCGATGTCGTTGAGATACGCAAACTGTCCCACCGTTGCGGCGGAAGTATCGATAAAGTCCGCGCCAAACTCTTGGTAAAGTCGAGCGGTTTTTGTTTCGTCCGCCAAAAATCTGTCGGCAGAGGCAAAAATTCCTTTTTGAAAGGTTGCGCCCGATTGCAGAGCCGCCGTTTGCGCCAAAGAAACCAAAAGGGCGTCGGCGGGATAAGCGTATTTTGTTACGTTTGGCATCGCAAAGGGAATCATTCCCAGCGGGGTAAAGTCCACGTCGTAAGCAAAACTGCTTGTCGATACGACGACGGAGTTTATCGGAAGTTTTTTGTCGGCGCAGGCGGTTGTTCCCACCAGAATTATTTTGTCTACGCAGTATTTTGCCGTGACTTCCGCAAGGGCGGCGGCAAGGTCGATTTTTGTTTTGCCCGCCTTTAAAAATAATACCTTTGCGCAGTCAACGGCCGCCGTAAAGTAACTGAAATTTTTGCCGCGTCTTTGGTGTTCCGTTTTGTCAAAAATACAAAAATCATTAGTCGTTAAATCGTCGTCGTATACTACCGCCAGCATTTTTTTGCACCTTCCTTTACGCGAGTTTTAAGGCGGTGAGATACGCCGAGTCAAACGCTACCGCCGCCGTCGACAAGTTGTAAAGACTTGCGGTGGACGCGTCGGGTAAGGTCAAAATTATCGTTTTAGAAGCGTTTGTGCTGTCGTTGGCTCCGTCAAGATGGTCCGTTACCCTTTCCGTCGCTATCGGCGCGCCGTTGACATACAACCCTACCGTTACGTTAAGCGGCGTCGTTCCCGACGGACTGCCCGTCGCTCCGTAACTTATTAAATAAGTCCCCGCAGGCAAGTTGACGGCATTGTTGCCAACGGATAATGCGGTGGCAGGCGTCGTTCCCGCTTGCGTCAACGGTATTATCGTGTTTGCCGCTACGGTCTGCGCGCCGCTGTTTGCATAAATTCCGTCGCTTACCCCTGCAGGTCCTTGCGGTCCCGTTGCGCCCGTCGGACCTTGCGGCCCTTGAGGTCCTATCGGACCAACTGGACCTGTCGCTCCCGTTGCGCCTGTCAGACCTTGCGGACCTTGCGGACCTACTGCTCCCGTCGCACCCGTTGCGCCTGTGTCACCCTTTGGACCTTGCGGACCTATCGGACCAACGGGACCTGTCGCACCCGTCACACCGGCAGGTCCTTGCGGACCTTGCGGTCCTACTGCTCCCGTTGCTCCCGTTGCTCCCGTAAAGCCGCGCGGTCCTTGCGGTCCTTGAGGTCCTTGCGGCCCCATAGGTCCTGTCGGGCCCACGCAACAGCGAGGCGGTCGGTTGCAGCAATAGTCGGGAATATCGTTGCAAAAATTGAAACAACTCATAAAAAAATTATCCTCCTTGATTTTGGTATGTAAAGGGAGGAAAGTTTAAAATATGTTCACATCATATTATGAAAACCCGCCTATTTTAGTTACGGCGGGAAAAACGCAAAAACAAAAAAGCAACCTTGCTCAAAGGTTGCTTTTGACGCTTTAAAAGGTCGGATAGGTTGCGGCGGGGTTATAGTTTTAATAAGTTGTCGATTATGAGGCGTTTGTCAACGGAATCGCTGCCGTATTTACGGGGCGGAGCGTCGGGGAAAGTATGGTCAAAGGCGATTTTGCCGTCGTTGAGCAAAACCACTCTATCCGCCAACATACAAGCCTCTTCTGCGTCGTGAGTGACAAACAGGACGGTACGTTTGCGGTTGTCAAAAACCTTAAAAAACGCGTCTATCAAGCGAATTTTCAACGCCGTATCCAGCGAGCCGAAAGGTTCGTCCATGAGCAGAAGTTGGGAGTCAAACAAAAAGGCGCGCGCGACGGAAACTCTTTGCGCCTGACCGCCCGACAACTGCGACGGGTAGCAATCCGCCTTGTCGGATATTTCCAGCGCGTTGAGCATACCGTCAATCTTGTCGTAATGGTCTTTTTTTAATACGTATTGCAGATTTTGGCGCACGGTAAGGTTTGGAAGAAGTCGTTCCCGCTGAAAAATATAGGATACTTTGCCATCAAAGCCGCTTATTTGTCCGTCGTAAGGGGTGACGCCGGCAAGAATATTTAACAGCGTTGTTTTTCCGCAACCGCTTTTGCCCAAAACGCAGGTTATTTTGTCTTGTTGCAGTTGGATATTAAAATCTTTAAACACGACGATATCGCCATAACTCTTGTTGATGTTTTTTAATGTAATCATTTTTGCCACCTTATCGCTTTTTTGCCGACAAATCTTATTACCGTTTCGCAAATTACGCCCAAAATCACCGCCGCGATGGTGAGCGCAAACAATTGAGCGGGTTCGATTGCGACCTTTGCGTACTGCATCATTTTGCCGATGCTGTTGCGTGACAACGCCAACGCTTCCGCCGCAATCACGAGTTTGAGATTAAGCGAAAATCCCGCCGCGACGTTTTCAAACATTTGCGGCAACATATTAGGTATATAAAGTTTAAAAACGATGTCTTTTTTGGATACGCCGTACACCTTGCTCATTTGCAGAAGGTTTTTGTCCACCGAGTCGATAGCCGCCAAAAACGCCGTATACAGCGTAGGAAAAATGACAATCATAGCCACCGCAGTGGGGGTAAGGGCGGCGGAAAGCCAGATAGTAAGCAGCAAAATTACTGACATCGTAGGCACGGAACGGATAATTGCGACAAAAGGATTTATTATTTTTCTTGCGACGGAAAAGGTTGCGGACAGCGACGCAAGAATTATCGCGACGGCAAACCCGATAGCAAAAGAGTAAACCGCCCGCAAAAAAGTGTTGCCCAACGCCGCCCAAAACTCTGTTTGCGCAAAATACGCAAAAAATTGTCTGAATGCGTCGATAGGAGTGGGCAAAATCAATTTTACGTCGATAATCAGCGCGGCAACGTACCACAAAAGCAACGTCGCAACCGTTACCAACGCGGGGTAGGCAATATCTAAAATTATTTTTTTCGTTTTGTCGTTTTTCATGAATAGAGAGTCGTTTTTGTCGGATATTTTTTGTACGTAACGCTTTTTTGCGGTTTTCGTTTTTGTTTTTTGGTCGGATTGTTTGGTAAGAGTTTTGCGTTTTTTTACTCTGCCAAAGTTGCCAAACAACGGCAACGACGCAAAAAACCGTCGAGTTGCCGTTGTTTTGTTTTGTTGTTTAGCGGGGTACGTTTGCGGCGCGCGGCTTTGTTTGCTCGTCGCAAAAGCCGCCTTTAATTAAAGAAAGCGTCGTTTATGCTGTCTTTGACTGCGGCGGGCATAACTCTGCCGATATAGTCAAGCACGGCTTTTTTGGCGTCTGCGGCGCGAACGAGTTTAAGGTTGCAGTTTTCTATCGTTTTAAGGTCAAAAGTAAGGTTTTTTAGGTTGCTGTCGTAGCGGGCAAACAATTGCGGAAGTTCGGCGTGCTTTGCCGTCAAAAACTCGGAATTTTTTTCCAACGCGGCAAGCAGTTTTTTGATGTAAGTCTTGTTGTTTTTGCAAAATTCTTCCGTTGCAAACAAGCCCGCCTGCGGATAACCTTCAAAGCCCGTCAACGTTTTCCATTCCGCTTGAAAATCAACCACGTACGCGGTATCTGCAAACTGACGGATATTTGCCGTCGCTTTTGCGGCTTGCGGCTCGCCCAAAACGGCAAAGGCTTGTTGACCGCTCTTTGCGGCTTTTACCAGCAAGGGAACGATTTCCGAGCCGTCGTTTTTTGTAGCCAGTACGACTTTGCCTTCTACGGGTTCTGCGCCTTCTTCTACGGGGATATTGTTTTGATTGAGCAAGTACTTAAACAGCGTAACCGTCGTTCCGATAGTGACGTACACCACCTTGCCTTTGAGAGAGGAAAGGGGGGCGGGGGCAGAAACGCCTGCGCCGACGACGTAAAGGTTGCCGAAAACGTTTGCGGACAGCATTTTTATTTTTTGACCGTTGGAATACAGTTTTGCGGCGACGACGGTGGGCATAAGCGCAATATCCGCGCCGTTATCGTTGTTTTGGACAAACGCCGTCTGAATATTTGCGGCGGGAACGATTTTGAATGTTGTTTTTTTGTCGCTGAAAGCGGCGTCGTTGTCGAGAACGTTTGCGAGAGCCAGCGCGGGCGTGCCGTCGGGCAACATAATCTTGATTTGGTCCTGACCTTTTTGGCAAGAGGCAAAGCAAGCAAAGCACAGGCATACGAGTACGCACAGAATAATAATAGAAACGATTTTTTTGTTTAACATTTTTGTATTTTCTCCTTTATATAATATTTTTTTGTAGTTGGCGTAAAGATTTTTGTCGTTTTTGGTTTGTCGGTCGGTTTTTTTAGGTTGGTTGCGAGGGTTGTCGCAATGTTGTAGGTATTACTGATTTTTGGTATTTTTGAAATTTGTAAACACAGGGTTGACCGCCGTAAAAACGCCTTTTTTGGCGCAAAAATCCCCGCCGCAACGGTATGCGTTGCGTTTTTTGCGGTTTGTCGTTTATTGCGTTGGTCACGGCAACGTCGCAGAAACTATATTACGTACTATCTTTTTGCGATGATTTTGACCTTTTTGTTAAAAATATCGCCGCTAAACTTTGGCAAACAACGTTTTTGCGGATATTCCCTCTATCATTCCGAGTTTTCCCGTAAGAGCGTTGACGGTTTCCGTATCTGCGTCCAAAACGACGCTTATCACTCTTACGTTTTTGGGGTGGTAGGGGGTGCCCATTCTTCCCACGATGTATTGACCGTAACAAGAAAGCAATTCGTTTACCTTTTCCGTTGCCGCCGCTTGTTCTACGATGATTGCGATTACCGCGATGCGAGTTTGTTCCATAAAAAACCTCCTGTTTTTTGGTTTGATTTGTCGGTAAGCAAGCAAAAAACCTCCTTTGCGTGTTGCAAAGGAGGTGCCAAAACAAAACGGACGCGCCGTCAAAAAAATACGGTTGTTGACAAAATCCTTTGCAATCGGGAACAACCTTTTTGCTCAGAAATTTATTATTGATAAAATTATATCAATATATTACAAAAAAAGCAAGCGTTTTGAGCCTTTTTTACGTCGACAGTTGTCGCGAAAATTCCGATTGTTTTTTTTCGTCGGCGGTTTTGCTCAGCCGCATTTGTTTAAGGTTTGCAAAAAACATATGGCGCACGGCGGGTTCTTTTATCAAATCCGCGACTACGCCGTTGAGAAGTTTTTTGTCGGCTTTGTTTAGTTTTAGGTATTGCGAAAGAAGACTTGCGCGTTTTGTTTGAAGTTGCGTGAGAGTCAGGCTGTTGGTTGAGTACAACATTCCAAACACTGCTCGGACAAAGTTTTGGCGCGTTTCTGCGTCCATATCCGACAGAATATTTTTTATGAGGTTGTCGATTTTGTCGGATTGCTCGGTAAAAGAGTCCATAGTTACAAAATTTTTGCCGCTTACCGCCCAACTGAAACAGTCGTGCTGATACAGCCCCGTCGCCGCGCTTTTGGTCACGGTGATAGATTCCTTATGAACAAAAAGTCTGCCGATAATGCTGCTCTGCGGCGCGAGCGAACGAAGTTTGTAGCCGTATTTGTCAAACACGGGCGTATCGAAATCCGCTTGAGAAACGCCGGGCGCATCGATACAAAGGCAAAGTTTTATTTTTTTGGCGGCTTTTGTGCCTGCGTGCAAAAAAGAGTACATTGCAAGGTTTCCGCCCTTGCTGTGTCCCGCGACTATCAAGTCGGGCAATTCTTCCGTCGCAGATTTGAGATATTTTTGAGCCTGCGTCTGCGCGTAAGTAGGTTTGTCGTTTATCAGAATAAAATTTTCTTCCCAGCCGACGATAGTGTCGTCCGTCCCGCTAAAACATACAACGTTGTCGGTGCCTAAATCAAACCGCATAGCGCAAAACTGCGTCTTTTGGTCCTTTTTTGCGTAATAAACGTAATGCGACAGCCGCACGTCTTTAAACCGCGCGCACTCCGACATTTGTTTAAACAGTATGTTGGCGTCAAAAGGAATGATGACGCCTTGCGACTCCGCCGCTCTGCCCGATTGCGCAAAAAGGTCAAAAGCCTCTTTGAGCGTAAGGTTTTTGTCTTCCCACAAATCTTGCGCGTTTAAAACGGCAAGTTGACAAAGGCAAGCAAGGTCGACGTCGTTTACGGCGTCTTGCTTAAAGGAAAGGTCGCCGCGCCATTTGATATAGTCGTACAAATCAGCCATAATTTTTCTCCGTCAAAACCATACAGTAATATTAACATATTTTGCAAAGTTTTTCAAGCAACGGGATAGTTTGTCGCGTTGGCGGGGGGTAGTGGTTGTCAGTTGGCGGCGTTGTTGTCGGTGGGGGTTTGGTTTTGTTCTTGTTGCTGCTGTTTTTCTTTTTTGATTTGGGCTTTGTAGGAAACGTGTTGCATAGTGTAAGTTATTATCATAATTATCCCTATTACGACGACCATAGCCAGCAAGCCTTTCCACAAAATATCCAGCGACTTTGACAGCGCTTCTTCGTTGATTGCGAGCAATAAATTTAAAAACATAGTATCAACCTCCTTACAAAACAAGACCGATTATCAATCCGCCGACTACAGCCGACGCGATTTGTCCCGACACGTTTGCGCCCACCGCGTGCATAAGCAGATAGTTTGAGTTGTCTTCTTTCAAGCCCATTTTGTGCACTACTCTTGCCGACATAGGAAAGGCAGAAATCCCTGCCGCGCCTATCATCGGATTGATTTTCTTTTTGCAGAACAAGTTCATAACCTTTGCGCACATTACGCCGCCGACGGTATCAAAAACAAAAGCAAACAGTCCCAACGCTATTATTGTGAGGGTGTCCACCGTCAAGAATTTTTCCGCCTGCATCTGAAAAGCAACGGTTATGCCCAACAAAAGCGTAATAAGGTTTGCGAGAGTGGTTTTTGCCGTATCGGCAAGACTTCCCAACACGCCGCACTCGTTGAGCAGGTTGCCGAACATCAAAAATCCTACCAACGCAAGGCTTTTGGGCGCGATAAGTCCCGCTACCAGAGTTATGACGATGGGGAAAAGAATTTTGACCGTTTTGCTCACCTTTTTGGTGTTGTAATCCATACGGATAAGGCGTTCTTTTTTTGTGGTTATGCACTTTATCACGGCAGGCTGAATTATCGGGACCAACGCCATATACGAGTACGCCACCACCATTATCGGACCGAGATATTGACTGCCGAGTTTCATTGCGACAAGGATAGAAGTAGGTCCGTCTGCCGCGCCGATTATTCCTATTGACGCCGCGTCAGAAATATTGTAACCGAGCAGCGACGCCAAAATTATCGTCAAAAAGATTCCGAGTTGCGCAAACGCGCCCAAAAACATAAGTTTTGGATTGACGATTAGCGGCTCAAAATCTATCATCGCGCCGATTCCGATAAACAACAGAATGGGCAACGCTTCCGACGCTTCTATGCCGACTTCAAACAACCACTGAATTATGCCGTTGCTCTGTACCGCGCCGCCGACTACTTCGTTGAGAACGTTGGAAAAAGGTATGTTTACCAGTATCGCGCCAAATCCCATAGGCAACAATAGGGCAGGCTCCATATCCTTTTTTATCGCCAAGTAAATAAGGATAAACCCTATTACCCACATGACCATCTGTTGCCACGTGACTTCTTTGATTGCTTCGATTAAAAAATCCATTTAATCCTCCTTGCTTTGTTTTTTTGGTTTACGGTTGTATTTTACCCCTTTTTTTCCGCTTTTTCGCTCTCTTTGCGGCGGTTTTTTTAAACGAACAACCGCGCCAAAAGCAAAAAATAGTAAAAAAAGTAAGTTGACAGTACCAAAAAACAACCCTTGTGCAAAATTAAATCAAAAAACCACACCGAAACTAAATCGCGGTGTGGTCTTGTCATTTAAAATTAAACCGGAGCGGCGGTTTGTGCCTCTCGTGTTAGCGATTTAACTGCTTTTTAAAGCCGACTACTCCCCACAGGGGTTGTGTTTATTAAGATTGTATTCATTATAGACTCGCAAATGCGTCCTTGTCAAGCGTTGCGTTAAAAAATATCGTTTTTTGTTTGGTTTTAGTTTTTCCAACTTAAAAAATAGCTCCTCGCTTTTGACACTCTAAAAAAACAGCCGCTTAAAGTATCAACTCTTTACAAAGAATAAAGTAGTATGTTTAGATACGAGCAAAGGTGCTTTACTTGTCATTATGAGGAAAAAATTTGCAAATAGCAAAACTAATCCTTATGGCGGCAAATTTTTGACGTGATAATCTCGCGGAAGCGAACCGCATTGTTTCACAAGTTTTGTTTTTGCTACATTTTGACGGGAGCCTTTATACTCTTTGCCTATTCGCATATAGCAAAGTGCGTATTTGTGCCGTATCTTGCATATGGTACGCTTCCGCGGGATTGCCACAGCGTAAATTTTTATTTATAAGGTCAGGTTTAAAAAAGCCAAAAATTTACACTTCGCAATGACAATTTAACATTGATTACCACCTCGTCGCAGCGCCGCACAAAGGCTTGTCGGCATATATTCATATACCGCCTACGCCCTACAGCGGGCTGCTCCTCTCCAACAAAATGCAAGCATTTTGTTGGATTTGGGATTGCGAACATCTAAACTTTTTGACGGCATTATAAACACGCACTTTACTATATGCGCAAAGGCAAGCAGTATGGCGGTTCTCGGTTGTTTCTCGTTTTAAAACGGTAATCACGGCAAAAAACAGGCAAAACAAACTCTGTTTATCCTTATAAAACCGTTTGACAATACTATTGTTTTAATATATAATTATGCCGTTTGAGTTTTTGTCTGTATTCGACAAAAAAGTGAGGTTTTTTTTATGCAGGGAACTTTTTGGTCTATTATCCCCGCCGTCGTTACCATCGTGCTTGCGCTTATCTGCAAGGAAGTGTATATTTCGCTTTTTGTAGGTATTCTCACCGGCGCGATGATGTTTTCTATCGGTGGCGGCGGAAACGTTCTCGACGGGTTTGCGCAAGTATTCAAAACTATGGCGGAAACGCTGTCGGGCAGCGGTGGCGGTCACGGCGCGATTTTGATTTTTATTCTTATGTTGGGAGTGCTTATCGTTCTTATTGACAGGTCGGGCGGCACAAAAGCGGTGGGGCGCTGGTTTGCGTCGCACATTAAATCCCGCAAAGGAATTCTCGCAGTGACGGCGGGCTTTGGCGTTTTGATGTTTATGGACGACTACTTCAATCGGTTGGCGACGGGTACCGTTATGCGTCCCATCACCGACAAGTACCGCATAAGCAGAGTTAAGTTGGCGTATATGATAGGAAGTTTGTCCGTCGCAGTGTGCTTGCTTATGCCCATAAGCAGTTGGGCAAGTTTTGTTACGTCAACCATTGCAGACGGTCTGGACGCAGGACAAAACGCGTTTAGTCTGTACTTGCAGTCGGCGTTGTGCAATTTTTATCCTATTCTTACGATAATATTCATTTTTGTCACTATCGCGCTGGGAATGGACTTTTTTGGCGTTCGCAAAAGAGAAGTCAAGGCAATCGAAACGGGCGACGTAAACTGCGGCAAAAAAACAACCTTCCACTCGGAAGAAATTTTGGCGCAAAACGACAACGGAACTATTCTCGACCTCGTGTTGCCTATTCTGTTTATGATTTTGTTTTCCGTCGGATTTATGGTGTACTACGCCCTGACCGACAACGGAAATATGAACTCAGAACTCTCGTTGGCTTGCGGCTCGACGTTGGCAGTGGTTTGCACCTTTGTCTACTTCCTTATCCGCAAAAAAATAACCTTTAAAGATTTTTCCAAAAGTCTGGGAGAAGGATTTAAGTCTATCTGCGACGTCTTTATGATTCTTATCCTTGCGTGGACGCTGTCGGATATTTGTACGCTGCTGGACGTGAGCGCGTTTATCGGCACCGTCGCAAACGCTATGGGTAGCGCAAAAGTACTGCTCCCCGCTATTATGATGGTTATCGCTATGGCTATATCCTTTGCTACGGGTACGAGTTGGGGAACTTTCGGCATTATCGTTCCGCTCGTCGCGCCTATGTTTAAAGGGGAAATCGGTACGCAACTCTACCTTTTGACCGTTTCTGCCGTGCTGTCCGGCGCAGTGTTCGGCGACCAAGTTTCACCTATCTCCGACGCTACTATCCTTGCCGCCGCTACGACAAAGTGCAACCATATGGACTACGTAAAATGTCAACTTCCCGTCGCGCTGTCCGTCGCAGTAATATCCTTTTTGGGATTTTTGGTGGGCGGAATAACTCAAAAAATCTGGATAGGTTGGATTGTTTCGGCGGGTACGTTTGTGATTTTTGTCACCGTGTCCTACTTTGTTCAAAAAGCCAAAGGTTTGCTTATCCCCAAGTTTGACGAATCTATGATTTTGGAAAATCCCGACGCGCTCCTTGTAGAAAATCAACCGCAACAAGCAGAACAAGCAAACTAAAAGACGACAAAACAAAAACAAACCAAGAAATACAAATCGTAAAACTACAAAGCGTATTTACGCTCCCGCAAAGCCAAAACTTTGCGGGATTTTTTTATAATGACCGCAGCCGCTTGTCTTGCCACGTCGCGATTTTTTTATCGATTAGTCTTATCTAACTTAAAAAATCACTCCTCGCAATGACAATTTAACGATAGCCACTTTAAAGTATCAACTCTTTACAAAGTACAACGTAATATCTTTATACTCGAGCAAAGGTTTTTTTACTTGTCATTGCGAACAAAAAATTTACCAGTAGAAAAATTTTGTCCTTATGAAGTAAATTTTTTGTGTGGCAATCTCGCGGAAGCGGTCCTTATGCAAAATACGGTACAAACACGCTCATTACCAAATGCGCATAGGCAAATACTATATAGGCTCCCGTCAAAATGTTGTGAAATCAATACTTGTGAAACAATGCGGTTCACTTCCGTGCGATTGCCACAGCGTAAATTTTTATTTATAAGGTTAGGTTTAAAAAAGCCAAAAATTTACACTTCGCAATGACACTTTAACGATAGCCACGCTAAAATATACACTCTTTGCAAAATACGGTATAAAAACGCACCTTACTAAATGCACATAGGCAAATACTATATCGGTTCATAAAAAAAGGAAAAACGCAGTTTTTTTCTTAAACGTATTGACTATACGGCAAAAATTATTTATTATTAAATCAAGGTTGAATTATCGTCGTTGCGACGGCAGTCGAGCAAAGGTGGTGAAGTAAAAGATGGAAAGAAGTTACAACGGGTGGGAACCGCTGTTTTCAGAACAGTTTTGCAAGGATTATTTTAAGACGTTAAAGAGTTTTTTGAGCAAAGAGTATGCGACGCGCGTCGTTTACCCGCCAAAAAAACTCATTTTGAACGCCTTTGACGTTACTTCGCCGCAGGACGTAAAGGTGGTAATTATCGGTCAAGATCCGTACATAAACAAAGGGCAGGCTATGGGAATGAGTTTTTCCGTGCCGGAAGGTCAACAGCCGCCGCCGAGTTTGCTGAATATTTTTAAAGAAATCGCCAACGAAACGGGCAAGCCGTCGATAGTAAAGGGCGGCGACCTTACGGTGTGGGCAAAGCAAGGGGTTCTTTTGTTAAACAGCGTGTTGACGGTGGAAGCGGGCAAAAGCAACAGCCACAAAGACAAAGGTTGGGAAATTTTTACCGACAGCGTAATAAAATTCGTCAACGATTTTGACCGTCCCGTAGTGTTTATGTTGTGGGGCGCAAACGCAAAACAGAAACAAAATCTGATAACAAATCCGATTCATTGCGTGTTGACGGCGGCGCACCCGAGTCCGCTGTCGGCGTACAACGGGTTTTTTGGCTGCGGTCATTTTGTCAAAGCCAACGATTTTTTGGAAGAACACGGCGCAACGCCCGTCGTTTGGTGATTTTTTGGCGGATTTTTAGCAAAAAACGGCGTCGATTTTTGTCGTTTTGCGATTTTGACGTTTATTTTGTCGTTGTATCGCCAAAACTGTGGACTTTTTAGATTTTTTTTGATATAATACAAACGGTGATATTATGAAAGCATGGAAACTTGTAAAACCAAACGATTTGCAACTTATTTCCGACCAGCCCGTAGATCCGACGCCGGAACTCAACGCAAAGGTAAAAATGGATAGGATTCTTTTTACCAGAGAAGATTTTTGCGTTTTAAACGGCACGCTCAAAACCGAGTCGGGCATCGTCATAGGCAGTTGCGGCGTGGGCGTCGTCAGCGAAGTGTACGACCCTCAGGAAAGCCGCATCGAGCGTATGGACAGAGTTGTGATAGAGCCTTATATCGCTTGCAGAAATTGCTTGTTTTGCAAAACGCACAAATATCAAATGTGCGTAGAAAAAAAGCAGTTGGGGATAAATTCCGACGGACTTATGCAGGACTTTGTTTGCTTGCCGCAAAAATGCCTTGCAAAAATTCCCGACGGCGTAAGCAGTTCAAACGCGCTTATGACCGCGCCGATAAGTTTTGCGCTTAATATCATCGACAAAATAAATTTGGAAAAAGGCGACCACGTGGCTGTCTTTGGCGGCGGAAAATTAGGCGTAATTTTGTCCTGCTTGATTACTTACTACCAAGCCGTGCCTATCTTTGTGGAAAGCGACGCCGCGCTTAAAAATATTGCGTTGGACAAAAACGTCTTTTATACCTTTGACGCTACAAAAACCGTGACAAACGAGATTTTTAACGCTACGGGCGGACGTATGTGCGAAAAAGTTGTCTACTTTGCGGAAAGCGACTTGCCTATTTCCGTCGCAATAGAAGCGTGCGGACAAAACAGCGTGTTTTGCGTGGGCGGACTGTTCAACAAAAAAGCGGAGTTTTCCGTGCCGTCGGTGCAAAAGAAAAATCTTACGGTGTGCGGAGTGGACAACCCGTACGGAAACTTCCCTTCCGCGCTAAATATCCTTGCAAAAAATATAATAAAAGCCGACGACTTTGTGTGTCAGGAAGTGTCTTTTGCCGACGTCGACAAAACTTTGCCCGCAGTGGAGGAAATGCAAACCGTCGACCAAAATATTATCGTTAAATGCGAATAAGTTTTGGCGAGTATGGCGGCGCATTTTTGGTCTGCGTTTGCGCTCGACAAACAATCGCTACGACAAGTACGCTCCTGCCCGCTTTCACGCGACAGTTAAGTTTGTAATCCAAACAAGCCTTGCGAAAACAAGGCTTGTTTTTTTGTTAAAAAACCGCTCCTTGCTTTTGACAATTTAAAAAAACAGCCATTTAAAAAGATATACTTACTATAAAACACAAAGAAAAATACTTTATTATGTGAGTAAAGGTGCCTTACTTGTCATTATGAGGAAAAAATTTGCAAATAGTAAAACTAATCCTTATGACGGCAAATTTTTGACGTGATAATCTCGCGGAAGCGAACCTCGTCGCAGCGCCGCACAAAGGCTTGTCGGCATATATTCATATACCGCCTACGCCCTACAGCGGGCTGCTCCTCTCCAACAAAATGCTTGCATTTTGTTGGGTTTGGGATTGCGAACATCTAAACTTTTTGACGGCAATATAAACAAGAGCCTTTATACTCTTTGCCTCTATGCATATAGCAAAGTGCGTGTTTGTACCGTATCTTGCACAAGGTTCACTTCCGTGCGATTGCCACATCGTCGCAGACACCGCCCAAAGGCTTGTCGGTATATATTCATATACCGCCTACGCCCTACAGCGGGCTGCTCCTCTCCCAACAAAATGCTTGCATTTTGTTGGGTTTGGGATTGCGAACATCTAAACTTTTTGGCGGCAATATAAACGAAAGCCTATATAGTATTTACCTCCACGCATTTAGCGACTTGCTTATCCGTACCATATTTTGCACAAGGTTCACTTCCGTGCGATTGCCACAGCGTAAATTTTTATTTATAAGGTTAGGTTTAAAAAGCCAAAAATTTACACTTCGCAATGACAATTTAAAAAATAGCCACGCTAAAAGACACACTCTTTGCAAAGTATAAAACAATACTCCGTACACGAGCAAAGGTGTTTTGTATGTCATTATGAGGAAAAAATTTGCAAATAGCACAGTTTATCCTCGCTTTTGACAATATAAAAAAACAGCCGAAAAACAAAACAAACCTTGCAAAAACAAGGTTTGTTGAATGGTTGTGTAAAACTTTTTGATTGTTAATCGCCTACGTAAGGCAACAACGCCATCTGTCTTGCGCGTTTTACGGCTACGGCAATATCTCTTTGGTGCTTGCTGCAAGTACCGGTCATACGTTTGGGCAAAATCTTGCCTTTTTCCGTAATATATTTTTTGAGAGTAGCGACGTCTTTGTAATCGATGTCGTCTTTTTTAGCCGCGCAGAAGGCGCAAACCTTTTTTTTGAGAGGGCGGCGCGCAGGGCGCTGAACCTTTTTTTCTTCACTCATGATAAATCTCCTTTAAAATCAGAAAGGCAGTTGACCGTCGTCTTCGTCGTCGACGCTGGGCAAGTCAGAAACGGTTTGTTTTTTGCCGAACTCGTCGGTATTTCCGCCACCGCCGCCTGCTTTGCTTAAAAACTCCACGCTATCCGCGACGATTTCCGTTGCGGTACGTTTTTCGCCATCTTTGTCGTAGGAATGATTTTCTATCCTGCCGACTACTGCGCACTGCTGACCTTTTGTAAGGTATTTTGCGCAGTTTTCCGCTTGCGCGCGCCACACGACGATATTGAAGAAGTCGGTGGTGGTATCGCCGCCGGACTTAAAAGGTCTGTCAACGGCAAGGCTAAAACGGCAAACGGATACGCCCGTACCAACGGAGCGGAGTTCCGGATCTCTTGTTAATCTGCCTATCAAAAACACTTTGTTCATAATTTTGTTACCTTAAAAAAACTACTTTTTTATGACAAGATAGCGCATAACACCGTCGGTGATTTTGAGATTACGCTCGACTTCTGCAGGGACTGTGCTGTCCGCTTTAAAGTTGATGAGCACGTAATAACCTTCACTCTTGTAGTCGATGTCGTAGGCGAGTTTTTTTGCGCCCCACTTGTCGACGGTGTCGATGGTACCGTTTGCCTTTACAATGACGTTGTTAAACTTGTTGACGAGTTCTTCCTTTGCTTCGTCAGAAAGAGCGTTGTCAATGATGTAAAGCAATTCGTAACTGTTCATCGCTGTATTTACCTCCTTTTGGACTATTGACCTTTGCGCATTGCAAAGATAAGGGGGTTTTGAAAACGCGCAAAAACCACGCATTATCAAAACGCATACCAAATTATAACAAAAACGGCGGAATTACGCAAGCGTTTTAGCAAAAGTTTTTTTATTTTTGCAACAATTCGAAACCTTTTTTCTTTGTGTTTGGCTTTTGGGAAAGGCGGATTTTTTAAAATTGCCATTTTTTTTAACGTCGGCACGTTTAGGCGCGGATTTTTTAGTACGAATTGCGAGTTTTTTAAGTATAAATTGCGGATTTTTTTGAGTTGCGGTTTTTTTAACGGTTGATTTAATCGTGACGATATGATATAATCGGTTTATGAAAATTTTACATTGCGCAGATATTCATTTGGACAGTCCTTTGTCGGGATTGCCGCACAACAAAGCCTTGCAACGGCGGGGTGAGATTCTCAACAGTTTTTGCGACACGGTGAGAGAGGCGGCAAAACAAGGTTTTGGCTACTTTATAGTTGCGGGCGACCTTTTTGAGAGCAGTCACGCGACAAACAGCGCAAAATCGACGTTGATTTCCGCCTTTGAACAATGTCCGCAAATGACCATAATTATTTTGACGGGAAACCACGACGAGTCGGCTTTTGACGAAGGGTTTAAACTCAGGCTGCCCAAAAACGTCAAACTATTTGAAGATGAAATTTGCAGAATAGACGACTCGGAAGGCGTAACCTTTGTCGGCGTAGATTTGTCAAAGGTCACCGCCGACGACTTGGAGGGAATCGAGTGGAAACGAGAAAACTACAACGTTCTCATTGCGCACGGCGACGTAGGCACAAAAAGTCGGTACGGCGCGATAAATCTCGATTCCTTTTGGGATAAGGACGTGGACTATTTTGCGTTGGGGCATATTCACGAGTACCGCAAAGAACAGGCGGGCAGGGGTTACGCTTGTTATTGCGGGTGTTTGGAGCCGCGCGGATTTGACGAAACGGGACAAAAAGGTTTTGTCGCGATAAATACGGAAGTGCTTGACCGCCGCCAAAGCATTTGGTTTATTCCTGCCGCCAAACGGCGCGCTCACGTCGTCAACCTTGCGGTTGGTGACGCCAAAAGCAACGCCGACGTAATCAATCTTATGCGGCAGTTTAGCGAAAACGACGCTATACCGAGCGAAGATATGGTAGAGTTTGTCTTGGAGGGGGAAACCGACGAGGAAGTAAACCTCAATGCGGGGATAATCGCGGAAGGGATAAAAGATTTGTTTTTCTGCGTCAAAGTCAAGGACAACACGCGCGTAAAACCCGATTATGACAAAATTGCGGGTACGACGTCGCTAAAATCGCAGTTTGTCGCGTTGGCAAGGCAAAGAATATCCGATCCAAAGTTGCTAAACAAGGTTCTTAAATACGGGTTTAACGCTCTCAACGGCGAGGAGATAGACTTGGCATGAAACTTTTATCGGCAAAAATCAAGGCTTTCGGCTGTTTAAAAAATTACGAAATAGATTTTAGCGACGGGCTTAACGTCGTGCGAGAGGACAACGGATTTGGCAAAACCACCGTCGCAAACTTTATCAAAGCGATGTTTTACGGGATAAATTATTCTCGCAGCAAGCAGATAAACCAAAACGAATACAAACTTTTTAAACCGTTTAACTCGACGGAAAAGTTTGGCGGAATATTGCGGTTCAGTCACAAAGGCAGCAATTTTCGCATAGAAAGATATTTTGGAGCGACGGCAAAGGAGCAGGAAGCGCGGCTGTACGACGACGACACCAACAAAGCCTACAAAATAGAAACGGGCGATCCGTCCAAAGAGTTGGGCGCGCGTATTTTCGGCGTTGACGCGGACACTTTTAGTCGGCTCGTTTATCTTCCGCAGTGCGAAGTGGCGATTACGAGCAACGACGATTTTGTAAAGCGGTTGTCGCAACTGGAAGAAAACACCGCCGACGACAACAATTTTGCGACGGCAGACAAAGCGTTGCGGGAGTTTTGCAAAGAGTTGCGGTTGGAAAAAGGCAACGGCGGCAAACTTTACGTTTTGGAAAGGCGTCAAAAAGAGTTGCAGGAAAAATTTGTCGCCGCCGTCAACGAAGAAAAAAAGGCGCGGGAATTGAGCGACAAGATAATCGACGACGTTAACAAGATAAACGCAACAGAAAAAATTATCGTCGAGGCAGACGCGGCGGTAGAAAAATATACCAAACAAACGGAAAAGTATTCCGGCGCGAAAGAGTTGGCGCAGTACAAAGCGGCTCTGCGGGAAGTTTCTGCGGAATACGCAAAAACCTTGTCCAAAAAGGAAGAAAATCAAAAATTTGCGGACGGTTTTAAAGCGCAAAAAGCGGATTTGCCCAAAAAAGAACAGCCTTGTCCCCCTCCGCCGCCGCAAAAAGCAAAAATGCCGTTGTGGCAAATCGTGGTAGGAATAATCTTGGCAGTTGCAGGCGCGGCGTTGTGCGCCGTCAAGTGGTACGTCGGAGTTCCCGTTGCGGTGCTCGGCGCGATATTTGTTGCGGTTTGTCGGGCAGGCGTTGCAAAAAAGCAAAAGGAAACGTGGGAAACGGCGCAAAAAAATTACGAGCGGCAACAAAAAGAGTACGACGAGTGGTTAATGTGGCGGCAAAATCAGGAAGCCTATTTGACGGAAAAAATAGATTCTTTGGGCAAAGAAATTTATATCGCGCAAGGTTCGCTCGACGCGTTGGCGAAACGAAAACAAGAGTTGGCGGCGCGAATTGCCGAGTTCGGTGACGAAAACGAGGATATAGAGCAACTTTATGCGGCGGCGCAAAAAAGCAAAGCCGACGCTGAGCGCGCGAGAAACAGTTACGTAGAAAAACGCAACGAGCAGGAAAGAGTGTTTTATGCCGACAAACGCGAGTACGACGTTTTGTCAAAAAATTTGGTGGATTCCGCCGACGTTAAAAACGAGGTCGACGGCGTAAAGCAAGAGTACGAGGAAGCGAAACAAAAGTACGAAGTTGCCTTGCTCGCTCGCAAGTTGCTTGCCGAAGCAAAGGAAAAGTTGACCAACGATTACCTTCCCAAACTCAACAAGCAGTTTAACGAGTACTTTAAACTTCTTACCGACGGCAAGTGGGGCGACGCTACCGTAGACGCGGCGTTTGAAGTGCGGGTTACGCAAGACGGAGTTCTTGCGGAGTCGGGATTTTTGAGCGAAGGCTACAAGGATATGTGCAACTTTGCTTTGCGGCTGGCTCTCATGAAATGTATTTACGGCGACGACCTGCCTTTGCTGATTTTGGACGACCCGTTTGTCAATTACGACGACAAAAACCTTGCGACGGCAGCAAAATTCATAAAAGAATTTGCCAAAAAAACGCAAACGCTGTACTTTACCTGCCACGACTCTTTTTAGAGCGGCGGCGGGCGTGTTTGCCCTTCGTTTAAAAAAATATCGATATAACAAAACAAAAAATTACATCGCAAAAATCAAAATATATCGTTGAGGTGGACTATGAGAATAAGATAATAAAACAAAAAACTACGGAAGCAAAAAACAAAATATATCGTTTAGGTAGACTATGAAAACAAAAAATAAACAAAACAAAAAATCTTGGAGTTATATAAGACAATTCGTAAAATATTACAAACCGTACAGAGGTCTTCTGTTTTTTGATATGTTATGCTCCGTCTTGGCGACGGCGTGCGATCTTGTTTTTCCTATGTTTGCGAAAAAAATCACCGACGAAGCCTTAGACACCGGCTTTGTTATTCTCAAAACCGTGCTTATTTACGGCGCAATTTTGTTGGGAGTGAGAGCGTTGGGCGTTGCGTGCAGATTTTTTGTCAACAAATACGGACATATTATGGGCGTAAAAATCGAAAGCGATTTGCGGCGGAATATGTTTGAGCATCTTCAAAGGTTGCCGCACTCTTTTTATGACGACAACAAGGTGGGCAGTATTATGAGTCGGATAACGACCGACCTTTTTGATATTACCGAGTTTAGCCATCACTGCCCCGAAACGTTGTTTGTCAGTTCTATTCAGATAGTGGGTATGTTTGTCATTTTGGCGTCGCAACAAATTTATATGACCTTGTGTCTGTTTGCGTTGTTGCCCATTATGGCGTGGCTTACGGTGGCGTTTAACAACAAGTGGGACGAAAATTATACCTTAAACCGCAAAAATATGAGCGAAATAAACGCGCAGGTAGAGGACTCGTTGAGCGGCGTTAGAGTGGTAAAAGCCTTCGCAAACGAAAAACTCGAAGAAGAAAAATTTGGTAAGGGCAACAAAGCCTTTGTAAAAAGCAAGTCGCAAACTTATCACTATATGGGCTCGTTTTTTGCCGCGCTCAAAGGTATGGACGCGCTTATGTATATCAGTATCCTCGTTTTGGGCGGGTTGTTTAAAATCGACGCGGGCTTGTTTGTAATGTATTTGCTGTACGCCACCAGCCTTATGGGTACGCTCATCGGGTTTGCAGACTATTCCGAGCAGTTTGAACGCGGAATAACGGCGTTTGCGCGGTATCAGCAAATTATGGATACGCCGGTAAAAATCGAGGACGCGCCCGACGCCGTCGCTATCGATACGATAAAAGGCAACGTGGAGTTTTGCGACGTAACCTTTAAGTACACCCCCGACGGCCGCAACGTTCTCGACCACTTGAATCTGTCGGTAAAAAGCGGGCAGTTGGTGGCTCTCGTCGGTCCGAGCGGCAGCGGAAAGTCCACTATCGCAAACCTTATTCCGCGTTTTTACGACGTTACCGACGGAAAAATCACGGTGGACGGCATAGACGTGCGCAAAATTACTTTAAACAGCCTTCGCGGAAACATCGGTATGGTTTTTCAGGACGTGTACCTGTTTTGGGGCACTGTCGCAGAAAATATCGCTTACGGAAAACCCGACGCCACGCGAGAGGAAATCGTTGCGGCGGCTAAACTTGCGGGAGCGGACGAGTTTATCGATAAGTTGCCCGACGGGTACGACAGTTACGTCGGAGAGCGCGGCGTAAAACTCAGCGGCGGTCAAAAACAACGCATAAGCATCGCCCGCGTGTTTTTAAAAAATCCGCCTTTTATCATTTTGGACGAAGCAACGAGCAGCCTCGACAACGAGAGCGAACTCAAAGTTCAGCAATCGCTCGACAAACTCATAGAAGGTCGCACGGCTATCGTCATCGCGCATAGACTTTCTACTATCCGCAACGCTACCAAAATAGTCGTGTTGACGGATAAGGGAATTGCGGAAACGGGTACGCACGACCAGTTGATGGCGGCGGACGGATTGTACAAACGTCTTTACGACCTGTCCCAACGCACGCAGCGGTTGGAGCAAGAGTTTTAAAAAAACGGCGGCGGAAAAATCTTATCGAGATAAACGGCGTCGGCGGTGATTTTTGCCCTTGTTAAAGCGGTTTTGATTGCTAAAACGCAAGCCGCTCACCGCTTTAAAATATGGTTTTATCTTGTTAAATCGTCTTTTTTGCCCTTTTTTGTTAACTAACTGCATTTCTTTTGCATATATATATTTTAATGCAAAAAGAGGTGGTCGTGTGTTTGGTTATCGGGATTTGTTGAAGGAAACGGAGCAGTTTGCGGCGCGCGGCGTCGAAACGGGCAGTATAGGCAACAGTACGTTGGGGCAAAGCATACCCTACGTATTTGTGGGCGACAAAAAAGGCGATTGCATTATCGTCACGGGCGCAATACACGCGCGAGAACATATTACGTCGCTTTTGGTGGTCAATCAGGCAAAACATTTGCTCAAAAACAAAAATCTTTTGCTTTTGGGCGGAATATATTTTGTTCCTATGGTCAACGTTGACGGCGTGCGGCTCGCGCAGGAAGGCGCGGCGTTTATCGAGGACAAAAAGCGGCGGCAAAATCTTATCAAGATAAACGGCGGCACGGATTTCAGTTTGTGGAAAGCCAACGCCGACGCAGTGGACCTAAACGTCAATTTTGACGCAAGGTGGGGGCAGGGCAAAAGCAACCTTTTTTACAAATCGAGCGCAAATTACGTGGGAAAATATCCGCATAGCGAAAAGGAAACGCAATGCCTTGCGCGGTTTACTCAAGCAGTCAAGCCGCTCGCAACCTTAAACTATCACTGCAAAGGAGAAGTCGTTTTTTGGCGGTTTTATCAAAAAGACAAACAACGGCTGTGGCGGCACTACCGACTTGCGCGCAGTATTGCGGAGTTGACGGGGTACACCGTCGTTCCCGACGAGGCGGGCAGCGCGGGCGGGTACAAAGACTGGTGCGTCAGCGCGCTCGGGATACCGTCTTTTACGGTAGAGGTAGGTAGCGACAAATTCGGTCACCCGTTTCCGTACAGTCAGTTTAACGCAATATTTGAAAAAAACGCCGATATACCGAGAAGATTGCTAAACACCGTTGCGGGAGAAAACAAAAACGGCGGCGGCGCATTGACAACAAAGCGGTTTTAACAAATCAAAACTAAACAAAAAAACCAAAAGAAAAATTATCGTTGTATGCAAAAAGTAGATACGTATAGTCAAAAACAGAACGAAAAATTTATGCGGGCGGCATTAAAACAAGCCCAAAAAGCCTACGAAAACGGAGAAGTCCCTATCGGCGCGGTGGTGGTTTTGGACGGCAAAATTTTGTCGCGCGGGAGAAACGACCGCAACAAAAAGCAAATCGCAACGCACCACGCAGAAGTAATAGCAATAGAAAAAGCCTGCAAAAAACTCAATAGTTGGCGGTTGGAAAATTGCGTTTTGTACGTGACTTTAGAGCCGTGCGCTATGTGTTTGGGGGCGTGTTTCAACGCGCGCATAAAGCAGGTGTATTTTGGCGCGTACGACCCCAAAGGCGGAGTGTGCGGGAGCGTCGTAAACCTTGCGGAAGAAAACCAACTCAACCATTTTTTGACGGCTACGGGCGGCGTTTTGCAGGAAGAATGCGGAGAAATTCTCAAATCCTTTTTTAAATCCAAACGGTAACTTTTTTTAATGTTGACGATAACGTTTTTTTAAACTTAAACGGTGATTTTTTTAAATTAGCGGCGGCGTTTTTAAACTTTACCGCTCTTAATAAGTTTTTTTAGTAAATTCTTGATTATTTTCGGTTTTTGTCGTATAATCAAAAAAATATAACAAGGAGATTTATCGTATGAAATTGATAAAAGGTCTTATCACCACCGTCGTGGTTATCGTTGCAATCGTCGGCGTTGCCGTCATAGGCGGGTACGTTTATGTTCGCAAAACGTACGGAATAGATTTGTTTAATACCGTCGGTCAACTCAAAACCTTGAGCAAACCGGTAAACGAAAGCGAACTTTGCCCCAGCGCGTTTGGCGCGGAAGATTTTGTAGACGTAAAAGACGTGGTAAACACTTCCGTAGAAGATATGGTCAAGTACGAGGAAGGCAAAGGGTACGAAGGTTATTCCGTCGATATGGGCGGCTCGACTCCGATGAAAGGGGCGGTTTCTCTCACCGAAAAACAGGTCGGCGCGTTGGGACAAACCGTGTTCTACCAAAAAACGGGCGGCAAAATCGACGTCGGCGGCAAATCGTTGGACGTAAAATTGATTCAGACGGATTTTCTTAATATTGACGAAACGGGCAGCGCAGACATCAACGTCGTGGTTAAACTCGACCTTACCCCCTTTAAGGCGGAAATGAATCAGTTTCCTTTTTCCTACCTAAAAAAGTATGTGCCGGATAGCCTTTACGTGTCGTCAACCGTGCGCGTGCAGAAAGGTTCGGCGCAGTTTGACTACACCGTCACACACAAAACCTTGACGCTAAACGGATTGTCGGCGGAAGATACGGAAGATTTGTTTAAAACGTTGGATACGGTGTTTGGCATAGGTTCGGCGGAAAAACTTAACCTTTTGATAGGTACGACCGTTGCAGACGCTCTCATCGGCAACGAAAAATCCGAAGGGTTTGCATATTCTCTCAAATCGACGGGCGCAAAAGATTTTGCTTTTGTAGCAGCAACCGCAACCGCCGCAGACGCTTTTTCCGTTTTGTATTAAGCAAAAAACCGTAAAAAACGTAATAACGCAAAAAATATAAAAAAGCAAAAAAGCAAAAAAATCGCTAAACCAAAAAAGTAAAGGTTTGGCGATTTTTGATTTGTGGAGCTGCTAACCGGATTCGGACCGGTGACCTCGTCCTTACCAAGGACGCGCTCTACCTGCTGAGCCATAGCAGCGTCAAAAATTTGACGTTGACCGCCGCAACAAAAATTGCCGCCGTCAAGCGCCTATATATAATAATAAAAATATCGATTTAAGTCAAGTGTTTGGCAACAAAAATCTAAAAAAACTATTTTAGCGACCAAAAAACAGCCGCATAAGACCATCTGCCTTTTGCAAAGTATAAAGTAATATCTTTATAAACGAGCGAAAGTGTTTTACTTGTCATTATGAGGAAAAAATTTGCAAATAGCACAATTTATCCTTATGACGGCAAAACAAATGAGAGCCTTTATACTCTTTGCCTCCACGCATTTAGCAACGTGCGTATTAGTACCATATCTTGCACGAGGACCGCTTCCGCGAGATTGCCACGTCGCGATTTTTTTGTCGATAAATTTTTTTAAGTTAAAAAATCGCTCCTCGCAATGACAATTTAAAAAAACAGCCACGCTAAAATAAACACTCTTTGCAAAATATAAAGTAGTATGTTTAGATATGTTTTACAAGGGGCGGCGTAAAAGACAAAGGGGGAAACAAAAAGTTGTTTCTCCCTTTGGCGTTTTAAGATAATGGTTTAATTTTGTGGGGTTTTAATAACGGTTTAATTTTGTGGGGGTTAAAAATAGTAGTTTTGTGATTTGGTATAATGGTTTTGTTTTTGGCGGTCAGGTTTTTAAAACGGAGATGGCGTCGGAAATATGTTTTTCGTACGCTTCCTTGCCGTATTTGTCCACTTCGTCTTTGTTCTTTTCGCCGTGAGTCAGGCAACCTGCGCCGCCGATACAGCCGTTTGTACACGCCATACCTTCCACAAAGTTGGCGTCGAGCAAGTTTCTGCTTTTTTTGATAAGGGCGATTTTACATTCTTCTATGCCGTCGCAAACGCAAGGTTTGAGTTGAAAGTCGGTTATATTTTGTTCTTTAAGGGCTTGCGCGACGGATTCCGACAGACCGCCGCTTCTTGCGAATATTCTGCCAAAATACGACGCGTTGTCGAGAACGTCTTCTCCCAACGTGGTTATGTCGATGTCCTTGCTGTCAAACAACGCTTGAAGTTCTTCAAAAGTAAGCGCGACGTCGACGTATTGTTTGACTTCGGGCTTGTGTGCTTCTGCTTTTTTGGCGGTGCAAGGGCCGATAAACACAACTTTGGATTGCGGCTCTGTGCTTTTGATATATTGCGCAATCGCCGCCATCGGGGAAAGGTTGTGAGAAACGTATTTTGTCAGGTCGGGGTAGTTTTTGTGGATATAATCGACAAAGGCGGGGCAGCAGGAACTTGTCAAAAATCCTTTTTCCGTCAATTCCTTCGCTTCGCTCATAGAAACCATATCCGCGCCCAACGCCGCTTCTACGACGGTGTAAAAACCGAGTTCTTTAAGACCTTTTATCACCTGCCCGAGTTTGGCGTACCTAAACTGGCTGGATATAGACGGCGCGACGACGGCAAAAACCTTATATTTGGTATTGTTTTGGCTTTTTTTGATGACGTCTATCGCGTCGATGACAAAAGATTTGTCCACAATCGCGCCAAAGGGGCATTGATACATACACGCGCCGCAAGAAATACATTTGTCGTTGTTTATGCAGGCTTGTTTTTCTTCCCCCATAGAAATCGCTTTGATTTTGCAAGCAAGTTCACACGGGCGTTTGTTGTTGCGAATGGCGTTGTAAGGGCATACTTTAGAACACGCTCCGCACTCTTTGCATTTTGTCTTGTCGATATAAGCGGTGTGGCGTTCGTCAAAGTTTATCGCGCCAAAATGGCAAGCGTCTTCGCAACGGTGGGCAAGACAACCCCTGCACGCGCTGGTGACCTCGTATCCGTTGACGGGGCACTCGTCGCACGCAATGTCGATGACTTCTATTACGTTGGGATTTGTTTTGTCGCCGCCCATAGCGACTTTGACTCTTTCCGTCACGATGGCGCGCTCTTTGTATATGCAACAGCGGAGAGTGGGGGTTTTGCCGGGAATAATAATTTTGGGAATATCGACGATATCTTGGTCCAAAGAGTCGTTCCAAGCAAGGCGCGCCACTTCTCGTAGCACCTTGTATTTGAGTTGCTGAACCTGTGTGTCGAATTTTTTTACGGAGGTCATATCATTTTGTCCTTAAATTTTGTATACGGTTGCCGTTAAAACTTGGCAAGAACGTTTTTGTTGAAAAACTCTTCCGTCGTTTCGGGTTTGACGGAAAAAGTTTGGTCGTCTACCGTCACGCAGACGCCTTGTTCGCAATTACCTTTGCAAAAAGTTCCGTTTAGGGTAACTTTGTCGGTAAGACCGTTTTTGTCAATGAGTTGTTTGAGTTTGTCCGCTACTTGTTGAGAACCTTTAAGGTGACATGCGCTACCGATACATACTGTTACGTTCATTTGTGTTTTACCTCTCTGTGGTTTTTTGTTTTTTGGTTGGTATATTTTTTTGTTTTGGTGGTTTTCAGGTTGTTTTTAGGCGTTTTTTGCGGGTTGTTGCGCCGCTTTTTCTATGGCTTTGTTGCGGAAGTATATCGCAATGCCCGTAGATACGAGTATAAGGTTGATTATGTAAAAAGCAAAAGCAATCCATTGCAACCAAGTAAGGCTGCCCGCGTCGATAAGGGTAAGAATTTTGTTTAGTATTCCGCCGATATACCCCGTGCCGATGAGGGACATAAACAGAAGGCTTGTGCCTTTTGTAGAGCGCGCTTTGTAGGCTTTGATTACGTTGAAGGGCCACGACGCTCCAAAGCAGATGACCATTATGATTTCAAAAACCGTTGCGATAGAGGATAACATTTTTTTTACTCCTTTTGTTTTTTATTGTTTTATTGTCGTTTATTATCGTTTTTTTGATAATAGTTTTTGTGCGTTTGTTTTGATTTTTTTGCAACGTATCGCATTTTTTGCGACGGTTGACAACGTTTTTACATATCCTTTCTCGTGTAGTCGGGCAAAATACGGGGAGAAAGAACGGAGCAGTTTATGCCCGCGTCTGCAAGTTGCTTGTCAAAATCTTTTACGTGGTCGATATTGAGGTTTTGCGGGATTTTTAGCGTTTTTGCGGTTTCTGCCGCCGCTTTGCCCGCGTCTCTGCCAAAGACTATGACGTCAAGCAACGAGTTGCCCATAAGTCTGTTTCTGCCGTGTATTCCGCCTACCGCTTCGCCCGCAACAAACAGATTTTTGACCGTCGTGGACTGACAATCTCCGTTTATGTCGATTCCGCCGTTTTGGTAGTGAAGGGTGGGGTAAACGAGGATAGGTTCTTTTGTTATGTCGATGCCGTACTTGTTGAACATACGGTACATTGCGGGTATGCGTTTAAGAATAGTGCCTTCTCCGCCCAAAATATCTATCATAGGGGTGTCCAACCATACGCCCACGCCGTCGGTGGTGGTTACTCCGTTGTTTCTCTTTTTGCACTCTCTTATTATCGACGCCGCCGTCACGTCGCGCGTTTCCAAAGAATAGACAAAAGGCTGACCGTCTTTGTTTACCAGTTGCGCTCCGAGCGAACGTACTTTTTCCGTCACCAACGCGCCGAATATTTGAGTAGGTTCCGCAACGCCGGTGGGGTGGTACTGCAAGGTGTCGGCGTAAAGAAGTTTTGCGCCCGCGCGGTAAGCGATAATCAATCCGTCCGCCGTCGCACCGTAGTGGTTGCTCGTGGGAAAACCCTGATAGTGAAGCCTCCCCGCTCCGCCTGTGGCTATTATCACCGTTTTAGCCCGCGCGACGAGCAGTTGTTTTGTTTCCATATTGAGCAAAATCGCGCCTGCCACCGCGCCGTTTTTGTCTTTGACGAGTTCTATTGCCGCCGTAAAGTCAACGACGGGGATATTTCTGTTTAAAACTTCGTCGCGCAAGGTACGCATAATCTCCGCGCCGGAATAGTCTTTGCAAGCGTGCATTCTCTTGCGGGAAGTTCCGCCGCCGTGCGTGGTAATCATATTTCCGTCGTCGTCTTTGTCAAACATAACGCCGAGTTGCGACAGCCACTCTATCGCGTCGGGCGCTTCCGTAACGAGCATTTTGAGCAACTCCGGCTTTGCCGCAAAGTGTCCGCCGCCAAATGCGTCGAGATAGTGTATTGCGGGGCTGTCGTTGGGTTTGTCCGCCGCCTGTATGCCGCCTTCCGCCATCATAGTGTTTGCGTCGCCTATGCGAAGTTTTGTCACTATCATAGTGTTTGCGCCCTTTTGGTGTGCGGAAATCGCTGCCGCCGAGCCCGCTCCGCCGCCGCCTATGACGAGAACGTCCACGTCGTAATCGGGGCGGGACAAGTCGATGTTTGCGCCGAGAATACGGGATTTGCCTTGCAGAAGTTGGGCAAGTTCCCGCAGAACTTTGTCGCCTTTGTTTTGACCGACTTCCAACGTTTGGTAAGCGGATTGTATGTAGTCGGGGTGATTTTGTTTTAAAACCGCGTCTTTATCTTCTGCCGACATACGCGGGTAAAGGTCGTTTAATCTTTTTGCTCGCGTTTGCTCAACCTTTTTTAACGATTCGGATTGCTCCTTTGTGTATCGATACATAATTTTGCTCTCCTTATTTTTCTATATCCCGCGCGTTGTAAAGTTGTTTGAGTTGTTCGACGGGTTTGCCCATAACGTCTTGCATTATCTTGTCAAAATCGCCGCGATTTATTTCCGCAACTCTTTTTTCCAAATGTTTGCACTCCGGCGCAAGATATTTGCCGTAAAGACGCCTTGCGAGTTCTGCGACTTGCGGGTGAGATATGCCCGCAGGACAGCGCGAAGAACATATCCCGCACATAACGCAGTCAAAACTTTCTTCCGCGCACTTCTTGTACTCTCCGCGTTGGGCGTAGGCTATGTATTGCATAACTTTAAGACCTTGCGGGCAGGCTTTTGTGCAAGCGTTGCAACCTATGCAACTGTAAATTTCGGGGTACAGTTGCATCATTATCTGCTCGGTAGGCTTTATTTTTTCTACGTCGTATACTTGCTTGACCAAAGGGAAAAAGGGCAACGTCGCGACGTACATACCTTCTTCTACTTGCTGTTGGCACGCAAGGCAGGTTTTGAGTTCCTGCTTGCCCTTTATGCGGTAAATAGTGGCGCACGCGCCGCAAAAACCGTTTCTGCACCCGCACCCGCGCACTAATTGATAACCTGCGTATTCCATCGCTTTCATTATGGTGAGCGAAGATGGCACTTGATATTTTTTTCCGAAAAAATAAACGTTTACTGTGTTTTCCATTTGTTTCCGTTCCTTTTTTTTGTAGCGTCAATATTCGTTGGGAAGTTGGTCCAGTTGGTCCATTCGGAATACGGGACCGTCTTTGCATACAAATTTGTCCCCGACGTTGCATCTGCCGCATTTGCCGATGCCGCACTTCATACGCATTTCCAGCGTCGTGTACACTCGCTGTTTGGAAAAACCGAGTTCCAACAGCCCCGCAAGCGTAAACTTTATCATAATGGGCGGTCCGCATATTATCGCCGTAACGGAGGGGTCGGGATTGATTTCCTTGACGTAAGCGGGGACAAATCCGACGTGACCGTCCCAACCTTCCTGCGGCTTGTCGATGGTAAGGTACACTTTAAAGTCGGGCGCGTTTTGCCACTCTTTTGTGATTTCTTCTATATCGACAAAATCGTCTTTTGTCCGCGCGCCGTATATGACGGTGACCTTGCCGTAATTTTTTCTGTAATGCCTGACGTAATTTATCACGCTGCGTAAGGGCGCAAGACCTATCCCGCCGGCAATAAACAACAAATCCTTGCCTTTAAAATCGGTTTCTACGGGAAAGTTTTTGCCGTACGGTCCTCTCACCGTCACTTGCTGACCGACTTCTATGGAATGTATGACGTCGGTCACGCACCCGCACTTCTTTATCGAAAACTCCATATAGTCCTCGTTGGTGGGGGAAGAAGTGATGGAAAACATACTTTCGCCTACGCTCGGTAAAGATATCATCGCGCATTGACCGGGTAGATGTTCAAAGGGTTTTTTGCCGTTTAGGTCAACCACCCTAAAAGTTTTTACGTCGGCGGTATCTTTGCGTATGTCGATGACGTTGCACACCGTCGGAATAAGATTTTCCTTAATCATGCCAGTCCCTCCCGATACGTTTTATCACTTTTGCTATGTTTAAGCGTTGCGGGCATTTTGTCACGCACCGCCCGCACCCGACGCAGGAATACTCGCCGTACTGCGACGGATAATACACTAATTTGTGCATAAATCTCTGACGATAACGTTGCATTTGAGTCGTGCGGGGGTTTTCTGCCGCCATCTGCGTAAAGTCGGAGTACATACAGGAATCCCAACAACGGAATCTCAATACGTCTTTGTTTGTTTTAAAGTCCCTTATGTCAAAGCATTGACAGGTGGGGCATACGAAGGTACACGCGCCGCAACCTAAACACGCCTGCGACAACTCTTCCCAAACGGGGAGGTTGAACAGTTTGTTGAGATTTTGCGGTTTAAAGGGGGTGAGGTCGAGATTTTTGAGAGGAAGTTTTTGCAACGCCTCGTCGGTATTTTTTTTGATTTTGTCGACGGCGGTTTGGTCGCAAGGTTGCGTCAAGTCGCTTACCAAATCCAAAACTCGTTGACCTTTTTGCGTGTTTGGGTTTAAGTAAAGGTAATCGTTGTCCGCCCAACAAGTCGCGTCGCCGTCGGGCTCGGTCGGGTTTATGCCGAACACGGTACAAAAGCAACTTTCCTGCGGTTTTGCGCAAGAGAGAGTAAAAACCACGCCCGCGTCGCGCCGCATTTTGTAGTAAGTGTCAACGGGTTCTGCCAAAAACACGTTGTCGAGAATACCAAAAGCCTTGTAGTCGCACGCTCTCACGCCAAACACCAAAAAGGGGTTTTGCGGTTTTCTGACGTCTTGTACCGTAATGTTTTTGCCGTCCGTGCAAAACTTCATCATCGTCTCGCTTTGAGGGAAAAACACGTCTTTGGGGGATTTTGCCGTCTTTAACGTGTCTATATCTACTTGGGAACTTTGGTCGTAAAAACCGTAATCCGTTATGCCGTTTTTGCGTATGGGCGCGTAGACGGGCATACTTTGGGATATGGTATTAAAAAAGGATGGAAGGTCGGTTTTTTTGATTTTTAACATATCATTTGCCCTCCGTTTTTGTCAATGCGTCTTTGGGATCGGGGTCGTCGCAAGAGTAGTCGGTGACGGGGGTTTTGCCCTCCGCGTCTTGTCCCGCCTGATAATCGCCGTACAAAACGTTTATGTCTTTGATAAACTTTCTGTTGATAAGGTGCAAGGGTATGCGTTGCGGACATACGCGAGAACATTCTCCGCAGTCCGTGCAACGTCCCGCCACGTGAAACGCGCGGATAACGTGAAAAAGTTGCTCCTCAAAGGCGTCGTCGTTGGCTTTTGCCGCCACGCCCGATTTGGGGTTGTCAAACACGCATTTGACGCAGGAACAAGCGGGGCATACGTTGCGGCAGGCGTTGCACCGTATGCAACGGGACAACTCGTTTTTCCAAAACGCAAACCGCTCGTCGGGGGACATACCCTCCAACTCTTTTACCTTGCTGAATCTGTCGAGGTCGGACTCTTGCATATCTTGCAAAACTATCGTTTCGTCCGATACGGCAAACTTTTTGCTTTTGCAGGTCAGGCATTTTTCCAACAATACGTCTTGCTTTTTTGCCGTTTTTACGCCGTCAGCGGTATCAAAAATCACGTCGTTGCCGTCGTACCTTTCTCCCGTGACGCCGGTTATCCCGCATTTTTCCGTTTTAAAGTCGTCGATTTTGCCTTGACACTCCACGCCTATTACGAGTACGTCGTCGCGGTTTATTCTGTTTTCCTTTACCAACTGATTAAAACTGTAAGTGTCGCAAGGCTTTAAAAACACGGCGGTTTTGCCTTGTTTTTTGCTTTGCGCTATGAGATATTTGGATAGGTTTGCTCCGCAAAAGTCGTCGTAAACAAAATCCGACAACTCGGCGGAACTCTCAAATACGGCGGGACTCGGGTCGTGCGCAAACTCTCCCTTTGTCCAACCTACCACTCTGTCAACCTTTTTTTGGTCGAGAAGTTCTTTTGCTTTTTTTGTTAATGCGTCGCTTAAAGCCGTCACCGTCATTCTCCTTTGACTCTGAGGTCACAAAGACGCTTGTTTTCTCCGAGAGCGGCGACCTGCGCCACAAAGTCGTTCATAACTGCGGAAAATTTTGCGCCTTCTGCCGCCGAAACCCACTCGACGCGGGTGCGTTGTTTTTCTATCCCGAGATAGTCGAGAAAATCAAACAGCAAGGACAGCCGCCTTCTTGCGTAATAGTTGCCCGTCACGTAGTGGCAATCTCCGGGATGACAGCCGCAAATTATCACGCCGTCCGCTCCCCGCTGAAAGGCTTTGAGTACAAAAGTCGGGTTGACTCGGCAAGAACAGGGCACTCTGATAATTTTGACGTTGGCGGGGTATGACAGCCGCGCAGAACCCGCAAGGTCCGCCCCCGCATAAGAACACCAGTTGCAACAAAAGGCAACTATATTTGGTACGTACTGATTGTTTTGATTTACTTCCTGCATATCGCTTCTATCTCCGACATTATCTGACCGTGACTGAATCCCGACAAATCCATCGCTCCCGACGGGCAAGTGACGGTGCAAGCGCCGCAACCTTGACAAACTGCGGGGTTGACCGACGCGACGCGGCGAACTTCCGTTTTGCCGCCGCCGATACGAAACTCTTTGTCAACGTAGGTTATCGCGCCGTACGCGCATACGTTGGCGCATTGAGAACAGCCGTTGCAAGCGTTTTGGTCGGGGTGGGCAACGCACGGGTTTGTTTTTAGGTTGTCTTTTACCAACAATCCTATTACCTTTGCCGCGCAAGCCGACGCTTGAGAAACCGTTTCCGGTATGTCTTTAGGTCCTTGACAAACTCCCGCAAGAAAAACTCCCGCCGTCGGACTCTCTACGGGGCGAAGTTTGGGGTGAGATTCGTTTAAAAAGTTGTTGGTGTCTATGCTTGCCGTGAGCAACGTGGCTATTTTGCGTACCGACGGCTCGGGTTCTATCGCCGTTGCGAGCACTACGAGGTCGGAAGCAATTGTGATTTGTTTGTTGTCCAACAAGTCCGAGCCTTGCACCATAAGTTTGCCGTCCTGCTCGTAAACCTTGCCCACCATACCCTTAATGTAGTCTACGTCGTACTGCTCCACCGCCCTACGATAAAACTCGTCGTAGTTTTTGCCCGCCGACCTCACGTCGATATAAAACACGTGAACTTGCGTGTCGGGATACTTTTCTCGTATGAGCATAGCGTGTTTTGCCGTGTACATACAGCAGATTTTTGAGCAGTACGGCTTTCCGCAACCGGAAACGTCGCGCGAGCCGACGCACTGAATAAAGGTGACGACTTTGGGGTGCGTGTTGTCCGACGGACGCAAAAGCACGCCGTTGGTAGGTCCTGCGGCGTTCATGAGCCGCTCCAACTCCAAAGAAGTCACAACGTCTTTGCTGTCGTTGTAACCGAACTCGTTGAAGTTGTCGAGGTTTATCGGGCGAAATCCCGTCGCAACCACAATCGCGCCGTACTCTCTCTCGATAAACTCGTCTTTCATATCGTAATTTATCGCGCCTGCTCCGCAAAACTTTTGACAAATGCCGCATTTGCCCGTTTTGAGTTTTAGACACTGCTCGGGGTCTATGACGGCGGCGTTGGGGATAGCCTGCGCAAAGGGGATATATATAGCGGTACGGTTGTTGAGTTTCATATTAAACTCGTTGAGTCCTTTTTTGGAAGGACACTTTTCCGTACACACTTTGCAGCCGGTACACTTTGTCGTATCGACGTACCGCGCTTTTTTTCTTATTTTGACTTTAAAGTTGCCGACAAAACCCTTGACTTCTTCCACTTCGGAATAGGCAAGAATATCAATCTTTTCGTTTTGAGCGCAATCCACCATTTTTGGCGTCAAAATGCACGCCGAACAGTCCAACGTGGGAAAAGTTTTGTCGAGTTGCGCCATTCTGCCGCCGATAGTGGGATTTTTTTCTACTATGTCGACGGGGAAACCCGCTTCCGCTATGTCGAGAGCGGCTTGTATGCCCGCAATGCCGCCGCCGATAACCAAAGCGCGCTTTGTGACGGGGCTTTCTCCTGCGGTGAGCGGCGCGTCAAGACGAACTTTGGCTATCGCGGTACGCAAAAGAATCAACGCCTTTTGCGTCGCTTGTTCCTTGTCCTTGTGTATCCAACTGCACTGCTCGCGAAGGTTTGCGACTTCTACCATATAAGGGTTTAGCCCTTGACTTTCCGCCGCCTTGCGAAAGGTCGCTTCGTGCATGCGGGGGGAACAAGAACCTATCACTATGCCCGTCAAACCGTATTGCTCGATTGCGTTTTTTATCAGTTGTTGCCCGTTTTCGGAACACATATACTGGTAATCCGCCGCGTATACGACGTTTGGCTCCGCTTTAATTTCCTGCGCAAGCCTAATTACGTCTACCGTAGCGGCTATGTTGCTACCGCACCAGCATATAAAAACACCTATTTTTTGCATGTATATTCTCCGAAAAAAGTTATTTGTTGTATTTTCTGTATGCGCTTACCAACAGTTGTTGCGGCAAGTCGTCGGTAACGACGGGGGGTATATCTTCCGCCGCCAACCCGTTGCCGCCTTGCGGTCTGATGACGGCGTTGCGTACCGCTTCTATCACGCCTTGCGGCGCAACGCCTCGCGGACACCTTTCTACGCACGCCATGCAGGAAAGGCAATTCCATACGGCCGAGCTTTTAAAAAGCCTTTCGACTTCTCCTTTTGCAAGCAAGGTAACAAATTGATGCGGTTTTAAGTCCATATCGTCAAAAGCGGGGCATCTCCCCGAGCATTTACCGCATTTCATACATTTTTTTACGTCGGTGCGGCAAGCGGATAACAATTGTTTGCATTCTTCCAAAATATCCATTTATTCCACCCCCAACGCTTGCGCCAACAACTCGGTAAAGTATACGACGGGAAGTTTGTCGCCGCCGTTTTTGCGTAAATTGTACAGGCAGAGCGGACAAGCCGTTACCAACGCTTCCGCTCCGTGCGCCGTTGCGTTTTGTATGATACGTTCGGCGTTTTTTTGAGCAAGTTGATTGTTTTTGAGCGATACGTACGCGCCGCAACACTCGTTGCGCATAGCGTAAAAAACGGGCGAGCCGCCTATCGCGCGCAAAAAATCCTCCAAAATAGAAGGATTTTCCGCATTGTCAAACGCCATAACTTTGCTCGGTCGCAACAAAAGACAGCCGTAATACGCCCCGACCTTTTTGTCGAGAGGTTTTACGACTTTTTTTGCGATATTGTCAAATCCGACGTCGGATTTAAGCATTTCCAGATAATGTACGACCTGCGTTTCTCCGCAGTACGGCTCGTCTAAAGCAAGGTAGTTGTTTGCTTTAAACCTTATTTCGCGGTCGTTTTTCATATCGTCGTTTACGCGTTTAAGCACGTTGTGGCAGGCAGAGCAAAGAGTGAGAAGTTTGCCGCCGTTGTGTTTTGCGTAATCCAACGCGCGTATTGCCGCGAGTTTTGTAGCGATTTCGTCTTGAGCCGTCGGGTACACCGCTCCGCAACACTGCCACTCGGGTATTTCCTGCATATCGACGCCGAGAGCGGCGGCGGAAAGCCTTGCGTATCTGTCAAGGTCTTTTGCTTTTGTTTTTAAGGTGCAACCGGGAAAATAATTTATCTTCATTTACTTTGCGTCATCCTTATTTTTGATTTTTGTGCGGAAACGCCATATCTTGGGGGCGGAACACTTCGTCGAATTTTTCCGCCGTCAAAAATCCGAGTTTTACGCACGCTTCCTTTAAAGAAATGTTTTCCTTAAAGGCTTTTTTTGCCGTTTTTGCGGCGTTTTCGTACCCGATGTAGGGATTGAGCGCAGTCACCAACATCAAAGAATTGTTTAGGTTGTGAGCCATCTTGGCTTTGTTGGCTTTTATGCCGACGGCGCAATGCTCGTCAAAAGAACGTATCCCGTCGGAAAGAAGTTTGACCGATTGCAAAAAGTTGTAGGCTATGACGGGCATAAACACGTTGAGTTCAAAATTGCCTTGCGACGCGCCTATAGTGACCGCCACGTCGTTTGCCATTACCTGCACGGCAACCATCGTCATAGATTCGCATTGAGTCGGGTTGACCTTACCCGGCATAATAGAGGAGCCGGGCTCGTTTTCCGGAATGGTGATTTCTCCCAAACCGTCTCTCGGTCCCGACGCAAGCCAGCGCACGTCGTTTGCTATCTTCATAAGGTTGCACGCCAAAGCCTTTATCGCTCCGTGCGTAAACACTACGGCGTCTTTAGAAGTGAGCGCGTGGAATTTGTTGGTTGCTGTGACAAAGTTTTTGCCCGTGAGTATACTCACTTGCTTTGCCGATTCCTTATCGAAACCGACGGGCGCGTTTAGTCCCGTGCCGACGGCGGTGCCGCCCAAAGCAAGTTCTTTGAGTCCCGCCAAAGAAGCGATAATTTGCTTTTTGGTCTTTTGCAACATAATCCGCCAACCGCTTATTTCCTGCGAAAAAGCGATGGGAACGGCGTCTTGCAAGTGCGTTCTGCCGCTTTTGACTATGCCGCGATTGTTGATTTCCAGCCGCTTGAAGGTGGCGGAAAGTCGGTCGATGGCGGGCAAAAGGTTGTCTTCTACGGCAAGTACCGCCGCAATATGCATAGCGGTGGGGAAAGTGTCGTTAGAACTCTGACTTTTGTTTATGTCGTCGTTTGGGTGCAACAATTTTTTGCCCGCGATTTGGTTGCCTCTGTTTGCAATGACTTCGTTGGCGTTCATGTTGGATTGCGTTCCGCTGCCCGTTTGCCATACGACGAGAGGAAAATGCTCGTTGAGTTGTCCGGAAATAACTTCGTCGCACGCCGCCGTAATTGCCGACAATTTTTCCTCCGAAAGTTTGCCGAGATTAAAGTTTGCCGTCGCCGCCGCTTTTTTGAGTATTCCAAACGCGCGAGTAATCTCGCGCGGCATCAACTCGCCGCCTATCTTAAAGTTTTGGCGGCTTCTTTCCGTTTGAGCAGCCCAGTATTTGTCTGCGGGAACTTTAACTTCGCCCATCGTATCTTTTTCTATACGGTAATCCATTATTTTGCCTCCGATGTTTGTCGCTATCGTTTTTGTCGTACTTTTTGCTTTGGCTATGCTCGTTTGCGGGAGCGAGCCTAAGCAATTTTTAAAGGTCTATTTGAGAAATCGTGCCTTTAAGAACTTCTGCGCTTGCTTTGAGTTTTGCCGTTTCTTCCGGAGTGAGAGGAGCGACAATTTTGCCGGTAATTCCGTTGCGACCTATTATGTTGAGAGTGCTAAGGCACACGTCGCTGATTCCGTACTCGCCGTTCATCATAGAAGAAACCGTCATTGCGGCGTCGGCGTTGGTCAACACTGCTTTGACTATGTAGCAAACCGTAGACGCGATGGCGTAAAAAGTCGAGCCTTTGCGGGATATAACCTTTGCGCCGGATTCTCTTACGTACTTTTCAATTTCCGGAATGTCGATTTTTGTGGTGAGGTAGTCGGACGTTTCTACCGCTTTTTGGTAGTCGTTGACTTGCAAGCCCGCAATTCTCGCTATGGACCACGGGCAGAATCCCGAGTCGCCGTGCTCGCCAAACATATAAGCGTGTACGTTGCCTACCTGAATGTTGCAGTACTCGGCAATACGCGCGCGTAGTCTTGCCGTATCGATGACCGCGCCGGAGCCGATAACTCTGTTTTCGGGGATTCCCGACAGACGGCAGAAAGTGTATGTAAGTATATCGACGGGGTTGGATACCATAATATACACAGCGTTTGGCGCTTGCTTTGTGATTTGCGGAATTATCGTCTTTTGAATTTCTATGTTGGTCTTTATGAGTTCCAAACGGGACTGACCGGGTTTTCTCGCTATGCCGGACGTAATAATGACAATGTCGGAGTCTTTCGCGTCCTCGTAGTTGCCTGCGTAAACGCGACACGCGCTGTCATAAGCCAAACCTTGACGAATGTCAAGAGATTCTCCCAACGCTCTCGTTCCGTCGATGTCGATGATTACGATTTCGTCCGCAAGTCCTCTGCAAGTAAGAGAATAAGTGATGGTAGAGCCTACTCTGCCGCTTCCGATAATGGTGATTTTATTCATTGTTGCCTCCTTTGTGGCGTTATTTTTTTTGTTTGTAATAGGTTTTGCGACTCAAAGTCGCTTTTTTGGCTTTAAAACAGCCTTAACTTTAATTATACATTAAAAGGCGGAAATTCGCTGCCTTTTTTCGTCAATTTTATCTAAAATTTTTTCCTTAAAAAATCGTTTGAAGGTTTTTGCCGCGACTTTAAAAGTTTTGCCGTCAACCTCGACGTTTGCGCCGATTTCGTCCCGTATCAGAGGTACTCCGCAAAAAGCGGGATTCATCAAATTTGTCGACTTTTTTCTTCCGTTGCAGGAGGTCGGGACGAGATCGGCAGCATGAGGAAGAATCAATGATTTATGTGGCAACGGAAGTTTTGACGGAAACTTACGCCGACAAATGAAGATGGCTTGTTAAGACGATTTATATCTATCTTTTTTTATCGATATAATTATATCATTTTAATTTGTTTAATGCAAATGCCGTTTGTATATACCTCATTATCAAAAAGTATATATCTTTTGCCGTCAATTTTGCTTTTGCGCTTGAAAAAGGCGGGCGTATATGGTATAATGTATACGATATATTTTGCGGCTGGATTTATCCGCAAAAAAGAGGCATTATGAACGTCGAATATCTCAAATACGTTATCGCCGTAGCAAATGCGGGTTCGCTTTGCAAAGCGGCGGAAGAATTGTATATGGCTCAACCAAACCTTTCCCGCATAATCAAAAAAACCGAGAAAGAGTTGGATATAGTTATTTTTGAACGCACTTCCAAAGGCGTGTCGCTTACGCCCGACGGGGAGCGGCTTGTCGAGTGCGGCAAAAAGATTCTCAAACAGATAGACGACGTAGACAAGTTGTTTAAGGAAAAAAAGGGAAAAAAGGCAATTTTGGCGGTGTCTGCGCCGAGAGCCGACTATATATCTCACGCCTTTGCGGAGTTTAGCAAAAATTTGTCCAAAGAGGAGCGTTGCGAAATCTATTACGAGGAAACAAACGCTCTCCACGCAATCTCCAACATTACGGAAAAAGGCTACAAACTGGGCGTAATAAGGTATGCGGACAAGTTTGACAAGTACTTTGCCGACTTGCTCGCGTCAAAAAATCTTGCGTGCGAGTTGATATCCGAGTTTAAATTTGTTGTCCTTACAAGCAAGGACAGCCCGCTCACCGACCTTGACGAAGTGCGCTACTTAGACCTTACAAACTACATAGAAATTCTTTACGCCGACGCATTTGTTCCGTCGGTTTCTCTCGACGACGCGCAAAAGGAAGATTTGCCCGACGACGTAGACCGCAAAATTTTTGTTTTGGAACGCGCGGGACGTTTTGATATTCTGTCCGCAAATACGGAAACGTTTATGTGGGCGTCGCCCGTTTCCCAAGAAGTTTTAAACCGCTACAACCTTGTTCAGATAGACTGCCCCGACAACAAAATCACTTGCCGAGACGTCCTTATCTATCCCGCCGACTACAAACTTACGGCAACGGACAGGGCTTTTATCACCGAGTTGTGCGCCGCCAAAAGAAAGTTTATCGACAAGCGCGATTAGCGGTTTGCGCCTTTTTTTGCGGTAGATTTTATTATATCAAACGAGATATAGTAGTATAAAAAATAAGTATTTTACATTTTGTCAATATAAAGATATAATTTTATCGATAAAAAATAACTGATTTTAAAAAAATCGTATCGGATTAAGTCTAAAAAAACGCAAAGGGGGCGGTCGTATGAAACTCGACAGAGTTGTAGCCGTAAGAAACAGCAGAATAGTATATCGCAACGGCGACGATTGCGTCAAAGTGTTTGACGAGGACTATTTTTTGGACGACGTATTGAGCGAAGCGTTAAATCAAGCGATAGCGGAGCGCGCGGTGGTTAACGTTCCTAAGGTTAAGGGCGTGATAAACATTGACGGAAAGTGGGCTATCGTGTCGGAATACGTCAGGGGCAAAACTTTGGAGCGGTTGATGAAGGAAAACCCCGCCAAAAAGAGCGAATATTTGCAAAGGTTTGTGGATATTCAATTGCAAATACGCAAAAGCGGCAACTGCGGATTTAGCAAGTTGACGGACAAGTTGAGCGAAAAAATCGCGCGGACGCAACTTGCCGCAACGACGAGATACTATCTTCGCAACTATATGGAAAGTTTGCCCAAAGCGAAGGAATTGTGTCACGGCGACTTTAACCCGTCCAACGTCATCGTCGGGGAGGACGGAAAAGATTACGTAGTGGACTGGGCGATGGCTACCGAAGGAAACGGGCTTGCCGACGCCGCAAGAACTTACCTTTTGTTTTGGTTGGCGGGCGACGTAGAAGGCTCTGACGAGTATCTCGACCTATACTGCAAAGCAAGCGGCAACACAAAGCAGGAGATTCAAAGATGGATGCCCGTCGTGGCGGCGGATCAGTCCGTCAAGGGAAACTCGACGGAACGCGATTGTTTGCTCACGTGGGTAAACGTCGTAGATTATCAATAAAAAAAACGATAAACGATAAGGAGAAAGATAAAATGGTTAAAGTTACGGTTTGTATCGGCAGTTCTTGCCACCTCAAAGGTTCTCGGCAGGTAGTGGAAGGTTTGCAACGCCTTATTTCTGCCAAACAGCTCAAAGACAAGGTTGAGTTGAGCGGAACTTTTTGTATGGGAAAATGTCAGCAAGGCATTTGCGTGACGGTAAACGACGACTTCTTTTCCGTTACGCCCGACGGTGTAGACGAGTTTTTTAACAAGGAAGTTCTTTCGAGGGTAAAATAATGTTGATAGTTAAGGTATGCGTAGGCAGTTCCTGCCACCTCAAAGGCTCGGAAAAAGTAGTCAATCTGATGAAAAACAAAATAGAAGAAAACCACTTAGAAGACCAAGTAGTGCTTGTGGGAAGTTTCTGCTCGGGCAACTGTACTCGTTCCGGCATAACCGTCACGGTAAACGACGACGTGTACACGGGCGTCACTGCGGAAAACTTTTCGGATTTTTGGCAAGACAAAATAGAAGGCGCGCTCAAGGAGGGTAAGGGGATTTAAATGGCAAACTGTCTTACGTTAAAAAAATCAAACTGCAAAAACTGTTACAAGTGTATACGGCATTGCCCCGTCAAATCTATCAGATTTTCCGCTAATCAGGCGCACATAATATCCGACGAATGTATTTTGTGCGGACAATGCTTTGTAGTATGCCCGCAAAACGCCAAAGAAATTTCTTCGGAAACGGAAAAAGTGCGCGTTATGATTCAGTCGGGAGAACCCGTCTACGCAAGCATCGCGCCGTCGTTTATCGCAAACTACGAGGATATAGGCATAAACGGTATGCGCGCCGCCCTCAAAAAGTTGGGGTTTGCCGACGCTGACGAAACGGCGATAGGCGCGTCTATCGTCAAAACCGAATACGAAAAAATTTTGGCGCAAAAGACAAAAGATATAGTTATCTCGTCTTGCTGCCACTCGATAAACCTTTTGATTCAAAAGTATTTTCCCGATTTGTTGCCCTATCTCGCGGACGTAGTGTCGCCGATGCAGGCTCACGCCAAGTACCTAAAAACTCTGCACCCCGACGCAAAGGTTGTGTTTATCGGTCCGTGCGTCGCAAAAAAAGACGAGGCGGACTATTACAAGGGCGTCGTTGACGGCGTTTTGACCTTTGAAGACCTTGCGGAATGGCTCAAAGCGGAGCGCATAGAACTCGTTCCCGATATGGACGACAACCAAAAAAGCAGAGCGAGATATTTCCCGACGACGGGCGGTATTCTCAAAACGATGACGATGGATAGCGACTACACCTACCTGTGTATGGACGGCGTAGAAAACTGTATATCCGCGCTAAAAGATATTCAAAGCGGTCGGATTCATAAATGCTTTATCGAGATGTCGGCGTGCATAGGAAGTTGCGTCGGCGGTCCGGTAATGGAAAAATATCACCCGTCGCCCGTCAAGGATTACGCGGCGGTGGTTAGGTACGCGGGCAAAAAAGATTTTGACGTGCCGCAACCGGAAAGCGCGACGCTCAAAAAGGATATGCTGTCCATAGAAATGCACGTTAACACCCCAGACGAGTACGAAATAACGGAAATTCTGCACAAAATGGGCAAGTTTAAGCCGTCGGACGAACTCAACTGCGGTTCTTGCGGGTACAACACCTGCCGCGAAAAAGCCGTCGCTATTTACAACGGAAAAGCCGAAATATCTATGTGCTTGCCTTACTTAAAGGAAAAAGCCGAAAGTTTTTCCGACTGTATAGTAAACAACACGCCAAACGGACTTATCGTGCTAAACGAAAATCTGGAAGTTCAGCAGATAAACTCCGTCGCAAAAAAAATAATGAATATCCGCGCCGACTCCGATATTTTGGGAGAGGGAGTCGTTCGCATACTCGATCCCGACATTTTCAACCGCGTGTTGAGAAGCAAACGCAGCGTCAGAGATGAAAGAACGTATCTCGCAGAATACAAAAAATACGTTGAGCAAACGGTAGTATACGACGAAAACTACCACCTTTTGGTGGGAATAATGCGCGACATCACCGACGAGGAAACGGAAAAGGAAAAACGCGAAAGCATTGCCGCCCAAACGGTAGAAGTCGCAGACAAAGTCGTGGATAAGCAAATGCGCATCGTTCAGGAAATCGCGTCCTTGCTCGGAGAAACGGCGGCGGAAACAAAAATAGCGTTGACAAAACTCAAGGAGTCTATTTCAAATGAATGATTTGTGCGTAGATATAGGATACAAAGCGATAAATCATTACGGCGAACAACTTTGCGGCGACCACGTGGAAGTTATCGAGCAAAACGAAAATTCGCAGGTTGTGGTTCTTGCCGACGGCTTGGGTAGCGGCGTTAAAGCAAGCATTCTGTCTACGCTTACGTCACGCATAATATCCACTATGGTGGCGGAAGGACTTTCTATAGAGGAATGCGTCAAAACTATCGCAGAAACTTTGCCTATCTGCTCGGTCAGAGGAGTGGCGTACTCCACTTTTTCGATTTTGCATATCGTAAACAACAGAGAAGCGGAAATTATCGAGTACGACAACCCGCAAGCAATTTTTATACGCGACGGCAAAAACGTCGTCGTGCCGCGCAGCGAAATGACTATTATGGGCAAAAAATTGTACAGAACCGTCGTTTCGCTTAAGGAAGGCGACCACTTTATTCTTATGAGCGACGGCTGCCCGCACGCAGGACTCGGCACGGTCTACAACTTTGGCTGGCGGCGCGACGATATTATCACCTATATGGAGCCGCTCGTCTGCGCAGGGTACACCGCAAAAACTCTCGCTACTATCCTCGTAGACGAGTGCGACAGACTTTACGGAAACAAACCCGGCGACGATACCACCGCTTGCGTGGTAAGAGTTCGCAAAAGAGAACCCGTAAATATTCTTTTCGGCCCGCCCGCAAACCGCGACGACGCCGGCAGAATGATGTCGCTGTTTTTCTCAAAAGAAGGCAAACATATCGTGTGCGGCGGCACTACCGCGTCTATTGCCGCAAAGTATTTGGGTAAGGAAGTAAAGGCAAGCATTTCTTTCGTGAGGAGCGACGTTCCGCCTATAGCGGAAATAGAAGGCGTGGACCTCGTGACCGAAGGCGTGATAACCATGAACAAAGTAGTGGAATACGCAAAGGATTTTGTCACCGACAACCAACTGTACGAAAAATGGAGTTATGGGCACGACGGAGCGTCGCTTATTTGTCGGTTGCTGTTTGAAGAAGCGACGGACATCAACTTTTACGTAGGCAGAGCGGTAAACCCAGCGCACCAAAACCCCGACCTACCCATCAACTTTAACATAAAAATGAACTTGGTAGAAGAACTGTCCAAAAGCCTTAAAAAGATGGGCAAAAGGATAAAAGTAAACTACTTTTAATCCCCGCCCCACTCAAAAAATCAACCTTATCAAAAAAACTCAAAAAATTCAAAACGTATCAAAAAAATTCAAAAGGCGGAGCGATTTTCGCTCCGCCTTTGTCGTAATTTTTAGAGTTGTTGTCGTGCGTCATATGACAAACGGAACCGTAGCAAAACGGGTATTTTTTAAACACTTTAAAACTTTCAACAAATCAAAGTTTTTCCATATAATTTACTATATCTTTGTATTTATTTAAAAAGTCGATTTTTTCTTCTTGCGTCAGATTGCGCAAAATGTATTGCGCGTTTTTTAAAAAAGTATCGCTTTCGTCTTTTATCAGTTGATATCCCGCCTTTGTCAATTTGACGTATAATATGCGGCGATTGCCTGCGTTGTGAAATGATTCGGCATAACCTCTTTGCTGTAAATTTTCTATCAATCGAGAAAGGTTGCCTTTGTCTACGTTAAGGTCTGCGGAAACCTTGCTCATAGGCGTTGCGCCGTTGCGATCCAAGTAAAACAATACGTTTCTTATGGTGCTGCTGCCAAGTTTTTCTTTGTCCAAAGGACGCTCAAACTCCAAATTTTTTGTAAATACAAACTTGTTGTTGTACAAAAGTATATGACGGCTCATTATTGTACCTACTTCTTTAGCGTACTCCGTCATATTCTCCGGCAAAGAAAGATTTTTGCCGTCAAATTTTGGCAGGTTGTCGTCTTGCGTTTTGGGCAAATCGTCGCACGGGCAAGCCGCTTTTGTTTTTGTTGTTTGTTCGGACAAAAGAATAGTTTTGCTTTGCATACAAATATTATCACTTAAAATTTTAAAAATGTCAATTGATTTTATTGACAAACGCAAAAAAAAGTTGTAAAATACAATTGTTGTAAAATACAACATTATAAAAATCGGAGGTATTTTAAAATGAAAAAACAATTTAAACTTTTGTTTGTCTTGCTGGCGTTGTGTTTTGCGTTGGCGGGACTCGTTGCTTGCAACGGCAGCCAAAACGTTACGATAACGTTTGACGCTAATTTTGACGGAAAAACGTTTGCGGTGACCTTGCCCAAAGGTTCTCAAATAAACGCGCCGTTGTCCCCGTCAAGAGACGGCTATGTCTTTGAGGGGTGGACGGCAGATAAGGAAGGAGTCAATCCTTTTGATTTTGAAGCAACAAAAGCCGACGCCGACATCGTGATTTACGCAAAGTGGAGTGTAGAGCCTACGCGCGCCGCCGTCGTTACCTTTAAAGTAGAAGGTATGGCGGACAAAAAGATTACGATTTTAAAAGGCACAAAAACGACCGAGCCCGTTTTGCCCGAGTCGGAAAAATACGATACGGTATGGTACTACGGTCAAATTCCTTTTGATTTTGATACCGCTATTGATTCCGACGTGGTTTTGACCGCTCGCCGCGCAATAAAAACGTATACGGTTACCGTTTTAAACTATGACGGAAACGTATTTGATACTATGACGGTCAATTACGGCGACAACCTGACAAAGGAACAAGTAGAGGACGCCATAGGTTTGCCGTACCATCGCTACGACGATTTTTATACCCTTGAAGGACTGGACGGGGATATTAACAACATTGTCAAAGACGTGGTGCTTGTCCCGAGATACGAGTACAGATGTTTGCCGTTGAGTCTGTTTGAGTTTGTCAAACAAAACGATGATACGTATGGCATTAAAGCGTACAAAAACACCGATTTCAGGCATCTTAATCTCGAGGGCGCGTACGGTTTGCCGAGCAAATACAACGGCGTTCCCGTCAGCAGAATACTACAAGAAGGGCTGACAAATGCTTACGGTTCTTTTAAAAACATAACCGCTTTGTATATCCCTGCGTCTTACAAGGTGTTGGAAAATAATGCGTTGAGCGGCGTATACGCCGACAAAATAATTGCAGACGGAATAGAAGAAATATGGGCGCAAGCCTTTAACGGTTGCGCTGCGGCAACGGAATTGCCCGCAACAGTCAAATATATAGAGCCGCTTGCTTTTGTCGGGTACGGTAATATAAGAGGAGAAGGTTATCAACAAAAAGCGCAGATGACAATAAGCGAAAACAATCCTTATTTTAAAACAACGGGCGCGGACGACGACCTGCTTGTGACTGCCGACGGCAAAACTTTGGTGGCGTGGCTAAATTATACGCAAAAACAACATTTGGTCGTTCCTTCCGGCATAGATACGATATATGCGGGCTTATGTATAAATGCTTATAGTTTGCAGTCGGTCATCTTTGAGGGTGACGTCAAAACCATCGGCGCAGGCGCTTTTTATCGGTTGAATATGTTGCAATCGGTAACCTTTAAAGGCAAGGTGCAACGCATAGAAGGGATAGAGGCAAATATACCAAACAAAGGAAACCTTCCCGACAACAACACTCCAAAGGCGGGCGCATTCGAATCTTGTTTTAGGCTTGGCATTACGTTGCCTAAAGGTCTTAAATTTATCGGAGATTATGCCTTTGCGGATACGCCGTTAAAAGAAATTATTCTTGACGGTATAGAGCATATAGGCAAAGACGCATTTTTTTGCAACAACTTTAACCTGTCCAAAATCGTCGTGACAAACAGCGAGCGCTATTATAGCCACGAGGACAAAGCGCTTATCGAAAGGGGTACCGGCGCGGAATACAACGGCAAAAAGGGAGATACTTTTCTTTTGTACGCCGGCGTGATAGAAGGCTGGTTGGAAGAAAAAAAGTTTCTCAATGCAGACGAGTATTTGGTAGATACCTATACTTTGCCGCAAGGCGTAACCGCATTAGCAAAAAACAGTATGGTTTACGCTCATTACATCAAACATTTGGTTATACCGGAAGGAGTGAGAGAGTTGCCTGCCGGCGCGATAAATTCAAATACCGCAGTCGGTTATTATAATCCGGAGGACGGTACTCAAACCGAGTATAATTTTGGAATAATAGACATCAGTTTGCCGTCAACGTTGGAAAGTTTGAGCAGCAAAGATTATGATACGTGGCGGTATAGCAACACAACTTACCCGTGTTTGACAGTTGGTGAAAACTTTGTAGGATTTTTGTGGCCCAACGGTTGCAACCTCAAAAAAATAGAATACTGGGCGTTTACTCCGTCGTCGGGAATGACAAGTTTCACGTTGCCAAAATCCGTGACGGAATATCAGCCGTTGGGATATCACGGTTTGCATTCGACGGAGATACTTGTAGAAGAAGGCAATCCAAAGTATATTTCTTTTGGCGGCTGGTTGTTTGAAAAACTGGGCGGTAAAGAATTAAAGTTGATACAGATACCAAAATCATACCCCACCACCGACGGAAAAATCGTTTTTCCCGATACGGGCGAGTACAAAGTGACGATAATAGGCAAAGACGCGGCTTATGGAATGTCGGCTTACTATAAAGACGGGCAAATGGTATATCCGGAAACGACTCACCTCGTTTTGCCGGAAGGAGTAAAGATAATAGAAAAAGAAGCATTCAGCAACGCAAGTAGGTTTACGGAAATAACTTTCCCCTCTACGCTGGAATATATCGGCGATAACGCTTTTGCAATGGTGTATAAAGCAAAAAAACTGACCTTTTTGGGAGAAGTTCCTCCGGTAATGGGAAAAAACATTTTCGACAGCTTTTTTGAAGCGCCGTTAACGGGCGCAACCATACATATCCCCAACGGAAAGTTTTTCAACTGGTACGATTATCTCAAAAACTATTCCGCCAAATACGGCAGTAGTTATCTTAAAGCGTTGGAAACGCCCACCGCTTACACTTATCGTTTTGAAACAAACGGCGGCAGCGCGGTAGAGGATATTCAGGCATATTATCTGTGGGATATTCCCGCAAGTTGGTGGGACGGAGAAGGCAAAAAGTATTTTTGGGGATTTTATACCGCCGACGGCGCAGACGGCGAATGGGGACAAAAAGCGTTGAGTTTTGATAACGGTTATATCGACGAGCCTTTTAAGGGCGACGCGATTGAGGGCGTAGTTACGCTGTACGCACGGTTTGAGAACGTTAGGTTTGAAGACGGCAAAGACGTAGAAAGCGCATATTACGTCGCTGAACAGAGTAGGGCGATAACCATAGATAAATGGGAAACAAAAATATTTGAGTTTACGCCCGCAAAAGACGGTTTGTATTTGCTTAAATTCGATTACGACAAAATTTCTTGGAGTGACTCCGGCTTTGGAAAGTATGATAGAGATTCCGACACAATCAATATGATTTTTGATGTGGCGGTGGAAGACGAGGAAACTTACGAAACGTTGTATTACGGCTTCCCCTGTAAGGCGGGCGAAACGTATTATATCGTCTATTGGTTTTTTGACCAAAACGCTTATACGGGAGAGATAAACGTGCCGACCGCTACTATCGATTTTTCGGTAGAGTGGCAGGGCGAAATACCCGACTGGTGGACGGAAGAAGAGGAAGAAGAACTCTATGATAGCGAAACAATAGCGCCCTTTGCCCTTTGTGACGTTAAACGTAAGGAAAAAGAGTAATACGGCAAAAAACGTATCAAAAAAAGACTAACGAAAAATTTTTCGTTAGTCTTTTTTTTGTGGTAGTTGTTTTGGTTGGGGGTATTCCGACGGGACGGGCATTGATTGTTCGGCGGGAACGGGGGAAACAAAAACTTGTTCCGTTACTTCGCCCGTAGCGGATATATTCCAAACGCAAACTTGCGTTACTCTCGTTTTTACGTTAAAATCTTTGTCGGCATACGTTTCAAAGCATATTTCCGCGTAATCGCTCCAGTCGCTGTTTAGATATTCGTTATCGCCGCAAAACTTGTACCTAAAACACAAGTAGGCTTTTTCGTACTTGCCGTGAACATAGTTTAACGAAGCAAAATCGTTTGTTGCGGAAAATTTTGTTTGCGTGCGGTCTGTCGGCGGCGTTGAATAAATCGCGTATTCTATGTCGTAATTTATTGTTCTGCCGTCGTCGTACAAGTTGACGTAATCGCTGACCTTAAAAAGGTAGGTAAACTCTTTGCCCAACATTTTTTGATGGTCTATTTTGGGCGTCGTTTTTAGTTTGTTCGTTCCGAATATCGGCTCTTTTTCCTTAAAATCCGCTCCGTAACAAGCCGTTATTTCCGTTTTGCCGTCCGTTACAAAAAACTCGTAATAATCGCTCCATTGACTTTGTTCGTAAACAAGGCTTTGCTTTACTCTCACTCGACAACAAACGTAACCGCTGTCAAAATGCGGAATTTTTACCGATACGTTGTAGGTTAACGCCGACAAATCGACGGGTTTGGCAAGATAACGAGTCCACTCCGCTTCAAACTGCGCCAAAGAATAATCGTACTCCCCGTCGTACTTTTTTAATACCCGCTGCATAATATCGCCGTCGGATTTTTCTTGCGGAGAAACAAAAATCGGCGCAACCGTTGCGGGATACTTTTGTTCCGCCGTAAAAATCGCGCCGTCGCTTTTGTCGCTGTCGCACAAACAAAATGCGTATTCTTTTTTAGGAACTGCCGCAACGTACACGTTGCCTTCTTTTGCGCCCGTTGCGGTAGGGTAATACACCTTTATTTTGCCGTTTTCTTCAAAAAAATCTCCGCAAGGCTCAATCGAGTTGCCTTGTTCGTCATACAAAAGGTAAGACTCCGCATTGTCCGTCTTATCCCAACACAAATTGAAGTTTTTGTCAAAACACACGTTGGTAGGGGGAGCAAGTTTTTCGTGTTTGTTTGCCGTTTTTACGTCGGAAAGAAAGGTCGCTTCTATTTGCCCCGTCCGCACGTCTTTTGTGCAAATCGCAATGCCGTACTCGCCCACAGGCAGCGTTTCGTCATAAGAAACGGTATACGTAGCGTCGTATTTTTTGCAATTTTTAAAAAGTTGCTCAAGTTGAGAAAAATATAAGAGTTTGTTTTCTATGTTTTCCAAAATAAGGTTGCGCCACATTTTGAGCGTCTTTTTGCGTGACTCGACGTACTCTTGCCGCTTGGCGTCGTGACATCGATAAATAGTTTTAACTTCTTCTATGCAATAATGAACAAAAGAATCTCCTTGTTTTGTCCATTCGCCTATGCGCTTTTGATGCGGCGTACCTTTTAATATTATTTTTAACGGCGAATGAAAGTAATAAGTTTTGCCGTTTATCGTGAGATTTTCTTTGGCAGTCTTTTCTTGCGTCGTATCGAAACAAACGCCGTTTGCGTCGGTGTAAGTCGGATAATATCCTTGCGTATCGGGGTTTGTTTCTTGGCTTAAAGAGTAGCCGTTTTTAAACAAGGTCAGTTTTTCTATGTATCTGCTACCGTCAAAATCGGCAAATGTTAGCGTTTGTCCGTCGGTTACGCTGTCAAAAGAGGTGTTAAAGTCGGCTTTTTCGTCAAAAAAATCGGATTGTACCATATCGTTTTTGATTTTTAAAAAATACTCGACGTCACCGTTGCCGTCGTTAAAATCCGACGTTATTTTTAAAGTAATCTCGCTCGTTTTAAAGTCGGGAACGGTTTTTAAAAAAGTCAAAGCGTCTTTTATGCAAAAAACGTACCCTTTAGTAGTTGCTTGTACTTCGCCTGCGGTCAAACTGCCAAAACAAAGGTCGTTTACGTGTACCGACAAATCTTTTATTGCGGCGGTTTTGTCGTCGTTTTTTAATTCCGTTACGCCGTAATAGTCGCAAAAAGTGTAAAAATCTTGCGTTACTCCGTCTTGCGCCAACGTCGCGTTGTTGTACGTCGGCGTGGTGACTTTTGTCGTTAACGTCTTTTGTTCCGCGCAAAAATAGTCCAAATATATAGTGTAAGTTTTAGAATTTAATACCTCGTTGCGTATTTCGAGTTTTCCGTCGGCGTTTAGCTTTTCCGTTTGGGCGGCGGATATGTTCAAAATCGATTTGCCGCTTTCCAACCTTAACGCCGTGATTTCGGCACACCGTATAGGAGTTTCTACGACAATTTCCGCACCTTTTTTGCCGTCGTCAAAGGCGTAATAGTTTGCGGTTGCGGTCAAAGTAACGGCGGCGGGCGTTTTGAATAAAAAATCCTTTAAAAAGTACGACTTGATTCCGTCGCCGACGTCGGCAAAATAAGCCAGCGCAAAATCGTAAGAAGTATCGTCGGACAAACCGCAAAATTCTATGATTTTGGTATCTTTTTCTACTTCTAAACACGCCGCAACGCCGCCGTTTTTTAACAAAAACGCGCAACATTTTATGCTGTCGTCGGGAGTGAAAAGTATATCCGCGTCGGCTTTAAAACTTGTCGGCGTGACCGTCGGCTCTCCAAAAAAACGCAGTTGCGGCAGGTTTTGAGCCGCAAGACTCACGGTGATTGCGTCGTTTGATTCGATTTTTCCGTTTTCAAAATAAATTCCGTCTATTTTGTAGTCCGTTTTTAAGCCGCTAAACGTAAGAGAAACAAAAACGCAGGTTTTTTGACCGCTGTACAAAACGTGTATTTTGTCCGATTCAAATATAATGCCGTTGACGGATACTTTTTGTATTTTTACAAAATCCGGATTAAAAAGCACCGCTCCGATATAAAACTCTTGACCTTCTTTTAAAAATAAATCCGTACAAAAAATGCTCGGTTTGCTCTGTTCTTCTATGGTTTTTAAATATTCCGAAATGGCTTTTTCGCGCTCGTCGGCTTGCAAAGAAACGTCGGTACCGTCAACGTTTTCTTTAGTAAAGGCGTCGCGCCCCGCCAACACCCGTTCTATTGTGGGTTTTGCCGATTTTCGCCGCATAACCGCTTCACTAAAATCGCTGTCTAAATAGTTTTTGCCGTCACCGACGGCTTTTATCGTTACGCTTTCGCCTTCGGCAATGCGGATTTGCGTGTCGGTGGTAAATTTTTCTTTGCCGCCGTCAACGACGTAAGCATAACCGACGGCATTGTCCGTTTTTTGCCACGTAATTGTTCCGTTTTTGTTGATTTGCGGGACGGGAGAACTCAATTTTGTTGCCTTTTGCGCGCAACTTCCAAAAAATACGGCTAAAACCGAAACGATAAAAACAAAAACGCAAAATTTAAACTTAACAAGCATAATCATTCCTCGCAAAAACGCCGTTGACCGTTTTAGCGTATCCGTTTGTCTTTTGTCTTTTTCTCAAAAAATCGTTTTTTTGCTGTTGCCGCCTGCGTTGCAAAACGACTTTGCAACGGCAATCGGGCGCTGGCTCAAAAACAACCTTCGCATTAAAGTATACACAAATCTTGACCGTTCCGTCAACCCTTTTGACCAAACTTTTCCTGTTTTTTTTGTTTTTTACCGCTTTTCCCGTGTTGCGCCGACAATTTTGGTTGTCTTTATCAAAACCGAACAAAAAAAGAATACAATTATATAGTCGGCAAGATAACATTTTTTAAAAGATGTAATTATTTTTGTAAAACGTAGTAAAAACGGCAATTTTTCACATTATTCTACTAAATTATGCTTGACAACAAAATGTGAAAATGCTATTATGTTAGTGTTGAATTTCTGACGGGGGGGGGGTAAGAGAAACCCCTTATATTTCACCTATGTGAAAGATATAAATCGAAAGATATACAAAAGGGAAAAGACAAAGACATAAACTGCGTAAAATCGTCAATTTGGTAGATTTGGAAAACTTACGCAGTGAAAACAAACACCGTGTAAAAAACGCAAAATAATATGTTAATACATAATAAAAACAAAGCAGTTTAAATCCGCAAAAGAAAACGAAGATAATAATTCGTAATTTTATTCTTGCGGATTTTTTGATATAAAAAAGTAAAGAGCGAGATACAGAGTTTGTTGCTCCCGTTAAGATTTGCGGGTTACGAGTATCCTTACTTTATTGAGGCTACAACAAACTATAGTCTTTGTACTCTTTACCTACTCGCATATAATATGTGCGTGCTAATAGTTATGATTGCATATGGTATGCTTCCGCGAGATTGCCACGTCGCGATTTTTTTATAGATTAGTATTATCAAGTTAAAAAATCGCTCCTCGCAATGACACTTTAAAAAATAGCCACTCAGAAGTACTTACTACTTGCAAAATATAAAGTAATACCTTATATGCCAGAGCAAAACTGTTTTACTTGTCATTATGAGGAAAAAATTTGCAATGGTAGTACCCCTAAAAACCCAACAAAATGCAAGCATTTTGTTGGAGAGGAGCAGCCCGCTGTAGGGCGTAGGCGGTATATGAACATATGCCGACAAGCCTTTGTGCGGTGCTGCGACGAAATCGCACGGAAGTGAACCATATGCAAGAGAAAGTACAAACACGCAACTTGCTATATGCATATAGGCAAAAACCAACAAAACGCAACAAAAAGCAATCAACAAAAAACAACGGTACAATTTTGGTTTAAACGTAGGCTAAATCCCGAGCGTACGTTAAGACATAGAAAAAACTAAAAAAAGACGGAGGTAAATTAAGTCAATGAAAAGATTCAGAGCGATACTGCTGCTTGTAGTGGTAATGGTATTGAC
>CAKQEP010000007.1 GCA_934230325.1 uncultured Clostridia bacterium | reverse complement strand
CCTATGCGGCAGTGCGTTTGTTTTTGTAGTATGTAAAAAAGCGTAGCCTTACGGCTTGCTTGCTTGCTTGCTTGCTTGCTTGCTTGCTTGCTTGCTTGCTTGCTTGCTTGCTGATAATTGTCGCAGACTTGTCATACCTTGTCAACTCCTTTTGCCCGCATCGTTGCATTTTTTTTGCAGGTTTTGCGGCGTTGATAGTTTACGCATTTACCTTAACATACGTTTCGTCTTTTTTATTTTAGCATAACTCTCTCAAAAAATCAAGTACGTATGCAAAATTTTTACGCAATATTTTAAAAATAAAAATCGTTATACTTTTTGCCTTTACGCATTTAGTAAAGTAAGTGTTTTTACCGTATCTTGCACAAGGACCGCTTCCGCGAGATTGCCACGTCGCAATTTTTTTGTAGATTAGTTTTTTTAACTTAAAAAATCGCTCCTCGCAATGACAAGTAAGGCACTTTCGCTCGTGTATGGGGATATTACTTTGTTTTTTGCAATTAGTAAGTGCTTCTGCGTGGCTATCGTTAAATTGTCATTGCGAACAAAAAATTTACAATGGTAGTACCCCTAAACCCGACAAAATGCAAGCATTTTGTCGGGTTTAGTTTTTTCAAGTTAAAAAATCGCCGTTTGTTTTGCGGTTGGGTTTACTGCTAAAATAAACGGCGATATTCAAACTATTTTGTAATTTATGGTTTACTTTTTGTATTCTTCCATAAGTTTGCGGAATGCGGGCAAACTGCGTTGGATTTGCTCCGTTTCTACACAGTAGGAAATTCTTACGTATCCTGCCGCGCCGAAACTGTCTGCGGGAACAAGCAAAAGTTCATACTTTTTGGCTTTTTCGCAAAAGGCAAAGGCGTCGGGCTCGGGGGATTTTACAAACAGGTAAAATGCGCCGTCGGGGTATACGCAATCAAATCCGTAGTCTTTGAGAGAATTGTATAGCAAGTCGCGGTTTGTTTTGTAGATGCTTATGTCGGACACTGCGCCCAAACATCTTTGCGCAACTCTCTGAAACATTGACGGCGCGCACACAAATCCCAACGCTCTGCCTGCGCCGCATACTGCCGCGTATACGTCGGCGGCGTCGTCGGCGTCGGGACAAACCGCCAAATATCCGATTCTTTCTCCGGGAATACTGAGCGATTTGCTGAATGAGTAGCAAACCAAAGTGTTTGCATAATAATTCATAAGGTAGGGCACGGGCGTGTTGTCGTATACCAACTCTCTGTACGGCTCGTCGCTGACAATATATATCGGGTGTCCGTATTGCTCTTGTTTTTGTTGCAATATCTTGCAGAGGCTTTTTATCGTGTCTTCCGTATAGATTACGCCGCTGGGGTTGTTGGGGCTGTTTATTACCACCGCTTTGGTTGCGGGCGTGATTTTGCGCTCAAAATCGGTAAGGTCGGGTTGCAACGTGGACAACGGTTTTACTGTGACGGGCTTTGCGTTTGCTTTGCCGATAAAAACGTTGTACTCGGGAAAGTACGGAGCAAAAATAATAACTTCGTCACCGTCGTTGCACAATGCGTTGAAACTTATCGTAAGTCCCGCCGCCGCGCCCGTCGTCATGTATATGTGACCGGCTGTAAGGTTGACGCCGAATTTTTTGTTTATGTACTCCGCAACCGACTTTCTCACGGACAGGTCGCCCGCCGCCGATGTGTAACCGTGCAACGCTACGCTGTCATAGTTTTGCGCTAAGTCCTTTATCGTATCGTTGACGATTTGCGGAGCAGGCACGCTGGGGTTGCCGATAGAAAAATCAAAAACGTTTTGTTTGCCGATTTCTGCGCTGCGCTTGATGCCGTATTCAAAAATTTCTCTGATGACCGAGCGTTTGTTGCCCAAATCTTTCATTTTTGAGTTTACCATATATTATCTCCTCTTTTACGTCGATATATTAGTTTGTCGACTCACAATGAATATTATAACACAATTCTATAAATAAAACATCTGTTTTGGTCAATTAAAACAAAAATATTTTATTTTGGTTCTGCGCCGATTAGTTTGTCGATGACGGCGTACGCCATTACTAATCCCGCCGACGCAGGAACGTAACTTATGCTGCTCGGCGTGGGCTTTATGCCGTCGAGTATCGGCGGGCGGGGTTGCTCTTCGCTGTATACGACGGTAAGACGCTCTATGCCGCGCCGCTTGAGTTGCTTGCGCATAACCTTCGCAAGCGGACATACGGCGGTTTTGCTCACGTCCGCAACTTTAAAGTACGGCAGTACTTTGTTGCCCGCGCCCATACAACTCACTATCTCCGTATTTGCCGCGCTACACCTCTCCGCCAACAATAGCTTTGCCGTCACCGTATCTACTGCGTCCACTACACAATCGTATGCCGATAAATCAAACTTGTCCGCCGTGTCCGCAAGGTAAAACTCCTTTATCGCAACAACTTTGAGTTGCGGATTTATTTCTTGCAGGCGGCGTTTTAATACTTCTACTTTGGGAAGTCCGACGGTGAGAGTCGTCGCCACTATCTGGCGGTTTATGTTGGTCACGTCTACGTCGTCTTTGTCTACAAGGGTTATTTCACCGACGCCCGCCCGCGCCAACGCTTCTGCCGTGTACCCGCCGACGCCGCCAACGCCAAATACGATGACGCGGCTGTTTTCAAGTTTGTTTAACGCGGCTTCGCCCAAAAGCGCCGCCGTGCGCTGTTGCCACTCTTTCATAATTGCGTTTTGTTCCTTTTTTTATCCTTTTTTATACCTTTTTTCTCATTTCTTCCGTAACGTGCTGCGCCATTATCGCAAAACCTTTGTCGTTGGGATGCAAAAATCCGTCGGCAAAATAGTTTTTGTCGTGCGGAACAAGTTTTAAACCGTCAATAACATAAAAATCGGGGTACGCGGAGGCTTCCTGCGCTATCATTTGTCGCACAGCCTCAAATTCTCCGACTTTGGTCTTTATGTCACAGTCGCTGCGCCAAATAGGCGTCAATACAAAAACAGGCGTTTCGCGATATATTAGATGAAGTTTTTCAAAAAAGGCTCGCGCGTTTTGTCTAACAACTTCAAAATCGTCGCCAAATCGCCAGTCGTTTGTGCCGTATGCGACAGTGACCGCTTCTGCGTTGCCTAATTTGTCGCAATCGACAAGTACGTCGGGGTCAAACATATACCCCCCTACGCCTTGATTTATCGCGTCAAAATCAAGGTTTTTGGCAAGCAATCCGACATAACAATCGGTGGGGCTCTGCGCGTAAAAACCTTGCGTTATGCTGTCGCCAAAACATATCATTCTGCGCTTGGGCGTGACGGCGGGAGAAACGTTTCCGTTGCAATGCAAACGCCTGACCGCTATGTTGCAAAACAACGGCAAGTATACGTCGATATGCACTTTTTCCTTTTCCGGATTGAAAAATTTAAAACGGATTCTGCGCTTTTTTGCCTTTATGGTCTTTGCCTTTTGCCCGTTGATGTATACGTCGATGCCGTGATTGAAAAACGCTACGCCTTTTGCCGCCGTCGCTTGCTTTGACAACTGTACGAGTTGACGAAAAAATTTGCCCATACCGTTGTTTTTTATCCATTCGGGAAGCATATTGTTTATTTTGGTGAGTTTGTAACGTAAACTAAACCTGTCGCCGTCGGTGTCAAAACTCATTCTTATGCCCGCGCCCGACTCGCTCATAACTCCAAACATTACGCTTTTGGAATATACCTTGCGTTGAGCGCGCGTAAATCTGAAAAAAGTGTACCTCCCCTTTTTGTCCACCGACTCGTCAACGTAATTGTAAAAATAGTCTTTTAAGTTTTCGCCTCTTACCTTCATAAAAAATAATCCTTTGAAACGATAATCTTTGCAATTATTATAATTTAATACCGCCGTTTTGTCAACGACAAAAAAATACCCGCAAACCAAACTAACATTGTCGGCGCGGCGGCAAAACTCAAACCGATTTTTCTTTTGTTTTTGCCGATTTTCTTTCGCTCTTGCCTATTTTTCTTTCGCTCTTGCCGATGGCGGTTTTGCAAAATATATTGCGGTTTTGCTAAACGTAATGCGATTTTTTGTAATATAAAAAAATTTAAAAACATACGGTAAAACAGTTGACAAGTTGTTCAACTGTTGTTATAATGCCTTACGTTAGGAGAATCGATATGGACTTGACTGCTCTCAAAGCAAAAATTCCCGACTCGGAAACCATAGACGACCTGACGGAACTGTTCAAAATACTCGGAGACCCCACGCGTTGCCGTATTCTGTTTGTTCTTGCTTCGCAGGAACTTAACGTAAGCGACATTTCGGAGTGCGTGGATATGACAAAATACGCCGTATCACACCAACTCAGACTTTTGCGACAAGTCAAACTTGTAAAGGCACGCCGCTCCGGCAAGGAAGTTTTTTATTCCCTTGACGACACGCACGTTTCTCAAGTATTTGAATGCGCTTTGGCGCACGTGACGGAATAAAGCGCGTGACGGAATAGTTTTTAAAGGCGTTTGAGCCTTTTTAAGCGTCCAACGGTTGAACGATTGTTTAATTAAACAATAATTGCCCGCAAAGCGGCGTTTAGCAATAAAAAAACAACCCTTGCAAAATCAAAACAACCTTAAAAAAACAAAAATAACCGTTAACAAAATCAAAACGGAAAAAATCACAAGGAGTATTATTATGAAAAAAGTATTCAAACTGCAAAATCTCGATTGCGCCGTATGCGCTCAAAAAATGGAAGACGGAATCAAAAAAATCGACGGCGTAAACTCTTGTTCGGTCAATTTTTTTACGCAAAAACTCGTTCTCGACGCCGTAGACGATATGTTTGACGATGTGCTTTTTAAAGCGACAAAAGCGTGCAAAAAAATCGAGCCTGATTGCGAAATTTCAGACTGACAAAAAATCAAATTTGTTTGTAGTAGGCATAGTATGAGCAAAAAAGAACAAAAAATATTGATACGTATCATAGTTTCGCTTACATTGTTTGTCGCGGCGTTTGTTTGCGACAAGATAATCGGGTTTGATACGGTGATACAAAACCCAAAAATTTCTTGGTTGCTGCCTTTTGCGATTTACCTTGTCATTTACTTTTTGATAGGTTATGACGTGCTGTGGCGCGCCGTCAAAAACATCTCGCGCGGGCAGGTCTTTGACGAAAATTTTCTTATGTGCATTGCGACAATCGGCGCATTTGCTACAAAAGAATTTCCCGAAGCGGTGGCGGTGCTTCTGTTTTATCAGGTGGGAGAGTTTTTTCAGCGGTTTGCGGTGGACAAATCAAGAAAATCTATTTCCGCGCTAATGGATATACGCCCCGATTACGCAAATCTCGTTAAAAACGACGGCGAAACGGAAGAAGTTTCTCCCGAAGAAGTCAAGGTCGGCGACGTTATTCTCGTTAAAGCGGGCGAAAAAGTGCCGCTCGACGGCGTGGTGGTGCAAGGCTTTTCTACGCTCGATACAAAAGCGTTGACGGGCGAGTCGCTGCCTAAAGAAGTTGCGGAAGGCGACGAGATAATAAGCGGCGTGGTCAACGTGACGGGTACGCTAAAAGTGCGAGTCACCAAAGTTTTTTACGACTCTACCGTATCAAAAATTCTCGACCTTGTAGAAAATGCCGCGTCGCAAAAATCAAAATCGGAAAATTTTATTTCTCGGTTTGCAAAATACTATACCCCTATCGTCGTTTTGGGCGCGGTTGCGTTGGCGGTCGTCCCGAGCCTTGTCACGGGCAACTGGGCGGAATGGGTAAAACGCGCCCTCAACTTTCTCGTCGTGTCCTGCCCTTGCGCTTTGGTTATTTCCGTGCCGCTGTCCTTTTTTGCCGGTATCGGCGGCGCGTCGCGAAACGGTATTTTAATAAAAGGCTCTTCCTATTTGGAAAAATTGAACAAAGCCGACGTGTTTGTCTTTGACAAAACGGGTACGCTAACCAAAGGCAACTTTGCGGTCACTCAAGTCTGCCCTGCCGAAAACAAGGACAACATTTTGCGGTTGGCGGCAATAGCGGAACAAAATTCCAACCACCCCATCGCGCTGTCCATCGTAAGGGAATACGGCAAGCAAATCGACGACGGGTACAGCGTCGAGGACATATCGGGCAAAGGCATAAAAGCGACGGGACAGCACGTCATTTTGTGCGGAAACGAAAAACTAATGCAACAGTTTGGTATAGATTACGTTGCGTGCGACGGGGTAGGCACTTTGATTTACGTTGCGTGCGACGGCAAGTTTATCGGCAGTATCGTCGTAGCGGACGAAATCAAGCCCGACGCCAAAGAAACCGTCGCATACCTTAATTCTATCGGCGCAAAAACCGTTATGCTCACGGGCGACAACCAAAAAATAGCCGCAGACGTAGCGCAAAAGGTAGGCGTAACCGACTTTAAAGCGTCGCTGTTGCCGCAAAATAAAGTTGACGAAGTTACTAAACTTCTCAAAGCAAAAAAATCCGACGACGTTTTGTGCTTTGTCGGCGACGGCATAAACGACGCGCCCGTATTGATGAAATCGGATATAGGTATATCTATGGGCGGCGTGGGTTCTGACGCGGCAATCGAAGCAAGCGACGTCGTTTTGATGCGGGACAACCTGACGGCAATAAAAACCGCCAAAAAAATAGCAAAACGTACCGTATCCGTCGTGCACCAAAATATTTGGTTTGCGCTTTTGGTAAAAGCGGCCATACTCGTTTTGTCCGCAGTAGGTCTGACGGGTATGTGGCTTGCGATATTTGCCGACGTCGGCGTGTCCGTTCTTTGCATTTTAAACGCTATGCGCAGCAACTTTAAAGTAAAATAACCGCCGCCTTAAACCTAACAAGGCTGTTTTGAGCGACATCTTAAATAATAACGCAAAAAAAAGGGAGAAACTAAACCGTAATTCCCATAGGAAATTTTAAAACTTAAATTTTAAGATTCCACTTTTATTTGTTATTATCGGATGCCTTATAAAAAACAAGAAAATTAAGAGGTTTTATATGAGTAATACAGCAAAAAAAGTTTTGATTATTATAGCAATAATCATAGTTGCCGGCTCGCTCGGCGCAATCGTCGGCAGACTTATACTTGATAATATTATTTGATTATGAAAGAAAAAAAGAAAAACACGATATTTATTGTTTTATGCGTCGTTATATTTTTTATCTCGTTTATTGTCGGAGCATTCGTTTGCGTTCAGATAACGGGAAGTTTACCGCAAAGGTTGGTAAAGGTAAAATGGGACGACTCGGTCGGAAAGCACTATAAAAATCTCGATTATGTAAACGACGGCGAGCATAAATTCGATTTGTATATCCCAGCCGAAATTGCAACCGATGCAAACTTGATATTGTATATTCACGGCGGAAGTTTTAATTCGGGCGCAAAAGAAGACGGAGACTTGTGGTGTAAATATTTTGCAAGTAAAGGTTACGTCACGGCAACGCTCGATTATACGCTTCAGAAAAAAGGAGTCGACGCAAATCTTAACAAACTTGATTTGCAAATAAAAAATTGCGTGGCGGCAATCAAAGAAGAATGTCTGAATATGGGTGTAAATTTAAACGGAATGGCAACGTGCGGAGTTTCTGCCGGCGGCACTCTCGCAATGAATTACGCCTATAAGCACGACAAAGATTCGGTAATTCCCGTAAGATTTGTATTTCAACTTGCAGGTCCTTCTGACTTTACGCCTTCGGAATGGGGCTTACTGAAAAAAGTGAATAAAATAGAAAGCGATTCCGAGTTTATAAAATGGATGACAGGCAAAGATTTTTCGCCGGAAGAAATAGTCGAAGGAAAGCATTTGAACGCTTTGCATGAAATATCGCCCGCAAGCCTTGTAAACACCGATTCCGTACCGTCGCTTGTCGGCTATGGATTGAAAGATCATTGCGTTCCTCACAGTTCCCGTACGCTTTTGCTTGCGGCATACAAAAAAGCCGACATTAAATATAATTATGTGGAATTCCCTCATAGCAATCACGGAATGTATGCAGACCTTGACAAATTGCAGTTGTTCTTGGACGCGGCTATTGATTATTGCGGACTCTATTTTTAAAAAATTAAAAAGCACTCGACAAGCAAATGTTTGTCTGTTATATTAAAACAGAAAAAACTTCTAAAATAAACAGATAACACAGACAATGATTATGAGCAAAGTGTAGCCCTCTATGCTTCGCAAACGAAGTGGTGGTCTCTGTGAGGCTATGAATCCACTGATAAACCAGCAGGCAGAAAAATTCTACTCAAAAATATTTTAACGTAAGTAAAAAAAGAGTCAGGAGTAGTCTAACGCTACGCTTGACTCTAAATTTTGCACTTTTACTAAAATTCCCTATGAAAACTGCGGTAATGCGGTTCTCCCCTTCCTTTTTTATTGCAGATTTTTTTATTTGTTTTTCTTTATCGTCGCGCTTGCGCCCGCGTTTCCTTCGGCGCGTTGCATTTGCGCTTTTTTGCGGTTGAAATATTTGACCAACGAGCCGCTTTTTAAAATAAAGAAAGTGAGCAGCGTATTGAGAAGTAGCCAAAACCATTGCGTACACGCTTTACGCACGACGTTGGCAAGGTACAACGGCAATCCCGCGTTTACGAGCATCGTGGTTGTCGGATAATACGCTTGCATACCCATATTGTACAGCAGACTTTCCCCCGCCGCCGTCAACCCCAACGTACAAAAGACAAAGGAGCATATCGCTATCATAGTGAGTTTGACGCTGATTTTGTCGCTGTTGATTTTTTTGTACAGCAACCCCGCCAACATCGCCATAACGCCGTTGCTTAACGTTATTAACGGCATCCACGGTCCTTCGGGAAAAATTATTGCCGGCAAAAAGTCCGCCAAAGCCGCCGTTGCGCCGCCGAGATACGGACCGAGCATAATCCCCGCCAAAAAGCAGAAGGCGTACACGAGGCTTATTCTTCCGAAAGTGTCCACTCTCGGCATTGCGGAAGAAAGAAGGTTGAGCGCGACGCCGACAGCGGCAAAAAGCGCGCAAAAAGTGATGTAATACGTTTTTTTGCTCATAAAAAAGACCTCTCTTTGCGAAAGGTCCGTTGTTTAAGACAGCGCGAAAAAAAAGCCCTGTCGGATTTGCAACGGACGCGGGCAAGCACCGCAGATAAAAATCTTTCGTGCAAAGGCGACTTCCCATCCTTTGCCACTTTACGCACTTGTCCTACTTTGCAAAGACAATATAACACACCGCCAAAAAAAAGTAAAGGGTTTGCAAGCAAAAAAAAGCATAATTTGACAAAATAAAATTCATATTAAAGGTATGCTTACTATTTTTTTGAGAGGAATAATACTTTTTACCCTGCTACTCGTCGTTATCAGGCTTATGGGTAAGCGTCAGATAGGCGAAATGGAGCCGTTTGAACTGGTTATTACGCTGGTAATATCGGAAATTGCCTGTATTCCGATGGGTGACAAAAATATTCCGCTTACTTACGGCATCGTGTCAATTTTGACGTTGTACGTAATTCATCAATTCATTATTTTGCTGTCCAAAAATACAAAAATGCAAACCTTGATAAGCGGCAGACCTTTGCTCGTCATCGACAAAAGCGGAATAAACGTCGACGCGCTTAAATCGCTGAATATGCAGGTTAACGATTTGTTGCAATCCATACGAAACACGGGGTATTTTTCTGTAGAAGAAATCGAGTACGCCCTTATGGAAACAAACGGTCAGTTGTCCGTCATTCCCAAAAAGTCGATGGAAGACAAACAAAAAAGCCTTCCCGTGCCTTTGGCGTTGGAAGGAAAATGGTGTCAGCAGGAACTTGTCGACCACGAAGTGGATAAAGACAGAGTTTGCGGTATGCTCATTGCCCGCAAAATCAAGTTTAAAGATATAGTGTTTTTGACGGTTGACCAAAACGACCACTTTGTGGTTCAGACAAAAAAAGGAGGTATCTCGTCATGGGACGACAAGAAACAAAGCGTGGTGGAATAAAACATATCATAATACCCATAGTCGTACTTGCCATTATCGTCGGATTTGGCATATTTGAGGCAATGTGCGTCAAAAAAATTTATAAAGATTTTGAAAACAAAATAGACAATCTTATCGATTCGTGCCGCAACGAAACGCTCGACATTGACTCTTACGCCGTTTTTTGCCAAGAGTGGCTTAAGGTCAGAGAAAAATCAGAGCTGTTTTTGCCGCACAACGACGTGTACGAAATGAATCTGCGCGTGTCGGAAATAAAAACTTACGTAGAACAGCAAGATTACGAACTTTGCCTTGCCCACCTGTCCGTAATGAAAGACCTTGCAAAATATATCAGCCATTTGGCGACGCCAAGCATTCAACACGTGCTGTAATTGCGGATTATTAACAAAACAAGGAGAAACAATCGATTGTTTCTCCTTGTTTTGTACTATTATCCAAACTATCCAAACAAAAAGGCGGTAACGCTTTTGTTTGTCTTGCAACGTAAAAAATTTACTTTAAAATCAACCGCTATTTTTTCTTTTTTGCGCCCATATCGGTGGATTTTATTACTTTATCTTCCAAATCTTCGTCGGTGTTGCGGAAACCGTTTCCTACTACTTCCTTGACGGTGTATACCGTTGCAAAGGCTTGCGGGTCGACGTCGCGTACTATTTTGCGCGCTTTGTTGAGTTGGCGTTTGTAAATCACGCACATAATCATCGTCTTGTCGGTTTTGGAGTACATTCCCGTCACTTTGAGTCCGGTAAGTCCTCTGTCTAATCCGTCGTAAAGCGCTTTGGACATTTCTTCGGGCTTGTCGGTGATAATGTCAAAGCCGTAAGCAGAAGAATACCCTTTGTAAATTTGGTTCTGCACGACGTGCGCCACAAACTGCGCCGTTATCGAATATATGAGTACCGACAACCCGTCGCCCTTTAACGCCCACTGCATAACTGCTGCGGCAATAACGATGGTTACTATGTCGATATAAAGCAATACGCGGAGATAATTTCTGCCGTTTTTGCGTTTTTGCAATAGCATAGTTACTATATCGCTACCGCCCGTCGACGCCTGAATACTGAGCATAAAAGGAAGGCTGATTCCGCTTATCGCGCCGCCCAACAGGGTGTAAAGCACTTTGTTTTCCCCCACTGCGGGCGCTGTCTTTAAAATTCCGCACAAATCGGTAAGGCTGATTGCCTCCATAAACCCCGCCATAAGTACAAGGCATATCCCCGTTTTTAACGCAAATTTTTTGTCGGTGTTTAGGTACGCGACGATAAGTAGCGGAATATTTATCGCCAACAGCCATACGCCCGTAAGGTTGGGAAGTTGCGGCAAAAATCCTTCTGCAAGCCAGTTGATAATGCTTGCGACGCCTACTGCGCCGCCCAAAGTTATGTGGTTGGGGATAAGCAACAATTCCAGCGCGACGGCGCGCAAAAACGCCGCCAAAACTATATGCGTCGCATAAGTAAAATGGCGTTTGCGTTTTGATTTTTTATCTTCGTTTTGGTTGAGTTTATCAAGCGCGGCGGCGTGTTTAATTTGTTGCCCTTCCTGCTCTTTTTCCTTTTTAATATCCAACAATTCCTGTCCCATAACTTTTTTAGTACCTCTTGTTAAAATTCGGACGAGTGACCACGCCGTCAAGCACTTTGCAGTACGCAAAACAATCGGGGTCGGTTTCCTTAATTATATGTTTCAACGTGTTGTTTTGTCTGTATTGTATCACGGTGATAAGCACCTTTTTGCCCGTCTTTTCCCCTTTTGCGTCAACGGCGTCGGCGCAACTCACGCCACGCTTAAACTTTGCAAAAATCAACGCCGAAATCTCGTCTGCTTTGTCGGTGATTATGTAGTATTTTAACGTCGGGTCCACCCCGTTGTTTAGCAAGTCGATGGTAAACGACTCAACGTAACTCAAAATGACGGAATATATGATTTTGATTATGCTTTCCATCGTCAAGCCTTCCGTTGTGGCAAAGCACACCAACGCCAAAGCGTACACGCAATAGTTTACCAGCATAAGAACTTTGCCTACTTGCGTGTCGGGGTTTTTGCTTACGGCAATGCCACTAATTATTTCGCTGCCGCCGTTGCTTCCGCCCGCCCAAAAAGGCAAAACTATGCTTACGCCGCCTATCACGCCGCCCATTACCATCCACAACAAAATGCTGTCGGGTTTTGTGTTGGGTACGTCGGGAAAAACCGTTTCGTAAAATCGCATGATTAGGCTGTAAGCAATGCACGAGTATACCGTTTTGATGGCAAAACTCTTTTTCAACTTAAACAACGCCAACACCAACAACGGCGCTTGCAAGCAAATGGAAACGACGCTTTGCTTCCACCCAAACCAGTAAAACAAAACGTTGGAAACGCCTGCCACGCCGCCGGAAACCATATGACACGGCAAAATAAAAAAGTAGCAAGACGTCGTCATAAGCAACGCGCCCACCGTCACCAACGCATAGTCTTTAAAAAACTTTAAAACGTCGTTTTTATTAAATTTTTTGTTCTTGATTTGTACCATAGTTTTTTTAATGCAAATAGTTATACAAAATAATATACATTTTGTCAACCGATTAAATGCGGTCGATTAGTATTATTTTTTTACGACCTTACTATTATAAGTCAAATAATCCTTTTTGTCAAGACATCGCGTCGCTATGCCCGATTAAGACAAACCATACGGCAATATTCCGACGCAAAAAGAAAGCAAGCGGCTTTGTTTTTTTGTAACAGCCGCCCCAAACAAACAAGCGTTTTGGCGCAGAGTTGCCGCCGCAGAACCTATTCTGCGGCGGTTCTTACAAAATTTACTTCATACCGAAATATTCTTTAAACGCTCGGTGCAGTACTTGTACTACTCCGTCAAGGTTGTCGTCGCCGACAAACCCCGCAAGTAGCGTTTTTAAACATTCCCGCTTGTATTCGTCGCGTTGCTCCTCGTTTTGACCGTCTTGGTCGCCGTCTATATCCTTGTCGTACACGGCTTTTATGCCGCTTGCGGCGTGTTTGAGTTTTGCCACAAACTCCGCGAGCGTAAACTCTTTGTCCAACAACTTTTGTTTGACGTCGGTTACGATAAGAATCTCGTTGTACAAGATGTCGAATACGCCGTCTTTGCAAAGCGTTTTTAGGTTTGTTTTGTCAAACGCCGCAAAAGTTTTGTACATAAGCGTAGAAGTCGCTCCGATACACAGCCCGTCGATAAGTACGTCATACACCGTACTCCAGCCGAGCCAAACGGTTTTTGCCGCCACTGCGTTAAGTACGGCAAACGCCGCGCCAAACACCAGCGGAAGCAAGCAAACGGGGTCAAACTTACCGGTAAAATCGATTTTTAGTTTGTCTACGACGTACAGTTTAAATATCTGAACGATAAGACAAACGGCAACGGACTCCAACAAAAAAACACCGTTGTTGTCGGTGTTTTTAAATACGGCAAGCAAATTTTGCAGAAGATTTTGTAATTGCATAATTACCTCCTTGTTTTTCGGTTTTTTGGCTCGATCCGCCTAAAGCCGTCAAAGGAGTGACCGACAATCCCAAAAATCACTCTACAAAAATTGTATCACCGTTTTTGTGTTTGTCAATACAAAAGGTCGTTTGAGTTAAAAAAAACGGGCAAAAAAATTTTTTTGCCCTAAATTTGCGACCGAAAACGGTTTTCCCCGCTCGTCGTTTTTACTCGGCAAAGGTTTAAGCCCGCCGCTTACGTCAAAACAAATAGCCGTCGCTGTTTAAAAAAATAGTTTTTTTGCTGTCAAAACAACATTTTTCCAGATATGCGTCTTCTTTGGGTATCCACTCGTTTTTGTATCTCTCAAAAACGGCTTGTCCGTCTCTGTCAAAAATGCGTCTGTACTGCTCTCGTTTGCCGACGTTTATTACGACGCACAAATCATAAAACTCTCGCAGGTACGGGTGAAGGGAATAACAACCTTCCACTATGTTTATTCTGCCGCTTTCGCCGCGTTTTTCCTCAAAAGAGTCGGTGTGGCAATCGTACCGCAAATAGGTAAAAGCGTTGCAATCCTTCATTTGTAGCAGCGTTTTGCGCAACCTTTCGTAATGAATGTTGCCGCCTACTTCGCCGAGTCTTTGCGGCGTGCGCATATTTAGCGGCAAAAAGAAGTCGTCGGCAGACAGCAAATTGCAGTCAAAGTATTCCTTTAATGCATTTGCAAAAAAAGTTTTGCCCGCGCCGGAGTTTCCGTCTATGCCGACGGTGACGGACAAACGGGTTTCCGCAAGAGAGTTTATCGCGTCGATGACATCAAACAAAAACCAAAAATCTTTGCGTACCACCCTATAAGACGGGTAATAATTCATTTTGTAAGCGGGCGAGTGCGACGTAAGCGGATATCCTTTTGCCGCGTACTCCGCCGCTTTGCGCTTTACCGAAAGATACGGCAAATCGATTTTGCGCTGTTTTACTGCGTCCACAAAACAATCGATTTTGCGTTGAAGCCCCTCTTTTGTGCCGACGTTGAGCAAGTTGCTGTTTACAAAAAGTCGGTTTAACGTGCGAATATTTTTTTCCGCCGCTACAAACGGACGCAAATTTACCCTGCTTACGTTTAAAAAATCATCGGACAAACTTTCGTCGGGCAAGGGCGCACCGTTTTGCGCCGCTTCCTTTACGAGCCTGTTGAACGAGTCTTGTTCGTCGGAAATAAAGTGACCGCCGAGATATTCGCTGATAAAAAGCAGTTTAAAATAATCTTCCGTCCGCATGAGAGGGAATTTTTTTGACACCGCCACAAGTTGACTTAAAATATCCATATCAATCTACTTTGTTCGCTTGTCGCGCGAAGAAGGCTGGTCAAAAATCTTTTTCATTTCCTCGATAAAAGTGCTGCTGTCCTTAAACTTGCGGTATACCGACGCAAACCTTATATATGCGACTTCGTCAATGTCTTTAAGACCTTCCATGACCAACTCGCCGATTTGCTTGCTCGTGACTTCCTGCTCCAAACCGTTGCAAAGTTTCTTTTGTATGTCGCCTACCAACTTGTCAATCTGTTCCATCGATACGGGACGCTTTTCGCAAGATTTTATTATGCCGTTTTTAAGTTTGTTGATGTCAAACAACTGCCTGTTTCCGTTGTTTTTTATCACAAGCAACTGAACTTCTTCCACCGTTTCGTACGTGGTAAACCGCTTGCCGCAATTTGTACATTCGCGACGACGACGAATAGCGTTGGACTCCTCCACCGGTCTGCTGTCAATGACTTTAAGTTCTGCGCAACCGCAATAAATACATTTCATAACCGCTACCTCGCTCTGGCAAAAAATCTATATATTGTATTATACTTTAAAACCGACACAATGACAAGTATAACGACGCAATTTTTTAATCAAAAACAACAAACGACCGTCGCGCGCCAAAAAAACGGCGCAAAAAAGAACGCTTGACGCCATAATCAAACAATCGACCTAAACGGCGGTAGCAAACGCGCGGTATGAGCGGTTGAATATATTAGTCAAAAATTACTTAAAATTTATTACCAAACTGTCGCCGTCCTCGTATTCGTCTTTGTACTCAAAAGTTTCTTCCGGCGGAATTTCTCTGCGTTGCGATTTTTCTCGCCTGTACAAAACAAAACGGTAAACGATATAGCACAAACACGCCGCCAACCCGACGCTGCTCAAAATAATTATCGGCAACAATACTCGCATTTTTTGTTTTTCTCCTTTTTGCGACAAACAACGGTTTTTTTTATGAGTTTATCGCCCTTTTTAACAAAAACATACTTTTGACCGCGTAAAAAAACAACCTTTGTCAAAAAGTATATTTTTTTGTTTTTTGCGGCAAAATAAACGTAAGGAGGTATCTGATGAAAAGCAAAACTTTTATTACTTGGGCGTTGGCTTTGAGCGCGGCAACTCTCGCAATGTTTGCCTGTTCTACCGTCTTGGCGCAGGAAACGCCTTTGACCGACGCGCAAAAAATCAGACAATCGGTCAACAAAACGCAACACGTTGCGGACAGCCGCGTATTTACTTACGAGGACTGCGCGATAATAGCGATACGACCAAACGGAATTTATTTAAAATCGGAAAGCGACAAATCGATAGAAGAAATCCGACAAAAAATAACGACGGATTTTCCGCAATACAAAAACGTAAAAATAACGACTTCGCCGCGCATTTTTAAAGCCATAGAAGACTTAAACCTGTTGATTCAAAAAGGCGAACTTTGCCCCGACGAAATAAAAAACTACACCAAACCGCCCTTTGAATTTTTTAAACGTATTCCCGACAAATCAAAAGACGGCGCGCCCGAAAATTAAACGACAAGACCTTTGTCGTCAGTCAAGGAAATCGCTTTAAACGGCAATACTTAAAACACGGCAAAAAGGCAAAAATCAAAAAGCCGCAAGTAGTTTACGGCACAAAAAATCCCGCCAAAAGCGGGATTTTGTCTTGGTAATATATTAAGTTGCAATATTATTCTTGGTAATATATAGGTTGCAATATTATATTGTAATTGCCTTTATATTTGCCGCTAAACGACAGTTTTTGCGGCGTTTTTGTTTCAACCGACAACCGTCAATCTTTGTAATCGGTGACGTTGTTGCCGCTGTTCCACAATTTGTCGAGTTGGTAAAACTCTCTCGTTGCGGCGTTGAATATATGCACTATGATATTGCCGTAGTCCACAGCAATCCATTTGCCTTCGTTATAACCTTCTTTGCGGCGACAGAAAATCCCCTGCGCTTCTGCTTTTTCTTCCAGATTATCAAAAATCGCTTTGACTTGCGGGACGGTTTTGCCGCTGCACACGATAAAGTAATCGGCAACGTCGGTGAGCGACGTTACTTCTATTATTTTGATTTCCGTCGCTTTTTTCTCGCTCAATGCGGCGCAAAAAAGTTGCACCGTTTGTTGTGTCGTCAACTCCATAAAAAAACTCCTTTTGGCTGTTTGCCTAAAATTTTTGTTTGATTTTTGCTATACGTATAGTAAAAAATACGACAATATCACTTTAAAGCAAGTGATAAAAATCCATCGTGGCGACCGTCAAGCCGTCTACTTTGTCTGCGCCGTACTTTTTGACCGCGATATCGTACATATCTTTGAGTACCATTTTAAACGCTTTGTCGAGATTTGTCAAGCCCGCTTTATAGTATGCGCAAACGTCGTATTTGCGATTTTTTTCCGCTTTGTCGGCTACAAATACGAGTTTTTCCAACTCGGACATATCGGGACGCCCCGTCGTGTGGTATCTTATCGCGTTGAGTACGTCTTGGTCGGTCACGCCAAATTCCTTTTGCGCTACCAACACCCCCAACCCGCAATGAAGAATAGGCGGCAAAAGATTTTCCGCATTGTCAAATCCGTAATACTGCCATTTTTCCTGCGGGATATTTTTGCCGCAATCGTGCAACATACACGCTACAAAGGCTTTGTCCTCGTCAACGGCGGCGGCTCTTGCAAAGTCCAACCCCGCTTTGACGACGCTCGCCGTGTGCAAATAGCGTTTTTGCTCCTGCAAACCTTTGAGTTTTTTGGCGGCGTCGGCGTATTTGCTAAACAAGCCGCGCCGTTTTATGTACTGCGCAACGCTATCGGGAATAAGCGCGGAATTGTCCAAACCAAACTCGCAATTTACTCGTATTTCCGTAGAAGAAACGTCGATTTCCGGCGCGTCAAGCAATACGACGCGCGCTCCAAACTCTCGTTTTACCTTTTTTACGTCGCTTATTACGTCGCAATCTTCCCGTACCGCAACCGCCAACGTCGCAAGGTCGGCTATCGCTTGCGGGTTTACCCAGCGGTCAAAGTCGCGCAAACTGTCCGCCCCCATAACAAAGTAAAGTTCTGCGTCGGGATAGGTTTGTTTGAGATGTTGCATTGTAAGATAGGAAAAACTTTTGCCTTCCCTCTTAATTTCGTAATCGCTGATTTCGACGGCGGGAATGTCGGCAAACGCCGCTTTTGCCATTTCCATTCTGTCTTTCGCTTGCGCTTCCTCGTGTTTGTGCGGCGGAATCCCGCAAGGCATTATAATGAATTTGTCGGGTTTAAGTTGCGCGGCGGCGCTTTTTGCCAAAGATATATGTCCGTTGTGCGCGGGCGCAAACGTTCCGCCCAAAAAGCAGATTTTCATAAAAACAGTATACCAAATCGCCATAAAAATGAAAAGTAAAAGCAACGATATTTTTAAATTATTTGTCAATAATATCTCCGTGAACAAATCAACCGACAATATATTGATTTCTTTAGCCGCGTTTTTGCTGTGTTTTTGTTGGCTCAGATATAGCGGAAACAAACTTTGGGTGTGCTATACGGCGTCCGCCGTCGTTTCTCTCCTGTCCTTTGCCGTGCTGTTTTTTGTGCTAAAAAAAATAAATCAAGGCGTTTTTGCGTCCAAAAAAGCGACGACGGCGCAAAAAAACGCCCTGTTGCTCCTTTGCGATTACTCGCCCTTTACCGATATTTTTATCAAAAACGGATATACGGTACAAAAAATTTGCGACGACACGTTTGTAGCGGAAAACAAAAGCAAACTTCTTTTGTATTTTTTGTTTAAAACTTTAGCAGTAAACAAGCAAGACGTAATAAACGTCTACAAAAAAGCAGTAAAACAAAACGCAGACAAAATCGCGCTGTTTTGTTTGGATTACGACGCAAGCACGCGGGAATTTTTGCAACAACTTCCGATAAAAATCACCGTAATGAATTTTGCCGATACGCAAACTTTTTTAAAACAAAACCACAAATGCGTGGCGCAACCCGCAAAACAAAAACGCAAAATTCGCGAGAGCAAAATTTTGTACTTTGCGTTAAACAAGTCGCGGTTTAAGTATTATTTGTCTTCCGCCGTGTTTTTGGCGTTGTTGTCGGTCGTTACTATGTACGGAATATACAATATAGTGATGGCTTCGATATGTTTTTTGTTGGGGTTGATTGCCTTGCTAAACAAAAAATACAATCCGCAAAACAAATTGAATATTTAGTTTTGTCAAAAAAACTCATATACGTTGTTTAAAAAAATTGCAATAATAAAAAATCCTTGCCAAAAGGCAAGGATACAAAAAAGATTAAATTTTAAAATCATTACGCCATCAAACAAATCTTTGGTCGATTTTTTCAAAAAAGAAGGCTACCAACTCTCTCACGTACTGCTTTTTTGTTTCCTTTTGATTTTTGCAATCGGATAGCGACGCCAAAGCAAAAATAAAACTGTTTGCCACCGCTTTGTCAAAATCGGGGTTTTTTACCTTTTGGCGTAGACCGAAACAACCGTCAAAACAACTTTTTACCGCTTTTGCCGCCATTTCTGTGACCATATCGCGCAACGCGCCTATGTCGCTGTTGACGCATTGCCTTACGACGGTCAGTTTGTTTGGGTTTTGATAAAAATAATCCGCCATTCCGTCGGCGGCTTCGCTTAAATCGTTGCTCGTCGCAAACATAATATCGATTTTTAAGCCTATTTCATCTATTATCGGCTCGGCAACGGCGCAAAACAACGCTTGTTTGTTGGTAAAATATCTGTATACGTTGCCCAAAGATACCCCTGCGCTGTCGGCAATGGTACGCATCGACGCGTCTTGAAAACCGTTTTGGTCAAATTCCTGCTCTGCCGCTTCTAATATGCGCTCCCTTACGTTTTGTTTTAAATACTGCATACGCTCTTCCTCAAAAACATTTTAGCACAATCCTTTGTTTTTGTACAGTATTAAGCAAACAATTGCGTTAATTTTTCATTTTTGACGTCAATCGTCGGTTTGCGAAGAATACTTTTGCCGCAAAATTTTCAAAACCACGCCCGCCGTTTCGTAATCGAAACCGCGCCCCAACAAATGACGATTGATTTTTGCCGCCGTCGAAACGTCGAGCGGTTTGTTTTTTAAAAATTTTTCCGCAACTCGCAAGGCGTTTTGCTCCGTTTCTTCTTGGTCCAACGCGCTCAACGCCTGCTCGATAACGGATTTTTCTACCCCTTTGAGCATCAACTCTTGTTTTAACCTTATCGCGCCTTTGGTCGGCTTGCCCTGCGCCACGTACTGCGCCGCATACTGCTCGTCGTCAACGTATTTGTAATCTTTGAGTTTTTGCAACGCGCTGTCCGCCGCTTGCGGCGCAAACCCCTTTTGTACGAGATACTGCTTGACTTGATACGCCGTTTTGCCGCTTTTGGATATGTAATTTAAACTTTTGTCAAAGGCTATCTGCGCTTCGCTGGTGGTGAGCAACTCGGTAAGTTTTTCTTCCGACAGTTCCTGCCCCTTTTTTAAGCGCGCGGCGACGGCGGTTTCTGCCGTCAATCCGCATTTAAACTCGCCGTCAACGTACAGATTAACCTTGTTTTTGTTGTTTTTTTGATATTCGATAGCCGTAATCGTACTCATATAGTCGCCGAGTAAGGCTGTCCCTCCTTTACTTCGCATTTTCCGTTGAGAGCGTCGACGATTTTTTCCCGCGCGATTTTTGCGTCTTGCTGCTTTACCGTCAACGTGATTTTTAATCCGTCGCCGTACTCGATTGCCGTTTTTACGGCGTAAGATTGCGCCGCGTTTAGTACCGCTTTGTCCGTGCCGTAAGGTGCGTTGACGACGATATCGACGCACAAATCGACGGTGAAAAATTTGGTTTTGTTTAATAATTCCGCAACCGTACCGCCGTAAGCGCGTACAAGCCCGCCCGCACCCAACTTTATCCCGCCAAAGTATCTCGTGACCACCGCCACGACGTTAAACAGCCCTTTTTGCGTCAACGAGTTTAAAATCGGTTTGCCCGCCGTTCCGCTCGGCTCGCCGTCGTCGCTGAATTTTGTTCCGTCTTGCGTAACGTAAGCGTAACAGTTGTGCGTTGCGTCGTAGTGTTTCTTTTTGATTTTTGCAACAAAATCCTGCGCTTCCGCCGCCGTACAAGCGCGCGTAGCGTATACCAAAAACCGTGATTTGTTTATCACGGTTTCCTCTATGTATATTTTGTCGTCTAAAGTCAGGTACGAGGTATTCATCAGTTGCGTTCGATTTTTATCCGTGCTTTTTTGCCCTTGTGCAAAACAAATTCTTTTGGCAACGCAAAGTCAAAGGTATTGACTTTTACGTCGTCCACCGACACGCCGCCGCCTTCTATCAGCCGCCTTGCGTCGCCCTTGCTTTTGGCAAATCCCGCTTCTATGAGCAAGTCGATAACGTTGTCGCTATTGCTTTTTAGTACGCGCATATCGTCGGTGTTGCCGCCAAACGCCGCTTCCGCCTGCGATTTTGCCGTATTTGCGGCGTCTTCGCCGTGCACGAGTTTGGTAAGTTCGTAAGCAAGGCGGACTTTTGCGTCGTTTATGCGCTCGTCCTTGTACTTGCAAAGGTCCAAAATCTCCTCCAACTCGACAAAAGTGAGAAGTTTGAGGCATTTTTCCACGTCGGCGTCGGCAACGTTGCGCCAGTACTGATAAAACTCGTAGGGTGAAGTTTTGTCGGGGTCGAGCCACACCGCGCCTTTTGCGGTTTTGCCCATTTTTGTGCCTTCGCTTGTCGTCAAAAGGCTGAAAGTCATAGCGTAAGCGTCTTTTTGAACTTTTCGTCTAATAAGGTCTGCGCCTGCAAGCATATTGCTCCACTGGTCGTCGCCGCCCAACTGAAGTTGACAGCCGTACTCTTTGTTTAGCACCAAAAAGTCGTACGCCTGCATAAGCATATAGTTAAACTCCAAAAAGGACAAGCCTTTTTCCAACCGCTTTTTAAAGCACTCCGCCGTCAGCATTTTGTTGACGGAAAAGTTTCTGCCCACGTCGCGCAAAAACTCGATATAGTTGAGATTCAACAGCCAGTCGGCGTTGTTTACCATAAGCGCTTTTTCTTGGGAAAAATCGATAAATTTGGACATTTGCTTTTTGAAACAGTCGCAATTGTGAAGGATTGTTTCTTTGGTCATCATAGAACGCATATCCGTCCTGCCCGACGGATCGCCTATGTACGCCGTTCCGCCGCCGATGAGCGCAATGGGACGATGCCCCGCCTTTTGCATGTGCGCCATCGCAACCAACTGAACAAAGTGTCCGACGTGCAGACTGTCCGCCGTCGGGTCAAATCCTATATAAAAAGTGACGGATTTTTCTCCCAACAGTTTGTATAAATCGTCTTCGTAAACGGTTTGCTTGATAAATCCGCGCTGTCTTAATGTATCCATCACGTTTTGGGTAGCCATAAAAAAAATCTCCTTGTAAAAATACGTTATCAACAGTTTACCATTTTGTTGAATATTGTCAACGGTTTAAAACCGATTTTGTTTATTTGGCGGGCTTTTTTGGGTTTTTGCAACCGACGTCGCCGCCGTTGCCCGTCGGGTAGTAAAATTGTTCTTCTTTCAACTCGTCGGGCAAATACTGCTGCTCCACCCAACCGCCGTAAGAATGCGGGTATTTGTACGCGCCGTACTTAAAATCGTTGTCGCGTTTAAAGGTTTGGTCCATAAGATGACTCGGCACTCTCGCCGTCGGATACTGCTGCGCCGCCGCCGTCGCAAGCCCCAAAGTAGCCTCACAAGCGTTTGATTTGGGCGCGTTTGCTATGTAAAGTATCGCTTCCGTCAGCAACAACCTTCCTTCCGGCAACCCTACGTTTAAAAAAGAAGTCAACGCCGATTGCGCAACTACCAACGCCATAGGATCGGCAAGCCCGACGTCTTCCGCCGCGCAAATAACTATGCGTCGAGCAAGCAACATCGGGTCGCAACCGCCTTCTATCAGGCGGCAAAACCAAAACATCGCCGCGTCTGCGTCACTGCCGCGCATACTCTTGATAAAAGCAGATATCATATCGTAATAGTGCTGCCTATCCACGCTCAAAGGCTTTTTTTGCAAAGTTTCCGCCGCGTCGTCTACCGTGAGAATTTTTGAGCCGTCGTCACCCGTCTGCGCCGTCAACGCGGCAAGTTCCAACGCATTGTAAGCGTTGCGAAGGTCGCCGCCGCAATAGTCGGCAATATACCGCAAAACGGCGTCGTCGGCTTTGACGTTGAGCGATTTCAATCCTTTTTCCGACGACAGGGCGCGTTTTAACCCCGTCATAACTTCTTCCGACGTGAGCGAAAAAAATTCAAAAACGCGACATCTCGACACTATTGCGGGCGTCATGCTGTAATATGGATTTTCCGTCGTAGAACCGATAAAAATTATCGTGCCTTGCTCCATTGCTTGCAATACGCAATCGCTTTGAGCCTTGCTCCAACGGTGACACTCGTCCAACATTAAATACGTTTTTTTGCCGTAAGCATACTTGCGCGTCGCCGCCGCTTCTATTACTTTTTTGGCGTCGGAAACACCGCTGGTGACGGCGTTGAGTTTTTCAAATACCGCGTCGGTACTGTTTGCAATTACGTTTGCCAACGTGGTTTTGCCCGTACCCGGTGGTCCCCAAAATATGCAACTGCCTAATTTGTCGGCTTTTATCGCGCGGGACAAAAGGCTGTTTGGAGAAATCAGCCTCGATTGCCCGATAAACTCGCTCAACACTTTGGGGCGCATACGCTCCGCCAAAGGCTGAGAAACGCCCTCTTCGTTTACCGTCATAATAACGTCGTTATCTTTTTTTGCCATAATAGTATTTTAACACAAAACTACCGACTTTGCAATACTAATTTTAATGCGAAACAAAAGTAGATTGTCTTTTTTTAGGATTATTATTAATAAAAAAAAACAACCGAAAAAATAATTTCGGTTGTTGTGGTTGCGTTTTAAGTTATTTATCGTTTTGTTTTTGTTTTTGGTGGGTTTTATCGTCTTTTTTATTGACCGCATTGATTTTTTAATTGTTTTCCGTGTTAAAATCGTCCAAAAGACGCTTTATCTCCGCAAGTAAACGACCGTCCTCTTGTTCGTCTTGGCTTTGAGCGGCTTTTACTTGCTCTATCTGACGTAAAAGTTCCGTGTCCTCTACGGGCGTCGCGACGGGCTTTTGCTCTGCCGCTTGCTCTACGTCGGGTTCGTTTGTTATCTCCACCGTCGGTTGGTCTACGTCTTGCTCCGACGCGTTTTCCTGCTCGGGTTGAGTTTCCTCCGATTTATTTTCTGCCTGCGGTTGCGGCTCGTCCTCGTTTGTATCGGGCGCGGGCTGCTCGTCTTGCGGCGGTTGCTCGGCTTTTTCTTCCGACTCGGACAAAGCGGGTTGCTCGTCTTGCGGCGTTTCTGCTACCGCTACGCTCGGTTGCTCTTGTTTAAAATCAGCAATTTCGGCGGGTTGCGGTTGCTCTTCGGGCTCTGTTTCCTCGCTATTCTGCTCTGCTTTTTTGGGTTTTGAAGCGGATTTTTTGACGGGTTTTGGCGTTTCTGCGCCTATACTAAACACTTCGTCCGCAAAGGCAAGGCTTTGCTCGTCAAAAGTGTCTACCGCCATAACGCTCACGCCCAAAGCGTGCAATTTAGAAAAAAGATAAACCATATCGTGCGGCGCGGCGACGATGCAAACGGCGTCAACGGCGTCGTAAGACATAACTGCGTCGATAACATCGACGGTTATTCTGTCGTCGTAAGTGTTGCTGCCGCGCTTTTTTACCCGCATAACGTTGGCGGTATCAAATCCGTTGTCGTTTGCGGAATTGATAATTTCCTTATGCTTGCGGTCGGACAAGCCGTAAATTTTTCCGTAAATAATGTTGCCCGCTTTTTTGCAAGCGGTGACGGCGTTGTCGTATCGGCAAAAGTCGAGATTGCAGTTGTCCGCGTCGATAAACAGAGCAATATTTTTGTCGTTAAGCATAAAAAACCTCCGATAACTTTTTTATTATACAACAAAATAAATCATTTGTCCATAGTTCTCGAAAAATAAAAAAGGTATTGTTGCGCAAAGCCTGACAAATCACCGAATTTATTGACGAAAAACTCCGCAATTTTGTCGTCTTTGAGTCCCGACTCAAAGTGCGAGTGATAAACTTTTTTTATCCACGTATCGACGGGGAAAACGTCGCCCCTACCCATACCAAAAAGCAAAATGCAATCCGCAACTTTGCCGCCAACGCCTTTTAGCGACAAAAGCAGTTTGCGCGCAGAAACAGTATCTGCGGCGTTTAGTCCGCAAAAATCAAAACCGTTTGCTAAAATTTGCGACGTTTGTTTAAGGTAGGGCGCGCGATAACCCGCTCCGATTTGCTCAAAAAACTCTTTGTCGCACTGCGCAAGAACTTCTACCGACGGAAAAGCGTACCCGTACTTTGTTTTTTTGCCTTTTGCCTCGCACAGCCGCTCGATTATGCCTTTAATACGCTTTATGTTGTTGTTTGCGGAAATAATAAAGGATATTATCGTTTCGCACAAATCTTGTTTTAAAATTCTTATCCCTTTGCCGTAATCCACCGCGTTTTTCATTAGCGGCGAAACGGCGGACAAGCGGTCGGCAATCTCGCGATAGTTTTTGTCAAGGTCAAAAAAGCCTACAAAATAATCCGTATCGTCGCTTTTTATCTCCCAACCGATTTTTGTCGGCAAAATTACGGCGTATTTGTCAAGCGAAAACACCTCGTACCCGCCGCCGTCAAGCGGCTTAAACCTAAAAATTTGCCCGCATTCCAAAGTGTCTTTGGGGGTAAAAAAGTCGTCGCTTACTATTATTTTGTCGTTTTGTATTACGTATGCCATAGATTTTTCCTAAACAAAAAGAGTTGCGCGTCGCAACTCTTTGATTTTGTGTTTGTTAGCAATTAGGATAAACGCTGACTTGTTTATCTTTTTTGCCCTTACGTTCAAACTTGACGATACCGTCAATCAACGCAAACAGCGTATCGTCTTTGCCGATACCGACGTTGTTGCCGGGATGAATAGCCGTGCCGCGTTGACGCACCAAAATATTGCCCGCCAAAACAAATTGTCCGTCGGCGCGTTTTGCACCGAGACGTTGGCTGGCGCTGTCTCTACCGTTTTTTGAACTGCCCATTCCCTTTTTGTGGGCGAACAATTGAATTTTAATAAACATTATTGACCTCCAGATTGATGAAATCGGAAAAACTTTCTCTCAAATCGCTTACGCCGCACAGCATCGTGTTGAGAATCACGTTGCAATCGTGACGTTCCTCAATAGTGAGCGAATCGGGCAAAGTCATTTCCAGATACCCTTGCGCCTCGTCAACCTTGTACTTTACGTTGACTTTGGCAACAGTCAAAAGCCCGAGCAAGGCGGTTTGTATCACGCTTGACAAGCCTGCGCATACAATATCCTCGCCCTCGACGCCATAGCCCGTATGACCGTCGCAAACGACGGAAACTATGCAGTCGTTAAATTTTTTTACTTTGACGTCCGTCATCAGACTAACCCAACTTGATATCTACAACTTTGAGTTTTGTATAAGGCTGTCTGTGACCTTGTCTTTTGCGCACGTTCTTTTTTGCTTTGTAAGTAAAGATGTTGAGTTTTGCTCCTTTACCGTGCTCAACGACTTCTGCCGTGACGGAAACTTTTTTGGCGTCCTCGCCTGCTACCAAAGTATCGTCGTCACTGTACATGACGGCGTCCAAAGCGATTTTTGCGCCTACTTCTGCATCAAGTTTTTCCACAGACAAAATCAGGTCTTTGGTGACTTTGTATTGTTTGCCACCTGTGACAACTATTGCGTACATATTTTTTTACCTCCTCTAACCAGTCTCGCTTAAGACGGGTGACCTTGCGGCACTTCAAAAAACCCCTTTAAAGCGGCTCGACGATTACTTTACCACAAACCGATAGTTTTGTCAAATATTTTTAGTACATTTACAATTTTTGTTTGGTTAAAATTTTGGTTTGCGCGTTTATTTTTGCATTTATTGCGGCGGTTTGCGCATACTAAAACCAAAACAAAACTTTTTAAAGGAGAATTATTATGGAAAAAGACAAAATGACCGACCAACAATACTTTGCAAACGCAGAAACAGCCCGCAACTCGGCAAACGACGGCGCAGGGTGCGCGACAAACGTCGATAACGACGACGTAAAACGCTACAACGAGCATTTTGCAAACAAAAACGACAACGTAAACACTGCCAAAAGCGACGTAATTTACAAAAGCAGTTGCGCCACGTACCAAACGCAAAATCAATACGTTGACGACGCGACAAACTCCGACCAAGACTACGCCGTCAAAGGGACGGACTCGCACAGAATCGACGACCTTAAAGTTTTTGAGCCGTACACCGACGTGGAGTCCCACGTAAACTACAATACTGCGCCGCAATACGCGGGGGACGCTTTCTACTCCAAAAAATTCGATTGCGACAACTATTTAAAGGCAAACGCCGAAAAAAATTACGATACAACCGATAGTTTTGACGATTGCGGTTGCAACGACGTGCGCGACGAGTTGGAAAAAATCGACTGCGGTTGCGGTTGCAAGAATTTTGCGGAAGATTGCGGAAACGACTGCGACTGCAACGACGTTAACGATTGCGATTGCAACGACGTTAACGATTGCGATTGCAACGGTCGTTACGACGAGAGGTAGTTATGGCGGAAAACAAAAACCGTACTACGGAAACAAACAAGGAAAATATTCGTCGGGCAAAAAAATCTTGTTGGTCGGGCAAAAGCAACGAGTGTTGCAACAACGTCAACACGTTGAAGATGCTAAACGGCATCAAGAGCAACGCTCTGATGGCTAAACGCTCCACCGAAACGGTAATCGAGCAAGTAGACAACAAAAAATTTGCCGACATACTAAAAGAGCAAGTGATAAAATACGATGATTTTGTACGCCGCGCCGACGACCTTGCGCAACAGACGGGTACGTTGTTGAACGAATCGGGCGCGCTTACGCAGTTTTTTGCAAAGACCAACATAAAAATGAAACTTATGGCGGACAACAGCACGAGCAAAGTTGCGGAAATGCTGATACTTGGCAGTACTATGGGAATGATAGATTTAGGGAAAGCGTTGCGGCACACTCCCGACGTAAACCCCGCGACCCTGCAACTTGCGCGAGAACTGCTCGCATACGAAGAAGACAAAATAGAAGCGATGAAATACCACTTGTAAAGTATAAAGTAATATCTTTATAAACGAACGAAGGTGTTTTTACTTGTCATTATGAGGAAAAAATTTGCAAATAGGATAATTTATCCTTATAATGGCAAATTTTTGACGTGATAATCCCGCGGAAGCGAACCGCATTTTGGTAAAATGTTGGACAGGTACAAAAATAAAAGGAAAACAGAGATTGTTTGCCTATTCGCATATTGAAAAGTGCGTATTTGTACTGTATCTTGCACAAGGTACGCTTCCGCGAGATTGCCACAGCGTAAATTTTTATTTATTAAGGTTAGATTTAAAAAAGCCAAAAATTTACGCTTCGCAATGACAATTTAAAAAATAACCGCATTGTTTCACAAGTCTAAATAACACTATTCTTCCGATAAATCTTTCATTTGCGGATTGAAAGAATTTATCAATTCAAATTTGCGGCTTCTGCTCCAAGATTTTATTTGTTTTTCTCTGTTTAATGCGGCGTTAATATCTCCGCAATCTTCTACGTAAACACATCTATCAACGTTGTACTTTGCCGTAAAACTGTCGGATTTTATGTGAGTTTTATGTTCCCATACCCTGCGTTCTATGTCGTTGGTCACCCCAACGTATAGTACGGTGTTGTTTTTGTTTGTCATTATATATACATAGTATGTTTTCATTGTTGCTGTTTTTTAAAAATCGCTCCTCTCTTTTGACAAATTAACGATAGTTTTGCTCGTTGTAATGACGCTTTTAAAAAAAATAACGCATCACGTTTTAACGGGAGTCGCAAAGATTACGACTCCCGTTGTAGGTGTTGTTGCGTACGTTACCTTATATTTAGTAATTAGTCGGTTTGTACGTTTAATTTTTTGTTGTATATCCTATCCCCTGTCGGGGGGATAGGATAGGGTATAGTTGAGTTGGATTAAGGAAGTTTGAAGGTAAAGGAGACGTTGGATACTGCGCCGCTGTTACCGATTACTCTGAGGTAATAATCCCCCTCTAAATGGTTTGTAACAAAATCAACGGACTTACTAACATTGATTACAACCTCCTTAACTAGTTTAAACGTCTTATCAAAAATCCTAAAATACACTGATTTTTCCGTTTCCACTTTAAGCTCGTAGGTAGTATTCGCTTTCAACGTGATCTTGAAGTACTTTGCTACATTCGCCTCATAATTGTCAGGACCTTGTGTTTCTCCCACATTTATCGTGGTGATAGTAGCCGAGTTGTCTGTCGTTAATCTGCCTTTAAAGTTTGCAGGCGCAGAACTTGTGACATCTCTCTTGTATTCAAATACAAAGTAGACAGGACCGCCAGCACTTGGTATTCCGCTGAATTCGAAAGACATATCCGAAGCGCTGAAATACTCAAACTTTACTCGGTTGCCATAAATGTCATATACTTTGTAGTATTCAAGCGTATCATAGGGCGTCGCCGTGAAAGTACATTTGTAGATGGTAAAGGGAGATTGCGGATTATCGATGGTAAGGCGATAATACTTCTTTTCTTTAATTACGCCGTTTTTGAAGTCAAATTCCGCGTTTACTGCAACGTCAGTATAAGGACCTGTATTACCCGTATAAAACTTTTTGTTGGCGTCTGCTGCCGTGAGGTCTTTAATGACAAAGTACAGGTTGCCGGACTTAAAGTTGATGCGGTCGTCTATTTTGACTACTTTATTACCTTGCTCGTCGTAAACCATCATAGGAGCGCCTTTAAGGTAATTGTCGTCCAAGTGTTTGCCCACTATAGAATATGCGCTCGGGAAGTTTACCATGACGTAGTTTTCTTTGCTCGCTTCAAATCCGTTTGAAGGAGTAAAGTCAACTCCGTATTCTGCCTCTTGCAGTCCGTTGCCTTCAAGCGTGACCTCAAAGCGTAACATGACGTTATCGCCGTCAAACAACCACTTTCCGTCTGCGTCGGTGTAGCCTTCAAAGCCTTTGGCTAACGCAATCTTTATCGTCGTGGTATAGTCTTCCTCCACCCAAGAACTGCCGGAATATAATACGGTGTATTTCAACTCGCCGCCAAGACCGAGACCTGTTCTCATGATTATTCCCAACCTTGTTTCATTGCCGCTAACAAAGACTTTGATGGTGACTCTTTTGCCTTTTACTGCTTCTATAATGTCGATAAAGTCGCCGCCGTTTATGGTCAAGGTAGCGTCGCCTTTTTCTATCGCGCTCACGTGGATAGATTTATTCTCGATACCCGCAACGCCTTCTACTTTTGCGCGTACTGCGGTGGCGGAAGTAACGGAAGTGACCACTGCGTTGCCTATAATGCTGCCTTCACTGTTGTACACGCCTACTTCCATACCTACCCAAACGGCATAAGCGGCATCGAGTTGCGCCGATACGATACGAGTTTGACCAACCGTCAACGCATCGCCTTCAAAGGCAATCGTACCTTCTACTTCGCCGGCATAGTTGTACTGATAAATACCGCTTGTTTTATACTTGTAAAGTCCGACGCTTATTTTTTCACCGTTTGATACGGAGCCTATTGTGGAGAGCGTCTTAATCTGCATTTCAAAGCGGTAAGCGGGAGCGATAAAGGTTGAAGATATTATCGTTGTCGCTTCGACTTGCGAGTAATCCGTGCCTTGATCAAATTCGATTGTTATAGAGTCGCCTTTTGTGGCTTCTTCTATTGCTTCGCCGGTAGAAGAATAAAGCGCTCTCATTTCTACTTGATAGCCGTTAGAAAGGTAAAATCTGCCCGTACTTGACTTTAAAGAACCGCGATTTATTGTGCCGTTTACTTTCACCACGTCTTTTGTCGAGTCGTAAGAAGTCGAATCAATGTACATGTAGAAATCTTCGTTTTCAAACACGCCAAGTAATACTTCGTCGGTATCGTTTTTGCCGACCAACTCATAGTAGTCGGGCGCCTCCAACGTCAGTTCTGACGCATAAAACTCGTAATCGCGGGGAAGTTCTACGTCTCTGACAAGGTTGACAAGCCACGCTACGTCGCCTTCCAACACACCGGAAGTAAATTGATATACGCCTTTTGCGTATTCTTTTGTTCCGCGTTCAAAGATAAGTTCCCCCGGCATTTGAAGTTTGCGGGTGACTACCGTGACGGTAATCGAGGAGTTTTCCGTCGTGTAGTTGCCTTTGTCTGCGCCGCTTATCGTTACTTTGTCAAACGTGTTGCATACTTCGCCAACAGCGCCCGTGTCAAACATAATGTCCATTATTACGTCGTCGCCGGCAAGTACTCCGTACTGAACGAGATAGTCGTTTGTGTTGTCTACTCTTATCGGGTTTGTTCCCGTATAGGGCAACGACATCTCTATCGTTTGGTTGAAGGGTTTGCGCGCGATTGCCGCCGTAATATCTTTTGTTTCCAAAGAGTAGTTGGCTTTTTCTGCGCCGTCAAGAACAAAACTCGCTACCTTTGCGCCTACGTTTTTGCTTTCAAACGTGACTACAAGAGTGAGCGTTTCGCCCGATACTACGTTGTCAAGAACGCCTGAGGCAGTGGTTGTGCCGTCGTATACTTTGTCGGCGGTGGCGGTCAACGGTCTTTGGGTTATCTCTGCCGTGACTGCGGATACTTCCAACGAGTAGTTGCCTTTGTCTTTGCCGTCAAGCATTACGGAAGCTACTTTCGCGCCTACGTTTTTGCTTTCAAACGTGATTGTAGCGGTGATTTTGTCGCCCGATACCGTGTTGTCGAGAACGCCTGAGGCAGTGGTTGTGCCGTCGTATACTTTGTCGGCGGTGGCGGTCAACGCTCTTTGGGTTATCTCTGCCGTGATTGCGGATACTTCCAACGAGTAGTTGCCTTTGTCTGCTCCGTCAAGCATTACGGAAGCTACTTTCGCGCCTACGTTTTTGCTCTCAAAGGTGACGGTGGCGGTGATTTCGTCGCCTTCCACTACTCCGTCAAGTTTGCCTGCGCCGGTCGCGCTGCCGTCGTATACTTTGTCGGCGGTGGCGGTCAACGGCTTTTTGGTGATTTCTGCCGTAACTGCGGATATTTCCAACGTGTAGTTGTCTTTGTCCTCTCCGTCAAGCGGCGCTGCCTTAACTGTTGCGCCGACGTTTTTGCTCTCAAAGGTGACGGTGGCGGTGACTTTGTCGCCTGCTACTACGCCCGTCAACGTCGCGGAGATAGGATCGGTCTTGCCGTCGTATTCTTTGCTTGCGGTGGCGGTAAGCGTCTTTTGCGCAATCGTAAAGTCAAAAGTCTTTTCTGCTTCCAACCATTCGTCCGTGCCTTCTACCATTACTTTAACGGTGTATGCGCCTGCCTTTGTCGGCGCAACGGTAACGTATTCGTCATCGGTTTGAGCAACGCCTTTGTACATAAAGGATATCGCGCCTTTGCCGTATCTCATTATCTGCTCGGCAGTCACTGCGTAAGGTTGTCCGTCGTACGTCTTGCCCAAAACGACTCCCGTCGCAAGGTCAATAAAGTTGGTCTTTGCGTCAAGCGCCGCTATCGGCTTTGTCTTTGTGCGTTTGCATACTGTGCAGGTGAAAGTCTTTTCCCCCTGCTTGCCGTAATCGGGTTCTATCGTGACTACGCCTTCGTCCCAGTCGTGCATCGCTACGCTGCTCTTTTGGTCTGTGTGCGCGCACGTCGCGGGATGCCAGTGATAATCTGCGTCGTTTGCCCACGTGTTGTTGTCGTATTTGTGAGTGTGTACAAGTTTGGGAATAGTATCTTCCTTAGTCTGCCCGCATACCTTGCAGGTGAAAAGTTTTGTGCCTACTGCGTCTTCCGTCGCAGGTTTGGTCACTGTGCCTTCGTTCCACTCGTGCGCCGCTACGTCGGCTTTCTCGTCCTTGTGCTTGCACGTCGCGGCATGCCAGTGATTTGTTGCGTCTTTTTGCCATACTTCGGTGTCAAACGTGTGCTTGTGTTTGCAACCTGCCATTATGCCAAGTCCCATTACAAGTATCGCTACCAACACCAAGATTGTGAATAGAGTTTTTCTTTTCATCTTTCCATTCTCCTTGTTGATATTTTTTTTGAATTTTAAATTTTTAGTTTTGTTTTTTTGTTTGTTTTAGTTTTGTTTTGTTGGTTGTTGTTTTATTTTTTGTTGGTCGGTTTGATTGTTGCTATTACCGTGCAAAAACAAGTTTGCTTTTGCGTTTGAATCAATAATTAAATACTGTGTTTTTTGTCCTTATTAAAGCCGTAAAGACTTTGTAAGGATATGTATATTCTCGTCCTTTTTTGCCTTTCACCTCCCGCTCTTACGCTGCGTTTGTTTGCGTCAAAAACCGCAAAACTCAAATCCGTCTTTTTGTAAGGCTGTCGTATAATAAATCCGACGTTGTTTACTTTTTGCTTTTTTAAAGTAGAACGGATTTTTTTATGATATGCCGATTGTCTTTTTATTTTGACTTTTTAAAAAAGACAAACGATATGCCTATACTGATTATAACATACTGGGGGGGGGTAAAATCAAGCGATTATAATTATTTCTTTTAAAAAATTTTATTTTTGTTGATTTTGCATTTGATTATTAGTACACTTTTTTGCTTTTTGTCGATTATCTTTACAGTATTTGTACAATTCGTTTCGATTTGTAGATTAAAAAAGTTGACGAAAATATTTTGAGCGAATATTCATTTTATGAAAAAATTCATTTTGACGGTTTGTTTTTTGATGTTTTTTAAGTCGCTCGTCGATTTTGACGGTTGGCGCGGACAAACAAAAAATACCGCCGCAAAAGCGACGGTATTTTTTGTTGTAGTCGTTTTTAATTTAATCTGTCAAAAATTAAAGTTCTGCTATCGCTTCTACTTCTACAAGTACGTTTTTGGGCAACGTCTTGACCGCTACGCAACTGCGCGCAGGCTTGCTCGTGAAATACTTTGCATAAACTTCGTTAAACTTGGCAAAATCTCCCATGTCTGCCAAAAAACATACCGTCTTGACTACCTTGCTTATGTCAGAACCCGCCGCTTTGAGTATCGCCGCTACGTTTTTGCAGGATTGCTCGGCTTGCGCTTCTATCGTGGTCGCTTCTACTGCGCCCGTTGCGGGGTTGATGGGTATTTGTCCGCTGGTGAAAACAAGGTTGCCTACTATCATTCCTTGACTATAAGGTCCTATTGCGCTCGGAGCGTCGGTTGTGCTGATAATCTTCATATTAAAATCTCCTTTATCGTTTTTTTTGATTTTTTTAGTTTTTTGGTTTGTGTGTTTATCTGTTTCTTTTGTTATGATACCACTTTAAACGGGTTTGGTCAACTGCTTTTATATCTCGTCGATTATCTTAAAGCCGTGTTCTTCCAACGACCGCCTTATCGTGTCGATGTGGTTGAAGTCCTTCGTTTCTATCTCCAACTTGATGTAACACGTGTTGATGTTTGTAGCCGTGCTGTTGCGCTCGTGAAACGCCGAAATAAGGTTTGCGCCGTTGTCCGCTAATACGTGGGCAACTTCGCTGAATTGACCGGGTTTGTCCAAAAGTTGCAACGTCAGGTTTGCGCGACGTCCCGTGTTGATTAGTCCGCGTACGATTACGCGACTGAGCTTGTTGACGTCAATGTTGCCGCCCGATACAATACATACTACCTTCTTGCCCTTAAACGGAAGTTTGTTTGCCATCGCCGCCGCTACGGCTACCGCGCCCGCGCCTTCCGCTACAAGTTTTTTGCGCTCCATTAAAGTAAGTATCGCCGCCGCAATTTCATCTTCCGTGACCGTGAATATGTCGTCTACGTACTTGCTGCATAGGTCAAACGTGAGTTCTCCGGGTTGCTTTACCGCTATGCCGTCGGCAACCGTGTTTACGCCGTCAAGCGTTATGCGCTCGCCGCGCTTTATGCTCTCGTACATGCTCGCCGCGCCTTCTGCCTGCACGCCGTATACTTTGACTTTTGACTTTAACTGCTTTACCGTAAACGCTATTCCGCTGATAAGTCCGCCGCCGCCTATCGGTACGACTATCGCGTCAACGTCAGGCATCTGCTCCAAAATTTCCAACGCAATCGTGCCTTGCCCCGCTATTACGTCTTCGTCGTCAAACGGGTGAACAAACGTGTATCCGTACTGATCGCGCAACTCCAAAGCCTTTTGGTATGCGTCGTCGTATACGCCCTTTACCATGCATACTTCTGCGCCGTAGCCTTTTGTCGCTTCCACTTTGCTTATGGGTGCGCCTTCCGGCAAGCAAATGATGCTCTTTATCCCGTTTTTGGTGGCGGCAAGCGCAACGCCTTGAGCGTGGTTGCCCGCGCTACAAGCAATGACGCCGCGAGATTTCTCCTCGTCCGTCAATTGACTGATTTTGTAGTACGCCCCGCGTAGTTTAAAACTGCCCGTGTTTTGCAAGTTTTCCGTCTTTAAATAAATGTGGTTGTCGCAAAAAATTTTTGACGCTCTCAAAACTTCCGTTTCTTCTGCCGCTTCTCTCAATACTTCGCGCGCGTGAAAAACCTTTTCTATTGTCAGCATAACTCTCCTTTTTTAAGGCAATAATTAAATATTGCTTTACTGATAAAAATATATCTATTGCTACAATATGTTTATAGTCTTTTATTTGATTTTTGTCAAGGTAAATGCGTTAAAAAATGCGGTCAAAAGTCTAAAATAATTTTAATTAAAATATAACTTAAAATACATAATCGCAATTTTAAGTAGTCACAACCGCAATCTATAATATAACAAATTTTAGCGTTGCCTTTGCAGCCGCTCAAATTTTGTTCATCGCAAAAAAAACAAGGGTAACACCCTAAGCAGGAGGTACTTTTATGCAACACAAAAACAAACTGTTTAAAGTTTTGACGGCTATCGTTTTGTGCGTTTTGGCGTGCAGCCTTTGCGCCTGCACTATGATTTCCGGCGGAATAAAGGGCGACTCCGCTTTTGACGTCGCTGTCAAAAACGGTTTTAGAGGGACGGAAAAACAATGGCTTGAAAGTTTGAAAGGCGCGGACGGCGCGGACGGCAAAAACTCCGCCGACGTAACGATAGAAGATTGTTACCAAGCGGCGCAAAAAAACGGGTATTCGGGTACTTTTTTGCAGTTTTTAAAGGAATACTTGTCCTTTGACAATGCGGAAGATACGCAATACTCCACTGCCGACGCGATTCTGTCCGTCGTTTGCGTGATTTGCGAGTTTACCACTTCTTCCGGCTCGTCGTATTACGGCGGCGGAACGCAAACGCAGGCTTCTGCGGGTAGCGGCGTAATATATAAAATTAACAAAGAAGCGGGTTCGGCGTATATAATCACAAATTACCACGTCGTCTACAACGCGCGGAGTACTACTTCAAATAAAATAAGCGACAAAATCAACGTTTACCTTTACGGAGCGCAGTACAAAGAGTTTGGGATAAGCGCAACCTATATCGGCGGAAGCCTTACCCACGATATTGCGGTGATAAAAGTTTCCGACAGCGACGCCATAAAAAACGGCGACGCAAAAGCGGCAACGATAAGTTACGACGGCGTTTTTGCGGGACAAACCGTTGTCGCAATAGGCAATCCGGAAGGCTCTGGAATTTCCGCAACAAAAGGAGTCGTGAGCGTTGACAGCGAAACGATTTCTATGAAAGGCGCGGACAATGTGACCGACGTCGATTTTCGCGTTATTCGCACCGACGCAGGCGTAAACGAAGGCAATAGCGGCGGCGGCTTGTTTGATAAAGACGGCAAACTCGTCGGCATCGTAAACGCCAAAGTGATAAAATCCGACGTCGAAGCGATAGGCTACGCAATCCCCGTAAACGTCGCTACGACTATTGCCGACAAAGCGATAGCAAACGGAAACAACATCACCAAATGCGTGTTGGGCGTGGCTACCACAATTAAGGAAAGCAAAGCGTGGCTAAACCCCTCTACCGGACTTACCGAAATAAAAGAAACGATAAAAGTCGTGGAAGTATCCAAAAATTCCCTTTCGGAAGGCAAACTGCAAGTTGACGACGTAATTCTTTCCGTAAGTAAAGGCGGCAAAACTCTGGTAATAGACCGAAACTATAAACTTCGCGATTTTGTTTTGGGTTGCAACGTCGGTGACGAAATTACGATAACGATCAGTCGCAACGGCGCGCAACTACAAGTGACCGTCCTTTTTGACGCGGCTAACGTTGCCGATATAATGTAATCTGCGACAAAAAGTTTAACGGTATAAAATTAGGTATTTAAAAACAAAACAAAATGTTTAATCGCACAAGATTAGGTATTTAAAATCAAAACCACCACTTCAAGTGGTGGTATGCACCAGCCCTTCAAGGGCATAATACCGGCAAACATCTCAAGATGCACTGAAATAGTTTGCCAACCGCAACAATTTTACGGGCAGCCACTCAAGTGGCTGTCTTTATTTTGCCTTTTAATTCTTGCTACCCGTGAACGGGTCTATGAATTCTTTCATGCTTATTTGGTCTTCGGCTATATCTTCTTGTAGTTGATTACGCACATACTCTGCTATTTTCTGCTCGTTTCTTCCTACCGTATCAACATAATATCCCCTACACCAGAAATGCCTGTTCCCATATCTATATTTTAAGTTTGCGTGCCTATCGAATATCATCAGCGAACTCTTGCCTTTTAGATATCCCATAAACTGTGCCACACTTAAATTTGGCGGGATTTTTAACAACATATGTATATGGTCAGGGCAAGCGTTCGCTTCAAGTATTTCTACCTTCTTTATCTCGCATAACTTTCTTAATATTTGCCCTATATCCGCCTTTATCTTTGTATATATTACTTGTCTACGATATTTTGGCGCAAATACTATATGATATTTGCAATTCCATTTCGAATGTGCTAAACTGTTCGTGTCAGTCATTGACAAATCCTCCTATGATTTTTTATTGCGGTTGGCAAACCTGCTTTAATTATATCATAGTAGGATTTCTTTTATCTGAAGATTTTTTATTCCACCGCTCCAAGCGGTGGTTGTTTTTCGCTAAAGACTACAAAGCAAAAAAACGCTCGACTTAGAGCGTTTTTTTGTTTGTATAAAGGATTAGATTGTTTTATTTTTTATTCGCTTTTGCGATTTCCTTTGCGGCGGCGCGCGCGTCAAGTTCTTCCTTTACGCATTCCGGTTTTACGTTTACCACGCAACCGGAGCGATAGTCCGCGCTGTCGGAGGAAGTCGTGCTGTACAATACTTTTCCCGTTGCTTCCTTTGCGTATCCGTTGGCTTTCATCATAAAGTCGATAAAGTCTTTTGCGGCGGAAATATCGTCTTCCTCATTGACGATAAATCTCACGGGCGTCTTTGCAAAGCGTCTGTCTTTTACAATGTCGCATTGCGCCGCCTGACTGCCTGCGTTAAAGCCTTGCGCGTCGGTTTCCTTACCTTCAAAGTAAATCTCCATGTGCGTATCGATGATAAATATCTTGCAGACCTTGCTGTTGAAGTTGACAAGTTTTTTGTCGGACAAGGCTTTGATTGCGGCGATTTTTTCTTCCGTCGCGTTAAAGCCTTCCGTGTACTTTTTGACCTGCATGTATTTGTCGATAATGACGTGGTTTTGCGCATAAAGGTGGCACGCGCAAAAATGTCCCGGCTCGTATTCGTTGAAAAACGGCGTAATCTCCTTGCATATATCCATAGCGTCGTTGCAACGGGTATGGAATTTGCAACCTTTTGGCGGGTTTGCGGGAGAAGGAATATCGCCCTTTAATATGATACGTTTCATTTTTACGTTGGGGTCCGGCACAGGCACGGCGGAGAACAACGCCTTTGTGTATGGGTGCATGGGGTTGTCAAAGATTTTCTCTTTTGGACCGTTTTCTACCATACTGCCCAAGTACATGACGCCTACGCTGTCGCTTATATGTTCTACGACGGAAAGGTCGTGAGATATAAACATATAAGTAAACCCAAAGTCTTTTTGCAAATCTTTAAGAAGGTTGATTATTTGCGCCTGAATAGAAACGTCCAACGCGCTGACAGGTTCGTCGCAGATGACGAGTCTGGGTTTTAAAGCCAAAGCGCGCGCGATACAAATACGTTGACGCTGACCGCCGCTGAATTCGTGCGGATAACGCTCAAAGTAGTGCGTTTGAAGTCCGCATTTTTTCATGACGTCGAGGATATAATCCTTGTATTCCTCTTTTGGTACGATGTTGTGAGCCCTTACCGCTTCGCCGATTATTTCACCGACGGGCATACGGGGCGACAAACTGCTGTACGGGTCTTGGAATATTATCTGAATTTGCGGACGGAGTTTGCGTAATTCTTGTTTAGAAATTTTTGCAATGTCCGTGCCGTCAAACAATACTTCGCCGCCCGTAGGCTCGTGCAAACGCAAAATGGTACGTCCGAGCGTTGTTTTTCCGCAACCGGACTCGCCGACGATACCCATCGTCTTGCCTTCCTCAATGTAAAGAGAAACGTCGTCTACCGCGCGCAACCACGATTTGGGTTTGCCAAAAAAGTTTGTCTGCAGAGGAAAATACTTTTTGAGGTGTTTTACCTCCAAAATTTTGTTAGCCATTGTTTTCCCCCTTGTTTTCCGCTTTGTTTTTCCCCGCGTAAATATCGTCGTACAAGTAACAAGATACCGTGTGCGTCGGACTTACGTGTACGAGTTTGGGGTATTTGCCGTTGCATTTGTTTACGCACTTGTTGCAACGCTCTTTAAAGTAGCAATAGTCGGGCATATCGACGGGATTAGGTACTTGCCCGGGAATACTGTAAAGTCTGTCCACCTTTTTGTTGACGGCAGGCTTGCTCTTTTGCAAACCCATCGTGTACGGGTGGCAGGGATTTTCGTAAATTTCCTTAGCAGTACCCATTTCTATAATGCGTCCCGCGTACATTACAACAACAAAGTCTGCCATTTCTGCAATGACGCCCAAGTCGTGCGTAATGAGCATTATGCTACCGTTCATCTTGTGTTTGACGTCGCGGAGCAAGTCGAGTATTTGCGCCTGAATAGTGACGTCCAAAGCCGTAGTAGGTTCGTCGGCAATGATAAGTTCCGGATCGCAAATGAGAGCCATAGCAATCATAACGCGCTGACGCATACCGCCGGACAACTCGTGCGGATAACGTTTGTAAACGCTTTCCGGCATTGCTATACCGACGAGGTTGAGCATATCGATACTGCGTTTTTTGGCGTACTCTTTGCTAGAACCTTCTATGTGAAGCATGGTCACTTCGTCAAGTTGCTCCCCGATGGTAAAGACGGGGTTTAAACTGGTCATCGGCTCTTGGAATATCATAGCGATTTGGCTACCGCGAATACGACGCATTTCTTCCATAGGCATTTTTGCGATGTCATAAACGTACTCGCACTTTTCGTATTGAGGTACGCCCCACTCGTTTTTGAGATGAACGGGGTTGCCGTTTTCGTCTTTTTCGCCCGTGTAGATAGGTATTCTCTTGCCGTTTTCGTCCTTTTTGTAATCCATTCCTTTAAAACGGATTGCGCCGGAAACTATTTGACCGTTTGGACCTTGTACAAGACGCATAAGGGACAAACTCGTAACGGATTTTCCGCAACCGGACTCGCCGACGACGCCGACGACCGAGCCGTGAGGAATATTGAAACTCACGCCGTCCACCGCTTTGACCGTACCTGCGTCACCAAAGAAATAGGTGTGCAAATCGTCAAACTCGACCACGTTGTTGTCGTCCTTCATTTGAGTGAGATACTCGCTCTCGGGAACGTTTTTGCGTCTTTTAAGTTTTTCAAACTTTTTTATCTGCTCGAGATTGTATTTTGCGATTGCTCTCGCTTCTTTAGAAGAAATGTAGTGGCTGTCCTTTTGTTCTTTTTTGGTTGCGACTTTTTCTTCTGCGGAGGTATTTTGCGTTTGATTGTTTTCTGTCGTTTTTTCCGACGTTTCCGTCGCAACAGTTTTGTTTTTATCTTCTTTCATACAAAACTACCTCTTCATTCTCGGGTCAAACGCGTCGCGCAGACCGTCGCCCACAAAGTTGAACGCCAAAACCGCCATAACTATGCAAATACCTGCGGGTATCCACATATTAGGATAGTTTGACAGAATTTCGCTGTCGTTGGCTCTGTTTATCATCGTACCCCACGCTGCATAGGGCATAGGAATACCGAGCCCCATATAACTCATCGTCGCTTCGCTCAAAATGATGCTGCCCAAACCTAAGGTTGCGCTGACGATAAGTTGCGGCAAAATGTTGGGTACGAGGTGTTTCATAATTTTTCTGGAAGTAGACAATCCGCTGGCTTCCGCCGCAATCATATACTCCTGCTCTCTCAAAGCAAGTATTTGACCTCTGACAAGTCTTGCCGTACCCGCCCAACCGAAAATGGTAAGTATAACCATCAAGCAATAAATAATGAGCGTCGGCTCGATATTCCACGAGTCAATGACGGCAGACGCAATCAGCAAGATAGGCAAGGTCGGCACGCACATAAATATGTCGCATATACGCATGATGAGCATGTCTACCCAACCGCCGAAGTATCCCGCAAGTCCGCCAAAGAAAATACCGATAATCATCGTCAATATAACGACGACAAATCCCAAAGTCAGCGATACTCTTCCACCGTACATAAGGCGGGTGAAAATATCCATACCCTTGTCGTCGGTACCCAACCAGTGGTCAGAACTAATCGGTCCGTAAATGTTTTGAGTGAGCGTGTCGTAAGTAACGTCGTAAACAAAGTAAGTTTCGCCGTTTACTTCGTACTCTATTTTGTTTTGGAAGTAACTCCCCTTGCCTTGCTTGTCGTCTGTTTCGATTTCGCCCCACGGACTAAACAACGGTCCGATAAAGGAGAACAAAAACAAGAATATAAGTACGACAAGACCGGTCATCGACAGTTTGGACCTAAAAAATCTTTTAAAGACCAACTGCGCAGGAGAAAGAATCTTTAAAGAATCGGTGTGGGACTCTTTGAGTTCGCAAATGGCTTTGCGAGTGCCGTCCTCATTAAACCACTCGGGATTAGATTGAGGATTTAATTTATCAAAATTTATTTCTTCGTATTTGTCACTCATAATCTATTCCCCTCCTTATTTAGCGATTTTTACACGCGGGTCGACCATCATATACATAAGGTCGGACATCAATATACCTACTACCGACAAAACGGCAAGGAACATGTTGTAACCCATGATAAACGGTACGTCGCCGTCAATCAACGCTTTGTACGCTTTGTTTCCGATACCGGGCAAGGAGAAGACTTGCTCTGTAATCATCGCGCCGCCAAACAGACCGGGCAACGTACCCGCCAAAATGGTGACCAAAGGTATCATAGTGTTTTTAAAGGCGTGTTTATAAATGACGGTTTTTTCGGAAAGACCTTTAGCGCGCGCCGTACGAATGTAGTCGGAGTTTAAAACTTCCAACATATTAGTACGGGTATAACGCATCAGACCGCCGATACTCAAAATTACGAGAACCATCATAGGCAACACTGCGTGGTACGCGTGGTCCCAGAATATTCTCCAACCGGAAGCGTCTACGGGCAAGGTCGGCGTTATCCAACCGTCTACGGGGAACCACCCCAACGTTTTTGCAAAGAAAGCAATCAACAATTTACCCAAGAAGAAGGAGGGCAAACTGATACCCATCATAGCAAGGATGGTGACAATATAATCGAGAGGACCGTACTGGTGAGTAGCGGACAAAATTCCCAAAGGTATAGCGATTGCAAATTCCAAAATCAACGCTATCAAGGAAATCGAGAAAGACACCCACATATCCTTTTTGATAACGTCGGCAACGGGTTGAGAATACTTGAAGGATTGTCCCAAGTCGCCCTTGCAGAAGTTTCCGAGCCAAGTAAAGTAACCGTCAAGAATGCAGCCTAATTTGTGCCAACCGTTGAGTTTGTAGCATTTGACTGCTACGGAAGAAATTTCTTTGCCGTCTATATTAAATACGATTCTGTCTTCCGATTGAATGTATTTGTAAGTGCCTTTAGTGACGACGTTTGGATATGACGTAGCGGTATAACTAAACTTGTCCGCGTCAAATCCTTCTATTTGTTTTTTGGCGGCGGGTTTGTTTGTACCGCGTTCCGCAACCATAGTACCTACGTGCGTTTTGGCGTCGTCGCCGTCAACGTATACAAAACCGTTGTCGGCTACGAGAGATTTTTTGCCGTATTCGCTGCGGTATACTTTAAATAATTTGCCCGTCAAGTCGGGATAAAGAACATAAACTCCGTCTTTGTCCTGATACAACTCGTTGGAAGTTTCCATCGCGGGATCGTGATAAACGCTGAAAGTTTGCGTAACTCTAAAAGTCGTCGCGCCTGCGTAATCGACGTCGAGTTTCATCGTGTACTCGTCGTTGGTATACTCGCCTTTAAACCACTCTGCGTTTTTGGTTTTTTCGTTTTTGTCTTCCCACGAGTTGATGTCAAAGGTCTGAGTAAAAGCCTTTTTGCCGAACGTTTCCTTTGCGGATTTGTCAAACTTGAGAGTGATTCTCGCGTCCGGTACGTACAAACCGTAAAGTTCCTTCATTCTGTTGATGTCGGCTTGGGTGACCGTGCCTTGCGCCAACTGCGGTGCAAACTTTTTGTCAACGTAGTCGGTGGGCATCAATCTTACCATCGTGTAGATGATGACCGAAACACCGAAAAGTATGACGAAACAAAGCAACAGTCTTTTAGCTATATATTTCCACATATTTTCTCCTTGGATAAGGAGGAGAGCGGCGCAACGGTAAAAGTCGCGCCGACTCTCCGCTCAAAAAGTTTTAAATTTTGCTTACGTTACTAATTACCGTTACTTATTGTAGCTGAGTTTCCAGATAAAGGACAACGGGCCTTGATACGCCGTGCATTGCGCTTGCGGTACCATTGTGGACGCGTCAAGTTTTTTGGCGTTGTAAGCATAAAGGTTTTGACGTTGATACGTCGGGATTTCTACCGCCATTTCGAGTACTATGTCGAGGCACTCTTTGTAAACGGATTTACGTTCTTCGATGTCGAGGGTATTTCTGCCTGCGTCGATTTTTTCGGAAAGTCTTACAATCATATCCCACTCGTCGCCGTATTTAGCGTCGGTAGTGTCGTTGGTTGCTTCGCAGGCTTTTTTAATCTCACGATATCCCCAGTTGAGTACGGAGGAAGCCTGACTATCCCTGTGATAAACCTGATACATATCGGGGTCGATACTGCTCGACCAAGCAGCCGCCCATACTTGCAAGCCGCCGCTCGCCAACTTTTTGAGAGTGTTGGAGTCGTTTTTGACTTCTACGTCAAGACCGCATTGATTGAGAAGGTCTGCCGCGCCTTTGAGCGTGTTGTACGCAGGGTGGTCGTCGGTAGAACCGGCAATGGTAAAGGTAAGTTTAAGTTTTTTGCCTTCGTAGTAGAAAGCTCTTTCGCCTGCGTCGGTCACGTAATTGTATCCGCAAGCAGAGTCTCTGTCAGAAGCGGTTTGCAACAACTCGATAACGTCGTCTTTTACCGTAGATTGAACGTATCTGTACGGATAATCGCTACCGCCGTTGTCTTTGGGGTACGCCCAACTTACGCTGGACATCGGATACCAAATGTTTGTGGCAAGACCGTTGGTGTAGTAGTTGAGAACGAGTTTGGTATTAAACGCAGTTGCGATAGCGCGGCGAACGTAAACGCTTTCGAGTCCCGCTTTGCCCGCGTTGATACCGATATAACCATAACCGAGATTCGCTACTTGAACATAAGCCAAGTGTTTGCTTTTCTCTATGGTGTTGATGTTTGTTTTGGTTGCGTTGGGCGCAGCGTAGTCGATATCTTTTGTCGTAAGTGTGTCGAGAACTTGTTGCGAGTTGGACACGCGGTAACGAACGTATTTGATTTTCGCGTTGTTTTCCTTGCTTTCGGCGTTAACTACTTTGCCGTCGGCGTCGCAGAAAACGGTGTAGAAATATTCGTTGCGCTCATAATATACCATGTTGTTGACGGAGAAGTCTTTATAAGCAATTTTAGCGGTAGGATCGCTATCGGAACGAGTAGAAGAAGTGGTCGCTCTGTATACGCCTGCGCCTCTGGGAACAAGGTTGCTCTTGACTTTGTCAAAGAAGTTTACGGATGCGAAATCCACGCCAAAGTTGTTGTAGCCGTTCCACGAAGAACTTACGGAACTATAATAGTGCATAGGCGTTACGCTTATCGCAAAGTTCCATTTTGCTTTGGGGTCGACTTTTCTGATACGAATATTAAGAACTTCAAATCCGGAAGTAACTTCCAACGGGTCGGAAGAATTTTCGTACTTGGCAAGCGGATAATCTTTGCCGTCGATGGTCACAGCGCCTTTGGTTGCGTCGTAGCAAGCGGGGGTGATGACCTTTTCGCCGGAAACGTTGTCGATTTGTTCGGAACCGAATTGTTTGTTCCACGTAATACCATAAACGTGGTCGATTCTGTCGTCTTCTTTACCGAGCAAGTCCGCGCTCTTTTCTTCCGCAGCCCACTTTGTTCTGACCGTCGTGCCGGTTGCCCAGTAGTTGATTATTTGATAGAAAGTAACTTCCTGCAGCGTCTTTTTGTAGTTGCCGGGCATTTTATCTTGGAAAACGAGTTTTATCAGTTGGTCCCAGTCCATATTAAGGCAACGAGTAAGAAGCGTATCGTCGGCTTTTGCGTCGCCTTCTTTATCGACTTGAATCAAACCTTCGTTCCAAAGGAAGTATTGCCTTGTATCGGTGATGTTTTTGTAAGGATAAACGCCTTGATCGTTCTTTTCTACAACGGTGTTTTTTGCGGACGTAGCGTCGCCTTCTATTTCTTCATAGAAAGTGCTGATGACAAATTTGTAGTCGGAAGCAAGTTTTTCGTCCGTGAAGTAGGGAAGTATCGGGCTCTTGCTATAATCCCATATTCTTTCGCCGCTAGCTTTATCTTCCGTGTAAGAAATGTCTTCTGCGGGAGAGTGTTTACCGTCTTGGAAGTGCTCCGTCAAAATGTTGTACACTGCGTCGGCAAGTCTGTCGGCTCTTTGATCCGCCAAACCGTTGTAATAAGCGTCTTTGTTGCCTGTGGACACTTCTACGTAAGTTTGAGTGCGGTACTGGTTGATGCCCTTGATGGCGGTAGAGTACATCGTGCTGTTGCCGGTATAAACGGGGTCAAGCACCGTATAAATACCAAACAAAACGTCTTTGATGGACACGCTTTTGCCGTCGCTGAACTTAACGTTGGGTTTAAGAACGTAAGTATAGTCGGTGTAAGAGTCGTCCGTCACTTCGTTTCTGTCGTTGCCGTATACGACGTTTTCCTTGTAAGCGAGCGTCATACATGCTTGATCGCCACCCCAGATAGCGTTGCCTTTGGGGTCGGTGTTAAACATGCTGAGTTGCGTCATACCTACAACTTCGCCGTCGGGGCCCGACGTAGAGAAGTACGGGTTAAACACGCCGTCCAGTTCTTCTACGGACATAATAAACGGCGTCGATTCGTTATCGTACTTGTCTTTGTGGCAGCCGACAAAAAGAGTGGCAACCATAATGACAGCCAAAACAGCCGCTATTATCTTGGAAAAGTTTTTGATCTTCATTGTTTTACCTCCATTTATTTTATATTTTTAACCTAACTGATAGGTGTATATTTGATATCAAAGTCGGTTATATCCGTCGTGTCGGAAAGATTTTCTCCGTACCACTCGCCATCCTTAAAGAACTTTTGTTTGCCGGCGGCGTCGGTTGCTTCTTGGCTCGTTTCCCAGTTGTCGACGTAAACGAGTTTTCCGCTGAGATTTACGTTGGAAATAGTCGCTTTGGTTTCTAATCTGCCTGCAAACAAACCTACCCATACGCCCTTTTCAAAGGCGGTGCTGATGGGTTTTTCTACGTTGATAACGACGTTTTCAAAGGTGACGTTTTGAATCGTGCCGCTCAATGCGCCAAACAATCCGATGTATCTCGGACCGCTGATTGCCAACAATCTGCCGTCGTCGTCGGTTATCGTAGAGTTTTTGGTCAAAGCGTAGTTGATTGTAATCTCTTTTTGGAATACAACTTTGTGGTTGTTGCCTTCAAACAGTTTGGAGTATCTTTTTACGTAAGGCCACGTCGTGCTTGCCGTCGTTCCGTCAAAAGTGATGTCGTTGTCGAGATAGACGGCTCTGTCCCCTCTCAACGCTCCGATGAGGTCAAGCGGCGTTTTGACTATGGTCCACGTACCTTCGATATACTTGGCGTATACTCTGACGTAAGGTCTTTCCGGCGTGGTTTCAAATTCGCTAAACTTTTTGGTTTCGTCCCATTCCGTCGTCATTTCCTTGTCGGAATAAAGTTTGTAGTAAGTATGTCCGCTGTAAGCGTCCGTCAAAGTGGATTTGCAATCTCTTTCCTTGAGAGTGCCGTTGGAACGAGTTTCAAATTTGGCAAGGTTTATTACGTTGCCGTCTTTGTCAACCGTATCCACCACAAAGTAGGCTTGCGGCTCCCACACGGCGTAAAGGTAAAGGTTGTAACCCGCCTGCGCGCTATAACCGAATTTTTCGTCGCTGTTGATAGAGGTATCTATCGTTGCAACTTGATTGCCGTTTGCGTCATAACCGATATTATCCCTAAACTCGACGGTAGAATCCACTATGGGAGCGACTACTTTGCCGTCCGCATTTTTGGTTTTGACGGCTTTTACCGCTTGAACCATCGCGTCGGGATGATTTTCGTAAGTGCCGACGTTCATCGTGTTAAAATCCCACGCTTTGTCGCCGTTTTGAGGCACGACGTAATCGTAAATCAATTGACCGTCATAACTTCTCATAAACTCGCCGTCGTCGCTTGTCTTAAACACGACTTTGGTAGCGACACGCCACTCTTTAAAGTTTCTGTTTGAGAGTTGGGGCGCTCTGACGTTGTTTATCGAGCCGTCGGTCACGGGCAACATATTTTTCTCTTTGGAGTAATACTTTAAAACGTTGTAATTGCCCATTGCGCCGAGATAATAGATGTTTTTGTCTTTATCTTCGATAGAAGTTTCGCCGTAATTAGTGAGAGCGGCGTCTTGGTCGGCGGAAAACTCGCCGTTGAGATATTTTCCGCAATCCAAAAACGTGACGATGTTTATACCTGACCTTTTAAGTCCGGTATCATCGGTCGGGTTTTTTCCGCAGGCGCATAAAGTAGCCAACGCTATTGCAACCAAACAGATAATTAACAAAAGTTTTTTTGTTTTCATTTTTTCCCCTTTATGCCTGCGGCGGCTTTGCCGCAGGCATATTGTAGATAGATTTAACTTTAAAAGTTATTGCTTGACGTTTTTGTCGTCGTCGCCTTTGTCGGCAATTTTAAGCGGTGTCTTGGAGAACACGCACACGTAAAGGACAAAGCCGGTGGCAACCAAAGCAATCAACACTCCGATTACCCAGATAGCCGCTTTCATAGAACTTGCGGATTTTTCCAGTTGAGCAATTTTGTTATCTTTCTCGTCCGGTACGGGCGTAGGATCGGGAGCTTCGGTTGCTTTGAGTTTTTCCAAACGACGTTCTGCAGCGGTAAGTTTGCTGTATTCCGCAGCGATAAGGAATCTTTGCGTTGCGTCGGAAATTTTGTTGTACTGCTCGCGCGCCGCGATTATTGCCGCTTCGTCGCTGAGCGTGACTCTAAAGTCGTTGGGCAACGCCGCCATCATATTCTTTGCTTTGAGGGTTTCGTCGCTCATTGCGGCGGCGCCTTCTATCTGAATATTAAAGAATGCGTTTGTGACGAAGTTGTCGTAGGAAATGCCGTTTGTCGGGGCTACCATTACCAAACCTTCGCGAAGTTTGCCTTCGGGGAACAATTGTACCGCAGAATCTGTGGCGTCATCGTACTCCCACCAGAAGAAGTTGTAGTAACGATAGAATGCTGCGTATCCCAAAGCGGCGTTGAGGTTTGTTACGTTGTCGTTGGGTTGCGCAAATTCCTTAATCACCGACGCGCTGCGGAAGTCGTAGTTGTCGACAAGACCTTCCAAAACGGGCATTTGCAAAGACTGGAACACAATCGTCTTAAGGTTTTCCGTCTTGTCAAACGCGCTGTCGCCGATAGTCTTTAAGGAACGCGGCAAATATACCGTAGTGATATTGTTGTTTGCATAAGCGGCGTTTGCGCCTACTCTCTGTGTGCCTTCTTTGACGGTTATCACCTTTGTGGGCATTGCGGAAGGTATGCAAATCAATTCGTAATTGCCGTCGCCCAAGTTTCTGTAAAGCATTCCGTCTTCTACAAAGAACTTGTTGTTGACGACAAAGGTATCGGTTTTTCTTCCGTCTACAACGGTGGTAAATCCTTTAAGGTTTGCGCCGCTCAACGCGCTGTCGCTGATTTCCGTAAGCGTATAAGTAAGGTTGATTTCCTCTATCGCCGTATTGAATATAGCGTTTGCGCCGATGCTCTCGATATTCTCGTTGAATGCGACGGAAACAAGTTTTTTGCTGCCGCTAAACAAGTTTGCGGGAATATTTTTCAAGGAAGTAATATCGACTGCCTCGAGTTCTTCGCAGAGGCTTATTGCCGACGCGCCCGCCTTGACGAGTTTGTTGAGGTTGAGAGAAGTGAGTTTTTTGTCGTAGTAAAACGCTTGTATACCGATTTCGGTCACGTTTTCCGTATTGATGGACTCGAGTTTTTGGCAAAGACCAAACGCAACGTCGCCCACTTTAATATCTCTTTCCGTCGTGCCCAAGTCAACTCTCTTTAAGTCGGACACAAACACAAAGTTTTTGGGATTTGTAAAGCTGTCAATGCTTTGATATCCTCTAAACGAATAGTCGCCGATTTCCGTAACGACGGGAGCGTAAACGCTTTCCAACCAAACCGCAAATGCGAAGGACGCGCTGCCTATCTTTTTGCAGTTGTCAAGGCTGATGCTTCTCAAGCCGTTGCCGTCATAACTGTCTGCGAATACAAAGAAGGATTGATTGTTTACTTCGCCTTGACCTTTTATCGTACCGAAGTTTCCAAAGAAAGCTTCGTCGCCGATTTCTTCAACGTGGTTAAGGTTGATTTGGGTAAGGTTGAAGTTGTAAGCAAACGCGCTACGCGGAATAACTTTAAGGCTTGGACCTAAAGTCACTTTTTTGAGTTGCGTGTTGCCAAAGAAAGCAAGTTCTCCGAGTTGCTCTACTTTGCTAAGGTCGAGTTCTGTATAAGCGGCGGAATAGAATCCTTGACCGTCGGTCATAGCAAACGCTTCCGCGCCTATCTTTTTGGTTTCCGACAAATCGGCGTTGAGTCTGAGACACAAACTAAACGCAAGGTCGGGTATTTCGTCAAATTGAGTGAGGTCTATCGTTCTGAGGTTTTGGCAAAGTCTGAATGCCGCAACGTCCAAAGATACGCTTCTGTCGGTGGGAAGTTCTACTTCCTGCAAATAGAAGCAAGCAAAGAACGAACCGACGCCTACTTTGACGTTTTTGCCCAACTTGACCTTTTGCAAGCCGCCCTGAATGTTGTTGCCGTTAAGACGTACGCAACTCATAAACGCCGCTTCTCCGATTTCCACGCCGTCGGGTATGGTGATGGAGTCGATGTTGACGCAGTTTGCAAAGGCGTATTTGCCTATTGTCTTTAAGGTTGCGGGCAAAGTGATTTCTCTCATTATCGAGTTGCCTGCAAAAGCAAAATCTTCTATCGTCGTAACTTTGGACGCGCTGAGGTCGAGAGTCGCTATGTCGCGCCTGCCGGAGAATACGCTCTGTCCCAAAGTCGTGACTTTTGACGTTGCCCAGTTGTAAGTTTTAAGGTCGTATCCGGGCGCAACGAGAATCATTTTTGTTTGGTCGCTACTGTATATAATAGCACGTTTATCGTCCGTTGTCAATGTGCTGTGAAGATTTTGAACGTCAAACTTTGTAAATTCTTTGTTGGTGCAGCCTTCAAATACGTTGACGCCTATCTTGCTAAGAGTAGCGGTTTCGCTAAAGGTGACTGTCTTAAGTTTTGTGCATTTGGAGAATGCGTAGTCGCCCAACAAATCCAGCGAGCCGTTGAAGTTTACCGACGCGAGTTGCGTGCAGTTTGCAAAGGCATAAGGCGCTAATTCCGTCATGGGAACTTCCGCTTTGGTGAGTCCCGTGCAGCCGTCAAACATATACTCGCCGAGTACCGTAGACGCGCTCATAACGATGGTTTTTAAGGCTTTGCAGTTTTTAAAGACTTCTACGCCGGAAGTAGAAAGTTTGCTGATATCCGCTTTGCGAATGCTCGAGCAACCGATAAACGCTCTTGTGCCTATCCATGTCAAATTAGACATATCAAAGTCGCTGAGGTTGGAGCAATAAGCAAAGGATTCGTGTCCGATTGCGGTCACGGGACTGCAACCGTCGCTGACTTTACCGATATTGATTTTGGAAAGTTTGGTACACTTTTTAAACGCGCCTTCGTTGACGTACTCGAGGTAGTTTGTGACGCCCTCCGTTCTCTTGTTGGAAAGTACTACTTCTTCCAACTCGGAGCAATCGTAAAACGCGTATTTGCCGATGCTTTCGACGCCTTCGGGTATGATAACCTTTTTGATAAATTTGTTGCCGCTGTAGTAATACGGCGCTTCTTTATCGGGGTTTTCCAACTTTTCGGGGTCCATATAGCAGAATGCGTAATCCCCTATAGCGTTGTAGAAGGTATCGTCGGGAAGCGTAACTACGCCGTTTTCGTCACCGAAACCGTAATAGTTTGTGATGACGTAGTTTGTAATGACAAACGGGTCGGATATTTCTATCTTTTTGGAGCCGCTCATTACAAATCTGTCCGTTTCCTTGTTGCGGAACTCGATGGTGACGGTTACTTCGCCCTTTGCGAGAGCCGTCATAACGCCGTTTTCGTCAATGGTGGCTTTGGTCGAGTCGCTGACCTTCCACACTTGCTTGTATTCGCTTGCGGATACGTTCCACGGCTCGGTTTCGTAACTTATCTTGATGCGCTCGTTGGGGTAAATGGTGTTGCTACCCAAATCTCTTTCTATGCTGCCGTCCCACTTAAAACCGAAGTTGTAGCGATAGAAACTAAACTCGTAAACGTAGGTCGTAAGATTTATCTCGGAAGGAGTGACGGGTCTGTTGCGGTTGTTTTCCGGATTTGTGACCGTCACGTCGATGGTTATTTCTCCATCCCAACGAGAAGCGTTTCTGTAAAGGTTTGTGCCTTCCGGCGCAAACAAACCGAGAGAATTGCCGTATTTTTCCTTATATTCGTCTTTGATAACGGCAAGATCTCTGTCTTTGATAGTAACTTTTGCCGTACCTTCGCCCACTGCGTACAAAACGCCCTTGCTGTTGGCTTTTACGACGCTTTCGTCGCTGGAAGTCCATATAAGCCCGTTTGCCCATTGATCGGCGGGAGTGATGATAGGCGTAATCGTACGTTCTTCATACAAACTGAGAGTGACGTTTTTGTCTTCTTCTTTAAGTTCGCAATCGGTGAGGTTGTACGGTAAGGAAATATGATAAAAACCTTGATTCATCGCGTAGTCATAAACCATCAAAACGAGAGAACCGTCTTTGTCCGCATACTTGAGTTGGTCGGTTATGTCGAGCGAAACGGTCGTTATGCTGTTGCGTTGCTCTGCCTGTACGGGAGTGAGTTCTCCTTCGCCCGCAGAATAAATCTGGTTGTTGATAAACGTGCAGAGTTGCATTGCTTGCGGGTAATGGTTGTCGTAAATCTTCGCGTCGAGGAAGTACGTAAAAGGTCTTTCCGGATTGTTTTTGTTTTCTACCTTTCTGTAGTTTACTTCCGTGACGACGGGGTCTTCCGTATCGACAAAGAAGTCAAAGGTAAAGGTGTTGTTGGGAACGGTATCGCCGTTTTTGTAGTCGATAGCGCCGGTGAGAGTCACCTGATATCTGGAGTTGTTGATAGGACCGTCCTCTTCCGTCAAGAAAATAAGGTTGTCCTTGACAAGTTCGCTGGTTTCCGTCACTTTTGTGGCGTCGTAAATAAAGGACGGAGTTTTACCGATGGATTTGCGGATATTGTTGTAAACAACGTCTTTAATGACTTTGCCCGTATAGTACTCGTTGATGGTGAGATGCATGGTTTTTGCGCCTCTCAACAAGCCCATATATACGTTGTAAAGTCCGTAAGTACGGGAGTCCGAAATACCCAACGCGTTGTGTTCTCTCGTCGTGACTATTTTTGTTTCGCCTTCGGGAAGGTTGAACAAATACTGTCCGAGAGGAAGGAGGTAAGTGTTTTTAAGGTATCCTTCCGTATCGTATTCGTTGTTGTTAATGTAGTAAGCGGAAAGCGGAGTGGTGGCAAAAGTAGTAGCCTTGAGCTTGTCGTTTTCGTCGGCTATGGTGACGTCGTTTTCGCTTTCGCTGACCGCATAGTAATCGTGGTCAAACATAGGCGCGTCAAGCCAATTGCCGTAAAATCCCATATACGGTATAGAAAGGTTTACGCCGTTTTCGCCTTCTGCGATAAGTCTTGCAAAGCCTTCTACGTAAGTGCCGTTTTCAAAGTTGGCAAGATAGGCTTTTGTTTCTTCGGAGATGGTGAGCGTCACGGAAATTTTTGCAGTGGATTTGCCTTTGACGCTGATTGCGCCGTCGGTCGTTTCGCCGTTTACCTTGACAACGATTTTGCTATCGTTGTACATTTTGGCTTTTTCTTCTATAGTATAGACTTCGTAGTCTTCTACCCACGCGAATCTTTCCGTCATAACGTCGAGAGCAAGGTTGTATTTCAGCGTTTCGTTGCTGAAGTTTACCAAGTTGAAGTCAAGCGTAAACACGCCCGTTTTGTCGGGATCGTCGTAAAGGCTGAGTTTTGTAAACTCGTTGCCGTCTACCGTGAGATACGCCTTTGTCTTAAAGATTGCGTCAAGGTTGGCAAGACCTGCGCCTTGTTTACGCGGGCTGTAAGGATTGCCTTCCTCGTTGTTGGCAATGGTAGCCGTACTCATCATAAACTGATTTGTCATAGCAGTGATTTGAGTGCGGGTTGCTTCGGGGAATATCTTTTTAAGGTATTCTCTGATAAGAAGGGTAAGACCTGCAATGTTGGGAGTGGCCATACTCGTACCGCTCTGAACGGCGTATCCGCCGCCGGTGACGGAAGACAAAATTTTGCCGCCGTGTCCCGTTATGTCGGGGTCGAGAGTAAGGTTGGGCAAGCCGCCCCAAGAGGAGAAGTCGGACATAAACGGACCTGCAAGGTTGTTTCTGTCTATGGTGATAGTACCCACTTCGTGAGCGGACATAGCGTCGCCTGCCGCTTTGTTGATGGAGCAAGCGGGTATTTTGAGGGCGTTACCGATACTCATTCTGATGACGCCGGTCGTGTTGTTGTAAATGATGACTGCGAGCGCGCCGCTTTGGCTTGCGTACATCGCCTTGTCTTCAAAGGTGGTGACGCCACGAGAAACGAGCGCGATTTTTCCTCTTACGTCGATGCCGGCGTAGTCGGATTGTCTGCCTAATCCGGGTATCGTGATATACTCGAGCGTGACTTTACCGTTTACAAACTGCGGCAAAGACTTGTCCTGCTCGAGTTTCTGCTCCAACATATCGTAAAAGTCGTATTGTCTGGACGCCGCGTTGGACGCGTTGTCAAAAAACGCAACGGTTTCGCCGTCGTTTGCAGAAAGGTACTCCGCTTTTACGCCTTCGATAGACGCAACGGCGGTGGTGGTGCTATAGCTGGCAGGGCTGGACATAATACCGTTGTCGGGGTTGCTTGTCAAAGCCGTGCTGCCGTAAGCGCTGTTCATATAACTGTTGTAAGAGTTGCCTGCCGCAACTATCATAGATACGCCGACTTCTCTGAGGCTGTCGTAAACTTGTTGAATTCTGTTTCCTTCCGGCACGGTTTGGTATCCGCCGTCAGAACCCAAAGACATGTTTACAACGTCAACGCCCAAAGTGATACTGTCTTGCAACGCGGCAAGAATATCGACGGTTTGCGCGCCTGTTTTGTGGTCGGAGAAAACCTTCATAGCGCAAACTTGAGCGTTTACCGCTACGCCGGTGATGGTGTTGGATTTACCTACGATTATACCGCTGACGTGTACGCCGTGAGGGTTGCCCGTCGGCACTGCGTCGGTGTCTTTATCCGCATAGTCGAAGGAATAAGGTATTTTTCTGCCGTGCCAAACGTCGTCAACGGTGAGTTCTCTGTTTGTTTCGGCATAATACATGCTGTTTGCAACGAGATTTCCGCTTTCTACCTTTTCCTTAATGACGTCGTACGTCATTGCGATGTCGACGTTTTCTAATTTGTCGGCAAATACTTCGTGAGAGTAGTCGATACCGGTATCGAGTACCGCAACGACGGTGCCGTCGCCTTGATATTCGCAATCGCTGGTGTTGAAGATACCCGTGCCGTATACGTTGACTTCGTTTGTGACAACGTTTTGCGGCAAATCGTATACTTCGGACACGATCACGTTTTTGACGGAAGAATAAGAAGAAATCTTGCTTATGTCACCGTACCTGACCTCTATCGCAAAACCGTTCATGATGGACGTATAACTGTATTTATACGTGTAATCGATTTTCGCTTTGGTCAAACTCTTTAACAAAGTGTTTTGTTGCGCAAGCAGGCGGGTGGACAAATTGACGCCCTCCTCAGACAAGACGTAAGACTGCATAGAGTCGTAATCCTTCTTTTTAGCGCCGTTGTAATTGTCGATGAGAGAATCTCCCTCCATCTCGACGATTACCCAAACTTTTTCGTCCGCGCTAAAGCGTCTGACTCCCGTCATAGCGTCCATCTCGTCAGACGTCGAAAGTACTCCGTCGGCAAAGACGCTTTTGTCGAGCGTAGACTGCACGCCGTTTAACTTGGTGACTTTTGACGAGCCGCTTCCGTTTTGATTAACCGATGCGTTTGCTGCCGCAGCCTTTTGGTTTGCAAGACTGTTTACCGCAGGCACAAAACCCGCAAGAACAACCGAGCATACCATCACTAAGGCAATAAACACAATAAGTAATCTTTTGCTTTTCATGTGATACCTCCATATTTTTTGGCTGTAAAGCCTTGATACTAACTTTTTGGTACGTCGTTTCAGGTCGATTTTTGCGTTTTAAAAATCGTGCGACTATACCGATACTATTATATCTAAAACATAATAGCAAGCAAGCGTGAAACGCGAGTGACGGCAATAAAAACGTATCGACATTTTTTTATGTTGTTATCGGCAAACCTATGTTACGGTTTTGTTTCTTGGTTTTTTGCCGATTTTTAAATTATTTTTGTTTTTTCGCTTGTCTGTCTGCGTTTTTTAAACTATAATCTTTGGTATGTGGGACGTTTTGCTCGACGCAGTAATAGACAGTTTAAAAATTCTGCCTTTTCTTTTCGTCGTATACCTTATTATAGAACTAATCGAAGAAAAATCCGGCAACGGATTTAAAAATTCGCGCCTTTTGTCGGGAAACGGCGCGCCGCTTTTGGGCGCAAGCGCGGGACTTATTCCGCAATGCGGATTTTCCGTCATGGCTACGCACTTGTTTTCTTCCGGACATATCGGCGCGGGTACGCTTATCGCCGTGTATATCGCCACGAGCGACGAGGCTTTGCCGATAATGCTCGCAGACGTGACCAAACTGCCCTCCGTGTTTCTCACAAAAATGCTGCCGCTGTTTGCAATAAAGTTTGCTCTCGCTCTTATCGTCGGTTACGCCGTGCATTTTGCGGCAAAAGGCTTAAAAACGCGCCAAACAAAAACAACTGCCGCGACAAAGACCGCAAACAAAGATTGCCCCGCCGACAGCGACCAAAAAGAATCCGATATAGGCTGTTGCGGACACAAAATAGCGGGCGACGACGAGCGCGAAAGCAAATGGAAAAAATATCTGCTCCATCCGATACTGCATTCGTTAAAGATATTCGCTTATATACTACTTATTAATATAATCTTCGGAGCGGTTTTTTATTACGTAGGCGACAAAGCGTTGACCGATGCGCTAACAAACGTGGGATATTTTCAGCCCCTTTTGTCGGCTCTCGTGGGAATGATACCCAACTGCGCCTCCTCCGTACTTTTGACGCAATTGTTTTTAAAAGGCGCGATAACTTTAGGCAGTACGGTGGCGGGATTATCGGTAAACGCAGGTCTTGCGTTTGCGGTGCTTTTTAAACAAAACAAAAACCTTAAACAAAACTTTGCGATACTGGGCGTAACTTTTGCCGCGTCCGCTTTGGCAGGCACGATATTGATGCTGGCAGGAGTAAATTTTTAATACGACAACCTTATATATATATCAAAAACCGCAACACAAGCAATTTTTTTAGACTTTAAAACAAAATCGGCACAAAAAAACACGGCGCAAACGAGCAATGCGTCGTGTTTTTGATTATCGTCGTTTTTTTATCGTTTTTTATAGTTTTTTATCGTTTTTTTGCCGTTTGTCTGCGTCGATTACACGCCGCCAAAACGGTACAATACCGTTTTTGTACGTTTCCGTTTTGGTTTTATTCCGCTTTGCTTATCAAACTCGGACAAATCGACCTTTGGGCTCGCCTTAATCAATTGCGGTAGATAAAGGCTTTTATTGCGTCGGACAATCCGCCTATTATTATCTTGTCGCCTTCTTCTATCACGGTGTCGGCAACGGGATTGACAAAGGAATTGTCATTTTTTATTATGGTAAGAATATTTACGCCAAACTTACTGCGAACGTTAAGTTCTTTTATCGAGCGACCTTTCCAACCGTTTAAGGCTTCTATCTTTGCGACGTCGTAGCCTTCCTCCAACTCCAACATATCGTAAACGGCGGGGTTGATTATGCTTGCGGCGGTACGCACCGCGCTGTATGCGTCGGGAATAACGATGCGGTCAACGCCTATCTTGGACAAAATCTTTGCGTGGTTATCGTCCTGCGCTTTGGCAACGATAAACTTCGCTTGCATTTCCTTGCAGATAAGCGCGCAAACGATGCTCGCTTGCATATTCTCCCCTATCGCGATGACTACCGCGTCAAAGCCGGCAATCCCCAAACGACGCAACGTCGCTTCGTCCGACGCGTCGGCAACGACGGTGTGCGTAGCAAAATCCGCAACGGCAAGCGTGCGTTCTTCACTGCTGTCTATTGCCATTACTTCGCAACCGTTTTCGTACAACGTGCGCGTCATTTTTGTGCCAAACCGCCCCAAACCGATGACGGCAACTTGCTGATTTATCGCGCTTTTAAATTTTTTGTTCATACAAACCTCTCATAGATACTTGCACGTATGCGTATATGTCAATATCTCAATATGTCTGCTTTTTTGCGGTTTATATGCGTTTGTGAGCATACGACCACACGTTAAAAAAGCCTCAAAAAACTGCCTTTTGTCAACAAAACTATCAACCGTACTCAATTTTTGCGTACACTCTTTGTTTTTGTCGCTGCTAAGGCGGTCTTTTACCGTTATATGCTGATTTGCGCTTCTTTAAATTTGATTTTTGCGTCAACGTAGTCGGGCGGCGCAAAGGACATAAAGAAGGTCAACATTCCTACCCTGCCCAAAAACATCGAAAAAATAAGCACCAACTTGCTTCCGACGCACAACAGCGGAGTTATGCCCACCGTCAAACCGACGGTCGCAAACGCGCTGATTTCTTCAAACAGCAGCAATTCGGAGGCAAACCTGCCCTTTTCCAACAGAATAAGCAAAAAGGTTGACACAAACACCAGCGCAAAGGCAATCACCATCGTGGATACTGCCCGCATTATCGTTTTTTTGCTTATTTCCCGCTTTGCTACGACGACTTCCGTCTTTTGACGCACCGTAGCGACGGCTGTCCAGATAAGCACAAACAGCGTAGTCGTTTTTATTCCGCCGCCCGTACTTGCGGGACTTGCGCCGACAAACATCAACAACATATTGAGAACAAGCGACGGTTGCGACAGATTTTCCATTTTTACGCTGCAAAAACCTGCCGTTCTTGCCGTCACCGACGCAAAAAAGGAATTAAGAATTTTTTGCCCCGCCGTCATACCTTCAAACGCCGCGCCGTTCCACTCAAACCCCGCAGTCAATGCCGCGCCCACCAAAATAAGTGTTGCCGAAGTGACAATAACGACTTTTGTGTGAAGTTTAAACCGCGACCAACGCCGTTTTTCAAACACGTCGCGAACCACCAAAAAGCCGATTCCGCCCATGACGACCAGCAACATTACCGTCACCAAAACCAGCGGATTGTCGTTGAAAGGAATCAACGAGTTGCCGTTTTCCGTCAAATCGAACCCCGCGTTGCAAAACGCCGACACTGCGCAAAACGCGCCTTTGCCCAACGCCTTAAAAAACGGATAATATTTGCAAAACGCCGCCGTAAGCAATACCGTACCGACAAACTCGCAAGAAAAAGAAATCAATATAATGCGGCTTATCAGCGTTTTAAACCCGCGCATTCCGCCGTAAATATCGTCCATATCTTCCTGAATATCCAGCATAGTTCGCAAACCGACTTTTTTGCCTATCAACATATAGATAGCCGACGACAGCGTCATAAACCCCAGCCCGCCTACCTGAATAAGCATGACGATGACCACTTGCCCAAACACGGTAAATGTTTCAAAAGTTGCGCCTACCGCCAGCCCCGTAACGCAGGTTGCGGAAGTAGCGGTAAACAGCGCGTCAACGTACGCGATTCCGCCGTCGTTTTTTGTGGCGAAAGGCAGACACAGCAACCCTGCGCCGACAAGAATAATCGCCAAAAACCCTATCACGACTACTTGCGATAAAGTCAAACGATATTTTTTGTTGGATTTTTTATTGAGCATATTATTAAGTCGATTATATACCTTTCTTCTTGTTTTTGCAAGTAAAACGCGCCAAAAATGCACGCAAGCGGTGTCGTTTGGCGTATTTTTATGCCGATTGCAACAAAACAATACAAGAATAATGTCGTTTTTTTAGTTTGCAACAATCGCATTTGCGGCAAAGATATATTTGAAGCACCCATTATTATTGCCGCCGCGCAAAAGCAACAAAAAAACCGCAATTTTTGCGGTTTTTTTCATTTTTTAACGTACGTATTATCGTTTTTTATATAATCAATATTCTTTTCTCCCTGTGAGATAATCCAAATCCTCGTTAAAATAGTCGGCAATTTTACAAAGATTTTCCAACCCGATTTCTCTTTGACAATGCAAATAACGAGAGAGCGTTTGTTGCGGTATTCCGATTTTTTTAGCCACGCTACTAACGCTTTCCTCCCCTATGAGTTCTTTCAATTTTTCTGCAAATCGTTCCATATACATAAAGTATTACCGTTTTGATTTATTTTACACCAAACGGTGAAAAACATTTGACATTACACCAATCGGTGTGATATAGTGAGAACATTAAAATATTTAGGAGGTTTATATGAAATACTGTTGTAAGTGCGGAAGCGAATTATGCGACGAGGCTATAGTATGCCCGAATTGCGGTTGCGCCGCAAACAACCCTAACGAAACAAAAACCAACAATTCTTCGTCTGGTTTGCTCGTGGCGGCAAAAGTGCTTATGATAATCAGTTGTTGCGCTTTGGTAATATCCGGTATTGCTGCTTTTATTGTTTACGCAACACTCGATATGGCGTATGTGGGAATTTTTGAATTTATTCCGCTTGCGTGGTGCATTCCTATGACCGTAACGCTCGACAAAAAAATAAAAAATAACCAACCGATAAGCATCGCCTTTAAAATCTGCACGTTGTTGTTTGCAAATCTCGTTTCCGGCATTTTGCTTTTGTGCGCAAAAGATAATTAAACGCTTTTTTGGTTTTTTAAAAAAGGCTTTTATTAAATTTGGGTTGAGTTTTTCTACGTTTTGTTTGCATTTTTTAAATACGTTTACATTTTTTGCTTGCAAAACGCATAAAAACGCAAACAACCGCAACCGTTGCAAAATAGTTGCAAAAAATCAAAGTTTGCGGTATACTATATTTATAGTAAATCGATTTTGTCGATTTTTGCGGGGGTGTTTCAGATTCGCCCGTCAAATAGATGGATTGATAAGCGTGCCGCAGTCGCCCTATCTGCGTAAAAAAAGAGCAAAAAATTTAAATGCAGAAAAAAATTCTGTTGCCAACACTCGTTTGGCTCTCGCTGCTTAGTTTAATCGCAGCCCGTCGCCTTTGTTTATCTCACGGCAAACAAGCGGCGTCATAAAGTGAGGTGTAGGAGAATCAAACCCTGCCCGATTTGATTCTGCCAAACAGGGCATTACTTTCGATGCGGTCTGTCTGTCGTCTTTGTCGGAAGGAAGTTTAACGACAAACTGCGCACGGAGAAAGTCTTTTGGTCTTTTGGCGGTACAGGGGTGCGAGCCCCCTCACCTCCACCAAATGTATTCGCAAAACAAAAATCACGTTGACGGCGATTTGCCGGACAAAAAAACCGTGTTATATCAAGATATTTTGCGGATTGTATAAAATGAAGGAATGTTTTGAAGAAGAAAAAACGCGCGAGGTGACCTACAAGGTCGTTGGGTGGACTTGGTGGGGCGATTCGGACTACGTTGAAGCACCGCTGAGCGACAAGGTTGTGGAAGCCGTCGCAAAGGAAATTAGAGAACACGGCTATTGTTTCGGCGGTGACTCGCATCAGCGACGCGACGGATGCGTGCCACTTTTGAACACGGGACAAGTCGTGCGTTGCAGTATGCGCGAGTGGGGCTCGCTTATGGCGCACGCCACGTTTGACGGCAACCATTTTCCGCTCGATTATATGGGCTGGTATATGGATTGTTGCATCAACGACAGCGACCTAAAATACCCCGAAGAAAACGTTGACGAGTCGCTATTCACGCACCCGCGCTATTTTAAAACGGGTATGACTCAAACTCGTTTAGAGTCGCTCTGCAAAGACAGAAAAGTCATCAACGTGCTTGCAACGAGCGAGGAGGAATACAACGTTGAGGAGGGCGACGTTGGCGTGTATTGGCCGTATGAGGGGAGTTATGCCCAAGTGATTGCAAAGGTTGTAAAAATTCAAAGATTTGATAGTCCGACCGAGTTTATTTCAAGCGACCTATTTGCAAAAACCGACCTTTTCGGGCTTGAGGGGCACGAGCTTATGACGGCAATCAACAGCACCAGAAACAACTGCGCGATATCCCCAAAAGACGGCGTAACCTGCTATTTTTGCGAGTATATCGACAAAATACCTTACTAAAACTAAACAAAAAGCAACCGACTCACAATGGAATTGGTTGCTTTTTTATAGGGGGCGGTTAAGGTATAACAAAGCGGCAGACACCGCGCTCACCGACCACATACACATCTATGTAAAAGAATATTAAAAACGAATAACGAGATTAAAAATAGTTGTTTTTTAACGTTTTTAATGGCAAACGCATATTTTTTGTCGCAAAAAAATACTGAGAAGTTTTTTTTTGATTTTTTTAAGCCGTTTTGCACAAGTAAACGGACAAGTTCGTCATACAAAATCATATAAACCCTAAAAATCTTTACTTGTCGTAGCGTATTTAGCGCCAAAAGTAAAGATTTTTTTCGTTTAACGTAAAGATTTTAAATCAAAAGGAAAATAAGACAACGTTAACAACAACTTGACAAAGTTAGGCTTTTTTAGTATAATCACCTTAAAGTTGCGACTTTATGAGGCAAAATATGAAAAAAATCAAACTTTTACTTGTCGTTGCGCTGGTATGCGCGCTCGTTTCTACCTTTGTCGGTTGCGGAATTTTGGACGGCGGACCGAGTAGCGACGCCGAGTTTGTTAACAACGTTTGCTTAAACGCGATGTCTGCAAACTTTACCGTTTACGCCACAAACAGCAATTTTTCGGGTTATACAAAATCGGTAGGGAGCAGCGTTGCTTTTTTCTTTGACGCAGCCGAAGGCGAATATTACCTTTTGACAAACAATCACGTCGTAGCGGTAAAAGACGGTTTTGACTCCATCGATTTGGTTGTCAACGATTACAAAGGCAACGAGTACGACGTAGAAGAAGTCGTTGCGCAAGACCCCGAGTTTGATTTGGCGATAATCAAATTTTCCGTGTCGAGCGACGATCCGACTTATGCGACTTTAAAAGTAGCGGCGGCAAACCCGACCAAAAACTCAAAAGTTGCGGCAATCGGTCAGCCGCACGGGCAACTCAACGCGTTGACTTTGGGCAAAGTTTTGGGGTACTCCGCCACGCAACTTGACGGAATAAGCCAAAAACTTTCCAACGTTACCTTTCCCGTTCTTTGCCACTCCGCTCCCATAAACACGGGCAGCAGCGGCGGCGCGGTGTTAAACGCAGAACTTAAAATCGTCGGCATAAACTACGCCACAGCGTTTGACGAGGACAAAGATTCCGCCGACTCAAACGGAAAATTCAAGTACGGCGCGGCTATTCCGGCGGAAAAAATAAGAGAATTTATTGCAAAATACAAGCTCGACGGACTGCTTTAAACTAATTTAATCTAATCAAGGAGAATTGCAAAAAAAAATGATAGTAAATCAATCTCTTTTGACAAAGGAAAAAAATCTCAAATTCAGTCGCGACCTTTACTCTTTGCGTATGTCAAGCACGACGTTTTGGGGCATAATCTGCATAATTTTGGCAGTTACCATCGCAATAATCGGATTTATTAAAGACGATTTTGTCGTTTTGTGCGTCTGTTTGGGCGTGTTTATGTTGTTGTTTGGCGTGGCAATGTTGTTGCTCCCCCTTTACGTCAAGTTTAACGCCGACAAAGTTTTTAAGGCCAACGCCGACGGACTTGACTCTATTCAATTCAACTTTATTTTTGAAGAGGATAGTTTTATCGTCGCAAACGGCAAAGGCGAAGTCATTCACACGGGCAGTTACCAAAGTTTGTTTGAAGTCATCGTCACCCCCGTCGCGTACTACGTAATGCTCGAACAATACTTTGGATTTGTCGTCGATTTTGACGGTTTTAAAAAAGGCGATCCCGACGCGCTGGCAGAATTGTTTAAACAACACGGAATAAAACTCACTTCCGTCAAAACAAAAAAGCATTAAAAACCGACAAACCGACCAATATAAAGCATTAAAAAACCCGACAAAAAATCTTTTATTTTCGCGTCCCAAAACTCAAAAAAGTTGCGGACGCGTTTTATTTTGAGGAAAAACGCAGCCGCCTACTTCGCTTTAAAGTTCCGTCGGCGCACTTTTGGTCAATCGTTTGCAAATATCAAAAAAATTTAGTATAATATAAGATATGGCTATCGTTAACCACTGCCGTTTGCGGTTTTAAAAAACCTATTATACCGCTTTTTTGGCGTAATTTAAGACGCTTTTAAACGGGCGGGGCAACGGCAAAAACCGACGATTTTTTAGAGGTAAAACAAAAATTGATTGACTTTACCAAACAAATGAAAAAAGATTATACGATAATCTCCCCCGACATCTTTCCCATTCATATGGGTTTGGTAGAAGACATTTTTAAAAGTCGCGGCTACAACCTTAAAGTAGTGCGTTACGAAGGCAGAGAGGTTATCGAAACGGGGTTGAAGTACCTCAACAACGATATGTGTTATCCCGCGATTTGCTCGTTGGGACAGTTGTTGTACGCTCTTAAATCGGGCGATTTTGACGTAAAAAAAAGCGCGCTGATATTTTTTCAGACGGGGGGCGGGTGTCGCGCTTCCAACTACGTTTTTCTGTTACGAAAAGCCTTGCAGGAAATGGGGTTGGGGTTTGTTCCCGTCATTGCGGTAAGTTTTGCGGGGTACGAAAAATACAGCGGCTTTAAAATAACTTTACCTATGCTTTGGACGGGGTTTGCGTCGTTGATTTACGGCGATACGTTAATGTTGCTCAAAAATCAAACCGCTCCTTACGAAGTCAACGTCGGCGACAGCGACAAACTCGTCAAAAAGTGGACGGAAAAACTTACGGCGCAGTTTCGCAAGAGAAAAGGTCGCAGTTCTCGCGCAATAAGAAAAAATCTTGCGGAAATAGCAAAAGATTTTGCCGCCGTTCCCAAACAAAAAAAGGACTTGGTTAAAGTCGGCATCGTCGGTGAGATTTACGTCAAATACTCCCCTTTTGCAAATCACGGGTTAGAAAATTTTTTGGCGACGGAAGGTTGCGAGTATATGACGCCGAGCGTATTCGGATTTTTTCAGTATTGTATGGCAAACATGTCCACCGACAACGCATATTACGGCGGCAGCAGAATCAAAGCGGCGTTAGGGTTGAAGGCGGAAAAAATATTGCAAAAGTACGAAAATTACGTAATACAAGCCCTAAAACCTTACCCCGACTTTGTTGCGCCGCTCCCCTTTGACCAAGTAAAACGCCTTGCCGACCAAGTAATAGACAGAGGCGTCGAGATGGGCGAAGGGTGGTTGCTCGCGGGAGAAGTGGCAGAACTGATAACAAAAGGCTACCCCAACGTCATTTGCGCTCAACCTTTTGGTTGTCTGCCCAACCACATCGTCGGCAAAGGAACGATAAGGCGGCTACGAGAGTTGTATCCGCAAGCAAACATATTTCCGTTGGACTACGACGCGGGCGCGTCCGCCGTCAATCGGGAAAACAGAATAAAACTAATGTTGGCAATAGCCAAAGACAAAAACAAAGATGAAAAAACTCGGACTTGACGTAGGTTCTACAACGTTGAAAGCGGTGCTCACCGACGAAAAAAACGACGTTGTTTTTGCCGTATACAAAAGGCATTTTTCTAAAATTTCCGATACCGTATTAGAGATTTTGCGACAAATCGACCAAAAATATCCGCAACTCAAAGTTTCCGTCACGCTGTCCGGCTCGGCGGGGTTGGGCGTTGCCGACGCCCTCGACCTACCCTTTGCGCAGGAAGTGTACGCAGAAAAATCCGCTATAGAGGCTCTTTGCCCAAACGCCGACGTCGCAATCGAGTTGGGCGGAGAAGACGCAAAAATTCTTTTTTTGAGCGGCGGGTTTGAAATGAGAATGAACGGCAGTTGCGCGGGCGGTACGGGCGCATTTATCGACCAGATGGCGACGCTTATGCAGCTCGACGCCGACAACCTCAACCAACTTGCAAAAAATCACCAAAAAGTGCATACGATAGCCTCTCGTTGCGGCGTGTTTGCAAAATCCGACGTTCAGCCATTGCTTAATCAGGGGGCAAGGCAAGAAGACGTTGCGGCGGGAATATTTTACGCCGTTGCAAACCAAACGGTGGGAGGTCTTGCGCAGGGCAGAAAAATAGAAGGCAACGTACTGTATCTCGGCGGACCGCTTACCTTTATGTCGGAGTTGCGCGCGGCGTTTGACAACGTACTCAAAGTCAAGGGCGTATGCCCGCAAAACTCGCTGTACTTTGTCGCTATCGGCGCGGCTAACGGTTTTTGCGGCAAAACCACCACCGTAAAAGAACTTATCGACGCATTTAAAAATTGCAAAAAATTCGGAGAGTACGACAGTTGCCCTCCCCTTTTTGCCACCCAAAAGGATTACGACGACTTTTTGGCGCGGCACTTAGATACGGCAGGCGCAACCGCTCTTTTGCCAAGTCTTCCGCAAGGCGAACTTTGTTTAGGCGTCGACGCAGGCTCTACCACGATAAAAATTTTGCTCGTAGACGGCGACGGCAACATTTTTGAGCCGTATTACGCCGATAATTGCGGCAAACCGATTAAAGCCGTTCTCGAATATCTCAAAAATCTATACGCAAAATACCCGCAAATAAAAATTGCCGCTTCCGCCGTCACGGGGTACGGCGAAGAAATGATAAAACAGGCGTTTAACGTTGACTTTGGTTTGGTAGAAACGCAGGCGCACTATATTGCCGCCAAAAAATTGCGTCCCGACGCGGACTTTATCATAGATATAGGCGGGCAGGACATCAAATGTTTTAAAATCCGCAACGGACTAATAGAACATCTTTTTCTCAACGAGGCTTGCTCCTCCGGTTGCGGCTCTTTTTTGCAAACCTTTGCGTCATCTCTCGGATACGACGTCAAAAGTTTTGCTAAACTCGGCGTGTTTGCTCCCGCCCCCGTCAATCTCGGCACTCGGTGCACGGTGTTTATGAACAGTTCCGTCAAGCAGGCGCAAAAAGACGGCGCGACGGTGCAAAACATTTCCGCAGGGCTATCGATAAGCGTGGTAAAAAACGCATTGTACAAAGTTATCAGATGCGCAAATACGGAAGATTTGGGCAAAAATATCGTCGTTTTGGGCGGAACTTTTCTCAACGACTGCGTTTTGCGCGCCTTTGAACGAGAAATAGGGCGAGAGGTAATACGACCTGCCTACCCCGCTTTGACGGGAGCGTACGGCGCAGCGTTGTTTGCGGCGCAACACGCGGATATTGCAAAGCGGAAACTTCTCGGCAAAAAACAACTCGACGAGTTTAAACACGAATCTTCAAACGTCAGGTGCAACGGGTGCGGAAACAACTGCCTTCTTACCGTCAACACTTTTTCCTGCGGGGGAAAATTTGTTGCCGGCAACCGCTGTTCCCGCCCGTTACAAACAAAAACCGACGAGCAACCGCGCAATCTTTACGACTTTAAACTCGGTTTGCTCGCAAAATATCAAAACGACAAAAAAATCGACGGCAAAATAAACGTAGGACTGCCGTTGGGACTCAATATGTACGAATTGCTGCCCTTTTGGCACGCCTTTTTTACTTCGCTGGGGATAAACGTGATGACTTCTCCGCCCACCACGAGAAAAACCTATCTTAAAGGTCAGTTTACCGTGCCTTCCGACACGGTGTGCTACCCCGCAAAACTTATGCACGGACACATAGAAGCGTTGCTTTCGCTTGCTCCCGACGCGATTTTTTACCCCGATATGACCTACAACATAGACGAAAAAACAGGCGTAGACCACTACAACTGCCCTGTCGTGGCGTATTATCCGCAAGTACTCGGTTTAAACGTAGCCGCGCTTAAAAACGTAATATATATCGACGACTTTTTAAGCCTTTCAAACCGCCGCGTTTTTGCTAAAAGAATGGAAAAAATACTCAAAAAATATTTTCCTTCAACGCAATTTTGTCGCAAAAATATAGATACGGCTGTAAAAAACGCATACAACGAGTATTACAGTTATCTTAAAAAGATAGAATACAAGGCGCAGGAATACGTCGAGTACGCCCGCAAAAACAAAAAGCCCGTCATAGTGCTTGCGGGCAGACCGTACCACGTAGACGCGGAAATAAATCACGGCATAGACAAACTGACAACCCGACTCGGCGCAGTCGTAATAAGCGAGGACGGCTTAAAACGCCTCGACAAACCTATTTTTGTCAACGTTCGCAATCAGTGGACCTATCACGCCCGCCTTTACAACGCCGCAAAATACGTCGCAAACGCTCCCAAAGACCTTAACATAAATCTCGTTCAACTCGTTTCTTTCGGGTGCGGCGTAGACGCGATAACCGCCGACGAAGTACGCTCCATAGTAGAAAAATCGGGCAGGCTTTACTCGCAACTCAAAATAGACGAAATATCTAATACGGGCGCGGTCACTATCCGTTTGCGTAGCCTTATGTCGATAATATCCGACAAAAACCGTTAAAAAAGACAATTAATTTTTGTTTGTTATCGACTTATTAAAAATTGCCGTCAAACAGCCCGACAAAAAACCTTAAAACCGTCGCAAAGCGGCAACGCTCAACGGCGAGTAAGCACGGACAATCGGATTTTTTGCCGCTACACTGCGATAAAGTGATAAATTTTTGATTTACTGCGGTAAACAGATTGCCGTATTTGAATAATATTTTAAAAATCAAGATGAATTTTGTGTGTTTTTTGCTCTTTTCTTTACTTATATATATTTAAATATTCACTATTATGTGTTATACTTAGATTACGATAATAAAGGCGGCATTGTTTATCGGTGTTGTTTTTAGTATTTCTCGGAGGTATACTTATTTTGAAAAACAACGTAATTATTGACGGCGGAAAAATGACGTTGCAAGACGTTTTGAGTGTAGCTGAAGGCGCGCGCGTCACGGTATCTAAAAGCGCGTACGACAAGATGGCAAAAAGCCGCAAGATGGTGGACGAAGTAGTAGACGAGCAACGCGTCGTTTACGGCATAACCACCGGTTTCGGCAAGTTCAGCGAAGTCAGCATAAGCAAGCAAGACAGCGCGCAACTGCAAAAAAATCTTATTATGAGTCACGCGTGCGGCGTGGGCGAGCCTTTAGACGTCAAATACGTCAGGGCGCAGATGTGTTTGCGGCTCAACGCTTTGGCGGTGGGCAACAGCGGCGTGAGCAGAGCCACTTTTGACGGATTGCTCAATCTTCTCAATGCGGGGATAACGCCTTACGTACCCAAAAAAGGGAGTTTGGGCGCGAGCGGCGATCTCGTACCTTTGGCGCACATGACCTTGACTATGTTAGGGCTTGGCGACGCATACGTAAACGGCAAACTCGTTTCCGCAGAACAAGCCTTAAAAGACGCGGGGCTTTCCCCCGTCGAGTTGACTTCTAAGGAAGGTCTTGCTCTCATAAACGGCACGTGCGCTATGTGCAGTCTTGCGTGCTTTACGGTAAACGACGGCATAACTCTCAACAAAACGGCTGACGTAGCGGCAAGCCTTACGGCGGAAGCGTTGCGCGGGATAATCGACGCTTATGACGAGCGCATACACCTTTTGCGCGGGCAGACGGGACAGATTCGCACGGCGGCAAACCTGAGAAAACTTCTCAACGGTAGCAAACGCGTGACGCGGCAAGGAGAACTTCGCGTTCAGGACGCTTACACCTTGCGGTGCGTGCCGCAGATTCACGGTCCGAGCAAAGACGCTATCGATTACGTTACCGACGTGGTAGGTAAGGAAATTAACGCCGTCACCGACAACCCCGTCATTTTTGCCGATACCGACCAAGCGATAAGCGGCGGCAACTTTCACGGGCAAGCGTTGTCTATGGCTTTGGATTTTGCGGCTATATCGCTGTCCGAGTTGGCAAACGTGTCCGAACGCCGCATAGAACGTATGGTAAACCCGCAGTTGTCGGGATTGCCGGCGTTTCTTGTCAAAAACGGCGGGCTTAACAGCGGATATATGATAGTTCAGTATACTGCGGCGTCTTTGGTAAACGAAAACAAGGTGCTTTCTCACCCCGCTTGCGTGGACAGCATAACAAGCAGCGCAAATCAGGAGGACCACGTAAGTATGGGTATGACGGCGGCTCGTAAAGCGCGCACGATCGCGCAAAACGTTACCGACGTGCTTGCGATAGAGTTGTTGGTCGCTTGTCAAGCGATAGATCTCGGATGCGACCTTGCTCTTTCCCCCGCCACTAAAGCGGTTTATGATTTGGTACGCAGTCAAGTTCCCTTTATGGAAAACGACAGATATATTGCTCCCGACATCAAAAAAGTTTCTCAACTCGTTGCCGACGGCAGCGTAGTTGCGGTAGCAGAAGCGGCGGCGGGAGAACTGGAGGTATAAATGCTTAATAATTTTGACATCAACGACGCTATGACGATAAAACTCACCGAGTTGCCCGAGCCAAAACCTTTTTGCGAAGGCATACGCCGCGCGCCCAAAAGAGAGTTTAATTTATCCAAACAAGATACCAAACTCGCGCTCAAAAACGCTTTGCGGTACGTTCCGCAGGAATGGCACGAAACGCTCGCGCCGGAGTTTTTGCAAGAGTTGTACACGAGAGGTCGCGTTTACGGATACCGTTTTCGCCCCGAAGGTCGTATCTTTGGCAAACCCATAGAACAATACAAAGGCAAATGCCTTGCGGGCAAAGCCTTTCAGGTAATGATAGACAACAACCTCGACTTTGACATCGCTCTGTACCCGTACGAACTCGTTACTTACGGAGAAACGGGACAGGTTTGTCAAAACTGGATGCAATATTGCCTTATTAAAAAATATCTCGAAGAATTGACCGACGACACGACGTTGGTAGTTATGAGCGGTCACCCGTTGGGACTTTTTAAAAGCGACAGCCACTGCCCGCGCGTTATCATTACAAACGCGCTTATGATAGGAATGTTTGACAATATGGAAAACTGGCACCGCGCTATGGCTTTGGGCGTAGCAAACTACGGACAGATGACCGCCGGCGGCTGGATGTACATAGGACCGCAAGGAATAGTTCACGGAACGTACAACACCATACTCAACGCCGCGCGTTTAAAGTTGGGACTCAAAAACGACGACAACCTTGCCGGCGTACTGTTTGTCAGCAGCGGTTTGGGCGGTATGAGCGGCGCGCAAGGCAAAGCGGTAGAAATTTTGGGCGGCGTCGGCATAATAGCGGAAGTTGACGAAAGCAGAATAAAAACGAGATACGAGCAAGGTTGGGTGAGCCAAGTCACCTCCACGCCGGAACAAGCCTTTAAAGCGGCTTTGGAATGTAAAGACAAAAAAATCGGCAGAGCCATCGCTTTCAACGGCAACATCGTCGATTTGTTGCAATACGCCATCAAAAACGATATTCACATAGATTTGCTGTCCGACCAAACGAGTTGCCACGCCGTGTACGACGGCGGGTACTGTCCGCAAGGTCTTACCTTTGAGCAACGCACCAAATTGCTCGCTTCTGACCACGCAAAGTTTAAAGAAATGGTAGACGCGACGTTAAAGGCTCATTTTAAAGCGATAAAAACCCTTCACGATAAAGGAACGTACTTCTTTGATTACGGCAACAGTTTTATGAAGGCGGTTTACGACGCCGGCGTCAAGGAAATTTGCAAAAACGGCGTCAACGAGTTGGACGGCTTTATATTCCCGAGTTACGTAGAAGATATTTTGGGCCCCGTTTGTTTCGATTACGGGTACGGACCGTTCCGTTGGGTGTGCCTTTCCGGCAAAAAGGAAGATTTGCACACCACCGATATGACGGCTATGCAATGCATAAATCCCAAAAGAAGATTTCAGGATAACGACAACTACGTCTGGATTAAAAACGCAGAAAAAAATAACCTCGTCGTCGGTACGCAAGCCCGCATACTTTACAGCGACGCGCTCGGACGCAGAGATATTGCCCTCGCTTTCAACAAGTTGGTCAGGGACGGCAAATGCGGCCCGATAATGTTGGGTAGAGATCACCACGACACAGGCGGCACCGACGCGCCTTTCCGCGAAACGAGCAATATTAAAGACGGCAGCAATATTATGGCGGATATGGCTACGCAGGTTTACGCAGGCAACGCGGCAAGAGGTATGAGCCTCGTTGCGCTTCACAACGGCGGAGGAACGGGCATAGGCAGAGCCATAAACGGCGGATTCGGATTGTTGCTCGACGGCAGTCCAAAAACCGACGAAGTCATTAAAAACGCGATTACGTGGGACGTTATGGGCGGCGTTGCGAGAAGAAGTTGGGCGCGCAATCCCAACGCTTTGGAAACCGCCGCTACTTACAACAAGGTTTGCGGCGACGGCAACCACATAACTTTGCCTTACGTTGCCGACGAAGACAAGGTAAACGATTTGGTAAACAAAACTTATGACAACGCCTTTAAACAAGCCTAAATCGTCATTTACCAAAAAAATCAACCAAAAAAATCGATAAAACGATATTTGACAAATCACAAAAAAATTTTTAACAAGGAGAACCTTAACGATGGCATTTGAAAAACTTATGGAGTGCGTACCTAATTTCAGCGAAGGTCGCAACAAGGACACTATAGAAAAAATAGCCGACTGTTTCAGAGGTAAAGACGGCGTAAAACTTTTGGATTATTCCGCAAACGAAGACCACAACCGTAGCGTGTTTACCGTTGTGGGCGAGCCTGACGCGCTCAAAAACGCCGTTTTGGCGGCAGTCGGTACGGCGCAGAAACTTATTGACCTTACAAAGCACACGGGAGAACACCCCCGTATGGGCGCGACCGACGTCGTTCCCTTTATTCCCATCAAAAACGTGACGGAAGCCGACGCGGTAGCCCTTTCTAAGGAAGTAGGCGAAGAAATGTGGAAAAAATACGGAATCCCCGTTTATCTGTACGAAAAATCCGCTTCTGCCCCCAACAGACAAAACCTTGCGGAAATTCGTAAAGGTCAGTTTGAAGGTATGGCGCAAAAAATGAAACAGCCGGAATGGAAACCCGACTTCGGCGGCGACGCACCTCACCCGACGGCGGGCGTGACTGCTGTGGGTTGCCGTATGTTTTTGGTGGCATTCAACGTCAATCTCGATACTTCCGATGTAGAAATCGCAAGCAAAATCGCAAAAAGAGTCCGCTTTATCGGCGGCGGTTTGCGTTACGTCAAGGCTTTGGGCATCAAGTTGGAGCAACGCAACATAGCGCAAGTGTCCATGAACCTTACCGACTTCACCCGCACGCCCATCTATATGGCTTTGGAAACGGTGCGTATGGAAGCTCGCCGCTACGGCGTCAACGTCATCGGTACGGAAGTAATCGGTCTTGTTCCGCAACAAGCGTTGGCGGATTGCGCGGAATATTACCTGCAAATCGAAGACTTTAAATCAAACCAAGTGTTGGAAAACAACCTTTGATAAAAAAACCGCCAAAAAGGATTAGTATGAAACTTCTGCTCAAAAACATCGGACAACTCGCCACATTCGAGGGCGTCGCCGCAAAACACGGCAAACAAATGTCCGACGTAAAACTTACCGACGACTGCTGTATTCTCGTAGAAGACGGCGTTGTCGCGGATATTTTTCCGCAACGCCTTCTGCCCCTTTACAAAGGTCAGGGCGCAAAGGAAATCGACTGCGACGGCGGACTCGTGACGGCGGGTTACGTCGATTGCCACACCCACGCGGTTTTTGCGGGGGACAGGGCGCAAGAGTTTAATATGCGGCTAAACGGCGCAACGTATATGCAAATTATGAACAGCGGCGGCGGAATAATAAATACCGTCACCGCTACGCGCAACGCCGATTTTGACCAACTCTACCGCCTTACCAAAGCGAGAGTCGATACTGCGTTGACTTACGGCGTCACCACGATGGAAATCAAAAGCGGGTACGGCTTGGACTTTTCTACGGAAAAAAAGCAGTTGCAGGTCGTGGAAAAATTAAACGAAAATCACCCCGTTGACCTCGTTGCGACGTATATGGGCGCGCACGCCACGCCAAAAGGGTACGATACCGACAAATACGTCGATATGATTGTCAAAGATATATTGCCGCAAATAAAAAAAGATACCAAAGCGGAGTTTTGCGACTGTTTTTGCGAAAAAGGCGTTTTTGACGTCCGGCAATGCCGCAAAATTTTGCAACGAGCAAAGGAAACGGGACTAAAAACAAAGGTTCACGCGGACGAAATCGAAAGTATAGGCGGCGTTGACCTCGCTTGCGAAATGGGAGCGACTTCTACGGAACATTTGCTCAAAATTACCGATGACGGTATATCAAAACTTGCGCAAAGCAACACCGTCGGCGTAATTTTGCCCGCCACCGCTTTCAGCCTCAAAGAGCCGCAAGCGCCCGCCCGCAAAATGATTGACGGCGGATGCGCCGTTGCCGTCGCAACCGATTTTAATCCGGGTAGTTGCAACTGCCAAAGTATACCCCTTGTTATATCCCTCGCTTGCATTTACTGCAAAATGACCATAGCGGAAACGCTGTGCGCTCTCACTTTAAACGCGGCGGCGGCTATTGACCGAGCGGACAGCGTCGGTACGGTAGAAAAAGGCAAAAAAGCCGACCTTATCGTTCATACGGTAAAAAATCTCGACCAACTGTGCTACGATATTGCGGCTCAAACTTGCAAAACGGTTGTCAAAAACGGCAAAATCGTCTACACCAAACAAACTATAAAATAAAAAAATATCCAAACCAAAAACCAAAAAAACCGATTACTTTTAATATAAGGTTGTTTTTAAAAGCAACTAATACCAAATAAGGAGAACTCAACAATGTTATACGATTTATCTTTGAGCGATTTTATCGCAAAAACAGCGTCTTCCGACCCCGTACCTGGCGGCGGTAGCGTATCCGCGATGTGCGGAAGTCTTTCCGCCGCGCTTGCTAAAATGGTTGCGGGACTTACCGTAGGCAAAAAAAATTATCTCGCAGTCAGCGACCAAATGCAAAAGGTCGTGGACGAAATGCCCGCCTATATCGAGAGTCTTAAAGAGGCTATCCAAGAGGACAGCAACAGTTTTGACGGCGTTATGGCGGCGTTTAAACTGCCCAAAGAAACGGAAGAAGACAAAGCAAAACGCCGCAAAGCGATAGACGACGCAACGGTTATCGCCGCAAAAGTTCCGCTCAAAACGGCAGAAACGGTAGCGCAACTTTTTCCCACGCTTGAGTTTGTAGCCGCAAACGGCAACAAAAACGCAATGAGCGATATTGCCGTCGCGACTATGCTTGCCCGCACCGCCGTATTCGGCGCGTTGTACAACGTCAGAATAAATCTTGCGGGATTGCCCGACAGCGACTTTAAAACGGAAACGTACCAAAAAGTCAACGCCCTGCACGAAACAGCGGAAACGAAGGAAAAACATATCCTTTCCCTTATCGTTCTTTAATGGAGTTAACGGCGGTCTTAAATCGGGACCGCCTTTTTTTGTAAAGCGAATTGTTTTTTGGCGCGTCAGCCGCAAAAAACCGCTCGTCAAAATCGCAAAAAACGTTTCTTTCCCCCTTTTGCAAAAAAATTTGCAAATTTTTTTGATTTTGTTGTAATTTTTGGAGGGCTAATCCGTATATTTAACGAATATGAAAAACACAAGACTTATTTTTTTGACAGAAAAACTCAAACAAGGCGAGCGCGAATACTTTGACGAGTTTTACGCTCTCACCAAAGGCGCGGTTTTTTATACCGTAAAAAAATACGTTTCCGACGACGGTTTTGCTCAAAACGTCGCGCAGGACGCGTACGTGGCATTTTTGTACAATCTTTCCGACTTAAAAGACGGACGCAATCCGCTACCCTATCTTTTGACCGTTGCAAAAAACAAAACGATAGACGAGTTGCGGCGGCAAGGTCGTATAGACAGGTCGGTAACGGCAGAAGACATTTCTCGCGGCAAAAACGACGCATATTTAAGCGATTATCCGTTGTTGGAAAAATGCCGCAAAAGCCTGTCGGCAGAAGATTTTCGCATTTTGGAATTGATTGTAATAGAAGGTCACACGTGTGTAAGCGCCGCCAAAATTTTAAATCGTCCCGTATCGACGATACACTTTAAATATCGCAACGTTCTCAAAAAAATCAAAGAATTTTATACGGAGGTATATCATGAAAAGAAACAATAAAATCATAGAAGAACTTAATTCCGCCGCTCCCGATTTGTCCAAAGACATCGAGAGCAAAGTAGACTGGCGCGCAGTGAAAAGACAAAACGCTCAATCGCAAAAAAGTTCGGGCAAAAGTTTTTGGCACAGACCTTCCGCCCGCGCTCTTGTAGCGGCGTGTCTTGTAGTCGTCTTGGCGCTTGGCGTCGCGCTCCCCTTTATACTCAAAAATCCCGACGGCGGACTGACCGCAAAGGCGCAAAAAATCAAAGACGCTTACGCAGTATCGGCTTTGTCCGGCGCAAGTCTTTTGAGCCGCATTGACGGTGACGTTTCTCCTTCCGCGCGCACAACCTTTTTGGCAAGCAACGCTCAAACTCCAAAATATCTGACTGCGACTGCCGCTCGATTTGCGTTTTTGGCAAGCGACGCCGCAACGCAAAGGCCGTCAAACATATCCGACGCCGACGTTGACGACATAAAACTCAGTCTCGATATGTTTGAATCCGTGTTGCAAAACGGCGGAATCTCTCAAACGGTATCCAAAAATACCGAAACGGAAGGCGCGTACAAGGACTACAACTTTGTTATGACCATCTCGATAGGCGGCGCAAAAAGTTGCGTAATGTATTACGACGAAATCGCCACCGAAACAAAAACGGAAATCGACGACGACGGCGAAACGGAAACAGAAGTTTCTACGACTCTCGAGGGAGTAATGGTAGCGGGCGAAAATGTTTACGACGTTACAGGCAAAAAGGAAGTGGAAACGGAAGGCGACGAAACGGAAACGGAAATCACTTTCACCACAAAAAGCCGCGCCAACCCCGACAATTACGTAGTAATCAGCCACAGTATAGAAACGGAGAAAAACGAAACGGAAGTTTCTTACAAGTACAAAATATACGAGGACGGCAAAAAAGTCAAAGAAACGGAAATCGAGATAGAAGAAGAATACGGCAAAACGGCGATAAAAGTCGAGTTGGAAAAAGGCGACGACGACAACGAAGTATCTTGCAAAATCACCAAAGGAACAAAAGACGGAACGTTTGTAGTCAAGTTTGAAAACTCCGCCAAAAGCAAAATTAAGGTAGAAAAGGTAGAAAACGGATACAAGTTTGTTTACGACAACGGCTTTGAAGAAACGTTATCCTAAACCGACAAAATCGACAAAAACTATCCGTTGCAACAAAAATTCATATACGTATATGTAAAATATAGGCAGGCAACACAAAACTCGTGTTGCCTGCCGTCATTTTTTTGGTTTTGATAAAATTTTTAAAGCGCACTAACCGCTCGTTTTTAATACTTGGATATAGGTATATACGTGCGAACGCGGAGAGTCACTCCTATATCGTCGCAAATCTTTTGGCACTCGGCTATTTTTTGTTTCCCTATTACGTCAACGACGGACATTATCACTTTTGCGCCCTGCTTTTTGCAATCTGCGGCAAAATTAACAAGCGCGTCAAAGCCTTTTTGACCGAATTGACAATGGCAAAGGTCGTCGTAGGCTTTTGCGGTGCTGTCGTTAAGACTTATGCTCACTGTATCGGTGACGGCGCAAATTTCTTTGGCGGTAGGTTTGCCGTTGATTAAGTCGCTCTGCCCGTTTGTGTTTAGACGAACTTTCCCGCCCTTATCCTTGACGTACTTTGCGACGGCAAGATACGTCGGCAAATTTTCCGTCGGTTCGCCAAACCCGCAAAAAGTAAATTCCTGATTAAAGTTTATATCGGCGGGTATCTGCGCTATTACTTTGTCTGCTGACGGCGTTTGGTCGTCGGTTAACCAAAGACGTTGACCGTCCATAGTCGTGCGGTCGTGACGTATGCAAAAGTCACAGTCGTTGCTGCATTTGTTTGTAATGTTAAAATATGGTTTTTTGTCCACAAAATAGAAATACGTATCCATGATTTACTTACTGAGTTTCTCCAAAGCGAGCGCGTACATATACGCCATTTTGTAAAGGTTTTGTATATCTATCCACTCGTTTTTTTCGTGGATAGCGGTCATTTCGTTGGGGAACGCGGGACCGAAAGCAACGCACATCGGCAACATTCTGCTATAAGTACCTCCCCCTATCGCGATAGGACGCTCGTGCGTACCCATTTCGTCGTTGTAAATTTTTAGCAAGGTCTGTACGAGAAAACTGTTTTCCTCCACGTGCATCGGATTTTTGACGTGACTTTCTTCTATTTTAAGGCTGTTTATGCTGTTGGATACAACGCATTTAGCAACGTATTCCGCAGTAAACGTGACGGGGAAGCGTACGTCGAGTTGAATTTTAAGATGTCCGTTGACGGTATTCACCACGCCGATATTAGTGGTTATTTTGCCGCTCACTTCGTCCTCCAAAGCAAACCCCCACGCTTTGCCGTACACGTCCACGCACATTTTTTCCGCAACAAATTTGAGCGTTTCGCTGTCGGGGAAAATCGCCGCCAACGCTTTAAACAACTTCCACGTCGCGTTTTCTCCGAGATACGGCATTGCGCCGTGACTGGATACTCCGCGCGCAAAAAGACGCCAACCGTCGTCAAGTTTTTCGTACTCGACGCCCGTCGCTTTAATTTTGTTTTCTTCCACAGACGAGTCGAGTGTGGCGGCGGCAAAATCGGGAACGACGTTTACCCGCGTGCCTGCGGTCACGTTTTTGACCTGTTGAGGAAGTTTGCCGACGTCAAGGTCCATAGCGTAAATTCCCTTTTCTATATTGATGACGGGAAAGTCGCCGTCGGGACTGAAAGCAATGTCGGGCAACGGCATTTTTGTGTGGTAATACTTTATGCAGTCCATGTTGGACTCCTCGTCGCAACCAAAAATGATTCGTATTTTTTTTGACGGAACAAATCCGCTGTCTTTTAACGCTTTGAGCGCGTACAAGCAAGCAATCATCGGACCTTTGTCGTCGGAAACGCCTCTGCCGTACAATTTTCCGTTGCGTTCCGTCGCGACAAACGGGTCGCTGTCCCAACCGTCGGTGACGGGAACGACGTCAAGATGCCCCAAAACGCCGACGATTTCCTCCCCTTCGCCAAACTCAACGTGTCCGGCGTAATTGTCGCAGTTGTAAGTTTTAAACCCCATCTTTTCCGCCGTATCGAGTACAAAAGCAAGGCAATCCGCAATGCCTTTGCCAAAAGGCATACCATCGAGCGGCTCGGTTTTTACGGTATCAAAACCGATAGTTTTTTTGAGGGTATCCAACAAATCCGATTTCAAATTGTCAAGATATGATTTTTGCATAATTTCACCTCTGTTATCTTGCGTATATTATACACAAAAACTCAAAAATATGCTATCATTTAAAGGGAAATAAACAAAGGTATTTTTTGCTTTTTTCCGACTGCCTTTTTGTTGAGATTTTTTGCTTTTTTTGCCACGAGATTGTTTGACGGCGCGCTCGTACAAATCGCAAAAAACCGCTCGGTCAAAAGGCTCAAAAAAATAAGGATAATAAAAAATAACACAAGGCTTTTTTAGATTTATGCAGTTAAAACATCCAAACACGGGACATCGGCAAAGGCTGAGAGAAAGATTTGAAAAACGGGGCTTGTCCGCTCTTTACGATTACGAAATTTTGGAGATTTTGCTCAATCAGTCCATTATGTACGCCGACACGCAAAAACTCGCCAAAACGCTGTTGAACAAATACGGCAACTTACGCAACGTCGTCAATGCGGACAGAGAACAACTACTCAAAATAAAGGGTATAGGCAAAAACACCGCAATAACGCTTAATTTGTTTAAGGAAGTTTTTGATTATCTTGCGCAAGACGGCGATATACTGTCGCCAAACCCCGACAAACAAAAAACCGCCGCAAAAACCGCAAAAATCAAAAAACCAAAGCCGCAAACGGCGTTACCGACGACGGCGCAGAACCGCAACCGCCCGCCGCTTTGGGAAATCGACAGCAAATAGCGGACGCTTTGGCAGACAAATCTTTGGGGCGGGATACGGAAACCACTACTTTTGTTTTTCTCGACCAAGATTTTCGCTCGGTATTGTCGGGTGAGTTTGACTCCGACTCATATAAGGAAGTTTCCGTGCCCGACGTCATACATATGATGCAGATGGCGTTGCTCAAAGACGCAAAATACGTCATTTTTGTGCATAACCACCCCTTTACGGAGGCTTACCCGTCGAAAGAAGACGAAGACTTTACCCTTGCGATGATTTCTATGTGCCTGCCCGTCGGCGTGACCGTTTTGGACCACATAATAACCTGCGACGGAAACAGTTATAGCATGTATTACGCAGGCAAACTGTCGGAATTGATTACCAAATTTTTAATCAGTTTTGCGCCCAACAAACTTTTTGCCCGACCGGAACTGTTGTGCGCGGAGTTTTTTCCGTCGCGCCCTATTTACGGCGAGTGTTTCTCCCGCGAAGCCATAGCGGAAATGGCAAAAAACTGTTACGACTATATCAAATACAAATACTACATATACCAAGACGCAAAACAAAAAATCAAGGAAGATTCTTTTGTACTGACGTGGTGGAAAATCCGCGACGAAAATATGCGTGACAAGACTTCCGCCGCCGACAAAAACGACGCGCAAAAAACGCAAAACGACGCTTTAAAAACGCAAAACGGTACGCCCGACGCACAAGTTTTGTCGGAAGTTTGCAGTGACGTATCGCAAAATACGCAACAAAACGACAACAAAGACAATACAAACAAGGAGATAAAAAAATGATAAACAAAACGTTTTTTAAAAACGCACTTTCGGTCACGTCGCTAATAGTAAACGCATTGTGCGCGGTAATCTGCGTCGTCTTTGCCGCAGTTTACGACAAAATCACCCTCGTGCGCGTTGCAATCGGCGCGGGCGGATTGCTGTTTATCGCGGCGACTATGGGGTACAACTTTTACAAAAAGGACCTTTACAAAAGAGTAAAGGTGACTGACGACTACATACAAATAGTATCGGCGTTTAGAATGGGGTTTAAAATCGAGTTTAAAGACGTGCTTTCCGTCGGAAAAATGAGTATGGCAGTCACTCAAACGGCGTACGAAAAATATTTTATCAGTACGGTAAAGGTCACCGACAAAAACAAAACGGCTGACAAATCAAATACCATAGAGTTTGACAAAACCAAAAAAACGCAGGCAATTTTTGATTACTTGTGCCAAAAATACGGGTGGAAACCCGTAGAATTTTGATATTTACAACGCCGTCGGTTTGCGTTTTGTCGCAATATGTGTTAAACTAAAACTATGAAAATTTTCGGTTTAGAAAAATTGTCGATGGTCGATTACGACGACAAACTCGCTTGCACGGTCTTTACCGCAGGTTGCAATTTTGCTTGCCCGTTTTGCCACAACTTTGACTTGGTAAACGGTACGCGTCTGACGGAGATTCCCGAGCGGGAAGTGTTGGAGTACGTCGAATTGCGCAAAAAAATGCTTGACGGCATAGTTATAAGCGGCGGCGAACCTACCCTTATGCCCGACCTTGCGGATTTTGCCGCAAAAATCAAAAAAATCGGACTTTCCGTCAAGTTGGACACAAACGGCTCGGACAGCAAAAAACTCGTTTGCTTGGTAAATGACGGGCTTGTCGATTACGTCGCTATGGACGTAAAAAACAGCCTTGAAAAATATTCGCAAACGGCGGGCAAACCCGTCAATATCGACGAGATAACCGCAAGTATAAATTTTTTGAAACAAAACGTCGTACCTTACGAATTTCGCACCACTCTCGTCAAACAATTTCACGACCAAAAAAGCATAACCGATATGGCGCAACTTTTGGACGGCGCGCAAAAAATGTTTTTGCAAAAGTTTGACGACAGTCACGGTTGTTTGCAACAAGGACTTTGTGCGGTAGACAAATCGACGGCAGAGCAATTTGCCGATATTCTTTCCAAAAAAATCAAACACGTAGCCTTGAGAGGTTACTAAAAATCAAACCGATATTTTTACGACAACAAAAACAAAAAACTAAAAACAAAAAAACCAAGCCCGAAACAATCGTTTCGGGCTTGTCTGTCACCGTAAAAAACATTTTTAGGATTTTTTTGCGACCAAAAAATTTAAAGCGGCAGTTGCAACGGCGTCGTCGTCAGTACCTTATTTTGCGCCTTTTTTTCCTCTTTTGTCAAAATCCCTTCTGATTTTGCAAGACCAACTTTCTTCCACCTTGCCCGTTTCACGCATCGATGAAATAGCGTAATCAAGCGCACGATAGTTCATATCCACGCCGATAGGGTCGCAACAATAACTGACTGCCATATCTTCGCTGATACCGACTTTGGACGCTTCTTCAATTGCGTCGATATTTGCGCCCAAAAAAATAAATTCCCAACCCGCTTCTTTTTGCTTTTGTATCATTTCTTTGATTTTTTGGTAGGAATACTCTTTCGAAGCGTTTTCATACCCGTCCGTAATAATTACAAACAGCGTTTTGCTCGGAATATATTCCTCTTTAAGTTCTTTGCGAATTTTATTGACGCGTTTAATAGTTGTGCCAACAGCGTCGAGTAATGCCGTACACCCGCCGACAAAGTACTCTTTGTCGGTAAGTTTTTCGATTTGAGAAAGGTTAACTCTATCGTGAATCAGGTCAACTTCATCATTAAAAAGCACCGTAGAAACCACTGCTTCGCCCTCCTCTTTCTTTTGCTTTTCGAGTAAGGAATTATAACCGCCGATAGTATCGGATTCCAACCCTGCCATTGAGCCGCTTTTGTCTAATACAAATACTAATTCCGTTAAATTTTGTTTCATTTAGAAACCTCCTTATTTTATTTTCAAAGAGATTATACTATAAAGTTTAACGGATTTGGTCGCAATAAATGCGACATTTTTTAGATGTAAAGCGTCGGTTCTCCGTATTCGTACAACACCTGATTTAATATATTCAAGTCGTATTCTTTTTTCTCGATAAAATACTCTATTATTAAATCGGCTTTTGAAGAATGAGATAAAACGTATCCCGCTTTTTTGAGCAAATCAATCGTTTCGTCTAAGTTCAACATCAACCCGAAACAAATGCAAATCGCCGTTTTTCTGCTCGGTTTGAAATTGACGTCCAACCTTATTTTAGAAAACAACCGCCTGTCCATATGGGCTCTGTTGTAAACTTCTACTTCGTCCATTCCCTTAGACTCGATATGAAAAAACATCGATTGTTGAAAAGTGTCGTCTATACTATCAAAAACCCCGCTAAGCGATTTGATTTTTTTAGAGGGTATATCTATTATATTGTCAAAGCAATAACAATAAGAGACGGACGCCATTTCCGCTTCGCACTCTTCATCCGATTCTAAAAATTTTGGCGTATCCAAATGCTCGATAACGTACTTTTCTACGTCTGCCTTTATTTGTTCTAATCGGTCCGTAAATTTGTTTTCAACTTCACATTCTGATTTTGTTTCTTTAGCAACCATATTATTTTCCCTCCGTTTTAAATGGTTTTTTTACGCAAATGATAAATATTTTAGCATGTTTTTATAAATTAGTCTACTAAATATCGTTTACCGTCGCGCCACCGCAACGCCGTCAAGCGATACGGCAACGCTGTCAAATGTTACCGCAACGCCGCCGCATACAAAAAGCGGAGCGATTTTCGCTCCGCTTTTGTCTTGGTTTTAAGTTTTACCTTTTGTTACGGTTGTTTTATGCCGCTTGATAATTCCACTCGATAGTGGCTTTGCAGGCAAATTTCCAGTACCGCAGTACACCGATTTCTCCAATATCAAAAGCGGGCGCGGAATCTGTGCCAATCCAATAGTACAAAAAGGCGCGACCCTTTTTAAAATAAAACCAAAACGGCAAAAAGATTGCGTTGCGAGGGCGCTTTGAATTTCTGCACGGTGCTTTAATTGTCACCATAAGGAAAAAGTTTACCCCGCAGAGTACTGCGGGGTAAACCGTTGGTTTTTTTGATTTTGTTTGCATAAAAGCAAACGAGAGAGTTTATTTTCCTTCTACTTTGCCTTCGCTTGCGGCGGGTGTAGCGGGTGTGGCTACGACTTCGCCCGTTTCTTTTTCGATAAGCGCGCCGTCGGCGTTTAATCCGTATTTGGCGTTTGTTTCGGCCACGACAAAGGTTGTGAGTGCGGCGCAGTTTTCAAACGCTCCCGCCCCTATTTCTTCTACTGCCGCGCCTATTTCCACGCTCTTAAGTCCGCTGTTTGCAAAGGCTCCGTTACCTATGACCTTTGTGCTTGCGGGCAAGGCAATGCTTTCCAACGCCGAGCATCCGTCAAAGGCGTGCGCTCCGAATCCTACAAAGTTTTGGCTGAGTACGGTGACGGTCTTAAGGTCTTTGCAACCCGCAAAGGCGTATGACTCCGTTGCTGCGGTCAACGTTTCCGTGACTGCGCCGCCCATCTTAAACAACCACGACGGCAACGTGATTTCCGTAAGTCCGCTGTTTGCAAAGGCTTTTACGCCGATACTCATAATCATATCCGGCAATTCGATATTTTTTAAAGCGGCGCAACCTTCAAACGCGCTTGCGGGGATTTCTGTAAGCGCGGCGGAAAGAGCAACGTCGTTCAACTCGGAGCAGCCGTAAAACGCATATTCGCCCAATGCATAAACGCTTGTCAAGGACACGGATTTAAGCGGGGTAGAGGCAAACGCCCACGCTTTTAGCGTGCTGACGGTGTACGGCAAAGCGATTTCGGTAATTTTTGTTTCTTCAAATGCGCTTTCGCCCACTACTTGCAACGCCGTCGGCAAAGCAACGGTCGCCAACCCTGAGCGATAAAATGCGTAATCAGATATTTCCGTCAAGTTTGCGAAGTCGGACAAATCCAACTCTTTTAACGCCGAACAGCCTTCAAACATATTTGCGGGGATTTTGCCTAAACGGTTGTTTAAAACGACGACTTCCAACGCCGCACAGTTTTTAAACGCCGAACTTCCGTTTCTCGCAGAAAGTCCAAAGCCGTCGGCGTTTTCTATCACGGACACGTCGGCAAATTTAAACCCGCAATTTTCAAAAGCGGCATAACCGACAAACTCGACCGTTTCGGGCAACACAAACGTTTCCTCCCCCTCGTAGCCGTTGTAAACCAGCTTTGTGAGAGCGGAACAATTTTTAAAGGTTCCCCAGCCTATACCTTTGAGGTTTCTCGGCAGGTAAACTTCTGCAAGTGCCAAGCAGTCTTCAAAGGTGCAAGCCTCGCTGCTACCCGCAGACGCCGTAGTGCCTTTAAGACCGGTAATTTCTACGACGCTATCCGACAGCGTTACCTTTGTGACGGCGGAAAGCGCAAAGGCTCTCATTCCCAAATAAGTCATATTGACGCAATAAGAAAAATCAATCGCCAAAAGGCTGCTTGTTTTTTCAAAGGCTTTATCGTCGGCATATACGAGTTGAGAACCGACTTTAAAGTTGACGCTCGCCAACGATTTGCATCCGGAAAAGGCTGTTTTTTCTATATACTTTACGCTTGCGGGGATTGCAATCGTCGTCAGCGCCGATTCTTTAAAGGCACTCAACCCTATTTTTTCTACGGTGTCGGGGATAACGACGCTCGTCAAAGCCGAGCAACCTTCAAACATTTGGTTGGGAACAAGAGTAGTACCCGCCGCAAAAGTTACGTTTGTCAAAGCGGTACACTTTGCAAAGATTTGGTCCTTTACGTTGGTATTTTCTACGGTGAGCGGGACGTTTATCGTTGCGCTCGCAAGAGCAGAACAGCCTTTAAAGGCGCACGAACCTATACTGTTTACGCTTGCGGGGATTTCAATCGTCGTCAACGCCGTGCACCCTTCAAACGCAGACACGCCGATGGTAGTCACTTTGGCGGGTATGACAAACCCGTTGAGTTTGACGCAATTTTTAAACGCGCCGCTTGCTATCGTAGTCAATTCTATCGCAACGGCGGGTTCAAGCGTCACGCCGTCGTCTTGGTAAACGGGCACTCTCACCGTAACGCCGCCGTCGGTTTCCTCTTTTGTTTGATAAAAGACGACTTTTTGGAGATTATCGCAGCCGCTAAACGCGTTGGCGGAAATGTTTTTGGTTACGTCGGGCAAATACACCGTTTTGAGTTGCTTTTTGTTTTGGAAGGCGTACGCGCTGATTCCGACGCATTTTGCGGGAACGACGTATTCTTCTCCGACTTCGCCGAGAGCATAAATCGCGCCGCCGTGCGCCTTGCTGACTATGACCGTTCCCTCCGCGTTAAGTCGATAACTCGGGTGGTTTGCGGCAATATTGACCGTCTTAAGGTTTGCAAACTGATACATCCAGTCGCCGACGTTTCTTGCCGAAGAAGACAAATAGACTTCCGTTACTCCTTTGCATGAGTCAAACGCTTTGGGATGAATTTTTATTTCTATCGGATTAGCGTCGTAGTCCACGCACTCGGGGAATACGACCTTTTTTAACGCGTAACAGTAAATAAAGGCGTATTGTTGTATTTCCGACAACTTACTCTTGCCTTCCATCGCAGCGTAACCTTCGTTTTTCGCCTCTTCCGCCGTGAAAGTTTTAAACACTACTTCTTCGAGTTCAGTAGCCGCTGCGGCAACCCCGTCGTACAATATGCTGATTGTGGCGGGCAAAACCAAACGTTTGAGCGCGCCGCCGAATACGGCTTGACCGTCCTCGCTGCCGAGTTCTTCTATGCCGTAGGGTATCTCCAACGCTTGAATGCCGCAACCTTCGCCAAACGCTTCGTCACCGATAACCATGACGGAATCGGGAATAGTGAAAGAAGTCAAAGATTCGCACCCCCTAAACGCGCCCGCGCTTATGGTGGAAAGTCTTGTTCCGTAAGGGAATTTGATTTCGGTGAGTTGCGCGCAGTTTTCAAAGTTGATGGCTTTTACGTTTTTGGGCAACTCAATGCTTTCGATTGCGGTGTTTTCAAAGATAGCGTCGTTGATTTTAAGGTTGATGTCCTTGTCAAAGGTCACCGTTTTAAGGTTTGAACAGTTGTTGAAAGCGTACCCGAAAATTCTTTTGATATTTTTGCCAAAATGTATCGAGTCTATCGACAAGCAATACTGAAACGCACCTATACCTATCTGCTCGACGGAATCGGGAATAGTGAAGTTTGTCAGCGTTTTTACGCCGCAGAAAGTATAACTGTTTATCAATTTTAAGGATATTTCCGGCGCAAAGTTGACGGTGGTCAAACTTCCCTTGTATTTTCTTGCGTTTAAAGCGGCGTTAAAAACTCTTTCTCCCGTCGCGCTTACCGACGCAGGCACGTTTAACGTAACCAGCGAGTTGCAGTCGACAAAAAGGAAGGTCGACAACGTCTTGACTCTTTCCGGCAACGACATTTCCGTTATCGCCGTATTTGCAAAAATTCTGCCGTCGGTGTCGCCTGCAGACGCAGCCGATTCGGGCGCGGCAAATACGAGTTCTTTTGCCGCCGCAATATCCGTCGCAGGGACAAACGTGACGGTAGCCAACGTCAGACAGTTTGCAAAGGCTTGCGCGCCTACGTACTCCACCGTTTCGGGAATCGTTATCGCCGTAAGTTTGGCGCAACCTAAAAACGCTCTGTTTCCTATACGGGTTACGTTTTTGGGCAAATCTACCTTTTCGAGATTGACGCATTGAGCAAACGCTTCGTCACCGATAACCAAAGAATCGGAAATGCCGTGAGAAAATCTTATTTCTTTTATTTCGGTTTTGCCCGCAAACGCCTTTGTCGCTATCTTGGTCAAAGTTTGCGGCAAATCCACAACGCCGTCTTGTGCGGTTTCGGCAAAAGACGCAATGAGTTCCGTTTTGTTGCCGCTTTCGTCCAAACCGTACAAAATATCGTTTTCCGCAACAAACTTTGCGTTGCCCGCCGCTATGCCGACGGACTTTAGCGCGTTGCAACCTTCAAATACGAGCAAATCTTCTCCCGAAGTACCCAAAGCGTTGAGTTTTGACGGCAACACTATCTTCTTTAAGTTTGCGCAATCTCTAAAAGCGTAGTTTTGTATCGTGGCAACGACGCAGTTTTCCGCAAATTTAACTTCCGTCAAAGCGTAACAACGAGCAAAAGCGTTGCTTTCTATCGTTTCTACCGATTTTCCTATCGTTATCACGGTGAGCAACACGCGATCCGCAAACAAGTTTTCCGTTATCGCAGTCACCGTATCGGGAACAACGTATTCTCCCGCCTTGTTTTTGGGATAGAATATTATTTTGGTCGTTTCTACGTCGTACAAAACATTGTCTTTAGACTTGTAGTTGGAGTTGGCGTTGTCAACGGAAAGATTTATCAATTTTTCGCCAAACACCTTTATCACGTCAAACGTAGGAACGGCAGCACCTATTACGAGCGTGTCAACGTTGTATTCGTACCTATCCGCAACTTTTACGTCGGCAAAAGCGTAAGCAGCAAAATCGAGCGCGCCGCCTTCTCCTACGCTATTGACCGTCACGGCTTTAAGGGATTTGTTTCCGCCAAAAGCGTGCGCGGCTATCGAATATACGTTGGGCGCAAGCGTAAGTTGTTTTAAATAATTGCAACCGTAAAAGGCTTTTTCGCATATTTTGAGTTTTCCGTCGCTCGCGCCGCCCGCAAACTCAATGCCAAAGTCTGCGCCTTTGCAAAACGCAAACGCCGATTCTCCTATTTCCGTGACAAATCCGCCTATCGTGACCTTGCCGAGCAATACGCAATTTTCAAAGGCGTGACCGCCGACTACGCTTATTTGCGACGGCAAAACTATATCCCCGCTACGCCCTTTGGGAACGTAAACTATGACGTCTTTGCTTGCGTTTGTGACCATTCCGTCAACGGAAGAATACGCTCCATTTTCTTCCGCAACGTTTACCGTCGCAAGGTTGGGACATCTGAAAAATTTGTCCGCATTTATCGCCGCCGTCCAAGAAGGCAACGTGACCGACGTCAAAGCGGTTCTGCCGTAAAACGCGCCGTCTTCCAGCTTGAGAAGGTCGCCGTCGACGTGGTTTTTGGTGTCAAAAATCACCGTCGTAAGATTTGCGCAGTTGTGAAACGCCCTTCTTTGCGCCAAAATTACAGATGAAGCAATCGTCACCGTTTTGACGTTGGAGTTGAAAGCGTTGGCAGAAACGGCTCTCACCACCCACGTTTCAACGCCCGCTGCGCCGCCGACGTTGACTTCTAAGGAATACGGAACGGAGTACTCCGTTGCGACGTACGGTATCGCTTTGATTTCTGCGCCGCCGACGTATTCGTTTTGACAGAACAACGCGCCGTCACAAGACGCGTATTTTCTCTCGTGATTTCCGCGCACGTAATATACGTTTATCGCTTCTACCCTATAGCAGCCGTAAAAAGCAGAACCCGCCGTGTACGCGCCGTTTAAACCCAACTCTACGTACTGCAACGTGTCGGGCAGGTTTATCACTTTAAGGTTTGCATTTTTAAAGGCGTTTGCGTTGATTTCCGTCACCGCCAACCCTTCGTACATCGACGGCAAAGTGATTTCCGTGATAAGCGCAATATTGTTGTTTGTTGCATTCAAAGCGTACCCGTTTCCGTCTGCAGAAAGCGAAAACTCGTATACGTTAACAAAAATTGCGTACAAAGTTACGCTTTGCGGTATCTCCCAGTTGCCTTTTCCTTTGCCGTTTTGGTCGGTCAACAACACCTCGCCCGTGACGCTCGTAGACCACCCCGCAAATATCTTTATGTTGGAAGAATCTTTGGGCACGGGAAGTTTAAATTCGCTGTCAAAAGTCATCTCGTTTTGAACGCAGCCCCCTTCCGACAACTCTCCGCCTTGCAGGTCAAGCGATATTATGTACTTGTTTGCCGTCCACTGCGCGTAAAGAGTCAGGTTGGCGGGAGTATCCAACGTCGTTTTGTCGTATGCCGCG
>CAKQEP010000006.1 GCA_934230325.1 uncultured Clostridia bacterium | reverse complement strand
GAATGATTTCCAACCATTCTGAGGGAACCTTTGGGCGCCTCCGTTACGTTTTGGGAGGCGACCGCCCCAGTCAAACTACCCGCCTGACAATGTCCGATGCCCGGATAACGGCGCATCGTTAGAACCTCAGCAAGAAAAGGGTGGTATCCCAAGGTTGACTCCGCAGAAGCTAACGCCCCTGTTTCCAAGTCTCCCACCTATCCTGTACATCTATTGCCGAAATTCAATATCAAGTTATAGTAAAGCTCTACGGGGTCTTTCCGTCCAGTCGCAGGTTAATACGCATCTTCACGTATACTACAATTTCGCCGGGTCTCTTGTTGAGACAGTTCCCAGATCATTACGCCTTTCGTGCGGGTCAGAATTTACCTGACAAGGAATTTCGCTACCTTAGGACCGTTATAGTTACGGCCGCCGTTCACTGGGGCTTAAGTTCACCGCTTCGCTTGCGCTAACGGCTCCCCTTGACCTTCCAGCACTGGGCAGGCGTCAGCTCCTATACTTCATCTTTCGATTTAGCAGAAACCTGTGTTTTTGATAAACAGTTGCCTGGGACAATTCACTGCGGCCACATCGCTGTGGCACCCCTTCTTCCGAAGTTACGGGGTCATTTTGCCGAGTTCCTTAACAAGAGTTATCCCGTTCATCTTATGATTCTCTCATCGTCTACCTGTGTCGGTTTGCGGTACGGGCACCATTTTCCTCCTTAGCAACTTTTCTCGCCAGCGTGAATTCATCAGTTTCATAGCAATTGCCAAATGTCCTCGACGCCCAGCCTTAACGAAACGCGTACTTCACTACGTTTCGGCCTCGCGTCAAGACCTCACTTTTCCATCCGTGGGGACTGACTATCCTTCTGTGTCATTGCATCAGTATAAACGTCCAATGGCGGTGCAGGAATATCAACCTGCTGTACATCATCTACGGCTTTCGCCCTCGACTTAGGTCCCGACTTACTATGGGAGGACGAACCTTCCCCATAAAACCTTAGACTTTCGATGGTGGAGTTTCTCACTCCACTTGCGCTACTTATACCGGCATTCTCTCTTGTATGCACTCCACCGCCCCTTTCGATACGGCTTCTGCGCGCATACATTGCTCCTCTACCAATTGTTAAAAACAATTCCTAAGCTTCGGTATCAGGTTTTAGCCCCGTAAATCTTCGGCGCGTTGTCACTCGACCAGTGAGCTATTACGCACTCTTTAAATGAGTGGCTGCTTCTAAGCCAACATCCTGGTTGTTTTAGCAACAATACATCCTTTTCCACTTAACCTGAATTTGGGGACCTTAGCTGTAGGTCTGGGCTGTTTCCCTTTTGACAATGAAACTTATCTCCCACTGTCTGACTCCCTGGAATCAAGTAATTGACATTCGAAGTTTGTTAAGGTTCAGTAAACCGTGAAGTCCCCTAGCCTATACAGTGCTCTACCTTCAATACTCTAAATCCAGAGGCTAGCCCTAAAGCTATTTCGAGGAGAACCAGCTATATCCGAGTTCGATTAGAATTTCTCCGCTATCCACAGCTCATCACCGACTATTTTAACAGGCGTGTGTTCGGTCCTCCACAGCGTTTTACCGCTGCTTCAACCTGTCCATGGATAGGTCACTCGGTTTCGGGTCTACGATATGCAACTAAACGCCCTGTTTAGACTCGCTTTCGCTTCGGCTCCGGTACTTAATACCTTAACCTCGCTACATATCGTAACTCGCCGGTCCGTTCTACAAAAAGTACGAGATCACACGTTAAGTCGTGCTTTCTCTGCTTGTAAGCATATGGTTTCAGATTCTATTTCACTCCCCTCCCGGGGTTCTTTTCACCTTTCCCTCACGGTACTATACACTATCGGTCACTTGGTCGTATTTAGCCTTAGGTGATGGTCCACCTTATATTCCCACCGGACTCCTCGTGTCCTGTGGTACTCTGGAACTCTGCCGCGTTCATTTTTATTTCGCCTACGAGGCTGTTACTCTCTTTGGCCAACCTTTCCAGATCTGCTTCGACTATAAAAATCGAACGGTTATGCAGTTCTCAACCCCATTCCGTATCACTACGGACGGTTTGGGCTCCTTCCCTTTCGCTCGCCACTACTCAGGAAATCGAATATTTTCTTTCTTTTCCTCCGGATAATTAGATGTTTCAGTTCTCCGGGTTCCCCTCGATACACTATTTGATTTGTGTAAAGATACTATGTCTTCAACATAGTGAGTTTCCTCATTCGGAAATCTACGGATCACAGTGTATTTACCACTCCCCGTAGCTTATCGCAGTTAGTCACGTCCTTCTTCGGCGCCAAGTGCCAAGGCATCCACCTATACGCTCTTTGTAGCTTGATCGTATTTCTACGTTTGAATTGATTTTTCAATTCATAAGATTCCTTGATTACTCTTATAATTTCTCGGTTAACCGCAATTACTTAAAATTGTATTTGCATATTAACACTATAAAATTATATTTGAATTATACTCTTTCATCATGTTTTGATATCTATGCAGTTGTCAATGTTCTTTATCGCCGCATCGGCGGCTTTTGTTTTTTTGCCGTCGGTCTCAACCGACAGCCTAAACATCTTATCACACTTCATTTTGTTTGTCAACTGTTTTTTTAAACTTTTTTTAATTTTTTTTTGAGGTTTTTTTTGACCGTTGGGAAGCCGATTTCCGTCCCCAAAACTCTCAACGCCTCGCAGTTGACTATCCGTGTTGTTAAGGTGCTTTTTGTCGTCCCCTTTTTTGGGGCAACGGCGGTATTATATTACTATAAGAAAAATCTGTCAAGCGTTTTTTCGACATTTTTATGTGTAATTTTTCTAAAACACGCCCCTTTATCCAAACAACCGATTTTCGCAGATTTTACTCGTTGACAAAACCGCCGCGCAGTACTATAATTATTGCCAAAGAAACCGTCAAACAACGGTTTGACCAAACTCTTTAACCCAAGCCGTTTTGTCGCGCCGCAACGCTACGCGCTATATATATTATATAGTATTATATTAGATATATATAAATATCCATATTAAACGTTGCCGCCGCAAACAGCAAGGCGGACGCTAAAACAAAAAACAATCAACGAGGATTAACTAATGAAAGCAACAAAAACGATTCTCAAAATACTCATCGGCGTTGCGGTACCGCTTTTTATCTTGACCTTTGCCATAGCCGTACCTATTCTTTGCCGTCCGTACTATTACGCCAACATAAAGTGGCTCAATCTCGAAGAAGAAACGGGATTTACTTATCAGCAAATCAAAACCGCATACGACGACGTTATGGATTATCTCGTGTGCGGCAAAGAATTTAAGACGGGCGACCTGCGTTACAGTCAAGAAGGCAAACAACACTTTGCAGACTGCAAAAAACTGTTTGTTCTTGATTTTGTCGTGTTGGGAGTGACGGCGGCTTTTCTTGCGACGCTGTTTATTTTGCGGAAGGTCAAAAAAATCGACCTTGACTACAAAAAACGCACGCCCGCATTTTGGGGTGTTTCTACTATGCTGGGATTGTTTGCCGCGTTGGGAATATACGGCGCAATCGATTTCGACGGATTTTTTACGTTGTTCCACAAGGTGTTTTTTGCGGGAAAGGACAACTGGGTGTTTGACAGTTATTCCGACCAAATAATAGATATTTTGCCGCAACGGCTTTGGGCAAACTTTGCGATACTCATCGTCGTGATAGTCGTATTGCTCGTAGTCGGCGTTTACGTTTTGGAATACGTTCGCCGCCGCAAATTAAAAGCCAACGACAACCCCCAAAAAGAATAACCGACAAAAACCGACCTAAAAACACAACTACACAAAAACAACTTGATATATATAGCGACAAAAAAACGAGTACAACGACAGCCGTCGCGGACTATATAGTCCGCGACGGCTGTTTAAAAAAGGAGAAAATTGAAATGATAAAAAACACTTTCTATCTCTTACTTGCAAATATTAAATTTTGTATATCCAACCGTTTTTTCTCGGTTTTGGTACGGGGTACTCGCCGTCGACGTATCCGAGCGCGACGTGACCGACGCCGACGTACTCGCCTTTTACGCCTATTTTTTTGAGCAAATCTTTGCCAAACTCGCTTTCAAACTCTTCTTTTGCGCGGTGAATCCAACAAGAACCCAACCCGCAGGCGTGGGCGGCGTTTAGCAAGTTTGACATAACGCAACTGCCGTCGTACACGGCGTTGGGAGATTTTTCTACCGCCACGACGAGAATGACGGGCGCGCCATAAAACGGGTCTTTGCTTTCGTCCCCTATTATTTTTGCGTTTTGGCGGCTGATTTCGTCGCGCATTTTTTTGTCGGTGACGGCAATAATTATCGGTTTTTGCATACCCATCGACGTTGGCGCAAAGGTTCCCGCCTCAAGAATTTTGTCAAGCAACTCCGTCGGAACGGCGTCAGGCTTAAATTTTCTGACGCTTCTGCGCGTCAAAAGAACGTCTAAGGCTTGTTGATTTACCATAAAATCACCTCACTCAAAGCTGTCAAAAACCTTGTCGAGCGGCGTTTCGCCTTCTTTTTTAAAGATGACGTGCAACTGCCCCACCGCGTCGCCTACGCAGCAATCGCAATCGCCGTCGCCCGCAACGGTCGCAAAATAATCAAACCCCGCTTTTACCGCGCCGCGCGCAAGTGCGGGAGAATCTTCAAACTCGACGTAAACGGCGTCCTTGCCGCCAAACCGTTTGGCTATGCACTCAAACATTTCCTTTGCCAAGTCGACGGAAATTCCTTCCGCAAACTCGGTGACTTCTGCCAAAAACGCCCCGCGCCGCTCGGTCAACTCCTCGTCGACGTCTTCCGGAAGCGTCAAATCTTGCGCGTCGCCAAAGTAATAACTGCAAGCGTCGCAAAAATCATAAGGATTTTCAAAGTTTTCGCAATTAAATTCCGGCGCGTCATACCCCAAAAAGCGTAGGATAACGGCGTTGCCGTGCTTGACCTCAAAAAAATCTCTTTTGCCGACAATTTCCATATCGACCTCCGTTTTGTTTCCGTTTTTATTATTATAGCGTATTTTGCCGTCTTTGTAAATACGTATTTTAAAAATATAATCTTTTTATTGCATTTTTTTTCAAAAAATTGCCAAAATCGTCGCTATCAACCGCAAAAACAGCAAAAAAACGTTCAAAAACACGCAAATCGACCGTTTTAACAAATTGAATTACGCCCCGCAACGATTGACAAACCCGCCGCATACCGTATAAAATAAACGGCGGAGATATTAAAATGATAAAAGTTTTGACCTTGAAAGATTTTAAAGTTTCCGCTTGGAGCGGCGGAACGACCACGCAACTTTTTATTTATCCGACTACGGCAAACTATGCGGAACGCAATTTTATTTTTCGACTCAGCACCGCGACGGTTGACGTAAACCGCTCCGATTTTACCGTGCTGCCCGACGTAACTCGATACATAATGCCGTTGACCTCCCCCTTTACGCTCACTCACGACGGCAACCCGCCCGTATTTTTGGAAGTGACAAAACCGCACGAATTTGACGGCGGCGCAAAAACCGTTTGCGATGGAAGCGGAAAAGATTTTAATCTTATGCTAAAATCCGCCGACGGAAATATGCTTTTTACCGACAAAATAACCGTTGCCGACAACGATTTTTGCTTTGTTTACGCTCAAACCGACTTAGCGGCAAAGATTGATTTTTTGCCGCAAACCAAAACGCAAACGGTATTTTTACCTGTCGACAGTCTTTTGGTAGTGACGGAAAAATCCGCGTCGATAACTTTATCCTTGCCCTGCCCCGTCGCAACGGTCAAACTCTGACCGTTGCGACTTTTTTAAAGCATTTCGGGCAGTTTTTTACAAGAATCGCTTACGCTTGTCTTGCCAAGCAACGGCGCGACAGTCACGCTGGTTTGTTTTTTAAAACCAAAGGTTTTTGATATACCTTTTTTCTTTTAAAGAAACTTTTCCGTCAACGGAAACAATGCACAGACACAATATGATTACGTCGCGTTTAAAACCTTCGTCAACTTGTTCCAACAGCCGCAACATTTCTTTTGTCGATTTATTGAGTTCTCTGCCGGATTTGCGGTTTTCCTTTACCGCTTGTTTGACCGACGCATAGTTAAAGTCTGCGCCAAACACCTTGACGAGAGCGGGGTAGATGAGCAAATATTCTTTTTCGTCAACTGCGCCGTCCGCCGCAATCGCTCCGATAACAAATCCCGCCAACGTATACACGGGGTCCACGCCGTCGATATCCAACGCTTTGAGGCGAGCGAGTATTTTTACGGATTTTTCTGCCAGAATCGCGCTTCTTTCCAACGCGCCGAGTTTTTCAAATTCGCTACAAATTTCTCTGAAGTTTTGCATAATATGTCTCCTTTTTGTTAATACGTATCTATTTTTTTGACGCTATTACAGCGGCAAATCTTTTTTGTCAAACTTTATCGCGCCCACGACGTAACCCACAACGCCCAGCGCGGCAAGAACAATAAACTTTGCGACAAAAGCCGTCGTGCCTTCCATTATCGATATTACGTCAAACAAAGATATTATTGTCGTATAGTTAAAGTTGTTGAGCGCGTCCAAACGCACCACCGACGGAATCACCTTGCTGCCGAACAATCCGAGCATAGCCGCAACCAACGCAAAAATGCTCAATCCCCCGCCTATACCCATAGAGTATTTGCTGCGGTCAAACCAGCAACTCGTAAAAAAGCACAATCCCGACAGCGCAAACAACACCAAAAATGCTCCGAGATTAAGCAAAATAAGTTTTGAGTAGGTCAATTCGACTTCTATTTTTAGTATGGACAGACACACGCACCCCGTTGCCGTCGTCAACAAAAACATTCCGAGCAGAGAACCTATCAAGTAGCACGCCTGCGTAAACGCAACGGTTTTTCTTTTTGTAGAAGTGGACAAGACGTAAGCCATAGAGCCGCTGTCCACCTGTCCCGCGATAAGGTTGTTTGCCGCCATAATCATATAAATTATCGGCAACAACAAGCCCGCAAGTTTGTAGAATATCGAGCCTACAATCAACGTATACAAATCGGCTTTACCTACTTCTTCCAACGCTTCCGAAACTTTGTCGGGCAACGCGGACAGCAAACTGCTTGCGACTTGCGACTTCAACTCCGTCGTTTTTGCGGAAACGGCGTCGGAATATTCTTGTTCCGTCGCAAACTCTCCTGCGGCTTTTTTGTCGGAAAGCAACTGCATTTCGTAGTCCAGTCTGTTGCGATACGTTATGACCGCCGTACAAGACAAGTGTTTGAGATTGTCATAATTGTACCCGAAAGAATCGTATTTTTTCTTGTCAACGCCAAAAGACTCGAGTTCTTTTATAATTTTGTCGGCGTTGCTGTCTTCCGACATATTGCCCGCCAAAAACAAAGCGGCGATATTTTGCGCCCTGTCTTTGCGGTATTCGACGCGTTCTGCGCCGTTTAGGTACTCGTCTTTGTTTGCAAGATTGTTTACGACGGACAAAATGTCGTAATCTTGCGGGGCGGCGGATTCGTTTTTAAGATAAAACTCGTCAAACATTCCGTTGGGGTTTAAGGCGTACATAACCGAGCCTACCGCCTCCTGAACTTCCGTCGACTCCTCCGTCAGATTTTCTCCAGACTTAACGGCTTTGTCGGTGGCGTACTTTTGCGTGCTTAACGCCGCGTCGGTATAAGCGACGACGATTGCGTTTTCCTGCGTTGCGGGGGAGGCTTTTTGCCATTCCGACAATGCTTGCATATACTCCGCAGTACTCAAAAAACCGCTTGCCGACGGCATTTGGGCAATCCACGCGTTTACGTCGGACTCAAATCGTTTGCCGACTTCGGTCGCCATCGTCGGTTTTTGACTTTGCCAAAACCCCACCGCCGCCGCGTACTGCTCGTCGGTAGCAAAACTTTCTCTTTTAGGTTGATTGTTGAGCCAAACGAGATACCCCAGCGTATCCGTCGCATTATCCGCAAAAACCGCGTCAAAATGTTTGAGACCGTCGGTTGCGTTTAGGTAATAGTTGACGCTTCTGTTTTTAAATTCGGCGTCTATTTCTTTTGTGATTATAGTGTCCTGAATAGAGTTTTTCATGTCGCCGATGTTGCCGTTGCCGGAGATGAGCATAACGCAGGCAAGCATAAAGCACACCGCAAAAGCAATTATCGCCCACATCATTCCGTTGGCTTTGCAAGATTGTTTAAACAAGGCTTTACTAAACATTTTTGTTCTCCTTTTTATCCGTTAATATTTGTTTAAAGTGCTTTTCCAGAGTGTACGGCAACTCGGAAATAAATTTTACGTCGTAATTTTTGAGAACGTTAAGCAAATCCGCCGTCTTGTCGCTCTCCGTTTGTATCGTAACCTGATTGTACTGCTCCTGAACCCTCGTCACTTTGTACTTTTCTTTCAAAAACCGCCTAAAATCGCTTTCCGTATTAAATTCGATTTTAAAGTCTTTTGTCGGGCGGTCTGTAATATCGGTCATTTTGCAAACGTCAATAATGCGTCCGTCGCTAATGAGCGCAACTTTGTCGCACGTGGACTCTAATTCTTCAAAACTGTGGCTGCTCATCAATATCGTTTTGCCCTTTTTGTGTTCTTCTTTGATTATGTCGAGAAAGGTCACTCGCATTAGCGGGTCGAGTCCCGTCGTCGGCTCGTCAAGAATAATTATCGACGCGTCGTTCATAAGCGCCGCAACCAAAGCGGTTTTTTGTTTCATTCCCTTGCTCATTCTTTTGAGGTTTGCGCGCGGATCAAGTTGCAACCGCTCGATAAGCGTGTTTGCATAGTTCATATCGCTCATTCCCAAAAACTCCGCCTGACACTTTAAAAAATCGATGCCCGTCTTAAGGTCGGGAAAAGCAATTTCACCCGGCACGTAACCGATATTTTTTGCTATTTCGCTGGCGTGTTGCCAAGAAGTCAACCCGTTGACCTTTGCACAACCGCTCGTCGGCTTTAAAAATCCCATAATGTTGCGTATCGTCGTTGTTTTTCCGCTGCCGTTTGTACCGACAAAACCCAACATTTCCCCTTGCTCTACGTTTAGGTTAAGGTCAAATACGCCGCGACCTTTACCGTAATCTTTGGTCAGTCCTTCAAGTTGTATTACACTCATTTCAACGCGCCTCCAAAATCCCTGTCCTCTTTGTAAAACTTCATAAAATAATCTTCAAGACTTTCCTTGCGATTGCTAAAAGACGCAACGCCGTTGTCGGACAACAACGCAATAAGCCTGTTTAGATCAAAGTCCTCCACCGACAAAAAAACTTCCGCCACGTCGCTTTTGATAAGGTTTAAACTGCGAACTCCCGCCGCCGCATTCAAAAACGCCTTTTTTGCGGCGTCAGACTTAAAAACGACGGTGTAAAATTTTCTCGACGCGTGCTTTAGGTCGTCCGCAACAAATTCCGACGCTATTTTGCCGTCTTTTATGATGGCGATTCTGTCGCAAGTAGAGTCAATTTCAGAAAAAATGTGGCTCGACAACAAAATGGTTTTGCCGCGCTCTTTTTCCTCGTGTATCAGTTTGATAAAATTCTCTTGCATGACAGGGTCCAAACCGCTCGTCGGCTCGTCTAATATCAAAACGGTCGGGTCGGACATAAACGCCACGACTATGGCAAGTTTACGCTTTACGCCAAGACTCATTCGCTTTGTTTCCCCCGACAAAGTAACTTCGTCCAACTCAAACAAATCAAGAACTCGTTTTAACGCCTGCTCGTTTTTGATTTTTTGTAAATCTTGCATCATTGCAATAAATTCTTTCCCCTTCAATCCTGCGGGCAATGCGATTTCACCCGGTATGTACCCTACGCGATTGAGAATTTCGTAATAATGCCCAAACGTTTCCTTACCGAAAATTTTGGTGCTGCCTTTGTCGGGATGAGAAAACCCCATAAGATGCCGTATAGTAGTGGATTTTCCCGCGCCGTTAGGACCTAAAAATCCAAAAACTTCACCCTCGTCAACGTTAAGACTTACGTCAAATACGCCGCGACCGTACCCGTAATCTTTGGTAAGTCGGTCAACTTGTATTACGCTCATTGTTACCTCCTTTTTTTAATTTGTACTTTTTAGAATATTCGATTGATTTTGCGGTCTTTCCGTATCGTTTTGGTGGCGTTTCCCCTCATTGCCACCCGCTAAAAATGAGAACCCTTCCCAAATCGCAACAACCGCGACGGCAGATACCCCCGCCCTTCAAACGGTGCGATAAAAAACGGCTACCGTCATACATTTTGTCGCAAAAAAAGCAAACCGTCTGCCGACAAAACGCAAAAACGCCGATTTTTCTCAGGTCATTGCGAGTAAAACAAATCGGTTATCGGTTTAATTTTACTCGCAATGCCACAAGGAGAATTGTTACTACCGCTACGGCAAAGCCGCAACGCAGAACAAGAAAGACTGTCAAAAAAGGTGCTCGATAATGCAAAAAAACAACCGTTTTTGAGTTTTTTGCCGTTTGGAAAAACAAAAAATTGTAAAAAAACGGCTCAAAACGCATTAAACACTGTTGACATTTTTACACTGTAATATTATAATATAAAGGATAAAAAAACAAAAGTACAAAGATGTGGTCATTGTTCATATTTTGACACCATTTACAAAATTGAACTAAAAACAAAACCGTACCGCATAAAAACGCAATAAAAAAACCATTCCAAAGAAGGAAAAACTCATGAAAGCAAAAAATCTTAATAATTCGTCTACAAAAACCCGCCGCATAATCAAATCGACTTTTGCGCAGATGCTATCGGAAAAAAAGGAATTAGGCAAAATTTCCGTTTGCGAACTTTGCCAACGCGCCGACATTAGTCGCGGGGCGTTTTACTCGCATTACGACGATATTTACGGCGTTGCGCAAGATTACGAAAACGAGTTGATTGACGCGTTTTTTGACAATTCCCGCTTGTTAAACTCCACCGATTCGCAGATTTTTATCGACGTATTTTTTGAATACATAAAACAAAACGACAACAACTACAAACTTCTTTGCAAATCCAACGATTTTTTGTTTGCCGCAAAAAAACTGACTTCTATCGTAGAAAATAAAATTTTGGAACTGTGCAACAACAATCCCAGAATCAAAAACAAACGCCATCTCAGCCTTGATATAAATATCTTTATCGAAGGTCTGTTGTGCGAATACGTCAAGTACTGTCGGGGGTACTCCACTTTCACCCTTGACGATTTGTACGATTTTACAAAACAATGGCTGTCCGACTTTTTGAAAAAACGAGCCTGACGTTAAGCAACGCCGCCATTTACAACCAAAACAAAACTGTTTGTATGCAAGCGAAACAGAACTATTTTTGTCGGGTAATTACTTTTTAGCGGCAAGCGAAAGTGTTTAGTATATCATTGCGATGAATTGCCAAAAAAAGTGCCGCCGTTGTGCGGCGGCACATTGCTCGCAATCTCGCAGAAGCAACCTGCGCTTATTTTAATATTTTGAGTTGCGGATAATTTAAAAATGTATTTAAATCCATACTTCTACCATATCGCCGCCTGCGGAAATTGCAGAAAACAATTTAAACCTACCGTTTTGTTTTTTAAATTTTTTCAACGCATTGTACACCGCCGACAAAATGCTTTTTACTTCCGCAACGCCCTTGCCGTCCATATCGAGCATATGCTCAAATATTATTTTGCCGATAAACCTAAATTTAATTATGCACAAGGGCAAAGATAAGCAAAAACCCCTGCCCTTTTGCTCTCTAATCGTTATTTTCATCTTTTGACACCATTTTGTTGATTTTTTTTGCAACCGTTTAGCAGTTTTTTAAGCACTGCCGCCCGCCGTCTACTCGACAAAAATTTCAACTATGTCGCCGTCTGCGCTCGTAACGTCAAGAACTTTTCCTACCATTCCTTGCTCTACCACGTTAAGCACTTGCTTTAACATATCGCCGTCTATTTTGGTTTCTTTGCCTATTTTAAGCTCCCCGCCCAACCCGTTTGAGGCAAGAATACTAATGAGCGGTAGCGGAAGATTCATATCTACCTTATCTCCTTGCGCGCTGCGAACTTTCATTTTTAAAACCATTTTGTCAAAATCTTTTCTTTCCGCAGCCTCCACAAACTTCATTTGCGGCTCTTTTCCCAACAGCGTATCGCAACTGACGCCCAAAATGTCCGCCAACTCGCTCAAAACGCCTATATCCGGTGCGCTTACGTCGTTTTCCCATTTGGATACTGCTTGCGGTGTGATGCCCAACTTTTCCGCAAGTTCTTCTTGAGTCAATCCTGCGCTTTTGCGCAATCTCTGTATTCTTTGTCCTATACTTTCCATTATACTAACCTCCTGAAATCTTTTTAATTTGGTTGATTTTGTTGTTTTTTTGATGCAAAGATAACTCAATCGATTGAATTTGCAGAAATTTTAAGCCTATACTCGATGCCGACAACGATTTGCTTTCCCTTTCTACGCTTACATTTTACAACAATATTCAACAAAAAACAAGCAACTATTTTTTTAGTTTTCTCAACCGCAGGTTGATTTTTTGCACAACCAACGGTTTAAATTGCGTATTTTACTCTTTTGCGAGCGGATATTTTGAAGTTTTGAGATTGCGATATAAAAAAACCGCTTGAAACGTTCAAACGGTTTTGGTGTTGTGTGGTATTTGAGTAGTGGTTGTCGATTGTCGGCAACCGTTGCAAATTAAAGCGGCAAAACTTCTATCAAAGCCATTTCCGCTGCGTCGCCGCGACGGCAACCGAGTTTGTGGATAGTGGTATATCCGCCCTTTTGGTTGATTTCGTTAGCGCGCTTTGCAAATTTGGGCGCGTACTCGTTGAACATTTTTTCCATCAAGGGGTGCTTGACGTCTGCGGTACGCATTTTGTAAGCGGTAAGACTTTCTCTCTCGCCTTTTGTTTCCTGCAAATCGTTGAGGCAAGCAATAAGTTTACGTCTGGCGGCAAGTTTTTTTGGTCCGTCGTTTAAAACTTTCACTTGTTTATCCACGCCGTTGACTTTTTTTGTCTTGGTGACTTCTACGACGTCCTGATAAGTATTGATAGCAAGAGTAAGGTATTTTTCCGCTAATTTTTGGATTTGTTTTGCTCTTGCATAAGTCGTTTCGATTTTGCCGTTCCACAAGAGATACGATACCTGATTTTTTAACAAAGCAAGTCTTTGATCCGTTGCTTTACCTAATTGTTTTGACATTTTTGTATCCTCCGGTGACTAATCTTCTTTTACTTTTAAACCAAGGCCAAACGCTTCCAGCCTTGCGATAACTTCGTCCAATGATTTTCTTCCGAGGTTGCGGACTTTCAACATATCCTCTTCTGTTTTGCGGGTAAGGTCGCCTACCGTCTGAATGTTGGCGCGTTTCAAGCAGTTGTAACTACGTACGGACAAGTCCATATCGTCGATGTTCATATCCAAAATCTTTTGTTGTTCATCTTCCTGCCTGTTGACCATATAGCCGCGGTCGCCCAACTCGGAAAGTTTAACAAACAGCTGAACGTGTTCGCTCAAAATTTTGGCGGCGAGAGAAACGATTTCCCTACCGGTAAACGCTCCGTTTGTTTCAACTTCCATCGTAAGTTTGTCAAAACCGATATTTTGACCGACGCGAGCGGCTTCTACGTTGTAATTGACCTTTTTGACCGGCGCATAAATGCTGTCCGTCGGGATAAAACCGATGGGGTAAGAGAGTTTGAGTTCTCTGTTTACCTCTTTGTTTTTCTCGGCGGAAACGTAACCTCTGCCTCTGCCGACGGTCAACTCGCAGTTGAGTCTGCCGCCTTCTGCAATAGTGCAAATATGCAGGTCGGGGTTTAAAATCTCCACTTCCGCATCGGTCACGATGTCAGAAGCAAAAACTTCGCACGGGCCGACTTTGTTGATGGTGATTACTTTCCTAAAATCGTCAGCATCGTTTGAGGATTTTAACGTGAGGTTTTTGATGTTGAGAATAATTTCCGCAACGTCTTCCGTCACGCCCTCAATGGTAGAAAACTCGTGCTGCACGCCGTCGATTTTGATGCCTACCACCGCCACACCGGGCAAAGAGGAAAGCAGAACTCTACGCATGGCGTTGCCGAGCGTGATGCCAAAACCTCTCTCCAACGGTTCTACGACGATTGTCATTTTAGAGCCGTTTTCGTTTTCTTCTACGGTGACTTTTGGGGTTTCTATTTCCATCATATCGAACAATCTCCTTTAAATTATTTTGTTGCGGGGCTTTATCGCAGGTTGTTATTTAGAATACAACTCGACGATCATGTGTTCCGCTATGGAGAGATCGATATCTTCTCTTTGCGGTTTAGCCAAAATTTTTCCGCTGAGTGTGGCGTTGTCAAAATCAAGCCACTTGGGGAGATTTGCAGGTTTTTTAAGGTTTCTCAACTCTTTGAAGTTGCCTTTTTCTACCTTGCTCTCTTTGACGGCGATGACGTCGCCTACTTTGACCTGATAGGACGGTATGGTAACGGTCTTTCCGTTGACGGTGATGTGACCGTGATTTACCAACTGACGGCTTTGGCTGCGGCTAACGCCCAAACCCATACGATATACCACGTTGTCAAGACGCTCTTCCAACATAATGAGCATATTTGTACCGGTGACGCCCTTGATGCGTTCCGCTTCTACGTAGTATTTGTGGAATTGTTTTTCCTGCAAGCCGTAAATTCTCTTTGCCTTTTGTTTTTCACGCAATTGAGAACCGTACTCGGTGACCTTTTTTCTGCCTGCCCATTGTACTCCGGGAATCTTTGCTCTGCGAGTCAAAGCGCATTTAGCGGAATAACATCTGTCACCCTTCAAAAACAATTTTTGATTTTCTCTTCTGCAAAGACGGCAATCTGCCTCTGTATATTTTGCCATTTAAACTCTCCTCTAAAACTAAATTCTTCTGCGTTTGGGCGGGCGGCAACCGTTGTGAGGAATGGGAGATACGTCTTTGATGAGCGTAACTTCCAAATCTGCTGCCTGCATCGCTCTGATGGCGGACTCTCTGCCTTGACCGGGACCTTTAACGTAAACTTCTACGGTCCTCAAGCCGTAATCCTTTGCTGCTTTGGCGGCTGTTTCTGCTGCCTGTTGCGCGGCAAAAGCAGTGCTTTTTCTGCTGCCTTTGTAGCCCAACGCTCCGGACGAGCAAGCGGAAAGCAAATTACCGTTCATATCCGTGATGGATACGATGGTATTGTTAAAAGATGCGTGTATGTGGACTTGTCCTGCGTCTACGCGGCGCAAATCCTTCTTTTTTCTGATAACTTTTTTACCTGCCATTGTCTACACTCCTTATTTGTCAGCCTTTTTAGCGCGAGAAACCGTGCGTTTTGGACCTTTGCGGGTACGGGCGTTTTGCTTGGTGGATTGACCTCTCACCGGCAACCCCTTTCTGTGACGGATACCGCGATAACTGCCGACTTCTATCATACCTTTGATGTTTAAAGATACGATTCTTCTCAAGTCGCCTTCTACTTGAAGGTTATGTTCGATATATTCACGAAGTTTTGCTACGTCGCTGTCTGTCAAATCTTTAACGCGAGTGTCGGGATTGACGCCTGTCTCCGCAAGAATTTTGTTTGCGGTAGGCAAACCGATACCGTAAATATAAGTCAGACCGATTTGAATGCGTTTTTCTCTTGGTAAATCTATACCGGAAATACGAGCCATTTAATAAATCTCCTTAAAATTTTTGATTATATGTAAGCGCCTTGTTTGCAAGAATAAAAGTGGAATGCATACCCAAACAAACAAGGGATTGTTTTTAACCTTGTCTTTGCTTGTGTTTGGGATATTTGCTGCAAATAACCATAACTTTGCCGTTGCGTTTGATAACTTTGCATTTGTCGCACATGGGTTTTACACTGGGTTTAACTTTCATCTGAGTCTTCTCCTATCGTTTTTGTTGATTATTTACTGCGCCAGATTATGCGTCCTTTAGTCAAATCGTAAGGACTCATTTCTACCGTGACGCCGTCGCCTTTCATTATTTTGATATAGTTCATGCGGAGTTTGCCCCCGACATAAGCCGTGATTCTGTGATTATTGGTCAATTCTACGATAAAGTTTGCGTTAGGCAACACTTCTACTACTTTGCCTTCAACTTCTATAACGTCGTCTTTTGACATAAAATCTCCTCTGCTTTTACCGAAGTCTGTTGATACACCTTTAATGCGCTGCGCAGTTCGCTGTCAAAAACCTTTTTGCCCGCCGCAATCTTTTGCGCTATGACAAAAAGTACTGCGTCAAGACTTTTGAGATGCTTTGGATTTTTGCGTTTGGGCTTGTTGAGTTTGTGACGGTATCCGTCGGCTACAAAAACCGTGCCGTCCTCGTCAAACCCCACAACGGCAAAACATAATCCGCCGTCTCTGCCTTTTTTGGACACTACTACGCTGCCCAACTCTATATCTGATTTGTTTTGCATATTACAACGTCAATATCTCGGCGCCGTCCGGAGTGATGGCAATGGTGTTTTCGTAATGAGCGGAAGGCATACCGTCTTTTGTACGCACCGTCCACCTATTATCGTCAAACGTCACCTGCGGCGAACCCATGTTTATCATCGGCTCGATGCAGATAGTCATGCCGGAAGGCAACCTTATACCGCGATCCTTAAAGCCGTAATTCGGTACGTTTGGTTCTTCGTGCAGACAAACGCCGATGCCGTGACCTACCATCTCCGTCACTACTCCGTACCCAAACTTGTGAGCGTGAGTGCTGACTGCGTATCCTATATCGCCGAGTCGTACTCCGCCTTTGACTACTTTCAACGCTTCAAAAAAACATTCTTTAGTAACTCGTACGAGTTTGCGTTTTTCTTCGCTTACCTTACCGATACAAAAAGTACGCGCCGCGTCACCGTTGTAGCCGTGCTTTACCGCGCCGAGATCTACGGAAACAATCTGCCCTTCTTCAATTATTCTGTGAGGGGAAGGAATACCGTGAACCACTTCGTCGTCGATGGATATGCACGCCGTCGCGGGGTAACCGTTATAGTGCAAAAAGTTGGGTTTTGCTCCGCTCTTGACAATAAAATCGTAAGCGATTTTGTCAAGTTGAGCCGTAGACATACCGACGCGGATTTTTTCCTCAATCAGTTTGAGTACGTCGCCCACCACTTTGCCTGCCTCGCGCATATACTGTAATTGCTCGGGTGTTTTTACGTTTAACATATACCGTTTAACGCCTCTGTTATATCGTCAAATACTTTTTGCGGCGTTTGGTCGCTGTTTATATCAATCAGTTTGCCTTTTTTGCCGTAATGATCGATAATGGGTTTTGTTTCTTTTTCGTACACTTCAAGTCGGTTTAAAATCGTTTCTTCCTTGTCGTCGTCGCGCATAAACAACTCGCCACCGCATTTGGGGCATACGCTTTTGCCGTCCAAAACGGAAATATGAGCGATGTTGCCGCAATCTCTGCAAGTGCGTCTTCCCGTCAACCTATCCATAAGTTTTTGTTTGCTTACGTCGAGATAAACCACGCAGTCCACGTCCGCCGTCTTATCAAACTCTATCGCCTGATTAAGCGTGCGAGGGAATCCGTCCAAAATGTATCCGTTTGCGCAATCGGGTTGAGCAAGGCGGTCCGCAACGATTTCCAAAACCACTTCGTCGGGGACAAGGCGTCCCGCGTCCATGTATGATTTGATTTTTTGTCCCAACGGGGTTCCGTTACCGATGTGGTAACGGAATATGTCCCCCGTCGATATTTGCGGAATATTAAATCGTACAGCCATTTGAGTCGCCTGAGTACCTTTTCCCGCGCCCGGCGCTCCTGCCATAACTATTTTTAAACCTTTTTTCATGTCTACATGCGATTACTTTAAAAAGCCTTTGTAATGGCGCATCATTATTTGATTTTGCAACGCCTTGTCAAACTCCAACGCGACGGACACTACGATGAGCAGTCCTGTTGCGGAATAAGCGCTTGTCAAGGAACTGTTTCCTACGAGTTGGAAAACCGTAGAAGGCAACAACGCCATAACGGCAAGGAACACCGCGCCCCAAAACGTTATACGCATAACGGTTTTGGCTAAAAAGTCGGATGTTTCGCGTCCCGGACGAATACCGGGTATAAACCCGCCGTTTTGTTGTATGTTTTTGCTGATTTCCGACGGATTGAACTGTATTTGCGAATAGAAGAAACTAAACACAAAGATAAACACCGTCAGACTCACGAGATATATCACAGTACCCCACCATGTTCCGCCGTTTGCCGTCATGTTGTTGTTCCACCAGACGTACACGCGGGAGTCAGAACCGAAGAAACTGAATATCATCTGCGGAAAACTGATAAGAGAAAAGGCAAAAATCAAGGGCAGAACGCCGCCTGCGTTGACTTTGATGGGGATATAGGTGGATTGACCGCCGTACATCTTGTTGCCTTTAATCTGTTTTGCGTATTGAACCTTAATTTTTCTTTCCGCGCCGTCAACCCATATAATAAATACAAATACGAGAAGAAGGATAATAAGGAAAGTGATAAGATTCCAACCGCCGCCGTTTACGAAACCGTTTTTGGCGATAGCCTGAATGTTTTGCAAAATTGCTTGTCCGCCGGACGCGATAATACCCACAAAAATGAGAATGGATATACCGTTGCTGATACCGGACTCTGTGATACGCTCGCCTATCCACATCGTTATCATACTGCCCGCCACAAAAATGATGGTGGTCATGATAAACAGTACCCATACGGGGACGGTAAACTCGCCGAACATTTGAGTATTAAACAAGTCCTCGTTGTGGAAAGCAAACAAAATACCGACGGCGTTGATGATGGCGATAACCAACGTCACCCATCTGGTTATTTTGTTGATTTTGTGTCTGCCTTCTTCTCCTTCTTTGGACAGTCTTTCCAAAGAGGGAATAGCGACGCACAAAAGTTGCATAATAATCTGCGCATTGATATAAGGGGATATGCCTATCGCAAACAGCGTCCCCTGACTTAAAGCACCGCCGGTGATCGCACTCATAATACCGAAGAACGTGTTGTTTTCTACCGTTGTTTTAAACACTTCGGAAGAAATACCCGGCACGGGGATAAAGCATCCCAAACGGTAAATGATGATGAGCAAAAAGGTCATGAAAATCTTTTTTCTTATTTCTTTTATCCTAAAGGCGTTCTTTAAAGTCTCAATCATTATTCAATTACCTCTGCTTTGCCGCCTGCGTTTTCTATCGCCTGCTTTGCGGCAGCAGAAAACTTGTGCGCGTAAACCGACAAAGATTTTGTCAGTTGACCGTCGGCAAGCACTTTTACGCCGACGTTGCCTTTGTTGTTGACGAGTCCCATATCAAGCAGTAACTCGGGAGTAACGGTTGCGCCGTTTTCAAACTGCTCCAAAACGGAAAGATTGATTACGACGTAAGTTTTTGCAAACATATTGTAAAAACCGCGTTTGGGCAAACGACGAGTAAGAGGCATTGTGCCGCCTTCAAATCCGGGGCGTACTCCGCCGCCGCTACGAGCCCATTGACCTTTGTGTCCCTTACCGCTGGTTTTACCAAGACCGCTACCGATACCTCTACCGAGTCTTTTGGGAGAAGTTACGCTGCCTTCAGCGGGTTGTAACGTATGAATTCTCATTTGTCGCCTCCTACTTCTTCTACAGTGACAAGGTGTTTGACTTTAAATATCATACCGCGTATAGCGTCGTTGTCATTGTGAATTTTGCTGGAACGGATTTTGGTGAGTCCCAAAGCCTGAACCGTTTGTTTTTGGTCTTTTAAGCAAGCGATAGGGCTTTTTACCAAAGTAACTTTGATTTTTTTGTCACTCAATTCGTAAGGGTGCGCGCCTTTTTCGTGCTTTACCTTGTAAAGCGGAGCAGAGGCTTCCGTCACGACGTGACCGTTTAAAATTCTTGCCATTGTATGCCTCCTTATAATTCTTCGACAGTCTTACCGCGCAAAGCAGCGACCTGCTCGGCAGTACGGAGAGATTTTAACCCTTCGAAGGTTGCTTTTACGCAGTTGATGGGGTTGTTGCTGCCGTAACTCTTGGTAAGAATATCTTTTACGCCGGCGGCTTCCAACACACTACGGACAGGACCGCCCGCAATGACGCCCGTACCTTCTTGTGCGGGGAGCAAAAGAACGTGTCCTCTGCCGTATACGCCGTTGGCTTCGTGAGGTATAGTCGTGTCTTTAAGGCTGACGGAAACCATATTTCTTTTGGCTTGTTGCGTTGCTTTTTCTATCGCTTGAGGTACTTCGGCTGCTTTGCCCATACCTACGCCGCACTTGCCTTTGCCGTCGCCTACTACAACCAAAGCGGAGAAACGCATAGTTCTGCCGCCCTTGACGGTTTTAGAAACTCTGTTGATAGAAACGGTCTTTTTGATAAGTCCGTCGTCTTCTTGTTCGCGCTTGTTTTTGTTGAAGGGGCGTTTGCCTGCGGGACGTTTTCCGCCGCGATTAAACTCGCGTTTTTTGTCCGTAGCGGGAGTTTCAACAGCGGTGTTTTCCGTATTTTCCGCAACTGCGGTATTGTTTAAAACTTCTTCACTCATGATTGAATCTCCTTACTAAAATTTAAGTCCGCCTTCTCTGGCGCCCTCTGCAAGACTTGCGACTCTGCCGGTGTAGATATAACCGCCTCTGTCAAAAACGACTTCGGAAATACCTGCTTCCACCGCTTTTTTGGCTAATGCCAGACCGACTTGTTTGCCTGCTTCGCACTTGTTTTTACCTTCCAACTCTTTGGAAAGAGCAAGGGAAGATTCGCTTACAAGCGTCACGCCTTTAACGTCGTCGATAATCTGAGCGTAAATGTATTTTGTGCTGCGATATACGCAAAGTCTGGGTTTAATATCCGTACCAAAGACGTGTTTGCGTACTCTTGCGTGGCGGATTTTTCTGTCCGCGTTTTTATCCATCTTTTTGATCATACTACTGCTCCTTATTTACCCGCCTTCTTGCCTTCCTTGAGGATTACGACGTCTGTCTTGTATCTTACGCCGTATCCGTGATAAGGCTCGACTTCACGAGTTGCTTTGACGTTGGCAGCCGTTTGACCGACCAACTCTTTATCAATGCCTTTAACAACGATTTCAGTAGCGCTGGGGCACTCGAAGGTAATACCCTCCGGCGCAACCATTTCGATGGGGTGAGAATATCCGATGTTGAGAACGAGTTTGCTGCCCGTCGCGCTGCATTTGTAACCTACGCCGTTGATGACGAGAGATTTTGCAAAACCTTCCGTCACGCCCTTGACCATATTGTTTACCAACGCGCGGTACAAACCGTGCTTGCTGCGGATTTCCTTGTCGTCGTTAGGACGGGTAAAACGGATTTCTTTGCCGTCGATTTGACAATTTATGTCTTTGCCGATATCTCTGGAAAGAACGCCCTTTGGACCTTTTACCGTCATGACCGTTCCGTTAAGTTTTGCTTCCACGCCTGCGGGTATGGTAATGGGTTCTCTGCCTATTCTTGACATATCAATTTCCTCCTTACCAAATGAAAGCGATAACTTCGCCGCCGAGATTCATTTCTCTGGCTTTTTTGTCCGTCATAATGCCTTTAGAAGTGCTTATGATTGCCGTACCCAACCCGTTTAAAACTCTGGGCAACTCGTTGCTTTTGGCGTAAACCTTCAAGCCCGGTTTGCTGATGCGCTTTAAACCGCTGATAACTTTGCCGTTTTTGCTGTATTTAAGTGTAATTTTGAGGTTGTCCTGAATAGGATCTTCCACAACTTCCACGTTGCTGATATAACCTTCTTCAAGCAAGATTTGCGCGATAGCCTTTTTCATTTTGGATGCAGGCACCGACACGTCTTCGTGCTTGACCACGAGAGCGTTGCGAATTCTCGTGAGCATATCCGCGATAGGATCTGTAACTACCATTTATTTTTCCTCCTACCTTTACCAACTCGCTTTCTTTACCCCGGGGATTTCTCCCTTGTAGGCTTTTTCTCTAAAGCAAATTCTGCAGATGCCGTATTTACGAAGAACCGAGTGAGGTCTGCCGCAAATCGAGCAACGAGTATATGCGCGAGTAGAAAACTTAGCGGGTTTTTGTTGTTTGTTTACCAATGATTTTTTTGCCATTTGTCACTCCTTACGCCTTGAAGGGCATTCCCAATTGCTTCAACAGTTCTTTTGCTTCCTCGTCGGTTTTTGCCGTCGTTACAAAAGTGATATCAAAGCCTCTCGTCTTTTCCACTTGATCGTAAATGATTTCGGGGAAGATAAGTTGCTCTTTGACTCCGAGCGTATAGTTGCCTCTGCCGTCAAAGGAATTGCCCTGAACTCCGCGAAAGTCTCTTACGCGGGGCAATGCGATAGAAACGAGTTTGTCCATAAACTCATACATTCTCTTGGCTCTCAACGTAACTTTGCAGCCAACGTTTTGTCCTTCTCTCACTTTAAAGTTTGCGACGGATTTTTTGGCTTGCGTCACGATGGGTTTTTGACCGGAAATGCTCTTTACTTCGTCAACCGCAATCTGAAAACTCTTGGAGTTGTCTTTTACGTCGCCCAAACCGGAGTTGATGACGATTTTTACCAACTTGGGTATTTGGTTTACGTTGGTATAATTGAAATGCTTGTAAAGGTACGGAGCAACGTCCTTTGTGTACCTGACCTGCAATCTGTTTGGTTCTTTAGAAACCTGTTTTGCAGCCGCTTGTTTTTTTTCTGCCATGTCGTTCCTCCGTTATTCGGCCTTTTCTGCAGCGGGAGCGTCTGTCTTCGCTGTTTTTTTGGTCGACTTTTTAGCCGTCGTAGCGGACTTCTTTTTGGTTACTTTGGCAGCCTTAGCTTCTATGACTGCGCCGCACTTGTGACAGCAACGTACTTGCTTGACTTTGCCGTCCTTGCCCTCTACCGCTTTGTGGTTTATTCTGGTGGTTTTGCCGCAAGACGGGCATACGACTGCAACGTTGCTGACGTCTATCATGCGGGGTTTTTCTATAATGCCGCCTTTGGTTTGAGCGTTTTTAGGACGAGTGTTGCGTTTGACGAGGTTTAAGCCTTGTACCATAACCTTGCCGTTTTCTGCGTCTACTCTGATAACCTTGCCGCGCTTGCCTTTGACTGCGTGATCTCCGGTTTTGGATCCTACGATAACTTCTACGGTATCGTCTTTCTTAACGTTTATATTTGCCATTGAATCCTCCTTACAGAACTTCCGGAGCGAGGGACACTATTTTCATATAGTCCTTTTCTCTGAGTTCTCTTGCCACCGGCCCGAAGATACGGGTGCCTTTGGGTTGTTTTTGGTTGTCGATAATGACCGCAGCGTTGTCGTCAAAACGGATATGCGTACCGTCTTTGCGGTTTACGCCAAAAGCGGAACGAACGATAACCGCCCTTACGACTTCGCCTTTTTTGACGAGGCCGCCGGGGTTTGCGCTCTTTACGCTAGCGACGATGACGTCGCCGATGTTGCCGAACTGTCTTTTACTGCCACCCAGCACCTTGATACACATTATTTCTTTAGCGCCGGAGTTGTCGGCTGCTTTCAATCTTGTAAATGCTTGTATCATGCTTGTTCTCCTTACTTAGCCTTTTCCACAATTTCTACAAGGCGCCAGTTTTTGTCCTTGCTGAGTTTGCGGGTTTCTTCAATCAAAACGGTGTCGCCGATACCGCAAGTATTTTCCTCGTCGTGGGCTTTAAACGTTTTGGTTTTGCTTACTGTTTTTTTGTACAAAGGGTGTTTGAATTTTTCGATAACGGCGACGACGATGGTTTTGTCCATTTTGTCGGAAATCACCTTACCGACTCTTTGTTTTCTATGACTTCTTTCCATTGTAATCCCCCTTAAGCCTTTTTAGCGAGTTGTCTTTCGCGGATAACCGTTTTTACTCTTGCGATATCCTTTTTGCAAGTATTTAACGCAAGAGGGTTGTTCAACTGACCGATAGCGTGGTTGAGTCTGAGGTTAAAGAGTTCCTTTTTGAGGTCCTCCAACTTTACCAACAACTCCTCATCGGACATTTCATGCACTTTATTTGCTTTCATCTGTCTTCTCCTCTGCCTTTGCGACAAACTTGCACTTTACGGGCAACTTGTGAGCCGCAAGACGCAACGCTTCTCTGGCTTGTTCTTCCGTGATACCTGCCATTTCAAACATTACTCTACCTGGCTTAACAACTGCCACCCAAAATTCGGGAGCGCCTTTACCGCTACCCATACGAGTTTCGGCGGGCTTTTTGGTTACCGGTTTGTGGGGGAATATATCCGTCCACACCTGTCCGCCACGCTTGATAAATCTCGTCATGGCGACACGGGCTGCTTCTATCTGATTGCTTTTTATCCAACCGCATTCCGTAGCGACAAGACCGTACTCACCGTAAGCAACGGTGTTGCCCTTGTGAGCCGTACCCTTCATTCTGCCACGAAATTGACGACGGTGGAGAACTCTTTTAGGCATTAACATTAGAGTTACCTCCTTCCTTCTTCTTGGATTTATTAAGGACTTCGCCGTTATAAATCCAGCACTTTACGCCGATGACGCCAAAGGTTGTCTGCGCGACCGCAAAGCCGTAATCGATGTCTGCGCGAAGCGTATGCAGAGGTATGCTACCCTCGTGATACTGTTCGCTTCTTGCGATTTCCGCTCCGTCGAGTCTGCCGCTGACCATAGTTTTGATACCTTTTGCGCCTGCGCGCATCGCTCTTTGCATAGAACTACGCATCGCTCTGCGGAACGAAATACGTTTTTCTAATTGAGCGGCGATACCTTCCGCAACCAACTGCGCGTCGGCGTCGGGATTTTTTACTTCCATAATGTTGATGACGAGTTGTTTGTCGCCCACCAACTTTTGGATTTGATTTTTCATTTCCTCGATACCTGCGCCTTGTTTACCGATAAGAGTACCGGGGCGACCGGTATTTACGTTTACAATCACTTTGCCGTCGGCTCTTTCTACGTCGACGCTGCTGATTGCGGAGGAATAGTAAGTTTTTTTGATGAACTTTCTTAAAACGTCGTCTTCCTTAAGAAGCGCGCCAAAGTTCTTTTTGTCTGCGTACCACGTGGCTTCCCAACCTTTTATGATACCCACTCTCATTCCGTGAGGATTAACTTTTTGTCCCATACTGTCCTCCTGTTAAGCCTTTACCATCTCGTCGAGAACGACGGTGATGTGGCTGGTACGTTTTAAAATGCGATACGCTCTGCCTTTAGAAACGGGTTGTACGCGTTTGAGCGTCGGACCCATATCGGCATAACATTCGGCAACAAAAAGGTTGTCCTTGTTAAGACCTTTGTTAACTTCTGCGTTTGCGCCTGCGGATTTGAGTACCTTGAGTACGGGTTCGCAAGCCGCTTTGGGCGTCGCTTCCAAAATAGCGATAGCGTCGTAATAACTTTTTCCGCGTATTATATCCAAAACGATATAGACTTTGGAGGGTGCTATACGAATATATTTTGCAACGGCGTAAGGACGCTTATCAGCGTTTTGTTTGATAGCCGCCGCTTTTTGTGATGTTCTTGTAGCCATTTGTTACCTCCTATTTGGTCGCGGACGTCTTGCCGCCGGAGTGACCTCTAAAGGTTCTCGTGGGGGCAAACTCGCCGAGTTTCAAACCGACCATATCTTCTGTTATATAAACGGGGATGTGCTTTCTTCCATCGTGAACGGCGATGGTATGTCCGACGAAATCGGGGAAAATCGTGCTGGCTCTCGACCAAGTTTTGATTACCTTCTTTTCGCCTTGCGCATTCATATCTTGTATTCTTTTAAGGAGCCTTGCTTCCACATAAGGTCCTTTTTTAACTGATCTGCTCATTCAATTCCTCCGATTAGTTCACGCGCTTAATGATAAATCTGTTGGTGATGTTCTTCTTTCTGCGCGTCTTATAACCCAACGCAGGTTTGCCCCACGGGGTGACGGGACCGGGACGACCGATAGGACATTTGCCCTCGCCGCCGCCGTGCGGGTGGTCGCAGGGGTTCATGACGCTACCGCGAACGGTAGGTCTTACGCCCATATGACGAGTTTTGCCCGCCTTGCCGACGTTGACTATTTCGTGGTCGATGTTGCCCACCTGACCGATAGTCGCGCGGCACTTGAGAAGAACCATGCGCATTTCTCCGCTGGGCATACGCAACGTTGCGTATTTGCCTTCTTTAGCCATCAATTGAGCGGAAATACCTGCCGCTCTCGCTATCTGACCGCCCTTTCCTACGTTTTGCTCGATGTTGTGCAAAATCGTACCGACGGGGATATTTTCTAAAGGAAGGTTGTTGCCTGTTTTGATATCCGCAGTAGAAGCGGAAATAACCGTGTCGCCTACGTTGAGTCCTACGGGAGCGAGAATGTATCTCTTTTCGCCGTCGGCGTAAACGAGCAAAGCGATGTTTGCGGAGCGGTTGGGGTCGTACTCTATCGTAGCGACTTTTGCGGGAATATCGTACTTGTCGCGTTTAAAGTCGATTATTCTGTACTTTACTCTGTTGCCGCCGCCCACGTGTCTTACCGTGATTCTGCCGGTTGCGTTTCTGCCGCCGGTCTTGCTTTTTGTTGCGAGCAAACTTTTTTCCGGAGTGTTACAAGTTATTTCTTCAAACATGGAAACCGTCATAAAACGACGTCCCGGAGAAGTCGGTTTATATCTTCTTATAGCCATAACGTTAACCTCCTACATTAGGACAAACTCTCAAAAAATTCGATAGCCTTGCTGCCTGCTTTGAGAGTGATAATCGCTTTCTTGCTGCTTGCGGTGTATCCTTGAGAGCGTCCCTGTCTTTTTAATCTGCCTCTGACGTTTACGGTGTTTACCTTGTCCACCTGTACGCCAAAGATTTGTTCTACTGCCTGTTTGATTTGAATTTTGTTGGCATTTTTCGCAACCTTAAAAGTGTATCTTTTGGGGTTTTGAGAAATTCCGTCATAGGCCTTTTCACTCATAACGGGCTTGATAATAATGTCATAAGCGTTCATTATGCGTTTGCCTCCTCAATCATCTTGATTGCTTCCTTAGTTGCGATAACGTTGACGTTTGCGACTACTTCGTATACGTTTACAAGGTCGGCTACCGCGACGGTGAGTTTTTGAATGTTGCCGCTCGCTCTCAAAAGAGCCTCGTCGCGATTTGCTACGACGATAAGCGTGCGCTTGTCGTATTTAAAGTTGTCAAGTATTTCCGCAACCAACTTGGTTTTTGGTTCCTCGAGTTTGATGTCGTCTACTACGACCAACTCGTTGTTGGCGACTTTGTAACTGAGCGCGCTCAAAAACGCCGCAGTCTTCGCCTTCTTGTTCATCTTTTTGCTAAAATCTCTGGGCTTTGGAGCAAAGGCAACGCCGCCTTTAGTCCATTGTACCGCGCGTATACTACCTTGACGCGCTCTGCCCGTACCCTTTTGCCTCCACGGCTTTATGCCGCCGCCTCTCACTTCGCTGCGAGTAAGAGTGCATTTTGTGCCTTGACGTTGATTTGCTTCGTATGCGACTATTGCTTGGTGAATAAGAGCCTCGTTGTACTCGCAACCAAACACTTCGTCGTTAAGTTCCATATTGCCGACTTCTACGGCTTTAGTATTGTAAACTTTAACTTGCATTAGTGTCCTGCTCCTATTTTACGTTTTTAACCGCATCGCGGATAAATACCACGCTGTTTTTTGCTCCGGGAATTGCGCCCTTTATTAGCAAAACGCCGCGTTCCGTATCGACTTTTATTATTTTTAAATTAAGTACGGTTACCTGTTCTACACCGTATTGACCGGCAAGTTTTTTACCCGGCAATACTCTCGACGGGGTAGAGTTTGCGCCCATAGAACCTACTTCTCTGTGAACAGGTCCTACGCCGTGCGTCTGTCTGAGACGACCTTGATTCCAACGCTTGATTACGCCGGTAAATCCTCTGCCCTTTGTTATCCCCGTGACGTCAACGAGTTCTTCGGCTTTAAAAGCGTCGCAGGCGATAATCTGTCCGAGTTGGTAACTGTCTGCGTCGGACAAGTCAAATTCTTTAAGAACTTTAAGGGGTTGCGCTCCCGCTACCTTCAAGTGTCCCGATTGCGGTTTGTTGAGTCTCTTTTCGCTCACTTCGTCAAAACCGAGTTGAATTGCGGAGTATCCGTCCCTTTCTTTGGTTTTCTTTTGAACGACGGTGCAAGGTCCCGCCTTTACTACCGTCACGGGAATCATTGTGCCGTCAGCCATAAAGACCTGCGTCATTCCCAGTTTTTTTCCGATGATTGCTTTATTCATAGATAAAGTTCACTCCTGTTTAAATATTTTTTGTTTTTGTTTTTTGTTTGATTTAGATTACAACTTGATTTTTACGTCGATACCCGCAGGCAGATCCAACTTTGTAAGGCTGTCTACCGTTTTTGCGTTGGGACTGTAAATATCAATCAATCTCTTGTAAGTGCGGCTCTCAAACTGCTCGCGGCTATACTTGTACTTGTGAGTAGCGCGCAAAACCGTGACTATCTCCTTCTCTGTGGGGAGAGGAATCGGACCGCAAACCTTAGAGCCCATTTTTGTTGCCGTGTCGACGATTTTTTCCGCCGCCATATCAACAAGGTTGTGATCATAGGCTTTGAGTTTGATTCTGATTTTTTGACTTGCCATAAACTTTCTCCTTCTTATTATTAACCACTGCTCCGTGTGTGTCGCAGGTTTTTACGCAGAAAAAACACTGCTCGCAGTGCAAGCCTTAATATATTACCATAGCCGCAATCAAGTGTCAAGCGATTAAAAGAATTTTTTTAAATTTTTTTTCGTTTGTATTTTTCAAAAAATGCTCCCCCGCAACCATATATAAATATAGGGATTTTTCCTTCCCCGCTTTAAACGAAAAAAATATTGTCAAAAACAAACTTAAAGATTAGTTTTGCTATTCGCAAATTTTTTCCTCATAATGACAACTAAAACACTTTCGCTCGGGTATAAAGATATTACTTTGTACTTTGTAAAGTGTGTATATTTTAGCGTGGCTGTTTTTAAATTGTCATTGCGAGGAGCGATTTTTTAATTCGATAAAACTAAAACCCAACAAAATGCTTGCATTTTGTTGGAGAGGAGCAGCCCGCCGTAGGGCGTAGACGGTATATGAATATATGCCGACAAGCCTTTGGGCGGCGCTGCGACGATGTGGCAATCTCGCGGAAGCGTACCTTGTGCAGACGGAAGTATTTATGCGCTCATTGCTATATGCATATAGGCAAAGAGAATAAAGGCTCTCGTTTATATTGCCGCCAAAAAGTTTAGACGTTCGCAATCCCAAACCCAACAAAATGCTTGCATTTTGTTGGAGAGGAGCAGTCCGCCGCAAAACTACAAAAAATTTGCAACGCGGCACAAAGTGCCGCGCTGCAAAAAATCAACAAAATCTATATAACAACTCAAACCACCAAATTTTGTTTTATCGGTTTGCGGGCATACTCACGGATTTTGCGGTTTTGCCCCGCAATCGCATTTTTCTACGGCAACCGAAACGATGCCGCCGCTTATTTGCTCTCCGCCGTCGATAATGACGGTATATCCGTCAATATTGCTTATGCCTTTCGCGTCAAAAAAGAACGCGCCGTTTTTCTCGTCGCGGCACAAAAGAATTTGTCTGCCGTTGTTGTCCGTCAAAAGAACGTTCACGTCGCTATCGGTTTCCACTACGATTTTGTAGTTTCCTTTGTTTTCCGTCTGTGTGGCGGCGACGGTTATATCCACCTTTTTCAACGTTCCGTCCAAAACCACGTTTTTTTGAGAATAGTCGCCTTTGACTTCTATAGTAGTGAAAGTCGGCGCAATAAACTCCTTCCAAAAACCTTTTTCGCAGTTTTTGACAAGCACCGCAACGCAAGAAACGGCAATGGCGGCAACAAGCAGGCACAACAAAACAATCAAAAATCTGTTGCGTTTAATATTGTTCATGCAAATTACCTCCTTATGTCTTCATTCTACCTAACGCAGTATAACACTTTTTAAACACCTTGTCAACAAAAATGAGGCGGTTTTTAAAAATTTTTTTGTCAAGGTTTTTGCAAAAGCGATTTTTTGCGACTGCCGACCTTGTTGACCGACCTTTACCCTTTTCCCTTTACCCTTTTCCCTTTGCCCTTTTCCCTTTGCCCTTTTCCCTTTGCCCTTTTTCCTATCAACCCTTCGCACAATCGCATCTACTCTTTATATGACCTTACTACAAACAAAAAAACACGCCGTCAAAATGTGGCGCTTTGTCAAAAGTCGGTTTTGACAAGGCGTTTTGCTTTGATTTCGTGTTTTTAAATATTACGATTTTTGTTTTTGGAAGAATAAAATATTAGTTTTTAAAAGAACGGTCGCTCGCCGACTTTAATAAATCAAGCCTCTTTTTGTTTTATAAGTCGCTCAAACCTTTCCTTCCACGTATTTGGCGGGCGCGTACAGCATTTATCTTCCCTAAAAAAGGCGCAACACGCAGTATAACACTTGTTGCAACTGTCGGGATTGCTGTGCCGACAGCCAAAAGTAAAGTTTGCGGTATCTTTTTCGCAAAGCGGGCTGTGGCATCTTTTTAAATTTTTATCCAAAACGTCGTCGTTATCTGATTTTTTCATATAGATATTATACCAAAAAAATCGATTTTTGCGTACGTTTTTTTTAAAAAAATTTGATTTTTGCGTATTTTACCCGTTCAGAATCTTATTTTCCTGCTTTTTTGCGATGGTTTGAAACGCGCCGTTAAGCACTTTGTTGAGTTGTTTTTGCGTTTCTGCGCTGCGCGGCGCATTGTCCTCTCTCAACAAACTCGCTATCTTTTTTGCCGTTTCCGCATTAAGTCCGTTGCTTGCGAGAAAAGCGGCTTTTTTTGCCGTCGCAACGTCATCGGGAACGAGATTTGTCACTTTTACGTCCTCCGCGTCGTCGCAATCCGAGTTTTTGAGATTATTACCCGCAAAAGCGTTTGACGCATTAGTCGTAACCGAGCCGTCGCCGTCTTTTAACGCGGTGGAAAAAGGAACGCAACTCAAAAAATCTTCCTTTTTTACGGTTTCGGGCGTGTCCGTACGCAATGCGCCCTCGTTAAAAATCGGCATTTGTCGCGCTTCGTTTTTTTGTTTCGTTACGTCGTCTTTTGGGTTTTCGACAAAACTTTCCCGCTCGTTTGACCTATTAAAAAAATTTTTGCCGTAATAAAAATCCAACAAAGCAACGTATTCTTCGTACTTTTTAAACGCCGTCGCTTTGCGGCGATAAGCGGCAAGACAAACGCACAAAATCGTCGTCACGTACTGACATAAAAGCAATATCGGTACAAAAAACAGCATACCGTATACGTTTTTTACGGCAGAAATGACGGTCAATGGCAATACAAAAGCAACGCAAATCGCACAAACGACAAGCAAATATTTGCGGATTTTGTATTGTTTAAAACGCAGGCACTGCGACGGCAACACGTCCGCGCCGTTTTTGTAGTTTTGCCATTCCGCAGAGTAAACCCCCGCCACGATATTTTTTTCGGTAGTCTTTTTACCTTTTTTGAGCGTTGCGACGGCTTTACGCATCTGCCTAAAATACTTTTTGTACGGATTCACGGACAAATTGACAAAAAGAACCGCCAACAACACGGCGCAGACCGCGCAAAAAACCACTGTACAACGCTCTGCGACGGCGTTGTATATTTCTAAAATTTGCAACATAAAAAAAATCTCTCCTTATTTTTATTTCGGAAAGATTTTTGACCTTTTTTGGCATTTTAAACACAAGAAATCACGCTAATTATTTTTTGGCAAAACAGACCGCCGTTAACAAACCGAGTGCCGCCGACAAAACAAACTGTCGCTTACAAAATCGACTACGTTGACAAAACAGACTGTCGCTTACAGACCGTTGCGTTTGTCAACTTTTGTCGCGCGTCGCCAAAAATCAAAATTCTACGATTTTGCCGTCCAAAACCGACAAAACGTACCCTTTTGCGGGCAATCCGAGAATTTTGCTTGCCGCAAGGCAATAACTTTTGATTTGCATAGCGTAATTTTTTTTGATATATTCAGGGTGTTCCGTCACTTTAAAATCCACGACTATTGCGTCGTTTTCCCCCACGAGCAGAAGGTCGATGACGCCCTGAACGGTGATTTTTTCTTCCCCGCCCTCGCCAAAAATTTTGTTGTAAGGTAGCAACGTCAAAAAGGGCATTTCTCTGTATGCTTTTTTGTCCTTTAACAACGCTTTAAATTTGTCGCCGTCAAGGCATTTTTTTATGACCTTTATATCCACCGCGTCAGCCGTCGCTTGGTCGACAAACCCGCGCGCCACGACGTCGCAAAGAGTATTTTCCACCCCGCTTGAGTCCGTCAAATCGCAGCGCTCAAACACTTTGTGATAGGCTTTGCCCAACAGCGTTTTGTCAACAGGCTCGTCTTCCGCAAGAACTTTTGACGGCTTAAACTCGTCGTCAACGTCGTTTTCGTCGTCAAAACCAAAGTACGTATGCTCGTCTAATTGACTTGACGCGACTTTAAGCGGCAAATCCAAAGTATCCGCAAAAGGATAAACCCACTCGGCGTTCTTTTTTAATTCTTCAATATTCATTTGGTCGTTTTCGACGGCGGCAACGACGGTTTTTTGCAAGGCGTTTTCGCTCGTTTCCACGACTTCTACAATATCGCCCAACGCAAAATCCCCCGTATAAAACCCGTTTTTGTACAAAGCGTACTTTATCCAGCGGCTTGCTTTTGTAGAATCTTCCGGACAGAAGGAAAACTTGAGTTTTTCCGTTTCTTTCTCGTCAAAAACGATGTAAAGTTTGCTTTTTGCTCTCGTTGCGGCAACGTACAACAGCCGCAATTCTTCTTCCTTATTTTTGATTTTTTCTATTTTCCCCGCCAAAACAAAGCGTTTGCCGTCGCAAATAGTCATCGTGGATTCGTCGTAGTCGTGCGCGCACACGCCCAACTGTTTTGACAAAATTATCCCCGCCCTTACGTCGGAATCGGGATTAAAATCTCTCCCCGCACGCGCCAAAAACACCGTTTTAAACTCCAACCCCTTAGAAGCGTGAATGGTCATAATTTTTACCGAATCTTGCTCCGCAACACGCAAATCCGCGCCCTGCATATAGTCCAACCGCGAAACCGCCGCGCAAAAACTTTTTCCCGTCAACTGTCCGACAAAGGTCAAAAGGTTTGTCACTCGCGCGTCGCCGTTGGGCAAACCGCAAACGTAATCGATGTACTCGGTACGTTCAAACATATCGGCAAGCAACTCGTCGGCGTCCAAAACGGCGGATTTCTTTTTGTATTCCTCCAAAAAGGACAAAAATCTTTCTGCTTTGCGGGCAATCAAATTGCCTTGCTTTTTGTCGCAAAACGCCTTTAATCTGTCACGAAAACACGGTTTGGCGTCATCAGATTGCGTTTCTGCGGCAACAACCGCAAGTTGAGCGTTTGTAAACCCGCCTATCGGCGACAACATAACCTGCGCGAAAGCAAAATCGTCCAGCGGATTGTCTACCACCTTTAAAAACGCAACCGCGTCCCTTACTTCCTTTTTAAACGCGCCGTCTCCCGCGCTGACCAAAGCGGGTATGCCGGCTTCGGTCAATTGCTTTAAAATTTCCGTCGCTTCGTTTTTGGCGTTGCGAACCAGCACCGCAATATCGCCGTATCTTATCACGCCGCCGTCTGCGGTAGATTTTCCGACGATTTTTGCAATTTCTGCCGCTATGTATTTTCCGTTTAATGCGGCGCCGCTCGTCTTACCCTCGCTCGTTTGCTTTACGTTGTAAATTTTGCCCTGCGTCGGCAACGTTTCTGTGTTCTTTTGTCGCTTTATTATGGCAACGGTAACGGCTTTTTGTCCCAAAATACTGTTTTCTGCTTTGGCTTCCAACCGTCCCGTTCCCGCATAATCCACCCCTCCAAACTCGTTTGTCATAAGCGGACTAAACACTGCGTTGACAAACTCCGCAAGTTGGTGAGAACAACGGAAATTGTCGTTCATAAGCACGACGGCGTTTTCTTTTTGGTCGTCGGCATACGTCGAGTTGCGCCGCCTAAAAATCTCGGGATCGCTTTGCCTAAACCCGTAAATGCTTTGTTTGACGTCGCCTACGGCGTAAAAATTGTCGGCGCGGCTGACTTTGTTTAAAATAGCCTCTTGCTTGTCGTTTATGTCCTGATACTCGTCGACAAAAACGTAGTCGTAGCGGTCGCGAACCGCTTTGCAAGTTTGCTCGTCCTGCAAAACTTCCAACGCAAGCCGCTCCAAATCGTTAAAATCCACGCCGTTGCGGTCGCGTTTTAAGCGAGAGTATTCGTCGCCCACTTCTGCGGCAAGTTTGACCAACAACCCGCCGTAATCTTTGCCACCGTCGTCAAAATCGACGTCAAGAAACTCGGCGGATTCTTTCGTAAACTTTTTTACTTCGTCTTTAAGATTTTTGGCGATATCGATAATATTTTGCGCAGTGTCGGGATCGCAGGTCGGCGCACAGTTTTTTTCGGTAATCCGCAACTGTTTGTAAGTGACGGCGCAAAGCAACGCGGCGTTGGCTTTAAGGTCGTTTTTGTCGCTTGCGGAAAGATTGCCCGCAATCTCGCTCATGTGTTCCGCAACGATATCGATGCCGGCTTTTTTTGCCGCGACGGCAACGCAATCGCACTCTTGTTTGTAGCGGCGGCTTTTGTAAATCAACTGCTCGTTGAAAAAATTCACCGCTTTTTTTTGTTTTGACTCGTCAAAAGATTGCGCGTACCAGTCCGCCAGACTTTCCGTGCAAGAACCAAACTCGTACAAGTTGCTCACGATGACTTTAAGACCTTTGTCCGAGCGGTTTTTGCCGTACATATCCAGCAAAGTCAAAAAGTCGTCGTCTTGCTTAAAGTGCTTGTCAAACACCGCCGATAAAGCGTCGTCAAACAGTTTTGCCGCTTCCGACTCCTCCATTACCGCAAAGTCGGGATCGCAGTTTACGACGTAAAAATATTCTCTTACGAGGTCGGCGCAAAAAGAGTGCAAGGTGCTTATCGACGCCGCGTCAATGTTTTCCCGCTCTGCAAAAGCAAAATCGTCGCCGCTTTCCGCCAACATTTTGTACAGTTTTTCCCGCATTTGAGCCGCCGCAAGGTTTGTGAAGGTTACCACCATAAACCTACTCACAGGCACGCGTTTTTTGCAAATAATATCGTTTATTCTCGTCACCATAACGGTGGTTTTTCCCGTTCCCGCCGACGCGCTGACCAAAAAGTTTTTGGAGTCGGATACGTCCAACGCTTTTTGCTGATTTTCCGTAAAATACATCATTTTTCCGCCTCCTTATTCCCTTCCTTGTCCTTGTCGCCGTCGCTGTCGGCAATCTCCGCAAAGTCAAAAACTTCCGTCGAAAGAGCGTCGGGTTCTTGCCTGACCTCGCAAATTTTGACATCGTTAAACCCGCAAATATCGGCGCACGGGCAATAATCGCACTCGCCGTTGACGGGGTTTACGTCGACGTACCCTTGCCGCATAAGTTCGCCCGCATTTTCTACCAGCCGCAAAGCGTAAGTCTGCATTCCGTCAAAACGTTGTTTGTCCGCGCAAGCAGCCGATTTGCCGTCGATACTTCCGTCCTTATTAAACTTAACCTTAAAAAGGCGGCTTTTGTTTTCTGAAATCAAATCGTTGTCCATCGCGCGTATTACGTCGGGGTTGTCCACGATTCTGCCCACCAGCGGCTGTTTTTCCTCCCTGACGTAATCGTTGGAAATTTTGTAGTAAAAACACCCCACGACGGGCTTTTTAAACCCCGCCCCCACCGCGTGAGAATACACGGGTAGTTGCAATTTTTTGCCTACGTACAACTTTTTTTCGTCAAAAACCGCTTTGCCCGTCTTGTAGTCCATTATGACGAGCGACTGCCCGTTGCCGTCGATTCTGTCAACGACGCCCTTGACCAAAACGGCGTTTTCTCCTTTGCCGCACTTCAACGCCGTTTTTTTGTCAAATCCAAACCGATACTCTGTGGACAGCGGTTTAAAGTCGGAGTTTTGTATTTGCGCTTTGATTTTTTGGCAGGTCAAAACCGCTTCTTTTTTTAAGCGTCGACAAAACGCGCCGCCCTTTCCGCTTTTTGCAAGCGCGGAATATTTGTCGTCGCTCAATACTTCGTCAAAAATTTTTGCTGCGGTACCGTCGTCGGGATTTTTGCCCGCAATGATTTTGTCTACGAATTTTTCAAACACCGAGTGTAAAATAGTGCCGAAATCGTTGACTTTAAACTCTCCGGAAGGTTTTTCTCGCAAACCTGCGCCGTGCTGAATAAAATGGCGGTACGGACAGCCGAAAAAAGTTTCTATGCGGGTGACGGACAACGCATCGTTTTTAAAAAACAGTTGCGTTCCGTTGTTTATGTCGGATATTTTGCCGTCATCGTAAATATATTTGCTAAATCGCGCGCCAAACTCGTCGCACAGCCGCTTTTGACCGTCGGACAACTCCGCGCCGCTTTTTTTGCGTATCAACGCCTTTGTTACGCAACGTTTTAAAGTGGTAATACTGCCGTACTTGCCCGCAAAACTCGTCAACGGGAAAGGGTACGTTCCGTTTTTGTCGGCAAAACAATCCCGCAACGTATTCACAAAGGAAGACGGCCGCAACTCTTTACCGTCGGTCGTTTTGTAGCTGACGTACAGCGTATCCGTCGGCTCTGCCAAAAGGTTTAACACGCTAAATTTTTCCCGCCTGTTTTCTTCCGACAGCGACGGCTCCAAAGATATTCCGCGCTCGTTTAATGCGGAAATGTTTTTATCGGACAGCAACCCGCAACTTTTTTTGATTTTGGGAAGTTCCCCTTCGTTTGCGCCTATCACGCACAACACCTTTACGTCGTGATTTTTGCCCTTGTCGAGATTGCTTATCCTCACGCAATCGTACAACGTCGGCACTACCGACACCGACTGTGACGCCAACGCCGACTCCAACGCTCTGATAAATCCGTCCAACGGCATCTGACCGTCCCCTAACACAAAAGCCGTTTGGTCAAACACCTGCTCCGTCTTTTTGCGCGCCTGCTCCACTCGAGAAGCGTCTTCCGTCATTCCGTTGTTTTTTAGCCATTTAACAAATTCGTCCTCTTTCTGCTCCGCGTCAACGCTTGCCGCAAGTCGTTTTAACAAATCGACGTAATTTTTTGCGGAGTCAAAACGCGGAACGACAAAATCGTCGATAATTTTTTTGAGTTTTGCGCGCGTTTCGTCGGCGGCGGAAAACAATTCGTCCTCTTTGCCTATATCAAAAGCGTCAAAGCGATAACTTATATTGTATTTTAGGCAAAACGTTTCAAATGCGCTCGCGTCGCCGCCAAACAGCGGATTTTTGACAAAAGGCAACACGCTGTCTTGTTTAAAATTGTTTAGCGACATACGCAAAAAGTCCGTCGCAAACCGACTGACAAAACTTCTGTCCAACGTCTGCTTTACGTCGATATAAGTAGGTATGCCGTACTCTTTAAAATATTCGTTTAGCGCGTAGCGATAAGTTTTTACGTCGCTGCAAACCACTTTGACGTCGCCGTACTTACCGCCGTTTTTGACGTACCCGTCGATAAAGCAAGCGAGATTTTTGCACTCGTCGGTGAGATCTCCCGCCGCCACTATGTACATATCGTTTTTTGATTTTGCTACCGTTTGTCGTCCAAACGCGTATACGTTGTTTAAAATATGCGACGAGTTTCCGTTTGCGTACTCGACAAACGTTTCCGTTTTTAACGGCGTTTTTAGTCTTTGGCACACTTGGTACACTGCGTCGCGCACTGCGTTGTCAAAGGTAGGTTTGTGCCGCGCGTCGTCGCTGGTAACCGCCGCAACAGTCACGAAATCCGCATAAGAAACGAGGCGGGACAATATATTTTTTTCTTGAGCGGAAAAACTCAAAAAGTCGTAAACAAAAAAACCGCAGTTTTTGAGATTTTGGGCGTTTAGACTGTCAAAAAGCATTTGCAACGTGTCTGCGCTGTCAAAAAATCTGCCTTCCGTCGCCGCCGCGTATTCGGAATACAAAAGCGCGACGTCTGCCGCCTTGTCCTTGACTTCTTGCGGCAAATCCGCTTGAGAAAGTTGTTGCGGAGTCACTCCCGCATACTTCAAGCCGCTTATCAAGTCGTAGGTTTTTGCGACAAACCCCGCGCTGTCGTTATCTTTAAAACATTTGAGATTTTTTGAGATTTTGTCCGCTACTCTCGACAGCAAAAGCACTCCGTTTTGCTTGGTGAGATAGTTTAAATCGGTTTTTACAAACAGCGACGCAAACTTTTTGAAGGTAACAACCTGAACGTTAAAACTGCCGCCCGTGACGTCGAGCAAGGCTTTTTCTGCGTCGACGGTGCTGCGGTCGGGAACTATCACAAAGTACCGCTTGTCAAGGTTGCGGGGGTTCAACTCCCTTATTTTGTTGTCGACGGCTATTTTTGCCGCGCGCAAAGTGTTTGCGTTTATCAACGTCGCTTTCATATTTTTAATTATAAAGCGTAATTATCTTATTGTCAATTGACAACGCCGCATTTTTGTTGTATAATGACTTGACGCAAACCAAAAAAATATCAGACAGAAACTTTATATTCGGAGATTTTTATGAAAAGATTATCCATTTTTGCATTGATTATGTGCTTTGTTATCTGCGCCGCGCTGTTGTCCGGTTGCTCGTCCGCCGTCGTACCCGTTTCCTCCGTCAAGTGGAAAGACGGGGAAACGCTCGAATACACGGTAAGACGCGCCAGCGATTACGAACTCGCTTACGTAGGCATTTACAACGCCGCAAAAGTCAACGGCGAATACGTTTACAAAAGCGCGTTTGCTCAAATTATTCCGAGCAAGGCGGAAGGCGTTTATACTTCTACGATAACCAAAACCGACTTTGACGGCAAGGAAGCGTGGCTGTTAAAAACCGTCCTTACGATGACGGAAACTTACGCCCGCGCAGACTTCGGCGGCAAAGACGCGCTGTACGACGTCGCAAAAAGCAAAGCCAAAGACGGCTCAAATTTTTACGCGGACGGCGACAAGTTGATTAGCAAAACTTCCGTCACGACGGAATGCGTGTTTTACTCCTCCAACTCTTTGCCCGCAAAAAGTACCCGCTCCGTCAAAAGCGTGTTTATCGGCGGCAAAGACGCTTGCGAAATAAACGACTTTACGGTAACCGCAACGTACGACTATTCCGCAAAAAAACCCGTTCTTCAAACCAAAAACGCCGCAGGATTGCAAGAAACTCAAAAACTTAAAAAATCAACCGCCGCAAAAACCTACGACAACGAACAATTAGGCTTTGTTTTGCGCGGGTTCTCTCTCAAAACGCTGTCTACAAACTCGTCTACGGCGTTAAACGTCACCGACACGACGGCAGGAAAAGTCAAATCGGTTACGGCTTCGGTCGCAAAAACTTACGCTTTTGACGCTAAACTCGGCGGCGTACCCAAAACTCTCGACAAAGACGGCAAACTCGTTTACTATCAAGACGGCGACGCATACACCGACGCTTACGGCAACGTCGTCGGCGTTACCGACCGCAAAATAGCGGAAGTACGCCTTTCCGTCGGAAACAGCGTACCCGTTCTCTACTACTTTGACGCAAAAAACGAAACGTCGAGCACCAACCTTCAAGCGCTCGTCAAAATGCAAGACGCTTATATCGTCGCAACGATAACGCCTACAAGCCTTGCCCTTATCGGTTAACAAAAACGACGTCAACAAGCCGCTACCGCCCTTTTAGGACGGTAACGGCTTTCTTTTTTGCTTGCGGTTTTTACGATTTTCCGTTTGCTTTTTTTCTGCGATTTACCCCGCCGCAACGCCGTCAAAACCGCCGTTACAAAATTTTTTTATCGCAAAATATTGTAATTTGCTTCGTTATGTGGTAATATAAAGAAAAATCGCAATTAAGGATTTTATGCTGTTTAAAAAAATCGATTTCTCAAACGTAAAACAACTTTACCCCTACCTTTACTCTTGCGACTATCGCCTTTGCGATTATACCCCCGCCGTGCTTTTGCTATGGGGGGATTTTTATGATTATCGCTTTTGCATAGATAACGACGCGCTGTTTATCAGGCAAACCAACGGAGGAAAAACACAGTATTTTCTTCCGATAACCGACAAAAAAAATCTTCCCGCCGCGCTAAACGCGCTAAACGCTCATTGCCGCGAACAAAAGGAAATTTTGCACGTCGTGGCTATTCCCGAGAGTTATACCGACGTCGTGCAAAACACTTTCGGAGCAACGCCGACGGATATGGGAATTGCCGACGCGGATTACGCTTATGACGCGCAAAGCCTTGCGACGCTAAAGGGACACAAATACAATTCCAAACGCAACCACGTCAACCGCTTTAAAAAAGATTACCCGACGGCGGAGTTTGTGCGACTTACCGCCGACGACGTTCCCGCCATAGAAAGTTTTTTGGACGAGTACCACAAAGACGACGATAGCGCGACTTACAACTACGACATTGCCGCAGTACGACGGCTTGTTCTCAAAATGGGCGATTACGCCTTTTTGTACGGCGGAATAAAAATCGACGGCAAAATAGCGGCGTTTTCTCTCGGCGACAGAATAGGAGATACGCTGTTTGTTCACGTAGAAAAGGCCTTGCGAAACGTCAGCGGTCTGTACGAAACCATTACGCACCTGTTTGCAAAAACCTTTTGCGACGACGCAAGACTAATCAACCGAGAAGAAGATATGGGCGACGAAGGTTTGCGCGCGTCAAAGCAAAGTTATCACCCAGTCTTACTCAAAAAGTACTCTTTAAAGTTGTAACCGCCGCAAAACCGTTGCAATTTGCGGCAAAAACTGCCGACGCGTGAGTTTTTCTACACTTTTGACCTTGCAGTATCTTTTCTAGCTTGTTTTTTTTGTTTAAAAACGATATCCTTTTGTTTTAAAGTGGTATAATATCAACGATACGACCTATTACTCGTATCGACTTTATACCATAGGAGGATAAAAAATATGGATTCTAAAAAAGAGTTTTTAAAAAAAGTTAAGTGGGACAGCATTATCATCGCTATTCTCACCGTAATAACGGGCATAATTTGCGTGGCAATGCCGGACAGCGCAGGCGACGCGTTGTGCCTTGTATTCGGTATTTATCTGATAGCGGCAAGCGTCGCGCTTTTTGTAAGGTTTTTTTGGATAGACAGATTTTTGGGCGCGCACCTTTTGATACTTTCGGCGGTAATGCTGTTGGTGGGCGTGTTTTGCCTCGTATACCCCAAAATTCTGCAAAATTTTCTTACCGTATTGTTGGGACTTTTAATAGTCATTGACGCTTTGTCAACGTTAGCGGACAGTATATATTGCGCAAAAGCAAAGGTAAACGGCTGGTTTGTAATGTTTATTTTGTCGCTGGTAACGGCAATTTTGGGCGTAGCGGTCGTTTTTTCCTCCTTTGATACGGTGGTAATCTTTGCGGGTTGCTCCCTTATAATAGAAGGCGTAGAAAGGTTTGTGCTTACCCTCGTTTACAGCCGCAAAATAAAACAAGCGAAAGAAAAAATAGAAGGTCACTATAAAGCGATAAACAATATGGATTTGTCGCAAAGCGACGTAATAATTCAAGACGCCGACGACGACCAAAACGCTCGTTAACGCCGTCGCATTAAAAACAATCTACAAAACCAAAACCAAAAAAAATACCGACAAAAAAAGACAGTCTGCAAAAGCAAACTGTCTTTTTTGTCCTAAAAATTTGTCGTCACGCAGCCATTTTGATAAATTCTACCATATCGGACAAAGTGTGAAAGTTGCCCAACGCGCCGTCGGGGATACTAATTTTAAAAGCGTCTTCTATACTGCACACCATCGATATAAGCGTATAGGAATCCACTCCCACGTCGCACGCAAGACTCATTTTGCTGTCTATTTTTTCCGGCGTTACGTCAACGTAATCGCAAATAATGTTTTTAAGTTTTGTTTCTATTATTTCCTGACTCATATATTTTTCTCCTTGTTTTTCTTTTGTTTAAATACCGTATCGGCGTTTTGGTTTAGTATTCCTTTTGTTTTTTGTTTTGTTATCGTATCGGACAACTCCGGCAAATCAAAGTTTTATCAGGTTGTCCGCGTCGTGGCAGTCAAGCACCGTATCGCGTTTGATTTTTTTGGTAGAAGTTCTTTGGTACGGCTCTTTTGCGACGTTGACGGCGTTGATTCTCTTATAACCGGCGAGTCGTTGGTTTAAAGCGGCAAAATCGGCTTTAATTTTGTCTTTGTCTGCTCTCGTTGCGTCGTCTTTGACAAAAATCCCCGCCACGAGAATGGCGTTTGCTCCGTTATCAATGCTATAAACAACTACGTCGTCGCAATAGGTCATATTGTTTTCTATTTCCGTTTCGATTTCTTCGGGATAGATATTTTTGCCGTTGGACAGCACTATGACGTTCTTTTTGCGGCCGGCAAGAACGATTCTGCCTTTTTCGTCTATGCTTGCGAGGTCGCCCGTATTAAAGAATCCGTCGGAATAAAACACTTTTTTGGTGGATTCCTCGTCTTTGTAGTACCCGCTTGCAACGCTCGCGCCCTTTACGCACAGCGCGCCTATTCCGTCGGAGTCGGCTTCGATAATTTTGACCTGCAAATCGGGGCAAGGTCTGCCTACCGAGCGGCACTCTTTGTCGGTGTCGCTGTTCATCGATATAAGCGGACCGCACTCGGTTATTCCGTAACCGTTGCAGATAAACACGCCCAAATCTTTAAATCCGTTGACGATATCGGGGTTGAGCGCCGCGCCGCCCACTATTATTTGCCGCAGGTTTCCGCCAAACGGCGCAAAAACGTCTTTGAACATTTTATGCGTCACGTCCACGCCTATTTTGGACAGCGCGTTGGAAAGTTTTATTCCTTTGCGCATTTTGTCGTACATACCCGCCTTTTTTGCGTTGGCAATTATTCCGTTGTAAAAAGCGTTGGCAATCATCGGAACGACGGTAATGATAGAAGGCTTAAAAATTTTGATGTTTGTCATCAAGTCCTTCATGCTGGTGTTTATGTAAGTGAGTCGTGCGTTGCCCCATCTCGACATTATGTGCGTGTTTATTTCCGTCGAGTGGTGCATAGGCAAAACGCTCATAGAAGTATCTTCCCACTTGCCCGTTTTTACGACGTCCAAACAGTTGTTCATATTTGCGGCAAGGTTTGCGCCCGTCAACACGACGCCCTTGTTTGCGCCCGTCGTGCCGGAAGTAAAAAGTATTTTGGCGGGTTTAGAAGTGTCGAGCGGCGCGTCGCGGTATATCCCCTTGTTTGCGTCGTTCAAGGCTTTGCCTTCCGCCACTATATCGTCGTAAAACAAGCAGCCGTCCGCCTTTTTGTCTATCGTTATTATCGTTTTTAGGCGGGGGCAGCGTTGGCGCGCGCGGTTTATTTTGTCGATTAGATAAAAGTTTGTTATTACCGCGTCGGCGTCGCATTTTGACAGCAACATAGCCGTCAAATCGTCGGGCGCGTCTTTGTCCACCGGCGTAACGACTCCCACGCCGTTGGATATTGCGGTGTCCGCAAGCACGTAGCGAACGCCGTTGTCCGCAACGATAGCGATATGACAATCTTTAAGTCCGTTTTCGATAAGTCCGTCGCCGAGATAAATTACTTCTTCTTCCGCTTGTTTTGCGGTGGTGTAAACGACGTTTTTATCCTTGTCGAGTTGACCGAAAATAAGGGTATCGGGGTAATACCGCGCGACTTTGCTTATCGCTTCTTTTACGCTTTTGTAAGGACCGTCTTTAAAAAGAGTATCTTTGTATTGAATTTTTACCGAATTGTGTTTCATTTTTCCACCTGAATATTTTTAAGTATTGCGTCGGGATTGTCCGCGACCTGCTTTGCTAAATCCGTCATTGCGTAATGAAAACGCCTTACGTCCTCTTTAGAAATTATTTTTGCTTGGCAATCGTAAAAAACTTGTATTCCGCCGCCGTCAACGTCGTAAAGCATACCGACGTAACAAGGCAAGACAGACTTGCCGTTGCTCACCATTTGCACGGATACGCCGTCGATTTTTTTGACGGGAATAAAGGAAAAAGTAATAGAGTAATACGTTTCCAAAAACGACGCCTTGTAAATGCGGTTAAACATTTTTTCGTACTCCACGTCGGAAAATCCGATATGTCTGTAAAGTTTGTTTTGGTTGGCGCAAAAATCGACAAAGTTTTGAGCGAAAGATTTTTCCTTTTCTACCGTCGTGTAGCAAGCGATACTCTGAACTTTTGTTCCCGCCGCTCTTTTCTCCGCCACCGTGCCGCGACAGTTGCACAACTCCAACGGAATCATATTTTTTATATCGCCGTTTATCTTTGACGCAACCACCGAGTAACAAAAGAAAAAGAAGTTTGCCATAGTATAACGGTTTTTTGCGCAATATTCGCTTACCTTTTTTACCGTTTTGGCGTCTATATCGTACATATACGCTTTGGTTTGGCAATTAAAAAAGAACATCGGCATACTTCTGCTGCCTTTTTTGAGTTGTTTTTGCCAAATCGGTGATTTTTTGCCGTGAACCCCCGCGTAATAAGGCGGCTCTTTCATTTTGAGATAGTTGTCAAAAAACTCAAAATTCTTCTTTTTGACGTCGGGATTGTTTTCCGTCGCAATATCTCGTTTTAACACTTCTTCAAAACTGCCCGTTGGCGGCGGCGTCTCCTTGCCGTTGACAAGAGCGTCGTATACGGCAAACAAATCCTGATAAATTACGCCTATACCAAAAGTGTCGAGTATCAAATGGCAAACTTTTAACACAACCATAAACTTTCCGTCGGAATCAACGGCAAAATTTACGTCGAATACCTGACCTCTCAAGTACTTTAACGGACGTCTGCGATATTTGAGAAAAAACCGCTTTTTTTCTTCTTCCGTTGTAAACAAAATCGTTTTAATTTCTCTTGTCTTTGCTTGATCCGCAAAATACTGTTTTAAACTTCCGCCCCTTTTTTTAAAGCGTATCCGCATACAGTCGTTGCGCTCGACCACCAAATCAAACGCTTTTTTCATTTTGTCCGCGTCAACTTTAAAATCGCATTTTGCATAAGTAACGATATTCATAACCTGCTTAAACAGCGTATACTTACCCTGCAACGCAACAACTTGTTGAGAAGCGTTGAGTTGATAAAAATGCCGTTGCAATTTTTTCATAAAAAATCCTCGCCTGATTTTTTTATTGATTTTTGTCGCTTTCCGCCTTGTTGCGGTTTTCCGCCTTGTTGCGACAATAAAATTATATTTTTGACAAGCCTAAAACACAAGAGAATTAAAAAGAAACTATTCTACTCTTTTTTTTGCGATTGACGCTATGAGAGAATTGCAAAAAAACCGCTCTCGCTAAGCGAGAATTTGATATTTTTGTTGCATTTTAAAGAGATTGTGCTATAATTAAAGTTATGGACGATATAAGACAAATTGTCGTAGACAATCTTATTCAATTGCGAAAAAGCAACAATATGACGCAAATGGACCTTGCCGCGCACATAAATTATTCCGACAAGGCGGTTTCGCGATGGGAAAACGGCGAAGTTTTGCCCAACGTAGAAGCGTTGGATAGTATCGCAAAGATTTACAACGTTCCGATAACGTACTTGTTTGAGCGGCACGTCGACGATAAGGAACAAAAATCCGCTTTGGCGCAACGATACACGAGCAAAATCTTTATTACCGCCCTTACCGTATGCGTAATTTGGACTATTGCGACTATCGTTTACGTTTATCTCGATATGTTTGAACGCTTAAATTACTGGCAGGCTTTCATTTGGGCAATACCCGCAACCTGCTTGGTGACTTTTGGGTTCAACCGCCGTTGGTATCGCAAAAAGATTTTGTCGCTTGTTTTGATATCGCTGTTTTTTTGGAGTCTTATTACCGCCATATTCCTGCACTTTTTGTCGCACGGTTACAACTTGTGGCAACTGTTTTTGGTGGGAATTCCCCTGCAAATAACATCCTTTATCGCTTACTTTATGAAGTAAAAACACTACAAAAAGTACCGTTTTTTGCAACACGGTATACGATTTTTGCGACAAAATCCCTTTGCCCGACTTTTTTTGACGATATTGACGGATATACTCGGACAAAAAACTCAACGACGTTATTGCGACGTTATCGCAACGATTATTACTACATTACCGCAACAAAAAAGCCTTTTTTTCTCGGTTTAAAGGGAGAAAAAAGGCTTTTTATTATATTTTGGCATATACTTAAATACCGACCGCTAAAAAAAGCGGGTTGACGGTGAGAAAATACCACAAAAAACCAAACGCCGCTATGTTTAAAACCGCCAAAAGCGGCATACCTACGACAAAATACCGATGTTTTGTTTTGTGTCGGAAAACAATCATTCCCAACGTCGTTCCCACGCCGCCAAACAGCAACGCCGCGACAAAAAGCGTCGATTCCTTTATTCTGCGGTCGTTTGCTATCGCGCGTTTTTTGTCTATCCCCATAAGGGCAAATCCGACGACGGTCATCACCGCAAATATCGCTATGAGTAAAATTTCGTACTTCATCGTTTTTTTGCCTTATTGTCGGTATTGCCTATTTTTTTGGCGCAGACGTTTGTATTTGTTGCTTTAAAAACAAATCCAAACGGGTAACTTGCTCCATAAAGGTCGCTATTTGGTGAACGCTCTCTTTCATACCGCCGCTTATCCAAAGATACAATATTCTTATGCAGCCGTAAGCGGTGTATTCGTAAAACAAATCGATATTCTGCTCGTCGATGCCGACGGTTTCCTGCATATTGATTCGTTTAAAAAACTGTTTGCCGTAGGTAAGAAGTTTTTCCACAAAGGTAGTGTCGCTGTTTTTGTCAATCAAAACGGTGCACATATCGGAGTTGTTTTTAAAAAAGTTGAACAATTCCTCAAAAAACGAGATGTTTTTGGTATTGTCAAACCTGATGAGAGTGCATTGCAATTCTTCAAACATTTCGTTTTCTATCTGCTCCAACAGGCTGTAAATATCCTGATAGTGCGAGTAAAAAGTGCCTCTGTTTACCCCTGCCGCATCGCAAAGTTCCTTGACGGTTATCGACTGAACGGGCTTTTGTTTAAGCAACGCAATAAAGGCGTCCTTAAACATTTTTTGCGTAAGTCGCACGCGATAATCTGTTTTTTTCATATATCCTTTCTCCTCCTAAACAGAATTTGTTTTTGTGTACATTTTTATGCAATTTGTCGATTTTGTCAGTTTGTCGCACTTTGCAACGGTAAAGTGTATCAAAACGTGTGACTGCGGCAAAATTGACTATTGCAATTTTTAATTAGTTATATTATACTACACTTGAGATAAAAAAACAACATGGTGTCGATTAAGATTTAGTGTGTTGTACATGGAAAAGCGTGATTTTAAAAAGGAGGTATGTGATATGAACACGATTTATTGTGTCACCGGAGCAGGCGGACATCTCGGCAACAACATCGTCAAACAATTGATAAATCAAGGCAAAACCGTCAGGGCGTTTGAAAAAACGGGACAGGACACGTCTATGCTGTGCGGCGCGGAAATTTTTTACGGCGACGTAACCGATAAATCGACGCTTGCCCCCTTTTTGGCTAAAACCGACCAAGAACAACTGGTAGTAATACACGCGGCGGGGATTGTGAGTATAACGGAAAAGTACGACGCCAAAGTTTTTGCCGTAAATTACGAAGGCACCAAAAACGTAGTTGACGCTTGCATAGAAGCGGGCGTGAGCAAATTTGTTTATGTCGGTTCGGTTCACGCCGCAATAACAAAAAAAGGAGTCAACAGGGAGGAAGACTTGTCCTTTGACGTCGACAAAGTTAACGGAAACTACGCAAAAAGCAAATCGTTGGCAGTACAATACGTACTTGCAGCCGCCAAAAACGGGTTTGACGCCTGCGTGGTGTTGCCAAGCGGAATTCTCGGTCCAAACGATTACGGACACAACCACATTACCGACGCATTGCGGAGTTATATATCTGGGAAACTTCCCGCAGCGGCAAAGGGCGGGTACGACTTTGTGGACGTGCGCGACGCGGCGCAAGCAATAATTGCCGCCTCGCAAAAAGGCAACAAAGGCGAGTTGTACCTCGTTTCCGGCGGGGCGCACTCTATGAAGGAAATTCTCGATTACGCCGCCGATACTCTCGGCATAAAAAAAATGCGCACGTATTTGCCACAGTGGTTTTTGCTCCCCGTCGCTTGGATTTGCGAAGCCGTTTATCGCCTTAAAAAACGCACGCCGCTTTTTACCGCTTACTCCATAAAAGTGCTAAACAGCAAGGAAACGTTTTGTTGCGACAAAGCCAAAATTCAACTCGACTTTGAACCTCACAGCGCGCGCCAAACTACGGCGGATACGGTTTTGTGGCTGACTCAAAACGGTACGACTATCAGCAAAAAAATGCTTATCAAAGAAAAACCCGCCAAAAAAACCGAAGTAAAATCGCACAAATGCACGGATTCCTGACGATTTTGATTTTCCCCCGCCGCCAAAAATTTTTGGCGGCGTTTCAAACACGATTGCTTACGTCGTTTCAAAGATAATTATTGCGGCATTTCAAAGATAATTGACAAAAAGCGGCGGGCGGGGGTATAATAAAATCAGAGGTAAAAAGTTATGACGTTGGAACAACTCAAAAAAGACAAAATACAATATATGAAGGCTCACGACGCAAACGCCGTGACGGGTTTAAACACGATAATCAGCCGCCTGATGCTTTTGCAGATAGAAAAACGCGCAAAGGGCGAAGAACTGACGGAATCAGACGTTGCCGCCACAATCAAAAAAGTAGACAAAGACTTGACGGAAGAACTCGAAAGTTTTAAAGCGGCGGGGCGTGACGCCACCGTTGCGGAAATTGCCGCGCAGTTGGAAGCCGTACGTCGTTATCTTCCCAAAATGATGACGGAAGAAGAAATCAAAAAAATCATAGCGGAACTGCCCGACAAGAGCGTGCCTGCGGTTATGAAGCACTTTAAAACGCAGTATGCGGGGCAGTGCGATATGAAAACCGTTTCCGACATAGCCAAAAACGCTTAATCGCGCGGATTAACAAGTTTTTAATCGTTAAAAACACAAACAAATACTACAAACAAAAAGAGCGGGACCAAAAAACGCAAAAACGTTATTTGGTCCCGTTTTGTTACTTTGCAAAAACAATAAGACACATACAAAAACGATAAATCGCCTACAAAAAATAATATGCCGCTTTTTTTAGACGTTTGTCCGACGTTTAAAATCAAATTCCGTCAACGTAAGCGCAAGCGTTTACTGCGGCGGCGGCTCCGTCGGCGGCGGCGGTGGTGAGTTGCCGCAACTTTTTGGTACGGCAATCCCCTGCGGCAAACACGCCTAAGCAAGAAGTTTTAGCGTCTTCCCCCGCAACGATAAAGCCGTTTTTGTCCAACTCGACGATATTTTTAAATGCGTCGTTGTCGGGCTGTTGTCCTACGCAGATAAACACGCCCTTAGTCATAATCACAAATTCTTTTTTGGTATCGGTTTTTAAAAACCGCAAGCCGTCGAGTTGTCCGTCTTTTGTCAAAAATTCTTGTAGCGACAGATTGTGAAAAATCTCCACGTTATCCTTACTTTTTAGCGTTTTTACGAGTTTTGCCTCACCGAAAAACTTATCGAAAAGCGTGCATACCGTCACTTTTTTGCAATATCCGCTCAAAGAAATCGCATATTGCAACGCCGTATTTGCGTCGCCGATAAGCACGACTTCCTCCCCCGCAAAAAACGGACCGTCGCACGTTGCGCAATAACTCACGCCCTTGCCGACGAGTTGTTCTTCTCCGTCCACTCCTATATGGCGGTGTTTTACGCCCGTCGCAATAATGACGCTTTTGCCTAAGTACTCGGCGTACTCCGTTTTAACGATAAAGTTTCTTTCGCCTTTTTTGACGACGGAAAGGACTTTTTCGCACTCGACTTCCGCGCCGTGAGAAGTGACCTGTTCAAACAGCAAATCTGCGAGTTCTGCGCCGGAAATCTGCTTGACGGTAGGAAAATTCTGCACGTTGGGGCTGTAGGCTATCTGACCGCCTATGCTTTCCCCTTCCAGCAGCAATACGGTTTTGTTGTCGCGTAAAGCGTAAAGGGCGGCGGTCATACCCGCCGTCCCCGCGCCTACGATAATTATATCGTAAATCATTTTAAATTGCCTCTGTCACTTTGTTTCGATATATTTTTTGATGTCCGAAGCGTTTTCGTACCTGTCGTACCCGTCCGCCGTCGGCACAAGCAATGTGGGCGCTTTTTTGACGCCGTACTCGGTTGCTTTTTCCTTATTTTGCATTGCGTCTACGTTGTCGTACTCTATGCCGGCTTTGTCCAGCATTTGTTTTGCCATTTTGCAGTTGGGGCAAGTAGGACTCGTAAACAACGTTGTCTTGGTTATGCGGGTACGTTGCGCTGTTTTTGCGTCGCAAGGACACTCGTCCAACACTCCGTCGTGCGTCAAAAAGGATTTGTCCAACTCGTAAGTTTTGCGTTCTTTAAATTCTTCCGTTTTGCCGTCGTTCCAGTTTTGAACGGGACGGTAATAGCCTGTTATGCGGCTGTAAACTTCCGTCTTTTTGCCGCAAACGGGGCAAACGTACTGCTCGCCGTCAAGATAACCGTGTTCCTGACATACGCTGTAAGTCGGACTGAGCGTGTAGTACGGCAACTTGTAATTTTCTGCTATTTTGCGAACAAGGTTTGCCGCAGTACGCCAGTCGCTGACCTTTTGTCCCAAAAACGCGTGAAAAACCGTTCCGCTCGTGTAAAGCGTCTGCAAATCGTCCTCGAGGTCCAACGCTTTGAATATATCTTCCGTAAACCCGACGGGCAAATGGCTGCTGTTTGTGTAGTACGGAACGTTGCTTTTGCCTTCGCTCGCCGTGATAATGTCGGGATAACGTTTTTTGTCGTGCTTTGCCAAACGGTAAGACGTGGACTCTGCCGGCGTTGCTTCCAGATTGTAAAGACTGCCGTACTTCTCCTGATAGTCGCTGAGTTTTTCTCTCATATAATTGAGAACGTCTTTAGTAAATTGATGCGCTTTGGGGTGCGTCAAGTCTTCTCCTATCCACTTTGCGTTGAGGCAGGCTTCGTTCATACCGACAAGACCGATTGTAGAAAAGTGGTTGTCAAAAGTGCCGAGATAACGTTTTGTATAGGGATAAAGACCTTCCTTAAGCAATTTTGTCACGACGTCGCGTTTTACCTTTAAACTGCGCGCCGCGATATTCATCATTCTTTCGAGGCGGGCGTAAAACTCTTTTTCCGTCGAAGAAAGGTAGGCTATTCTCGGCATATTGATGGTGACAACGCCGATGCTTCCTGTGGACTCGCCGCTACCGAAAAATCCGCCGCTCTTTTTGCGCAACTCTCTCAAATCCAAACGAAGTCTGCAGCACATACTACGTACGTCGCTCGGCTCCATATCGCTGTTGATATAGTTGGAAAAATAAGGCGTGCCGTATTTTGCCGTCATTTCAAACAACAACTTGTTGTTTTCCGTTTCTGACCAGTCAAAATCTCTCGTAATGCTGTACGTGGGTATCGGATACTGAAAACCTCTGCCGTTTGCGTCTCCTTCTATCATAAGTTCGATAAAGGCTTTGTTTACCATCGCCATTTCTTTGGCGCAGTCTTTGTACTTAAAGTTTTGTTCTACGCCGCCGACGATAGCGTTGAGTTCTGCAAGGTCGTTTGGAACAACCCAGTCCAACGTAATGTTGGTAAAGGGCGCTTGAGTACCCCAACGACTCGGCGTGTTTACTCCGTAAATAAAGGATTGCACGCATTGTTTGACTTCCTTGTAGGAAAGGTTGTCAGCCTTGACAAAGGGCGCAAGGTACGTGTCAAAAGAACTAAATGCCTGCGCGCCCGCCCATTCGTTTTGCATAATGCCCAAAAAGTTGACCATTTGGTTGCAAAGAGTGGACAGATGGCTTGCGGGACTGCTCGTTATTTTACCGGGAATACCGCCCAAACCTTCCTTGATGAGTTGTTTGAGCGACCAGCCCGCGCAGTACCCCGTCAACATCGACAAATCGTGAATGTGAATGTCGGCGTTGCGGTGCGCTTGCTCGATTTCGTCGTCGTAAACTTCGCTGAGCCAGTAGTTTGCGGTGACTGCGCCGCTGTTGGACAAAATAAGTCCGCCAACGCTGTAAGTGACCGTGCTGTTTTCCTTTACGCGCCAGTCGTTTACGTTGAGATAGTTGTTTACCGTTTCTGCGTAATCCACCAACGTGGACTTCATATTACGCATTTTTTCGTGCTGTTTGCGGTACAGAATGTAGGCTTTGGATACGTCGACAAAACCCGACTGAATAAGAACTATTTCTACCGCGTCTTGTATATCTTCTACCGTAACAACGCCGTTTTTAATTTTGTCGTTAAACTGCGCGGTGACTTTGAGCGCGATTGTATCCAGCATATCTTCCGTATAACTACGGTCAACCGCCACAAAAGCCTTTTCTACCGCGTCGCGAATTTTGGTAAGCGTAAAATCTACGACAGTACCGTCTCTCTTTTTGACTTTAAACATAATAAACCTCCTTGCCGACGGCAAAAATGCCGCTCGTGTTGTGTCGCCTTTTTATTATGCAACACTTATTATGATTTGTCAAGCGAAAAAACACAAAATATTGTGAAATTTTTTTTAACCACCACAATATGTTGTGTTTTTATTTTTATACATCGACGCAACGCAAAGGCTGTGATTTGCCGTGAGTTTTTATACTTTTGATTTATTATTATTTATTAGGTTGCTTTGTCAAGCGGTTTTTTAGCTTAAATCGCACCACAACGCAAAAAGAATTGCCGCAGTTTGTCTGCGGCAATCGTTTGTCGTGTTTTTTGGGTAGCGTATATTGATTTTTGCGTTATTCTTCTATTTCTTCCGCTTCGGCGGGGGTGTTTGCAACGCAAACGACCTTTGAGTCTTCCGACTTAAACTTCATAATGCGCACGCCCAAAGTATCCCTGCCTATTTTGCTTACGTCTTCTGCCGCAACTCTTATCACTACGCCCGTGTCGGATATCAACATAATATCGTCGGACGGGTCGATAAGTTTGAGGTTGACGAGTTTGCCCGTTTTTTCGTTGAACGTACCCGCTTTTATGCCCTTGCCCGCGCGGGATTGCAAACGATAATCTTCTATATCGCTGCGCTTTCCGTACCCGTTTTGGCTGACGGTCAAAACTTCCTTGCCTTCTTCTACCACCGCCATATCTACTACGCGGTCGTCATCGTCAAGGTGAATACTCCGGACGCCCTGCGCTTCTCTGCCCATAGCGCGAACGTCTTTTTCGCAGAATCTGATACATTTTCCGCCAAACGACGCGATAAGAATTTCTCTTTTGCCGTCGGTCATATCTACGCCCACCAACTCGTCGTCTTCGCAAAGGCTTATTGCTATTTTGCCGACTTTGCGGATATTTTCAAACTCTTTGAGGTCGGTTTTTTTGACAAGACCTTTTGCCGTTGCCATAAACAGATACCCCGTCGCGTCTTCTTTACGCGGAATGATAGCGGTAACTTTTTCCCCTTCCGACAGTTGCAAAAGGTTGATGATAGCGCGTCCCCTCGCCACTTTTTGCGCTTCGGGAATTTCGTACGCTTTGGTGCAGTACACTCTGCCCTTGTTGGTGAAGTACAACAAATCGTCGTGAGTGTTGGAAACAAACATTTTTTCTACAAAATCTTCTTCCTTAGGCTTGTGCGCCGTGACGCCTTTGCCGCCGCGATGTTGCGCTTTGTACTCTGCGACGGGCAAGCGTTTGATATATCCGAAGTGCGTCATACTTATCATAACGTCTTCTTTGGCGATAAGGTCGCCTATCGCAATATCCCCGTCGTAGTCGTAAGCGATTTGAGTGCGGCGCGGCTCGTTGTACTTTGCCTTTATCTCCGACATTTCCGTTTCTATTATCTCTATGACCTTTGCGGGCGTATCGATAATGCTTTGCAACTCTTCTATGCGTTTTTCGAGGTCCTTCAACTCTGCGTGCAAACTCTCCACTTCCAAACTGGTAAGGCGGGACAATCTCATATCGAGAATTGCGTTGGCTTGTTTTTCCGACAGCATAAAGGTGGACATAAGTTTTTCCTGCGCGACGGACCTATCTGCGGATTTTTTGATAATTTCCACTACTCTGTCTATGTTGTCCTGCGCAATAACCAAGCCTCCGACGATATGGTGACGCTCTTTTGCTTTTTCCAAATCGAATTGAGTGCGGCGCAAAACGACGTCTTTCTGATGCTCGATATAATAGGCAAAAACGTCTTTAAGCCCCATAATTTTGGGTTCTCCGTGCGCCAACGCCAACAAAATTATGCCGAAAGATATTTGCAACTGCGTTTGTTTAAACAGCGCGTTTAGCACCACTTGCGCGTTGGATTCCTTTTTGACGTCCACGACGATACGCATACCGTGACGGTCGCTTTCCTCTTTTATATCGCTGATGCCCTCGATTTTTTTATCTTTGACGAGGTTTGCCATACTTTTTATTAGGTTGGCTTTGTTTACCTGATACGGAAGTTCCGTAATGACGATTCTGCTACGCGTACCGTTTGCAAACTCTTCGATTTCGGTTTTGGCGCGCAAAATAATCACGCCTTTGCCCGTTTTGTAAGCCATTTTGACGCCGTTCATACCCATCATAACGCCGCCCGTAGGAAAGTCCGGCGCAGGCAACAAGGTCATCAATTCTTCCAAAGAAATGTCGGGGTTGTTGAGTTGCGCAATGCATGCGTCTATCACTTCTCCCAAGTTGTGCGGCGGAATATTAGTAGCCATACCCACCGCAATACCGTCCGCGCCGTTTACCAAAATGTTGGGGTACCGCGAAGGTAACACGAGCGGTTGCTTTAACGTATCGTCAAAGTTTGGTCCAAAGTTTACCGTTTCCTTATCTATATCGCGCAAAAGTTCTCCCGCGATTTTGCTGAGTCGCGCTTCCGTGTACCTTGCGGCGGCGGGCGGATCGCCGTCAACGCTGCCAAAGTTTCCCTGACCTTCCACCAACGGACAGCGTATGGTAAAGTCCTGCGCCAACCTGACCAAAGCGTCGTAAACCGCGCTGTCGCCGTGCGGGTGGTACTTGCCCAACACTTCGCCGACGATACGCGCGCACTTTTTGGTAGGTTTGTCGTAGGTGTTGCCCATATCGTTCATAGCGTACAAAATACGTCTGTGAACGGGTTTAAGTCCGTCTCTTACGTCGGGAATAGCGCGGCTGACGTTGACCGCCATAGCGTAAGCGATAAAGGATTTTTTTACTTCGTCAACTATTTTTATTTTTTTGTCGTTGGTATTTTCCAACGCCTTTTGATATTCTATACTATCGTGTTTTTCCGACATAATTGCCTCTCCTTAAATATCCAACTCGGTGACCAACGTTGCGTTTTCTACAATAAACTGACGCCGCAACTCGGGGTCGTCGCCCATAAGCGTGGTAAAAGTAGCGTCCGCTTCGTATGCGTCTTCCATCGTGACTTTGAGCATAACGCGGCTTTCGGGGTTCATCGTCGTTTGCCACAACTGTTCGCTGGACATTTCTCCGAGTCCCTTGTACCGCTGAACGACGCCGCCGCGCCCGATTTCCGCTTGTTTGCGGTTGAGTTCCTCGTCCGTATAAACGTAATAATCGACTTTGTTTTTTGTTATTCTGTACAAAGGCGGTTGCGCGATATAAACGTGACCTTTCTCGATAAGCGGCCGCATAAAGCGGAAAAAGAAAGTAAGCAAAAGTATTCTTATGTGACTGCCGTCAACGTCGGCGTCGGTCATACATATTATGCGGTCGTAACGCAACTTTTCCTCATTAAAGTCGTCGTGAATACCGCACCCGAAAGCCGTAATCATCGACTTTATTTCTTCATTTTCCAAAACTTTGCCCAACCGAGTTTTTTCTACGTTCAAGATTTTGCCGCGCAAAGGCAAAATGGCCTGAAACCGTCTGTCCCTGCCTTGCTTTGCCGTGCCGCCCGCGCTGTCGCCCTCAACCAAAAATATTTCGCTGAATCTGCGGTCGCGCTCGGTGCAATCGGCAAGTTTACCGGGCAAGGTGGTACTCTCAAAAACTCCTTTGCGGCGGGTAAGGTCGCGGGCGTTTCTCGCCGCTTCTCTCGCTCTTGCCGACGCTATGCATTTGAGAACAAGGTCGCGCGCTTCTTTTGGATTTTCTTCAAAAAAAGTGCCTATTTCTTCCGTTACGACGCGGGTAACGGCGGTACGCATACTGCTGTTGCCCAACTTTGTTTTGGTCTGCCCTTCAAACTGCGGGTCCTCCAACTTGACGGAAATGACGGCGGTCAAACCTTCCCTTATGTCCTCGCCGGAAAGTTTTTCGTCCTCCTTTATCATTTTGGCTTTTTTGGCGTAATCGTTTACCACTTTGGTGAGCGCGTTTTTAAAACCGTCAAGGTGCGCGCCGCCTTCTTCCGTGTTGATGTTGTTGGCGTAAGAATATATTACTTCGTTGTACGTGTCGTTAAACTGCAACGCAATCTCCACTTCGCCTTCCTTCACCGATTTGTCGATGTAAATCTTGTTGGAAAACAAAGTTTCCTTGCCCCTATTAAGGTGGTCTACAAACTCCGCAACGCCGCCTTGATAACAAAAAGTTTCGCTGCGCTCTTTGCCCTGCCTTTTGTCGGTAAGCGTCAACCGCAACCCCTTGTTGAGATACGCCACTTCTCTCACGCGGATTTTTATGCGGTCGTAATCCCACGTCGTGGTTTCAAAAATTTCCTTATCCGGCATAAAGGTAATGTCCGTACCCGTCTTGTCTGCGTCGCCGACAACGGCAAGACGCGCTTCGGGAACACCGCGACGATACATTTGATAGTGATGCTTTCCGTCTTGGTATACGTCCACCCGCAACCACTCGCTGAGCGCGTTTACGCAGGACAACCCGACGCCGTGCAAGCCGCCGCTAATGGTGTATCCGCCGCCACCAAACTTTCCCCCGGCGTGAAGTTTGGTAAGACATACTTCTACCGCGCTTATACCTTCCGTCTTGTGAATCCCGCAAGGTATTCCGCGCCCGTTATCCCTGATAAGAAGACTGCCGTCTTCGTTTATAAACAACTCGATGTGCGTACAATACCCTTGCAACGCCTCGTCGATGGAATTGTCCAGTATTTCTACGGCAAGATGGTGCAAACCCCTTTCGTCGGTACTGCCGATATACATACCGGGACGTTTGCGAACCGGATCGAGCCCCTCCAAAACCTGTATGTTTTCCTCCCCGTAATTAACGCTATGTTTATCCGTCATTTTGTTCCTCCAAACGATAATTAAGTTTAAAATTATGTTTACGTCGGTACGCCGCTACTCTTTGCTCGTTTTTTTGCAACGCCTTACGGCTCTGTTTTGCAAAGTCAACCAACCGTTTTTAAAGGTCAACCCGCCGCTTGGCAAGGCTTGAGCAAATAGGGTTTTTGCGACCGACGTTTACTTTACCGATATTATATCACAAAATCAAAATAAAATAAAGCGTTTTGAGCAAAACAACGGATATATTTTTTGTCATATTGCGTTTTTACGCCCGCAAACGGCTACGAGCAACGCCGACCGCCCGTTTTGCCATTATTGCCGCGTCGACAAAACTCGGCAAATCAAGCCGTTTTTGCCCGCCGAACAAAACCGCACCAAAAACAGTTTTGCATTTTCTTTTGCATTTACCGTTGACAAAAAACGCCAAAAAATCAACGGACGGTACTTATTTTGTACCGCCCGTTGTAATAAGGCTCATTTTGCGTAAATTGATTTTTTACAAGGTTCGCTTCCGCGTGATTGCCACACAAAACGCCACCGTTGTGCGGTGGCGTTTTGTTCGCAATGACAATTTAACGATAGCCATTTAAAAAGATATACTTACTACAAAACACAAAGTAAAATCTTTTATATGTTGGCAAATGTGCTTTGCTTATCAATACAATGCCGATTTAATACGCTCGTCATAGGTATATTTGCGGCATTTTTTAGCATAACGTCTATTTGTTAAGGTCCTGTTGCAAAATATCGAGTTGACGGCGCAATTCTTCGGGCAGGTCGTCACCGAACTTTTTGTAATGTTCTTTTATCGATTCCGCCTCTTTTTTCCATTCTTCCTTGTTGACTTCCAGCAGACTTTCCAGCGTTTTTTGGTCAACGTTTGTGCCTTCTACGTTGATATCTTTAGCGTAAGGAACAAAACCGATTTCGGTTTCTTTTGCGTCTATTTTGTCTTCGCATCTATCTATTATCCAGTCCAACACGCGGAGGTTGTCGCCAAATCCCGGCCACACAAATTTTCCATCGTCGTCCGTTCTAAACCAGTTGACGTTAAAGATTTTTGGCGCGTCTTTAATTTCCTTACCCGTTTTGAGCCAGTGGGCAAAGTAGTCGCTCATATTGTAACCGCAGAAGGGCAGCATTGCCATCGGATCGCGTCTGAGAACTCCCACCGCGCCCGTCGCCGCCGCCGTCGTTTCGCTTGCCATCACGCTCCCCATAAACACGCCGTGTTGCCAGTCGCGGGACTGATACACCAGCGGAACGGTTTTTGCGCGGCGTCCGCCAAAAATGAAAGCGGAAATTTTTACGCCTTCTCCCGTTTCGAATTTAGGACTCAGGCACGGGCAGTTTGCGGTCGGAGCGGTAAAGCGGCTGTTGGGGTGCGCGCCTTTTGTTCCGCTGTCCGCCGTCCACGCTTCGCCTTTCCAGTTTAGCGCGTGTTTAGGCGGTTCTCCGAGACCTTCCCACCACACGGTGTTGTCGTCGAGATTTTGAACTACGTTTGTAAATATCGTGCCTTTGCGGGTTGCGGCAAGGGCGTTGGGGTTGCTCTTTTGGTTTGTGCCGGGCGCAACTCCAAAAAATCCGTTTTCCGGATTGACGGCATAAAGGCAGCCGTCGTCGCCTTTGCGAATCCAAGCGATGTCGTCGCCCACCGTTTCTATCTTGTAGCCGCGACGGCGGTATCCTTCCGGCGGAATCAGCATTGCAAGGTTGGTTTTTCCGCAAGCAGAGGGGAACGCGGCGCAAATATAGCGGGTTTTTCCGTCGGGTTTGGTAAGTCCCAAAATGAGCATATGTTCCGCAAGCCAGCCTTCGTTTTTGGCTTGATAACTCGCTATACGCAAAGCAAAGCACTTTTTGCCGAGCAGTACGTTTCCGCCGTACCCGCTGTTGACCGACCAAATAGTGTTGTCCTGCGGAAAGTGGCAGATATACCGCTTGTTTTCGTCCAGTTCTGCCTTGCTGTGAAGTCCGCGAACAAAGTCGTTGCTATCCCCCAGCGCGTCCAAGACGTATTGACCTACGCGCGTCATAATTTCCATACTAAACACGACGTAAAGGCTGTCTGTTATTTCTATGCCCGTTTTGGCAAACGGCGTGCCGACCTTGCCCATACTGTAAGGAATGACGTACATATCCCTGCCCTTCATACAGCCGTCAAAAATGCCGGAAAGGGTTTTGTAGGCTTCTTCGGGGGGCATCCAGTTGTTTGTAGGTCCTGCGTCGCGTTTGTCGGGGCAGCAAATAAACGTTCTCCCTTCCACGCGCGCAACGTCGTTGACGGCGGAACGGTGAAGATAACAGTCGGGCAAAATTTCCTGATTTAGCCGTATCATTTCGCCGGTAGCAAGAACTTGCTCGCGCAGTTTGTCGTAAAGTTGCTTGCTTCCGTCAATCCAAATCACGTTGTCCGGCTTGCAAAGCGCGGCGGCGTCTTGTACAAATTTGATTACCTGACGATTTTTTGTGGGACAGACCATAAAAGTATCTCCTTTGGTTTATTTTTTGGGGCGTAGCGGTTGTCGCTTTAACGATTTTGTTGATTTTGTCGATTTTGTCGATTTTTTTAAAGCGGCAAAAGCGTCCCCGATTAAGACGAATAAATATATATACGTCTATATCGTTATTGTAATACTATCCCCGTATAAAGTCAAGACGGAAAATCATTTTCGGCAAAAAACTTAAAGGCTTTAAAATAATCCTCTTTGTTTCCCACGTCAAACCGCTCCCCCAAAACAAAGGAACAGTACACCGCGTTTTGTTTAGCCAAAATATTTACGCCGTCGGTCAACCTGAGTTCCCCATCGGTTTTGCGAGCGTCTTTAAGCGCGTAAAATATGTCGCCGTCAAAGATATAGCGACCTACCAAAACTTGCGGATAACGCGGAACTTTGTTTATCGGCGGTTTTTCTTCTATATACTTGAGTCTGCCGTCGGGGTAGGTAAACGCCACGCCAAACCTTCCGCAAACCGAGCGACTTGCGCTTTTGACGGCAACGACGCCGCTCCCCGCAAAACTTTTTAGCATATCGCCGCAAACGTTGTCGGCAAAAAGGTCGTCGCAATTCAACGCAAAAAAGGGTTTGCCGTCGCAAAAATCTTTAGCGCAAAGCAAAGCGTCGCCGCTTCCTTTCGGCTCGTTTTGTACTCTAAACTCAAAGTTGACGTCACCAAACAGCCTTTCCGCGTCCTTAACTCGACAAAAATGATTTTTTACCGCGTCGTCGCCTACTACAAAACAAATGTCCTTGACGCCGCTTTTTACCGCTTCTTCCGCCGCGCGCTGAACTGCGGGTTTTCCCCCTACGGGCAACAACGCTTTGGGTATCGCCGCCGTCAACGGAAACATTCTTTTGCCTTGCCCCGCCGTCAATACGACGGCTTTGGTTATCGTTTTTTCCATTTTAATCCCTCTCTTTAAGATACTTGTTTGCCGTGTCGGGCTTTATCGTTTCCCGCGAGCGACCTATGACAAAATCGTTTTTGGATACGTTTTTGGTTACCGTCGTGCCGCACGCAATAAAACAATCCCCTTCGATTTCCAGCGGCGCGATAAGATTGCAGTTGCTTCCGATAAAAGCGTTGTCCCCTACGACCGTGCGATGCTTTACCCGCCCGTCATAGTTTACAAATACCGCCCCGCACCCGATATTGCAGTTTTTTCCCACCGTCGCGTCACCGACGTATGCGAGATGGCTCGCCTTTGTGCCTTGCCCCAACACGCTGTTTTTGAGTTCTACAAAATTACCTATTCTGCAACCGTCCCCTACCGCCGAGTTTTGCCGCAAGTGCGCATTTGGACCTACCGTCGCGTTTTGACCTACCGTACTGTCCGTCACGCGACTGCTTCGGATTTCTGCGCCGTCCATCACGACGGCGTTGTTAAGTTGGCAAAAACTGTCGATAAAACAGTTGCAACCGACGGTGGTAAACCCCCTCAAAACGCAAAAAGGCATTATCGTCGTTCCGCTGCCTATCCTAACGGCGTCGTCGATAAAAACGGTTTGCGGCTCGGGTATCGATACGCCGCGTTCTTTAAAAAAATTCGCTTGTTTTTCCTGCATAAAATACCTCCGTTTTGACAATTATATTTGCAACTATATAAATTTTGAATTTAGGATTTCGGACGATTTTGCCGCCGCCGTTACGCTCGACGCCGCCTTTTTTTGACGTAAATAATTTATTATATGCCAAACAGGTGTTTGTTTGACAAAAAGCCTTGCGAAACACCGCTAATGTTTTGCTTTTTTGCCCTTTTTGTTGTATAATAAATTGTGAATCGAGGTAAACGCACATGAGAGATTACGCAAAAGAAACGCAACTGCGCGTACAGTGGATAAAAGACAAAGTTAAAGCCGCAAACGCCAGCGGTATCGTATTTGGAAACAGCGGCGGCAAGGACTGCGCTTTGGTAGGCATTTTGTGCAAAAAGGCTTGCGACAAAACCATAGGGATAATTATGCCTTGCCAAAGCAAACAAAACTACACGACGGATATGCAGGACGCCAAAAAGGTTTCCGAGCAGTACGGCATAGAGTCAAGGACTGTCGACATTACCGCCGCAAAAGAGGCACTGCTAAAGGCTCTTGACGGCAACGTAAACCCCGACTACAAAAAAGCGGCGGCGTTTGCAAACATAAACCCGCGTTTGAGAATGACGACGTTGTACGCAGTCGCTCAGACGGAAAACTGTCTTGTAGCCGGCACGGGAAATCGCAGCGAAAGCACGATGGGATACTTTACCAAATGGGGTGACGGAGCGTACGACTTAAACCCTATCGGAGATTTGACGGTACGAGAAGTTTACGAGTTTTTGGCGTACTTTGACGCGCCTATGACAATAAGAACCAAAAAACCGTCGGCGGGACTTTGGGCAGGACAGACCGACGAGCAGGAAATGGGCTTGACGTATAAGGAAATCGACGATTATCTCTTGCTCGGAGAAGCCACTCCGTCGGTCACACACCGTATAGAAGCGGCAGAACAACGCGGCAAGCACAAGAGAATTTTGCCCGTTTATCCCGATTAAAACTATCTAACAATGGCAAAAATTAAAATTAAAAACAAAAACAACAATCAAATAAACCAAAAAACCGTTTTAAAAAAACAATCGACTTAAAAAAATTGACGGCAACGGTTTACGACGCAAAAAAAGGAGTCGCAAAATGAAAACCGACGTAGCCATTATCGGGGCAGGACCTGCGGGACTTTCCGCCGCAATAAATCTTAAAATTTTAAACGTTGACGCAACGGTTTTAAGCCCGCAAGACGGCTCGGACAAAGTTGCCGCCGCGCCCAAAATACTCAACTATCTCGGCAAAAAAAACATCACGGGCAAACGGCTCAACGACGATTTTTTAAGCCACGCTCAAAGTTTAGGCGTAAAAATCACAAAAGCCAAAGTCAACGGCGTTTATCCTGCGGGAAAGGAGTTTTTTGTAGACGCGGGAGAGTTTTCTCTCACGGCAAAATGCGTAATACTTGCTTGCGGACTTCCGTCAACGGCAAAAATCAAAAACGAAGATTTGTTTTTGGGGCGCGGAGTCAGCTATTGCGCCACTTGCGACGGGCCGCTTTTTAAAGGCAAGCACGCTTGCGCCATAGTTTACGACAAATCGGAATCGCACGAATTAAAGTATCTGTCGGAAGTTTGCGGAAAACTCACCGTACTTCCCGTCGCAAAAACCGATATACCCGCCGCAGACAACGTTAACGCGGTAAACCTGCTACCCAAAGAATTTGTCGGAGAAAAAAAGGCAACGCAACTCGTTTGCGACAAAGGCGTAATAGAGGCGGATATATTTTTTGTGTTAAAATCGCTTTCCGCCGACCGTTTGGTTGCGGGGCTAACCACAAAAAACGGCTCGGTCGTAGTCGACCGCAACTGCGCGACCGATATCAAAGGCGTTTTTGCCGCCGGCGACGTTACGGGCAAACCGTACAAGTACCAAAAAGCCGCAGGAGAAGGTCTTGTAGCGGCGTTTGCCGCCTATGACTTTTTAAAAAATCAAGAGTGATTTTGCGGCAAAAAATCAATACGTATACAAAATTTAAAGACGATACGCAACCGCTATCGTCTTTTTTAAAACTATTAAATATCAATTTTTGCTAAATTTTTGCAGTTTTTAAAAATCGCTCTGATTAGTGACGTTTGGAGCGGTGGGCGGGCAAAAGGTTGTCAGTATTGACGAGTCGCTTGCAGACATTCCGATTCTTCCGCCTCTTTCGCAAGGTTGGCGTGGCGGCGAGTTATCCTTTCCAAACGGCTTTCCGCCGTCACTTTAAGTATTATCGTTTGCATAATCTGCTCTATTTCGCTACCTTCCGAGTAATCCGCTTCTACCAAAAAATTCACTCTGTCGTCGTTGATTAGGTAACGGTTTTCCGCGCCTTCCTTATGAACGCCTATGCTGTGCCCGCCGTTTAAGCGAGTCAACTTCATACACGGGACGTCGGTGAGTCCGTCGCCTATATAAATCATATTGTTGAAGGAAACGTGCCGTTGTTCTTCCGGCGTATAACTGTTTAGTTTTGTGTTTTCCCCGACGTCAAACACGCCCTTGTGTATGCGGTACATAAATTGAACCTTGCTGGTATAGTTTACCGATATTGACGGCCAAAGCGGTTGCCCCGTCTTTTTGTCGTATATGTAGTCGCAGGCATAAATTTCTTTAAAATATTTGCCTATCGCGCTGCCTTCTATTATCGGTTTAAGACCGCTGCTGATAATGTAATGCTCCAAAACTGCGCCGTTTTCCTTTGCGAAGGCGTTTATTCTGTCAAACCACGTAGTGACGCCCTTGTTAAACTTAACCTTTTTGCCCCCTTCTACGAGTCGTTTTCTCGTGCATAAGTCAGTGCCTTCTGCCTTTTGTTTCATGAGCCACATGACGGCAAGTATCCCGTCGGTGTGGTTTTTGCGGGCAAAATCGTTGGCTTCCGCCCAAAAATCTTTTGCCTGCATACCTATGGCGGGAATAAAATCGTATTCTTGCATGTCGCAGGTGCTGAGCGTGTTGTCAAAATCGTACATGACGGCGATAACGGTTTTTTGCGGCATAAACTTTACCTCCTTACGCTTATTTTAGCACAAAGCGCGGCAATATTCAACCGTTTTGCTTTTTTATGTTTAAAAACAGTTGCCAAAACGCCGTTTTGGTTGCATAATATCTTGTAGAAACGACAAAAAATAAGGATTTTTATGCTTAAAAAGATACTTTTTTATTACACCGACCAAGTGAACCCCTACAAAAACATCGCTCTCGAGTACGAATTTTTTAAAACTTGCCCCGACGACGCTCTTTTTGTCTACCTTTGGAGCAACGACAAAACCGTCGTTATCGGCAAAAATCAAAACGTGTTTAACGAAGTCAACGTCAACGCCCTTTACGAAGACGGCGGCGTGCTTGCTCGCAGACTTACGGGGGGCGGCGCGGTGTATCACGACGTAAAAAACCTCAACTTTACTTTTATTGCTCGCGACGACTATTACGACGTCAAAAAACAATTTTGCGTTATTGCGCAAAGCCTCGAGCCGTTTGGGCTTAAGGCGGAAGTGAGCGGGCGCAACGATATGACGGTAGACGGTAAAAAATTCAGCGGCAACGCCTTTCTGCACGAAGGCGGCAAAAGTATGCATCACGGGACTATTCTCATAGATACCGACGTGAGCAAAATGAGCCGCTATCTCGTCGTTTCGGCAAAAAAACTCGATAGCAAAGGCGTAAAAAGCGTTGCGTCGCGCGTCGTAAATCTGTCCTCTCTCAATCCGTCGATAAACGTTGCCGACCTTGCTCAAAGCATAAAAAACGCGGCGGCAAACATTTACGGGTTGCCGATAGAAACCGTATCCCCCGACGACTACCGCTGGGAAAAAACGGATGAGTTTACCAAAAAAATTCAAAGCAAAGAGTGGCTGTTTAACAAAGTTACCGACGACTGCGACGTCGTTTTGAAGGACAGATTCGACTGGGGTTGCGTAGAAGTCGCTTATCGCGTCGACGACGACGGCAAAATAACTTCCGTCAGCGTGTTTACCGACAGCCTTGACCCAAAACTGTCCGCCCTTGCAGAAAACGAGTTGGCGGGCAAAAAAATCAGCCTGTTGACTTCTTCTAATCCTGCGGTTTGCGATATAATACGGTTGATTAAAAATCAAACCGTCGATAATTCTTGACAAAATCGCAAATCGACGATTAAAAATCAAACGATTTTGCGACAAAAAAGCACAAACGTAACTCAAAAAACAAACAAATCAAAAAATAACGATACAAAAAAGAGGTTTGATATGGAAAACAATTTTGACGTAATGATACTCGGCGGCGGTCCTGCGGGTTATACGGCGGCTTTACGCGCCGCGCAAAACGGACTTTCCGTCGCGCTGGCAGAAAACAAAGACGTCGGCGGAACTTGTTTGAATCGCGGGTGCATACCCACAAAGGCGTTGCTTCACTCGGGCGAACTCATCGAGCAGGCTCGTCACGCAAGCGATTATGGCGTTAATTGCGGCGAAACGACTTTTGACCTTGCAAAAATTTATCAGCGCAGAGACGAAGTAGTCATGAGATTGCGTACCGGCGTAGAAAAACTTATTGCGGCGCGCAAAATCACTCTTTTGCGGGGTACGGCGTCTTTTGTCGACGCAACTCACGTCAAAGTCGACCAACAAGTTTACACCGCCAAAGACTTTGTGATAAGTACGGGCAGCGTTCCCGCGACTTTGCCGATAGAAGGTATGGATTTGTGCGTCAACAGCGACTATCTTTTGGAAGGAACAAACGATATTCCCGAAGAAATCGTCATCGTCGGCGGCGGCGTTATCGGCGTTGAGTTTGCCGAGTTTTTGCTTGCGTTAGGCAAAAAAGTCACCGTCGTAGAGTATATGGACAGAATTTTGCCCACTATGGACAGAGACGTATCCTTACAGCACGCTCTTGCCCTCAAAAAGAAAGGAGCGGTCATCAACACGGGCGCCGGCGTCACCAAAGTGACCAAAGACGACAAATACACCGTATACTTCACCGACAAAAAGGGTGATAAACAAGTTTCCGCCGACCTCGTAATAGTAAGCACGGGGCGTCGCGCAAACACAAAAGGTCTTAATGCGGAAGGCGTAGGTCTCGAATTAAATCGCGGCGCAATCGTCGTAAACCAAGAGTATCAGACAAATCTCCCCCACGTATACGCCATAGGCGATTGCATAGGCGGCATACAGTTGGCGCACTTTGCGGCGGCGCAAGGAGAATACGTTGCGGACAAACTTGCGGGAATCAAAAATCCCGTCAACCTTTCCGTCGTGCCGAGTTGCATATATTCTTCACCGGAAATTGCCGCCGTCGGAATGACTCAAGCGCAAGCGACGGAAAAGGGCATAGAAACGGAAGTAGGCAAGTTTCCGATGGGCGCAAACGGAAAGAGTATCATTGCGGGCGCCGACAGAGGCTTTGTAAAAACCGTCTTTGAAAAATCAAGCGGCAAACTGTTGGGCGCAGTACTTTATTGCGACCGCGCCACCGACATAATAGGAGAACTCACCCTTGCCGTCGCAAACGGTCTTACCCGCGAACACATAGAACGCGCTATCCACCCGCACCCGACTATAGACGAAGCCGTCGGAGAAAGCGCGTTGGCAAGCGTCGGCAAAGCAATTCATACGTTGTAAACCCTTTGCAACGACCAAACCGACGCAAAAGCGGATTTACAACAACACAAACAACAACACAAAGACAGGGAGAAACGGCATTTGTTTCTCCCTGTTTGATTGCGTGATTACCAAAGCAAAATTTCTACTGTTTTCTCAACGATTTGTTTTAGTATTCAATCGTTGCTTCATACTCAACCGTTGCGTTGACTTTCTTCCTGACGCGCCTTTTTGACGGCTTGCGCAAACTGGTCGGCGCAACTCGTGTCTTTGTAGCCGCAAGTGTTTCCCGCAAGGTATTTTTCTATTTGGTCGGCGGTCATTCCGTCCACGAGTTTGCAAATCGCTTTGAGATTGCCGTTGCAACCGCCCTCAAAACTAACGTTTTTTACTACGTCGCCGTCAAGGTCAAAAGATACGCTTTGACTGCAAACGCCTTTGGTTTTTATTTTGTGATGCATTTTTTGTCCTCCTTGTTTTTGATTATTTTGTTGTTTTGCCGTTGTCGTCGCTTTTTTGTTTGGTTCTTTTTGCTATATTTTGAGTTAAGCGATTAACCCTTTTGAGTTTGCCGTATATATGACAACGCAATTTTTGCTTATCGCTATATTCGTTTGACATTTTAACGCCCAACTGTACGCTTTGTCGTTTTCCGTTTGGTTTCCGCTTATCGTTTGGTTGATTTTTAGCAATACGTCTTTGAGTTTTTGCGCAAAAGTGACCTTTAATGCGGCGCTTTTTTGGTCGCGGCACTCAAACATAAAAAACCAAATCGGCTCGCCTTTTTTGTCCGTCCCCCAAAACTCCATCACCCGCTCCACCGCGTCGTAACGGCAAAGAGCGTAAATCACGCTCGACCAGTTGTTGCCGCCCTTTTTTATCAAGGGAATTTCTTCGCCGGAAGCGTCTTCCCATATATTGAGGTCGCTCGTCGCAGTAAAGGAAAACTCAAAATTTTGGTACACTACGGGGTACGACTGCTTTAAAACTTCGTATCGTTTGGATATTATATTTTTGTCGATGGTATTGTCCTCCCGCGACAAAACGTAAAAACCCGCCGTATCTTTTTTGTCGGGAACTCCGAATCCTTTTTTGGTGAGTTGCGATTTTGTACCCGCAAAAGAAAAATCTTTAACGCCGCCGCAACCGCACAACGCAAAAGCGACGGACAGACAGCACAAAAAAACCGCGCAAAATCGTATAAAATTACCTTTCATATTTTCTACCGTTTTTCCGCTTTTTAGGCTCGTAAGTCGCCAAAAAAGCAGTCCCTATGAATAAAATAAATTGTGCATAACCTTGTGGATAAGTGGATAAATCTGCCGTTTTGGAGTGGATAAACCCGCTTTTTAAGCAAAAATCCTTTTGTTTTAAAGGGGAAAAGTGCAAAAAGTTATCCACACACAAGATTTTGCCGTCTTTTTTTTCGATTCATTTTATGCGTATAAAAGCATAAAATACATCGCTCTTTTTTTGCCCCGTTTTTAGGCGCGTCCAAAGGAAAATCGCAAGCCGCTTTTTTTGCTTTCTACTGCCGCTTTAAACGACCTTGACGGTGACTTCCGCGCTGATTTCGGGAAAAAGTTTGACGGTGATTTTGTACTCTCCGACAATTTTTATCGGTTCTTTAAGCACGATATTCTTTTTGTCCACGTCATAGCCTTGCTTTACGAGAGTTTCTGCAATTTCCTTGCTTGTGATACTGCCGAAAATCTTGCCGTTTTCTCCGTGATTAGCCTCCACCGTGACGGCAACGGAAGAAAGCGTTTTGGCGTCTTGCAACGCTTTTTGGCGTTGTTCTTCCCGCTTGCGTTGTTCTGCCGCTTTGGCGGCTTCTGCCTTTTTTACCGCTTCTACGGTGGCGGCGGCAGCAAACCCTTTTTTGATAAGGAAGTTTTGCGCGTACCCGTCCGCAACGTTAATTATATCGTTTTTTTTGCCTTGTCCTTTTACGTCGGTCAACAGAATAACTTTCATATCTAAAATCTCCTTGCCTTTTATTTTAAAACAAAGTATCGTTTTTGTCAAGCGGGCAATAATATCGACAGAGAGGTATGATATGAAAAATAAGCAAAAAAACAAACCGACTCCCTGCTTTTACGCTTCCTGCGTGTTTGAAAATTGCGTAAATTACGCTGACGGAAACGACGGAATAGTCTGCGACGTCGCGCCTTGTCAAGGATTTGGGACTTGCCCGCTCAAAACCGATTTGCCGAACTGAAAAAATCGACTTGCCAAACCAAAAAACCGTTTGACCTATCAAAAACGACGCAAAAACAACTTATCTACCCGACCAAAACACCAAAAGACGACAAAAACAAACGAGTCGTCCTTTTTTTTTCGCTTTGATTTGCTTTAATATTGCTCTATGAGAGTATATATCGAGTACGCTCTTTTGGACAATCTGTTTTTTGACTGGCTGGTACTTTGGGCGGCGGACAAAATAGTAAAATGCCGAGCAAAACGGTACCGATTGATTGCGGGCGGCGCGGTGGGTAGCGTTTGCGCCGTTGCCGTCGCTTTAATCACAAACAAAGTTTTGTCGTTGTTTTTAAAGACCGTTACGTTGTTTTTGATGACAACAGCGGCGTGGGCGGGCAAAATTTCTTTAAAAAAATATTTTTCCGCCGTCTTGTCCGTCGTTGCCGCAACCTTTTTGGCGGGCGGGTGCGTTATCGGTATTTTTTATCTTTTTAAAATCGATTTTGCCTTTGACTCGGCTTTGGGGTACTCCTTAAAAGTTCCTATCGGGTTGCTTGGCGGCGGCGCGGCGTGTTTTGCGGGATTGATTTTTGCGGTAGCAAACCAAATAAAAAAAGCCAAAAAAATCACGTCGCTAAACAGAAAGATTCTTTTGACTTTTTGCGGGCAAACGACAGAACTCGTCGGAATGATAGACAGCGGAAACACCCTCACCGACAAAGGCGTACCCGTATGTTTTTTGTGCGGTACCGCCACTGCCAAAAAAATAAAGGCGACGGCGGCGCAGAGCATATCGACGGGCAAAGGCGGACTCAAAAATCTTCATTTTGTCGATTTCTGCACGGTGAGCGGCAACGGAAAAAGCGCGGTTTTTGAGCCTGACGAGTTTAAAGTTGACGGCAAAGATTTTAAGTGTCTTGTCGCTTTCGGCAACGCAAAAGGCGACGACTTTGATATTCTTTTAAACGCGTCCTTTGCCGAGTATTAACGGTTTTTGGCGGCGGTTTGCAAAATTTAAAAAAATAATGACGGCAAATGCGACAAAAAACAAAAAGCAAACGCGTATATTTAACTAAACGGAGGTTTTTTATTATGATAGCGTTGTTAAAAAAGTTGTTGGATTTTGTTTTCGGCAAAAAAATAGTGGCGTACATTTGCGGCGCAGACGCTTTGCCAAAGCCTCTCGACTCTTTGGAAGAAGCGCGGCTTGCAAGTCTGTCAAAGGCGGGGGACTCCGCCGCGCGCGAAAAACTCATAGAACACAATCTCAGGCTTGTCGTATACATATCCAAAAAATTTGAAAACACCGGCGTTGACAGCGAAGATTTGGTCAGTATCGGCACAATCGGTCTGATAAAAGCGGTAAACAGTTTTGATATTGACAAAAAAATCAAACTTGCGACCTATGCCAGCCGTTGCATAGAAAACGAAATTCTTATGTACTTGCGCAAGACGGCGCGGAGCAAGACGGAAGTTTCTTTAGACGAACCGCTCAACGTTGACGGTGAAGGCAACGAACTGCTTTTGGGTGACGTTTTGGGTACGGACGGCGACCTTGTTTTTAAAAATTTGGAAGTTTCGGTAGAAAAGCAACTGCTTGCGGAAGGTTTAAAAAAGTTGTCCGCACGAGAACGCGCCATCGTCGATTTGCGATTCGGTTTAAACGGGAGCGAAGAAAAAACGCAAAAGGAAGTTGCGGATATGTTGGGAATATCGCAGTCCTACATATCTCGTTTGGAAAAAAAGATAATCTGCCGCCTAAAAAAAGAAATCGGCAAACTTTTTTAATAAACTCGCGCCTCCCTTTCCCCCCCCAAACCGCAGTTTGTTCCCCTTTTTTGCCGCCATATTCTCTTGCCGCAAAAATAACCCGACTTTTAATTGCTTTATTTTTTGTTATGTGTTAAACTTTAATCAGCAATATAAACGCGGCGTTTCCGCGTGAGAGCAAAAGGGAGATTAGATATGGATTTAAAAGCAAAAACGAGAGAAATCCGTCGCCTCACCTTGCAGTGCATAGCAAGTATCGGCGTCGGGCATGTCGGCGGCTGTTTGTCTATTGCGGAAGTTATGAGCGTGCTGTACTCCAAGCACATGCGCGTCGATCCCAAAAATCCGCAAAAAGCGGGGCGCGACCGTCTGGTGTTGTCAAAAGGTCATGCCGGTCCGGCGTGGTACGCGACTCTTGCGAGTTTTGGATATTTTGACAAATCGGAGTTGCTCACCCTAAACAAGATAGGCACAAAACTTCCCAGCCACTGCAACATGCAGTTGACCGCAGGCGTCGATATGACGGCGGGTAGTCTTGGTCAAGGGATAAGTTGCGGCGTAGGTCTTGCGGTAGGCAGCAAACTTGCCAAAGACGGCGCGCGCATATACGTCATAGTAGGCGACGGCGAAAGTCAGGAAGGTCAGGTGTGGGAAGCGGCAATGTTTGCGGCGCACCACAAACTTGACAATTTTACTGTTTTTGTAGACAACAACAAAATGCAGATTGACGGCTTGACAAAAGACGTATGCAACGTTGAGAGCCTTGCCGCAAAGTGGGCGGCGTTTGGTTTTGACGTGCAGGAAGTCAACGGTCACGACGAAGACGCCATCGACCTTGCAATCACAAACGCCAAAAAAGTTGTCGGAAAGCCTACCTGTATAATTCTTGACACAATCAAAGGTCACGGCGTATCGATATTTGAGCAGATGGGATTTGCAAACCACAGTTGCAACGTATCGCAGGAACAACTGCAAATCGCCCTTAACGAGTTGGAGGATTAACTATGGAAGTGAGAAAAGCCTTTGCAGGAAAACTGCAAAAATTGATGGAAACAAACGACAAAATAGTTATGCTTGACGCCGACCTTGCCAAAGCGGGCGGTACGTTTAATTTGAGAACCGTATTCCCCGACCGCGCTATCGACTGCGGAATTGCGGAGTGCAATATGGTAAGTATCGCTGCGGGATTATCCGCATATGGGTATATCCCGTTTGTGTCCACTTTCGCGCCTTTTTTGGCTCGCAGAGCCTTTGACCAAATTGCCGTTTCCGTTGCGTACGCAGGTCAAAACGTCAAACTCATCGGAATGGATCCCGGTATCGCCGCAGAACTCAACGGCGGAACTCATATGAGTTTTGAAGATATTGCCGCTATGCGCGCCGTACAAAATATGGTCGTGTTTGAACCCGTCGACTGGATACAGATGGAGCAGGCAGTGCCGCAAATCGTAGCGCACAACGGGCCCGTTTATGTGAGAATGTTCCGCAAGGAAACGCCGGAAGTGTTTACTTCTCCCGACTACAAATTCGACTTGTTTAAAGCCGACAAACTCAAAGACGGCAAAGACTTGAGCATCTTTGTAAGCGGTTTGTCTACGGTAGACGTAATCGCGGCGGCGGAAATCTTGAAAAAAGACGGCATCGACGCAGAAATTATCAACGTTCACACCATTAAACCGCTCGACGAGGAAACTATCCTTAAATCCGTCAAAAAGACGGGCAGAGTCTTGACGGTAGAAAATCACAACAAGTACGGCGGTCTGTTTGGCGCAATAAGCGAATTGCTCGTTCAAAAAATGCCGGTCAAAACCGCTTACGTCGCTATCGAAGACAAAATCGGCGTCGTCGGCAAATTGCCGCAACTCAAAGAATATTACGGGTTGACTGTGGATTGTATCGTCGCTAAAGCCAAATCCTTGTTTTAAGTCGGAAGTATTGACGCGCACATTACTAAATGCGATTAGACAAAAACCAAAAATGGAGAAACAGCGTTTGTTTCTCCATTTTTTATCGTGTTTTGTCGTATCGAGTTGACGTTTGACGTTTTATTTTTTGGGTATTTTGAAGTACGACTTTAAAAAGTCGAGTTTACTTTGGGTATACGGCGGGTATTTGATATTCATTTCCTTGCTGTTTTTGTACAGCACGCTGCGGTAATGAACAAACGTATCATAACTCTTTTTGCCGTGATAACTGCCCGTTCCGCTGAGTCCCACGCCGCCAAAAGGCAGTTTTTCTTCCGTCAGGTGCATTATGCAGTCGTTTATGCACGCGCCGCCGCTTATTGCGTTTTTGGCAACGTAATCGCACGCCGCGCCGCTTTGCGAATAGTAGTAAAACGCCAAAGGCTTATCCATAGTTTTAAGGCGGTTTAGCAAATCGGTGAGTTTGTCAAAGGTAAGAATCGGCAGTACGGGGGCAAAAATCTCTTCCCGCATAATCGGACTGTCAAAAGTTATATCGTCCAAAACGGTGGGGTGCATTTTTCTGCCTTCTGCCTTGCCGCCGCACAAAATCTTTTCGCCCTTTATCAATTCCGCAATTTCGTCTACTTTGGATTGACTTATTACGTAGGGGTACTGGTCGTTGAGCGCGTCGCCCGTGTAGTAAAACTTTTTGATATAAAACAGCAACCTATCCACAAACTGCGTCTTTACGTCCTTGTGAACAACGACGTAATCGGGCGCGACGCACGTTTGCCCGCCGTTTAAAAATTTTCCCCACGCTATGCGTTTTGCGGCAATTTCTATATCCGCGTCGCAGTCCACAATGCAGGGGGATTTTCCGCCCAACTCCAACACGCAGGGAATAAGATGCTTTGCTTGTTTTTCCCGCACGATTTTTGCAAAAGACGCGCTCCCCGTATAAAACATAAAGTCAAAATCGAGGTCAAACAATTCTTCGTCTTTGTGGCAATTTACGTAAGCGTAGTTTTGGTCAAACACCGACATAATCTTTTTGATTGCCGCGCTTACTGCGGGCGTTTTGCTGCTGGGTTTAACAACCATCGTGTTGCCGCCTGCAATTGCGCCGACAATGGGCATAAGCGTCAACTGAAACGGATAATTCCACGGCGAAACGATAAGAACAGCGCCCAACGGCTGGCTTATTATCTTGCCCTTTGACGGAAAGTTGATAAGACTCGTTCCCACTCTTTTGGGACGCGCAAGCGACCGCAAATGCTTTAAAAAATAGTTGAGTTCTTTCAAAACCAAACCTAATTCCGTCGCGATGACGTCAAACTCGCATTTGTTGTAGTCCTGCTTAAACGCCGCAATTACTTCGTCGAGATTGTCAAAGACGGATTGTTTGAGTTTTTTTAGTTGAGTCAACCTAAAATCGACGTCGAAAGTCGCTCCGGTATTAAAAAACTCTCTTTGAGAAATCAAAACTTCCTGCGTAGTCATAATCCACCTCACTTTAATTTTAATCGATTTTTTTAAAACCAAACCGCCCGCCGCCGTTTGCCGATGGCTCAAGCCCTTGTTCGGCGCGCGATTGATTGTTTAACCACATTATATCACAACCCGCCCCAAAAAAGCAATCGACAAATTACAAAAACGCCGCCATACAACGCAACTTCCAACGTTTTTGCCTGTGTTTTGGTTTGCAAAAATAAACAACGCCGCCCCAAAACAATAAAAATCTGTAAATGTCAATAAATATTGCGAATTTTTATTAAAAAAACTTAAAATAATCATAATAGCCCCACTGCTATATAGCAGTGGGAAGAAAAAACTACAATAAATAAAACTTAAAATCTAAAAAAACCATAGAAAACAAAGTTTAAGTACAAAAAAAGCAAGCGGCAACGGAATCAAGAGAAAAAAACAGAAAGTTTAACGGTTTTTTGAGTAGCAAGACAAGGCAAGGTTTAACTTGCCTTTTGGTTTGGCAAAAATAAATTAAAGTAAGTTTAGTTGTTCGGTAAATTTTTCTTGCGAGGTGGCAAAGCCAAAGATTTGGCGGGGATAATTATTTACCCAGTTTTGAACTTCCGAAACTGTCTGATGTGACAGCAAAGATATATTGCTGCCTTTTTTTATTAGGCGTCGGACTTCTCGGTTAAGCCTTTCGTTTGTGCCTCTCTCACAAGAAGTATACGGGTGACAATAATATATCGTAGTACGTTTGTTTCCGTATATCCCGCTTTGCATACCCGCACAGTCAGAAAACTCCGTACCGTTGTCTACCGTTATACTTTTAAATACAGAGTTAAAAGCGTTACCGTACTTTTTTTCCAGATTATTAAGGCAAGCCACAACGGACTCCGCTTTACGGTCGTTGAGTTTGAATATCATAACGTAGCGCGTCATTCTTTCGGCAAACACCAACAAAGAAGAATTTGTAGGTCCGTGCAAGGTATCCATTTCCCAATGCCCGAAGATATCCCGTTTACGCACCTCCAACGGTCGTTGCTCGATGGAAAGACCTCGAGGAGCGCGGCATATCTTCAACTCTTTACGGCGGCGTTTGCGTTCTCCTATAGGAAGAGAGGACATTTTTAGTTTTAGGAATACGCCTTTACGGATATAAGAATACAAAGTTTGTACGCAGATAGAAGTATTAAAAGACAACTCTTTGTTTCTTATCTCTCCTATGCAGGCAAGCGGAGAAAGTTTGTTGCGTATTATAGAAGTTTCTATATACTCTGCAAGTTTAAAGTCTTTGCCTATTTTGAGTTGAGCGCCTTTGCGCGACTGATTTAAATCGGTTGCTTGCTGCGCTATATCCGGCGAATAACAATTTTTGTAATAGTACTTGTATCCTACGTAATCTATATGTTTATACATACGATTGTAGAATCCGCGCTTTATTTCGCGGTAGACGGTAGAAACGTGAACTCCGACGTTTAAGGCAATATCCTTTACCGCCATTCGTATTTTTAAATACGCCTCAATTTGCAATCGCTGCGTATACGTAAGATATTTGTACTTGACTCTCATATTCGCTCTCCCCCTAAATTTTTAAGTAATAGATACCGGACTTAAAAAGGGACGGTGGCGGCGCACGCTAATTCGCTTTCTGCGCCTTCCACCGTCCTCTTTTTTAATAAAGTCCGGATAAAGTATCCAATATATACCCCTATGTTGACACAGTTCCCAAACTATGTTTTTTGAACAAAAGAAAAGGAGGTTAACCGCCGTGATACTCACAGTACTACAAATTGTTTTAGTATCTCTGCAGATAGTGTTAACTATAAAAAAACTATCTGACGATTAACACTCCTCACGAGGAGTATAACATAGTCGGGAAACTTTGTCAACACCCTCTTTTTGCCTCCCCTAACCACAGGGTATAAGGATAGATTCTATTAAGTTTTTTATCTAATAGAGGAAATCAATAAATCTCTAATAAGCAAGATTTTGAGTGTATATACTTTCGCTCTTTTTATTTACTCATAGTTTAATAAACATAGATAGGGGACAAAGTCCCCTATAACCCCGTCTATTTTTTGTCTTCGTCGCGCATACCGTTTAAAAGTTCGTTAATAAAGTAACTGTTTTGTTTTTCCAGTTCGGCAAAAGACGCTTTTTCCGTTGCGTACTCCTCGAGGTCGTCTATACCGAAACGGGAACGCAAAGATTTTTCCGTAAAAAAGTCGCTGAAACAGTCGGTAGAAAAACGTTTGCTATAAACTTTTTTGGACATAAGGTAATACTTGTTTTTTTCGAGCGGGGCGGCGTGTGCCGCCCCGTACAAGGTCACGCCTTGCCAGTATGTCGCACGGGCACGCCGCGCGGTGCGGGTTGCGCTAAATCGCTTGCAACACTCGCACCGTTCTCGCGGCGGTCCGAATATGCTTTAACAAAGCCAATAGGGCGATACATCGGCAATAATAGTTTGATTTTTAAAATACATTATGTCGCGTTCTATGTCTATCACGTCGTCAAATAACACCCACTTTAAAACAAACTGATTAAGCATTTCGGCGGCTATATCGTCGCCGCTTATCGTCTTTAATATTTCCGTAGGTATTCCGCGACTATAAACTATACGCTCGCCGCTTTTCTCTATGTATTTAAGAATATAACCGATTGTGTCGCCGTGTTTTAACTCGGCGGCGTTTATCTTTGCAAAATCGTTTCTGCCGAATCTTTTTGCAAAAAAATCATTTTCGTGAGTTGTTTGCATTGTATGGCTTTTTGTGCTAAAATCGCGCTTTTGAGTTATTCGGCTTATCATTTTACCGTCGGGAACATATAAAAGCGCGTGAAAATGTAGCCGTCCCGTTTCGGGGGCGCGCTCGAATACTCCCATACATCTCCAACCTCGCCGCGTATGAAGATTGTATAAGCATTTGCGCAACTTTATACGGAACTCCATTTCGTTATGTTTTAAATCGTCGTAAGTCACGGTTAAAAAATAGTGCCATCGATTTAAATTGGCTTTGCGGTAAAAACGATTCTTGCGACTATGCAAGTTGTGTATCACGCGTTTAGTTTCGAGAGTTATAAACTCATCTGCTTGTGTTTCGGTTTCAAAAAAACAAGAAAGACCGGAACGTATAAATACACGCGTTTCGGCTTTCGTCTTATCCTCCGACATCGCTTGCGTATATAAACTATCAAACATTTCCCGCGCGGCGTTCTCTTGCGGCTTTCTGCGTTTTTTGCGGCGCTTTCGGCAAGAAAAATACGGCAATGCAACGTAATGCCCGCCGTCGTTGTATACCTTGCACGGCGTAAAAGGTATTTCAAAAAAAGGTACTCCTATTAAAGAATTTGTGTTTGTCATAGTTACCGTCCTATTTATCTAATAAGAGAATTTACTTAAACGCTAATAAGTAAATTTGCGAGCATATATACCGCCGTGCTTTTAATTTGCTCTGTGTTTGTTGACCTGAGATAGGGGACAACGTCCCCTATAACCCCGCCTATTCCTCTTGGTCTTGCTCTAAAAGCATAAGTCGCCTTGCTTTTTCCAATGCGCGGCGTTTCCTTGCGCGTTCACGCTGTCGGGCATTTATCTCGTCGCGATGTTTTTCAAAATAACGACGAGTGCGCTCCCGCCCTTGCTTGCGCTTTTGCTCTATATTTGCCGCATAATATTCCCTGCTTAGCCGCCGCATTTCTTCGCAATGCAAAGCGTAATATTCGCGACTTACGGCGTTTATTTTCTCGCGGTGTTTATCCCTAAAACGTTGTTGACGAGCAAGAACCCTTGCCCTTCGCTCGGCTTGCGCGGCTTTGCACAATTCTATTTCCTCGTCCGTCAAACGCTGCTCGTCGGATAGCATTTCAACAAACTTGTCAATGTCTATGTCAAACGGTAAACATTTTTTTATACTCATAATCGAATAATCCTTTGTATACCTTGCAATCAAACGCAACCGACGTCAAATAATCGCGCCCGTTATCCGTCAACCGCGTTTGCGCCGCTATCATTTTCAAAACGTGCCTCTCGTCCTCTTGGCGGTCCGTATCCGTCCTTTCGGGTGCGGATATAAAACACGACAACGCCCTTTTGTCGCCATTCTCTCTATTGCGCGTTAACGAGTCAAGCGACACTACGTCTTGATACCTCATACCTTTATAAAGTCCGCAAGCGTACCTAAAAGAACGTTTTAAACTGAGATAAAACGCGTTGACTTCGTCGTATTTGTAAATAGGCAAATCCACGTATATTTGCTGTAAACAGTCTTGCAAGCAATCTTGCCGACGTACTTTGTAACAATAATGTTTTGCTATACGCTCGAATTTGTAATAGTTATCAAAATAAACACGATTGATTGTTTCGAGGTCATTTGCCTTGATTTTCTCGACTTGCTCGGGCGTGATTTCCCAATGCCACCCGCTCGGAACGTATTTGTCTTTTGTAATCATTCAAAATACTCCTCCTCGCTTTCAAAATGTTCCGCAAAACCTACCGTCTGCGTAACCGTTTTTGTCGGAATGTCCCGACATACAGATATTGACCCGTATTCGTTCTGAATAGTCATTTGCGACAATTCGGAATTTTTAAGAAATACACGTACTCCCGCCAACAAAAACCGTGCCGAATTATTCCCTTTTCCGCGCGACGTTTTCATCGTTTCAAATCCTTTTTAATCGTCGCTTCCATTGTGTTTAGCAACATAACCAAAAGCGACTTGTCGCTGTCTTGACGGGGTTTTACGCCGCACTCGTACACTATGCCCGCATCGTCAACATTCCGTACCGTGTATATCGTGTACTTTATCTTGTTGCCGTTCTTGTCCGTCGTTTCCTCATCGCTCATTATTAGCGTTGCCGTCGAATTAACGTCAAATACAATGTCTAATGGCAAATACCCGCCCGCGTCTTTCGGTTTGAAATCTATCTTTACATCGCGCCCGCGCACCTCGCCACGTACCAAATACGCCCAATACTCCTTGTTGTCTTTGCCTTTGTAACTTTCTCTCTCAATTGTCAATTCTCTTGTCATTTTCTTTTCGCTCCTATCTTGCATATTCATTTATAGGCAGTGCCTATACTTGTATATACAATATATCATAGGTGTTGCCTATAAGTCAAACATTTTATAGGCATTTCCTATAAAATTATTTTAAAGGAGTGATTTTTTATGATAACTTTAACTGAAATACAAAAAAGGCTTGCAACCGAAATTAAAAATAGTGATTTATCGCAAACCGAATTAGCAAAACTTTTAGGCATTAAACAACCCACGATAGGACAATACATATCAGGAAGAGCAATGCCCGCCCTTGATACTTTTGCAAATCTTTGTGTTGTTCTTGATATTGACCCCGCCGAAATTTTAGGCACAAACAATGCCGATAACGACAATAAAAACCCAGTTCATATAACGAGCAGTTTCAACAACAATTCGGGCAATATAAATTTCAAAGCATAAAAAAAGGCGATTCCGCAACATTGTTGCCGATTCGCCTTTTTTCTTTCTCTTAAATTTTCGGGTTAAACTTTGCCGCTTCTTGCCGCTCGAAGTCCGTTAATAAGTGGCTATATATTTCGTCCGTTGTGCTTGCGTGTTTGTGCCCCAACCACTTTGCAACCGTTTTTGTCGCTATTCCGCTTTCTAAACACCTTGTTGCAAACGTATGCCGTAAATCGTGTATACGGAATTGCAAACCGCTTTTCTTACGTATTCGGTAAAAGGCACATTGCACCGCTCTATATGTATACGAAAATACATTCATACCCGCGCGGGGTATTTCTTTCAATAATTCGGCTATTTGCGGAAACAACGGTATATACCTTTCGCTGTATTCCGTTTTCGTGCCGCGTATGAATATGCGCCCGTTGCCCTTGTCTATGTCCTCCCACAACAGCGTTAAAGCCTCTTGACAGCGGCAACCGCTCAAAAGATAGAACAGCCAAAGCGTGCGCAATTTGTCGCCATTTAACGCGGCTATAAATTGCGCTTGTTCGTCGTACGTGAGTGCGCGACCTTTTTTGCGTTTGTGATACACAAAGTCGAGTTTTGCGGCGGGATTTTCCGCTATAACGTCATACTGATACGCTCGTCTAAACACCGCGCGGAATACGTTGTAAATGACTTGCCGCATATAGCTATACGGACAGTTTTCTATTGCTTTCAGCATATCCGAAGTACGGACCGCCGCAAGCAGTTTGTTTTCTATTTGCGGTTTTATGTAAATATTTGCCGCGTTGCGGAGTATTGAAAGGCTTTTCGGCTTTATCTGCGGCGCTTTCACCTCGTCAAGCCATTCGTCTATATACTCGTACAGCATAGGCGAATTGTCGGGCGGCTTGTGCCGCTCGACTTGCTCGCTATATTGTAATATTGCAAGTATATTATCCAACTTGTTTTCTATACTTTTTAAGAGTGTTTCAACCGTCATCCCACCCACCTAACCACACCAAGAGAGTGTTAGGCGTGACCTTATATTTTACGAGTTCGCCGTCTTGCGTTCCGCTCTCTATCTGTACATTAAGTTTGCAGTAACCGAAACGGTTGTATATACCTTTGTAATAACTATGTATTTTTGAAGTAAGACCTTTTAGCAGATACATAGGCAACGTATTGTCCGAGCGAGTAAAACGGTAGTCGTAGTACAGTCTTTCAAATTTAGAAAACAACCAACCGTACAACAATTCTTCCAAAGAGAAAAAGGGCATTGCAAGCGTTATATCTCCGCTATCTCTCACGTGTACTATCTCGCACAAATCCCTTGCGTCAGCGCCCCAACTCTCGGGACGTTGCTCGTCGCAGATAACCCTTACAAAGGGGAAGTTGTCTACCGTAGCGGAGTGCCGCACCATTTTGAGCCAAGAATTAAAAAGGTCGTTTTTTTGGTTTGCGATATCGTCTTTTTTCTTTTTGTCCGATAACTCCAAAGTGTTGCCTCTCTCTTTGCCCACTTCGGTAATAAGAACAACGCCAAACTCAAAGTTGTCTTTGTTGACATTGTTGTCTATTACCTTTTTACCAAGTCTAAGGCTGTCAAAGTCCAAAATATGGGAGTGGCGGGAAAAACTATCCGACAGTCTACTGTCACGCTTAAAAAAGTCGGTATTCCACAAGGGGAAGTTGCCTATATCTTCAAGTATATTGTCTACTCTTACCGAGTAGTTGCTAATAAGCAACGAGGACTGTATAACGTAGATAAAGTATAGTTGAGAATACGTTTCTATCACTTCCCAAATATCTACTACTTTGAGTTTGTCGTCGTAAGTAAATCCATACCGATGAAAGTCGTAATCAAAGATTTTGTCCGTAGTCTTTGACTTAAAAAACCTTGTTTTTTTCTTGTGTACAAACTTTCGTACGGTGGCAAGATTAAAAACTTCGCCGTACTCCATAGCGCGCTTTAATTCGTTTTCTAAATTGCACCAAGCAAAAAAAGGAAACTTAAGGTCGTTTTCAAGTATCTTTTCAAAGGCTTTGTCCCTAAACATTACTTCTTGAGAAAGAGCCATATCCGTAATGGCGGTAGTTTTCTTTTTTCCCATAGTTCCGCACACCATAAAAACGATGGGACGAGCGTTTATAAAACCTCTGTTTTTTCTTTCAAAGTGGTTAAGTCTTGCATACGCTACCTTTTTGCGAAATATATCCAAAACTATTGCGCCCGCTATTATCCATACCCACAAAGGCACAAACCGTAACGGTACGTACAAATCTAAAAATAGTTTGTATATCTGCATGTACAAAGTATCCACCCTAAACGATAAAGCAAAGTATAAGTAATACGCCAAAAACTCCAAAAGTATGGTAAACAAATTCAAATTGTACGCCCATATCAAAAGCCATACTATATAGTAGGCTTTATTGCTTTTTAAAAAGTCTACAAAACCTAAAACTTGCTTTTTTAACGGAGCATATGTGCGCTGCACCGCCTTTTTAAAAATCTTTAAAGGTTTGCTGTCCTTGTTGTAATTGTTGTTTTCGGTTTTTAGATATTGTTGAAACAACAAGTATACCAACAACACAAAAGGTATAACCAACAACAAACCCTTTGTAAGCACCAAAAATACCTTGTCTAAAAACATAAAGTATTTGTATAAGTTGCTGTTGGACCTAAACAAAACAAAATATTCTTGCAACTTGATTTTAAAACCTTCCAGCGTTTCGGGAATAGTGAGAACGGGCAAGTTGTCCATATCCGGCAACTGCGTTACGGTAGGGGTGACGGTATCTGTTTTTCCAAACAACTCGGCAAAAAAATAGCCTACCGACACGCCAAAGTCCCGCCCGCCTTCGAGCAATCTTTTGAAAGCGGACGGGAATACAAATACGCTACACAGGATAAAGCCTACGGTTGTTGCTACGCAAAAAATATGGAGGTAATTTATACGCTTTTCTCTCGTCATAGACTCACCCACGTGTACACAAAGTAACCTAATACCAACACTACCACTATACCTAATATAACTTGAACTATACTTTTAAACGTTTTCATCTATACTTTTTACCTTTTGTTTGACGACATCGGAGTTTTTTTAGTAAAATACTTGACTTTCCTATACGTAACAGATATAATAACAACAGAAGCGTTAGAAACCTTTACGGTGGACATGAATTGGCGACGTTAAGTTTAGCCAGTGGGTACGCTTCTTTTTTTATGCTATTTTTTCGGATATTTCCAAGACAACGGACTATCTTCAAAATTAGTCATTTTGTCATGCCGTACACGCTTGCCTATATACATAGGTTTTTTATCTTTAGGATTTGGATTAGGATAAACTTTTTCGTTTAAATGCCTACCGTCCCTTTCTCTATGCATAACTTTACGGTATTTATATTCTTCTACCGGTTGCTCTCCTACAATCAAAGCGGGGTGTTTACTCTTTTTGTAGTACCTAAAATGCGGGTATGGCGCTTTTTTATGTATAGTTTTTTTCTTTACTGACGGTTTTGCCGTCTTTTTACATCTTTTGTGCATAAGTCACCTACTTTCGTTTTTTTTGTTTAGATTTTTTGGCAATTTTGCGTACCACCTTAAACGGAGCGGAAACTACCCACACCACGCCCTTTATTATGTACGGAATTATAGGCGCAAGCAAAACTAAAAAAATCAGAATTATTAACAAAATAATAATAGCTTTTGCTCTATCCAAAAAGTCCTGAAATTTATCCGATAATCTAAATTGAATTTTAGGAAAAGGTTTGTTTGCGGGATCGGGACTTCCTGTTTGTTTATTATCTATAACTCCGAGATTATAAACAAAAACGCCCGTTTCAAATTTTAAACGAAGTATAGTTACCTCGCCAACGATTGTTGAATTAACTCCGTGCACGCCATTTCCGCCAGTCCAAAGAGTATAACTCGTTTCAACAAAACGGAGTACCCACGCTTTGCCTTGTAATTCTGCCAACGCTTCGTCGGTAAATTGCGTAGCGGCAGTTATATCGATAATTGCTCCGGAATAGATTTTTTCTCTGTCTTCGCCTTTCAAAAAATCTTCTACGGTTTGAATTCTGTCCCATCTGTAAGTGCCGGCAAACCAACCGCTACCGGTATGTTCAACTTTATCGGTATATTTAAGATACGCATACTTGTCCGCTTTATCGCCAAAAGTTTCATATTTAGTTCCCAGACTAAAAGTATAATGATATTCCTGCGTTGTGTAATAAACGTCAGCTTCAATAAGTTTATCAATAGGCTTATCCGTATTAAACGCAACAAAATGACCGTCGAAATCATGAGTCATAGGCGTAAACCAATCTAAACGCTGAGGATATCTTACAAAACCTACAAATTTATCCGTAACAACGATTGTTTCTATATCCACGCAATCGACGTACGGCTTTCCGTTGATAGTACCGAAAGCGTACTGTTTAGAAACGTTGTATTCGACTTCGGTAATCGTGTTGCCGCCGCTTGCTTGTTCATCGATACTTTCGTCAAAAGGACGATATATAGAAGTTATGGCATAATATCTTACGCTATCGTTTTTGACCTTAAACTCGGCTACTTTGTATTTATAAAACACGCCGTCGCTATTAAGAAACTCAAGTTTATAGTTATAAAACGAAATAGCGTCGTTGATTGTAGTGGATATGTTTATAGAAGACGCTTTTAAATCTTTAATTTTTCCGCTTGGCAGATAAACGTACACAAACAATTCTTTATCGCTGCTTTCCGCAAGTTGAATGATTTTAAGCGAATAATCGGTTTCGTTTTCGGGATAATGATTTACGTCAAAGGAATCGTCTTTTTTCAAGTCTTCCAAAACAGAAGTATACTGCGTTTCTAATGCATAAGTAAAAGACGGATACGAAACAAACACCGCCAAAAATAAACACAACAAAATTATGTACGCTACTAATTTTTTCTTTTGTATAATCAAAACAGTATTACCTCCTTGTCAAGGATAATATCCGTGACGTCAACGTCAACGGAAAAATTAAAAACATGCGTTGTTTTACCGTCATAAGAAGTAACGACGAGAGAATAAAACAATCCGTAATCAACTACATCAGAAGACAAGGTAATTGTTTTACCTTCATAAAAAGACTGCAGAGTGTTTTTTATGGTAAAACCCGACGGAACGGATATAACAAAATACGTATCCTTTTTGTTTACAACAAACAAATGCGTCAAATCTTCAATTTCGGAGTATTTATGAATATCGTTGTCTACCGCAAACTCAAAGTCTATACCTGCATTAGGCGTCAACTTAACGGTAAAATCTTTAGGTTTTTGGTTGATTAACTTATCTAAAGCATAGATACAATCAAAACGATACTCTGTATTTGTTTTCAAAATCAATTCGTCGTTTTGAGTAATTTTTTTACCGTTATGCTCGATATAAAACGCTTTAAAGTTGTCGGTAAACCCGTTGGTAAAAAACACAAAAACACCTACCATACCCGCAAACAAAAGCAGTATGAGTAAAATAGAAAATATTCTAATAAATACGTCATTTCTTCTTGCTCTCATTTGTGGTTACCTCAACACTTAAAAAGTTATGCCGGACGGGGAAAGAGTCACACCGCTAACAGAAGTAGTAACGCTTTGTTTGTCTACCGTAATATTGTAAGTTGTACTTACAGAACCTAAACTGTCGGTAGCGGTAATCTCGAGCACAAACGCAGGACCGCTTATGTTTAACAACGCATTAGCTATATTAGACCAAGCGCCGGTTAACAGATAACCTTGTATTCCTCCCGCTTTAGAATCCAAAGAAAAAGTATCGTGCTCTACAGGCGGGTTATAACTATACTCTTGAATGTTTGTATAACTATACAAAGTGACGTTAAACACTTTTTCCAAAATATTAAACTCCGTAGGCGCATCTATACTTACAAAAGTATCTTTTGCGCCGGAATATTTTGCTTTGAGCGCCGCCGTCGCTTTAATTTTGTAAGTGTACGTTACCGCTCCCGACGGAGTGACGGTGCCTACGCCTCTCGTCACGGTTTGGGATGAAACAGACTGATTGTCTGACGGAGGATAAGTAGTTTCAATCAGCGAGGGTTTATCTTGCAACTTAATCGTAACGGCGTTACCTTCGTTAAAATTATATTTATAATTGTTGTTAGCGTGATTTACCGCAGTATTAGCGTAAGTTATACGCTTTGAAAAGTCCAAAGTTGCGGTAGCGCTAACGCTCGCATTGTCTTCCGACCTGCAAGTCAATATAATTTGAGTACCAAACGGTTGTAACGGAGTCAAGGTCACCGTGAGAGTATTCGTTGATACGCTCATAGAAATATAAGTGTTTACGTCTGCGCTGTTGGTCGTTGCCCACGCCAAAGACCACGTTACTCTTTTGTTTGTTGCGTCGGAGGGTGATATCGTTGCGGTTACCGTTTTGGACGGATACGTATCGTTGCCCATAGGCATGACCGTTACGTCGGACAACAAAACTATGCCGTCAGACGTAAACGAACCTACTTCAAGACCATAAGCGTAAGCGGAAGTTGTTTCCAACTTTCCGCCGACGTAATAAGACAACCTTTTTGCGTTGTATAATTCTTTTATGTTGGTTTTTGTAAACGACTTTACCACCAAAACCGCAGTGTCGGAGTAACCGTCTTTGGACGTATTGACGTTTTCTCCGTTTATTATGAGAGTGTATGTATTGTCGCCGTCTTTGACTATATCCTCAACTACCTTTACATACACGTCGTCGCTATCCGTCTTTAACAAGGTGTAAGTCTTTGTGTTTGCGGCTTTGTCTTCTACCGCAGTAACACCGGCAACAAGCGTTTTGTAGTTGACTTTTTGGTCAGTATTGACGTTAAACCCGTCAATCTCCTGTCCCGCTTTCATTTTGTCGTATTTTGGCAACCACCCATAAGGATTTTTATCTTTAAATCCGTTGGTCAACGCCGCCGCAAGTCCGACTACTATCATTAGCAAACAGAGAAATATCGCTACAAACTTTATAGTATCTCTGCGTTTTGTATATTTTCTCATTTTTTAAAAATCTCCTTTTGTAATATTTTTTTTAGAACGCACTCCGTTCCGCGAGTTTTTTTGTTTTTACACCCTCATAAACACCACCTCTCTAAAACGGTAATTCTTCCGGAAGTTGAGCAGTATCGCACAAAGAAGAAAAAAGTTTGTCTATATCCGTTTTTGGAATCTTTATCTTTTTCTCCTGCAACTCGTTTTTGTACATACTGCCAAACCCTTTAGGTTTGCCGTCGTCATTTACTCCGTCGTTGTAAACGGTAATAGTATCCATAGTTATCTCGATGTACGTACCTATACGCCTATACAATTGCTCCAAACCGTCCCCGCGAGTATGTTTTTGAAAAGGATACCAATACACGAGGGGAACGCAACTTGTAATAACAATCATTTTGCCGTTAAACACTTTATTATTAAACCTTGACCGTACGGAAGAAGAAGTATTGTTATCCAAGATTTTTAACAAATCGTCAAATCTTTCAAACACCGTATCTCTTAAGTCGTCTAAAATGATTGCTCGTTGTCCTGCATAATCTTGAAAGGGATCGTTGCTACTACTGCTTATACAAAAGTCATAGCCTAAACTATTAAGCATTTTTTTGGCGTAATACGTTTTTCCCGTACCGCCTTTACCACAGATAAAAACGACTTCTATGTTTCTGTCGGACTTTTGTGCCTGACAGATACACTCCAACTCCCACAACTTTCTCAATTGCGTAAAGTTTCGACACTTTTCTTCAATAGAAAGAGAATTAACGTAATTGAGTTGTTGAGCATAACTGAAATGCTCAAAATCTCCTATAATTTTAGAAGCGTCTATCTCTGCTCCGAAATCGAAGTTGGCATGTACCTTACTGCGGTCGTAGACGTGCTTGTACTTTTGGCTCTCATTTTCATGTGTAAGGTATTGCAATACGTCGGATTTGCGCCCTTTGACTTTGGAAACAAACTGCTCTCCAGTATACTCCGTACCTTCTTCGTCCGTGTACCCCAACTTAAACCACTGCGCTACCAACTTTGTATCGCAACTGCTTGTCCCAAAGTTGAGGTATATGTGATAGTGAGGTCGAGTATCGTCGCAATCGTGAACTATGTACGCCCACTGCTTTATCGTTTTGTACTTCATACAGGTTTCTTGAATATCTACTTTGAGTTTATCTACGTCCTGTACTATCTCACAATGTCTTAATTGCATATCTTTTTCCCCTGCGCAATTAGTTAGTTAAAAAAGATTATTTTTCTTTTTTAATTAGGTAAGCAACTTTTCGGTTATCGTTTTTTAATAACTTAACCAAATCATTTTTTATTTTCTTAGGTAACTTTGATGTGTCGTCAACTATTCGATGGTTGACACCACTTAAATTTGTTGTAGTAACAAATGCAGTTGTGCCTTTGTCCACTCGACCGTAAATCTTTATATCACGTCTAATTACAGGTTTACCATTCTTATATTTAACCCATACTTTATCTGACGGAACAACTGTAAGATTAACCAAATCTTTATTTTTATCTCTAAAAGGTCTTGACATTTTGTATTTACCTCGCTATAATATAATTACTCTTTCAAAGGTCGTGAACACGACAGTTTCGCAATAGTGGAAACCGCTGCATTTACCCATGAAAGTTTTAGAGTAATACTCGGGATAGACTTGCAACCTAACCGCTCCGTTTGGAGCGGTTATTTTTTTAACCTACCCAAATACCGTTAAGCAAGTCGTACGTACAAGTATCGTACTTCACGGTATCGTATTTTCCGCGCGAATCGTGCTTTTTGTAAAAAGTAACGGTTCTGCCTTTATTCTTTTTTATTGCAAATTTAGAATTGCGCATTATATCCCGTTCACGATAACCGCCCTGATAGTACATTTTGATTCTTTTTCTGTTTGGAACTTTTGCAAACGCCATTTTTTTCACCTCGCTTTTAATATTTTTGGCAACAAACCCGTTTAAAGGCTTATTTTTTATACGTTTTATACGTTTTTTATACGTCCCCTTGACAAGCCCAAAGGGGACGCATAAATGTTGTAATGTTGTTTGTATTAAAGGGATTGAGCCATTTTAAGAAAGTATGTTTTATACGTTTTATACGTTTTATACAAGATTTTAAACTTGCTTGTCTGTCGAAACAGAAACAACGTTGATTTCGTTATCCATAAAAGAGGATAAAATACCGTAATATCCGTTTATTACGTTGTATACGTCACCGTCAGACAGTTGTATACAACAACCGTTTTTAGTCTTGCAGATAAAACTTATTTCTTCCAAAGGCACTACAAACAACTCTTTGTTTAAGGTGGTAAACTCAAAAAAAGTCTTTTTCATATTTACCTCCGTCACACAAACAAGTCTTTGTCGTAACGAGGTGAAACAAAACGCTCGATTTTAGCAACAAAAGGCTTGTTGTTAAAGTCGCTCACTCCATAAGTAACGTTTACAACAGTACCTACGGGCATTTTGTTCCATTCGTCAAAGTCCGAAGAATTTCGGTTTTTACCCGCACAAGCGCAACTCACAGCCTCTTGTCTTTTCGGATGCCACAAGCCTCCTTTTTTCATAGGGGAAGCGAGTTGATACAAAGTAAGAAAAACCAAATCTTCGTTTGTTTTGTCGTCTTTACCGGTTTTTACGTCTACAACGATACATCTTTTCATTTTTAATACCTCCTTTTGGGAATGAATAACCCAACCAAAAATATATTTGTATCTACTCTTTCGAGTAACTACCACAGGGGAGAGCGGTATTATAAAGCCGCCGCTCAATCGGCTCACCGACATAAAATTAAAACAACAAGGCTGATTGTCGGTCACAACAGGATTTTGCAACAAAAAAAATTGCGAAACTCCTTTCGCAATAAATTATAGAATATACAAAAACAATAAAAATCGACAAAATATGGCAAAACTGTTGACTTGACTGCGGAATTGTGTTAAAATACATATATCTTTTTTTTGAAAGAGGCGCGGTATGCTAAACAATTTTATTATTGTCAAGACATGCATCTTTTTCGCAGATAATTCTGCGGCGTTGCGTTGCGCCACCATACTCTGATACGGCAAAATCCCCGTCTAAAAAGCGGGGTTTAATTATTGCAAAAAAAATACTTGGAGGTAGATTTTTTATGGAACAAGACAACACACAAAACGTCAACACCCCAAAAAGAGGTTGGTTTGACAGAACCTTTAAGTTTGCCGAGCGCGGCACAAACTTAAAAACGGAAATCATGGCGGGCGTCACCACCTTTATGGCGATGGTGTACATTCTCATGGTCAATGCAGGAATGTTTGCAGATCCGTTCAGCAGCGGCGCAAACGTACTTGGCGTAAGTTACGGCGCGATTTATATCGTAACCGCAATCTCCGCCATAATCGGTACGATTCTTATCGGCGCGCTTTCCGGTTTGCCGATGGCTCAAGCTCCCGGAATGGGACTTAACGCTTTCTTTGTGTATACGATGTGCGTAGGTTTCGGATTTACGTACGCCAACACGCTCGTATTTGTTTTGCTTGACGGCATCGTATTTGTTCTCCTTACCGTCACCGGACTTCGCAAGGCAATTTTTGACGCTATACCCGCAGCAGTCAAAAAGGCAATTCCCGCAGGTATCGGTCTGTTTATCGCTTTCATCGGCGCGCAAAACGCCAAACTCGTCATTCCCAGCACAAGCACGGGCGTGACTATGGGCAGTTTAAACCTTTTGGTTGCAGGAAACTGGGCAAACGCAATGCCCGTTATCGTCACCGTTCTCGGCGTAATCGCAATTGCGATTATGGCAAAAAAGAACGTAAAGGGCGCAATTCTTTGGGGAATTCTCGGTTCTACCGCTTTGTACTATCTGCTTGGTCTTACCACCGGAATGTACGACACCTTCAAAATCACGTTGTCCAACCCGTTTGACGCGTTTAAAGATTTTGGTACGCAATCTTTCGCAAAAGTATTTACCGATGGTTTCAACTTTGAGCCTTATATTCAGGCGCACGGCGTAGCAAACTTTATTCTCGTCCTTATCACTTCTGCCCTTGCTTTCTGCTTGGTCGATATGTTCGATACTCTCGGAACGCTTTACGGCGCTTGCGCTCGCGGAAATATGCTTGACGAAGAAGGCAACGTTCCCAACATGAACAGAGCAATGCTCGCAGACGCTATCGCAACTTGCACCGGCGCAATTCTCGGTACAAGCACCGTCACCACCTTTGTAGAATCTTCTTCCGGTATCGCGGAAGGCGGCAGAACCGCTCTCACTTCCTACGTGACCGCTTTGTTGTTTGCCGTCGCAATGTTCTTGAGCCCCATCGCTCAACTTATTCCTTCCTGCGCAACGGCTACCGCTCTCATTTACGTCGGCGTCTTGATGATGAACTGCGTGAGAGAAATCGAGTGGACAGACCCCGCCGTTTCCGTACCCGCTTTCCTTACCATCGCAATGATGCCCTTCACTTACAACATCAGTTTTGGTATCGGATTCGGTATGATATCCTACACCCTCATTATGCTTTGCACGGGCAGAGCAAAAGAGATAAAGGTATCCACGTATATCATAACCGCTATCTTTATCGCGATGTTCCTTTTGACTCACTAATACTACAAACGTCAAAAAACAATATCAAAAGACGGACGAAAAAATCGTCCGTCTTTTTTTTGTCGATTGATTTGGTTGTTTTGATTGTTTTGATTGATTTGCTTACAATCCCGTCAAAATTTGCCGCTGCTGCCAAAACCGCCTTCGCCGCGCTCGGTGTCGGAGAGTTCTCCGAGTTCAAACTCCGCGCGAAGTACGGGCGTAATGACCAGTTGCGCTATACGTTGTCCGTCGGTAACGGTTTGCGGCGTTTCGCTGTGGTTATGTAATGCGACAAATGCTTCTCCGCGATAATCGCTGTCTATTACCCCCACTTTGTTTGCGGGAGCAAGTCCGTTTTTGCTTGCGAGTCCGCTCCTTGCATAAACGAGTCCGGCGTACCCGTCGGGAATCTGTATGGCAAGACCGGTAGTTACAAACACCGTTTTGTGCGGCGGAATAATTATATCCTTATCCGCAACGGCGTAAAGGTCGGCTCCTGCGCTTTGCGGCGTAGCGTAAGTCGGAATTTTTGCGTTTGGGTTGAGTTTTTTAAATCTTACTTTCATTTTTTCACCTCACAAGACAAGCAACATCAGCGGAATAGTAATCATACACAACAAGGTTGACATAAGTATACAGTTTGC